>CALVEA010000005.1 GCA_944326455.1 Candidatus Gastranaerophilales bacterium | reverse complement strand
CATACTCTGTACAAACCAGTCATAGTGTGATATTATGGTAATAATACAACACAATAGTAATTATGTTGCACAAATTGCTTTTTTAATTGTTGTGTGGGCGTTATAGCTGTTTTGGTATTTCAAACTTTATACTTTTGGTGGAGAAAGTTCTAACTTAATGAGAATTTAATTTGTCTGCCAAATGTTTTAGTATAGTAATGTGATAAAATAAAACCCCAAAAATATATCAATAAAGCCTGTAAATATGGCTATGAGGCTTTGTTAGATTATAAATAAATACATATCAATTACAAATTACAAATCAAGGAAGAAATACTAAAAAAGGAGATTTAAAAATGGCTGCAATTACAATCAACACGAACCTAGGAGCGTTGGTGGCACAACGAAATTTATCCCAGGCTACTTCCGGGATGAATACTGCAATCGAAAGATTGACCACCGGTTACAGAATTAACTCAGGAGCTGACGATGCTGCAGGTTCTGCTGTATCAATGCTTATGGAAGCACAGATTTCCGGGTATGATGTAGCAGAATCCAATACAACAATGGGGCTTGCTCTTCTTGATACAGAAGAAGGAATTCTGACTATTCTGGGTGATTATTTACAACGTATCAGAGATTTGACTGAGCAAGCTGCTAACGGTACTTATGGAACAGCTTCTATGTGGGCAATAAGACTGGAAGTAGAAGAAAGAATGCAGGAAATTAACCGTCTTTGCTCTGTTATTGATTATAATGGTATTCAGCTTTTAGATGGAACGAGCAATGCTGCTGTAAGTGGTGATGGTATTAATTTGCAAGTAAGTAACCACTCCGGGCTTGAAAATATTATAAACATGGAAGCATCTCTTTTCTTGTCTGCAAAATGTACTGCAATATTTATAGCAGGCGGGCAGGCTACTGATACCTGGTATCAAAGGTCAAATCCGGAAGAAACAACTGACTATCTTGCAGAAAGGGTTGCTGAATTAAATCCTGATGATTACGAAGACGGCGTACTCTCAAGTATTACAGCTATATGTGATGCTGTATATACAAATGATTCTACTGCACGTGAATTTTTATACTTTATTGATGATGCAATAAAAAATATTTCTGACAGAAGAACTATTATTGGTGCATATATGAATCGTGTAGAATCAGCTGTTGATGCAATAAGTGTACAAAAGGAGAATATAGTGTCTGCAAACTCTTCTATAAAGGATGCAGATATTGCTACAGAAGCTTCAAACTTTATTAAATATCAAATTCTACAGCAATCATCCGCAACATTGCTTTCAACCGCTAACCAAACGCCAAGTATAGCTTTGACCTTAATATAAATAATATAGTTATAGTTTTGTAATTGAAGCCCCCCGTGCGAACGGGGGCTTCTTTGTTACTTATATATTTTATACAGTATAATTCCGGCTGATATACTTAAATTTAACGATTCAACTTTATCTGACATCTCTATAGTGATTTTATCTGTTGCAAATTCTTTTAACTCTTCGCTTAAACCATTAGCTTCCGAGCCAAACATTACAAGAATTTTATCCTTCGGGGTAAATTTGTTAAGCGGGATTGCTTCCGCAGTAGGAAGGGTTGCAATCCTCTGAAAATCTTTGAAGTTAGCTTCAAGTTTTGCAAAGTCTTTTATTTCAAAAACCTTTGTTTTCCACAAGTTTCCGACTGCCGAGCGGACACACTTCGGATTGTAAACATCAACCGTGTCGCCGTATAAAATAATACCTCCTATCTCGAACGCAGCAGCGGTTCTTAAGATTGTTCCGAGATTTCCCGGGTCTTTTATTCCCTCAAAAAGAGCAATTCTTTTTAAGCTTTTTAATTCTTCAAGGGCATGTCCAGGCTGCTTTGCTACAGCTGCAACTTTCGGCGGGGTTTTTGCGTCTGTAATTTTTGACATAACAGCTTCACTTACTTCTGTCTGATTTAAGCCCGTATATTTTGCAGATGGTTCCAATACAAATATTTGCTTAATATCAAGACCTGCTTCTATAGCTTCGTTAATTCCTTTAGAACCTTCTATAATAAATAGTCCGGATTCATCTCGATATTTTTTTTGGAGAAGCTTAGCTGTTTCTTTAATAAGCTCATTATTTACGCTTGTTATTTTCATAGGACTTTAAACTCCTTAAGCCATTCTTTTTCCTGCTCGTTCAAGAGGTTAAAATCAATTAATTTACCCTCAAAGCTCATTTTAACAAAAGAGATATTCTTGCAGTCTTTTCTGTAGCAGGAGTTTTCAAGACGTACACCGAAATATTCCGGATTATAAAGCCCCGGTTCTATTGTAAAACACATATTATTGAGGATTTCAATTTTTGCTATCTCGTTTTGGCTCAAATTTGGCGGGTATTCGTGAACATTAATTCCTATACCGTGTCCGAGACCGTGTGAGAATGTAAATCCTTTAATTTTGTTATCAAGAATTGAATGAGCGAGAGTATCAATCTCAAAACCTGTTGCTGCATTATTGTGATAAGCGTTTAAAAAGGCTTTTAATACAGTTGTGTAAACTTGTTTTTGTAATTCAGAGGGTTTTCCTTTTACGAAAACTCTCGTTATATCCGTAGCAAGCCCGTTTTTATAATAAGCTCCGCAATCAATCAGCACTAAAGAACCTTCTTTTAAATATACATCTTTAGCGTTTTTTGAATAATGCGCCAACGCTGAATTTTTGTCTATTGCTACAATTGATTTAAAACTTAATGACTCAGCTCCGTAGTTTATAAACTCTTCTCTGAGTTTTTTTGCTATATCAAATTCACTCAGGTTATCATTTGATTCAATATAACTGCGAATAGCCATTACAGCTTTATCGGTAGCTTCAAAATTCTTTTTATATAATTCAATTTCTTCGTCTGTTTTTACGGATTTAAGAATTTTTACTTCGGAAACTTTATGAACCGGATATTTAATTAAAGAATAATCATAAGCATTTATTGAATTTTTATCAACAACAAGTTCTTTATCAAAGTTCTTTAAAAATTCATCAGCAGGTTCTGTAAAAAGAATTTGTTTATCTCCGTCAATAAACAACTTTCCCCAGATTTTAGCGGAACCGTCCTCGGAAAAATCTCTTAAACCAGTAAGATAAGAAACTTCTTCTAAATTAGTTATAAAAGTAGGTTTTTCCGGTGTAAATTCTCGTGGTTTGTAACCGCAGTTCACCGGTTTTTCTGTATGTGAGCAGGTGTAATCATTTATAGGGTCGTTTATGAGTAATTTAGTCTTAACTTTCGTCTGAAATTTTTCGTAGCGGCTTTGCGAAACCTTTTTAGATATAATTCCGAGAACCTCCTTCGGCTTAATGAGCTTGCATATTTCATCATCCTGTTTTTGCCCAAGCCGGAGTTTTACTACATTTATACCCTTTTTTGCCTCCATATCCGCCTGTGTATGGTATCTGCCGTCAACAAACAGGTAAATTCCCCTTGGGGTGATTAAAGCATCCCCAGTGGAGCCGGAAAACCCTGTTAAAGTATATCTTGCGTTTTCTTTAAGAGCGGAATATTCTGTTAAATACTCGTTAGTTGAGTTAACAAGCAGGCAGTCAATATCTAAATTTTTTAGGACGGTATTGTAATCCATTGTTCTTCTACATTTACCCCTTTAGCCCTTTACCCCTCGTCAATATCAGTGAGTTTAATTAAATGCCAGCCGAATTGGGTTTCTACAGGTTTTGAGATTTCACCTTTTTTTAGTGCAAAAGCAGCATCTTCAAAAGGTTTAACCATCATACCTTTGCCGAACCATCTTAAGTCTCCTCCGTTGCGTCCTGAAGGACATTTTGAATATTCTTTTGCTAAGTCTTCAAAAGCTACGCCATTCTCTATATCCAATAAAAGATTTTCAGCTTGTTCTTTTGTGTCAACTAAAATGTGGCTTGCTCTGATTTTCATATTTAATACTCCTTTTCTTTTTTTATTTATTGTAGCATAAAGGGGGCGGAAATGATGTAATCATTTCCGCCCCCTTTAAAAAAAAGCTGACCGCGAGGCCAGCTATAAATATCAACCAACAATTTCTTTAACTTCGGCAGCAAGGTTTTTTGAATCGACCTTGATACTTGGTCCCATTGTTGTAGTCAGATAGACTGACTTAACATAAGTACCTTTAGCGGATGAAGGTTTTGCTCTTAAAACAGCATCTGCTAATGTTCCGAAGTTTTTAACCAAATCTTCATTGCTGAACTGGATTTTACCTATAGGGCAGTGAATCATACCTTGTTTGTCTGCTCTGAATTCGACTTTACCAGCTTTAGCATCCTTAACTGCTTTAGCTATGTCTAGTGTAACAGTACCGGTTTTAGGGTTTGGCATTAAACCTTTTGGACCTAAAACTTTACCTAATTTACCTAGCATACCCATACAATCAGGAGTTGCAATTAATGTATCAAACTCAAACCAGCCGCCTGAAATTTTATCAATGATATCTTCTGTTCCGTAAAAGTCTGCACCGGCGTCTTTTGCTTCATTAACCTTTGGTCCTTTAGCTATAACACAAACACGAACTTCTTTACCTAATCCGGCAGGAAGAACAACGGTTGATCTAACCTGCTGGTCAGCGTGTTTAACTTCAATACCTAATCTCATGTGGCATTCAACTGTTTCATTGAATTTAGATACTTCTTTTGATATTTCTTGTAATTTAGTTAATGCTTCACGTCCGCTTACAGGTTGAGTATAGTCAGCCAGTAATTCTTGAAGCTTTTTTTGTTTTTTAGTTACTTTTGACATTTTTCTTTTCCTTTCATGGTGATAACGGACAAAAGTCCTTCCATTGTTTAATTACATTGATGTGCTTTGTCCTGCTTGTCTCGCTCTCGCGAGCTAACACCGGCTACGCACCGGGCTTACGCCTATTCTTTTCCCGCCTGTGCAATTAAAATTGCTTCGTTCCTTCGCTGTCGCTTCGTCACAACGACGGTATCGTTGTGCTTCGCCCTGCTTGTCTTGCTTTCGCAAGCCAACACCGGCTACGCACCGGGCTTACGCCTATTCTTTAACTGTAACACCCATAGCTCTGCAAGAGCCTTTAATCATATTAACAGCTGCTTCCATAGTTGTAGCATTCAAGTCGTTCATCTTGATTTTAGCTATTTCTTCAAGCTGTTCTCTGGTAATTTCAGCTACCTTAGTTTTATTAGGCACAGCAGAACCTTTAGAAAGATTTAATGCCTTTTTAATCAAAACCGGAGCCGGAGGTGATTTAGTAACAAAAGTAAAACTTCTGTCTTCGTAAACGTCGATAACAACAGGGATAATGTAGCCTGCTTGAGACTCAGTCTTAGCATTGAACTGCTTGCAAAAATCCATGATGTTTACACCGTGCTGACCGAGAGCCGGACCAACCGGAGGTGACGGATTAGCTTTACCTGCTTCGATTTGCAGTTTAATTTTTCCTACTACTTTCTTTGCCATTTTTTTCTCCTTTCGTGGTAGTAGCGGGATTTTATCCCTTCCACGCTATTTAGTGTAATTATTATAGTTTTTGAATCTGTTTGTATTCTAACTCAACCGGAGTTTCACGTCCGAATATTGAAACCATTGCACGAAGCTTAGCTTTATCAGGGTAAACTTCCGTAATATCGCCGACAAATTCTGCAAACGGACCGGAAATAATTCTGACTTTTTCGCCGACTTTAACATCCATTTCAACTTTCTGTGTCTGAGTAGTTGAACGGTGAATAATCTTTTTGATTTCACTTTCTTTAGCCGGTATCGGTTTTTTAGCAGAACCTACGAATTTTGTAACACCTGCTGTGTGTCTTACAACGTACCAGCTGTCTTCGTCCATAATCATTTCAACAAGTACATAGCCAGGGAAGATTTTTTCTTCTTTTTCTTGTTTTCTTCCGCCTTTAATCTGGGTAACGGTTTTTTGCGGAACCTCAACTCTGAAAATTTTGTCGGACATATTCATATATTCAATACGTTTTTCAAGGTTACTCTTTACTTTATTTTCATAGCCTGAATACGTATGAACAATGTACCAGCGTTTCTGATTCTTTTTATCGGAAGATTTAGTTTCATCCATTGATCCTTCCGTTAACTCTTCGTTTACGATATTTTCGTCTTTTTCAGTCATTATTCTTACCCTTTATTAAAGCTTCCATAAATGTTGTTTAGTGCATTGAACGGATAATCTGTTCTATCTTGTCAACTCCAAACTCAAATATTTTATCTGCTATATAGATAAAAACAGTAAATACAAATACAATAGCGACAACAAAGAATGTCTCAACCACAACCTGGTGTTTTTCCGGCCAGGTAATTTTGCCCCATTCGGTGCGTACGCCTTTAAAATAAGTGGTTACATTATTTTTTACATTTTCTATTGTGTCGTTCATAAATTACTGTATCCTATTTTATAAATCGCGCCCTGAAGGACTCGAACCCTCGACATCCGGTTTTGGAGACCGACGTTCTACCAACTGAACTAAGGACGCTCAAGTTAGTGATTAGTGAATAGTGATAGGTGAGCATATTTTAACACTAGTCACTATTCACTAGTTACGCGTCACTACTACTTCGTTTCCTTGTGAGTTGTGTGTTTCTTGCAAGTTGGACAGTATTTGCTTAATTCAAGTCTGTCTTTTGTATTCTTTTTGTTTTTAACTGTTGTATAGTTTCTTTCTTTGCAATCTTCACAAGCAAGAACTACCATTCTGTCGTTTTTACCTTTAATGCCCATTTTAATGTTCCTTTATAATTTTCTTTTTAATAATGCTATTTTATAGGTTTTTAACCTCTTTTAAACCTTTTTAAATTAGAATGTGAATTAAACACATTCTTTTTATAAATCGGCGTATGTTGTAATACTAAAATAAACATATTTAAATTGCAAATTGTTTGTGAAGATTTATTTACTCTTTACAAAAAAAAACGGACATTATGTCCGTTTTCTATCCTTCTTGTAGTTTTAATCTCATTTTATTTAGAGCTCTTATTTCAGTCTGTCTTATGCATTCTTTAGTAACGCCAAAGAGTTTCCCAATATCTTCGAGAGTCGTTTTAGTAAAGTTTTCAAGCCCAAATCGCATTTTTATAACGGTTTGTTCTCTATCTTTAAGTGTTGCAACAATGTTTGTAATTTCGCGTTTTAATTCTTCATATTCAATATTTTCTTCAACCTTATTATTTTTATCTTCTAAAATATCCGCAACATTAAGTTCACTGCCGTTATGGCACTCAAGTCCGCTTTCTATTGATATGGTTGTATTATATGCTGATAAAAACATTCCAATTTTTTCCGGCTCTATATCCATTTTTTTTGCAACATCACTATTTGTAACTTGGCAGTTATAACTTTTTTCCATTTCAGATTTGACTTTGGAAAATTTGGAAAGAGTTTCTTGTATATAAACAGGAATTTTCATACAGTATGACTGTTCAGAAATTGCCTTGAACATAGCTTGCTTAATCCACCATCCGGCATAAGTTGAAAATCTGTAGCCCAAATCAGGATTGAACTTTTCTGCAGCAACCATTAATCCCAAATTACCTTCCTGGATTAAGTCAACAAGCGGAAGTTTAGATACGTGTATAGCTTTTCTGGCTATTGTTATAACAAGTTTTAAATTTGCCTGAACAAGTTTTTGCTTTGCTTTTATATCTCCATTTTTGGCTTTTAGTGCGACTTCTTTTTCTTCAACAGCATCCAGGCTCTTGAATGAATTAATTTTTCTAATATAATCACTAAAATCGCTTGTGTTAATTGGGCTGGAAGTGTATTTTCTTTCTGAGCGGTGAGCATTGTTGCATTTTTTCATTGTAATAACTTGATCTTTCATACGATTAAACTCCTAGTGTGGTTGGGGAAAATATCAGGTAAATGTAACGTTTAATGGTATCCCTCCGAGGTGTATTAAGGGATATCAGTATAAAAGATTTAATTAATATATGCACATAACAAACAAATCTTATATACTTAATATATATCAAAAGTATATAAATCTCAAGTGCTTTGTTAAGATTTATTACAAAAATAACCCGAATTTTTAAATATTTTTACAAAACTTTACAATTTTGCAGGTAGAGCTGAATGTCTGTAAGCCGCTCTTCTATTTTGTTTATAAGATTTTTTAGAACTTCTTCAAGCACTTTGTGCTTTTTGAATTTTGTATGGAAAAATAGTACAGTTGTGACTGCATCCATCAATGTATTCTTAGTTTCCAAAATCATTTGGTATATTATCGGGTCAATAATTTCTTTATTTTCACAGAGTAATGTAAATAAATCTCCAAACCACCACTGAACTTCTTCGACATTGTTTACTTTCAAACCTTTGTATGCCTGTTTTAGGTAGTGAAGAGCTTTGCCGTATACTTTTGCGAGTCGTTCTTTCTTTTTCGGAAGGGTTTCATTAAAATAATGCATTGTTTGTTTGTAGCCGCTTTCAATAAGTTCCCTTCTTGCCTCCTTATTAAGATTAAAATCGGCAAAGAAAATATCTCCGGTATTAATTCTTATACAATCAAAACGATCATTTGCACCATAGATTTCCGATACAAAATCTGTTGCTACATCTGTTACGCAGCTGTAAATAGTATTTATAAAGGAAATCGGATTGGAGTCATTTTCGCTGCAGGCACCTTCCAGCCGAAACTCTAAGATTCTGCTTTCAGAATGCTTTAATGTGTCTGTCAGCCTCCACATAGGAGATGCTTTCTGCAAGTCTCCATCTACCAAGTCAGCATCATTGTACTTGTAAGGAGGCATCAGTCCTGGCATACTGGAAGAAATTCTTATGGCTTTCGCTATTTCAAAGTCGGGTGTTGCAATTTTTGAAAATTCTTGCGTGTTAAATGTTTTTAAATTTGTAGTTATAACAACTAGATTTTTTTCAAGGTCATTAAAAACCACAGGACGATTCTTAACATTTTCTATTTTTCTTGAAATTAGTTCATTTATCCAATCTACAAATATTTCTCCTTTACTTAAGGCGAAAGGTTTATTGAAGCCTAAATGGATATCTTTAAATAGTTCAAAATTTACCTTTATAAATAAATTCTCCAGTTCATAGGATTTATATCCACAGGCAAGAAGTGCAGCGAATATTGAACCGACAGAAGAGCCTCCGATGATATCATATTCAATCCCAAGTTCTTCCAATGCGCGGATGGTTCCGATGTATGCCAAACCTCTTATAGCTCCGCCTCCGAATAAACAGGTATATTTTAATGGATTATTCATATTACCCTCTTTTTTCTTAATTATACCATAGCAAATACAATCATTACCTAACCGAATTACCGTCTTTTATTTTTTTTGAGAATTTATTATTATTTAAAAACATAGTTCTTCTGTAGTACATTTTGTCATAATGAGGATCAATATAGGAATCTTTTTTTAGTTCTTTTTTTATAAAAATTCCGCACAATCTTCCGTCAAATATATGGAGCCAGTTTTGTTCATTTTGCATCAGGCTGTACGCCGGACTCGTTTTTGTAACCATAACTATTTCAGTAGGATAGTTGTTAAGGACATCTTTCCAATTCATCTCTCCCAGTACAAAATCTCTTAGTTTTAGAAATTCTTTGTCATGATAAACTTCTTCATACCTGCCATCCATATAAATAAGATTGTCCGGATACAGCTTGTATGAAACATAGCTTCCGTATCCGAAAGGAACAAAAAGGTTTCCTTTAATATTGTTAACCCTCAAGAATTCTGTTTCGTACAAAGGAAATGTTGTCCAATCACAGCGAGGAAGGTTAAATGAAAGTATAGGGATAGTAAATATTGTTAGAAATGCAATTGTATAGAGAGGCTTTTCCAGCTTTTTTAGATAAAATTTGTGCTTGCCGATAAGTGATATTAAGTTATGATAGCAAAGTGCAAAGATTGTTATTAACGATAATGACAAAAGTTTAACATGCATTGTGCCAAGTATTAGTGTAATAAAAATGACCAAATATTTAGTTATTTCCGGTTTTTTATTCTTTACTGAATAATATATATCAGCAGATAGCATAGCCAGTTCCGTAATGTATACCGGCAGGTAGTATTTAATATGAATTAACGCAAAGACCGGCCACCATTCAACAATAAAGGTCCTTGTTTTTGTTGCAGCTGAAAATAAAAAATTAAGATATTCGATACCATAGGGATTTATGACTAGTAATGCAGTGCTTGTAATCAATGTGTACAAATAGTGCCGCCATTCTTTTTTTTCAAGGATAGCTCCTGTCATGTAGAGAAATACCAAGCCCAGTCCGGAGACGACCCCGCCATGAATGTTATTCCAAATAATGGTTATAGGCGGAATCAGCCAAAGAAGTTTTTTATTTCCTTTTTCCAGTAAATATAAAAATATAGAGAATAAAAAGAAACTAATAAGCTGGCATCTGATTAAAGAAGCGTTCAGCCTTGCAAAAAGTATCAAAAATAGGATTGAAAATGATAGAAATGCCGGGTAAGGGTGCTTTTTTAAATTCCATATTTTAGTTAAGAAAAAACACGTTCCGAATATTAAGGCTGCATGAAGATAAATTAAACCTCCCGGCTTAAGGTACTTTAGAGCGGTATAAAATAATACTCCGGAGCCCCATTCATGGTCATACCAGGTGTGTGTAGGAGTGTATGACAAAAAATCTTTAGTTAAAACAACTCCGTTTTCAACAAAGAGTTCTCCTACAATAAGCCGCGCAAACAGGTCGTGGTCATAATGAGTTAATAGACCAGAGATAAATACTGCTGCAAAAAGTAAAGCCGCATAGAATAATATTTTTTTATTTTTTACCAAATTCACCATTATTTTCAAACGTTGTCTTTTGATAGTATGTTATATCTTCCGAAGGCATTTTGTAATTTGATTTTGCGTCTTTTTTCATTACAAAAACTCCGCTTACGGGTCCTTCGTATACAAGCTTCCAAACTTCGGATTTTTGGAGTTTCTCATAAACAGGAGTCGTTTTTTCAGTCATGATTATGTCCGTCGGATATGCCAAATAGACCAGTTTCCAGGTAGGTTTTGCCAGCTCATAGTCTATCAGACAGTCAAACTCATTATCATAATAAACTTCTTCATATCTGCCATCCATATAGATAAGATTATCCGGATAAAGTTTGTATGATACATAACTCCCAAAGCCAAAAGATGTGAGCACATTACCTTTTAAATTATTAATTTTTAAGAATTCAGTTTCCAAGACAGGGAATTTAAACAGGTTTGCTCTCGGTACAGTAGGATGTGTGGATGGAATGGCAAACAGTAACAAAAATACTATCGGATATGCAAATTTTTCAGCACATCTTATACTGCCGGCTCCTATAAGTTTCATTATATCGTTATAACTAAGTGAAGCTATTGCAACAATCGCTAAAGGGAGAAGTTTGACATGTATAACTCCAAGAGAGACTGTTGTAAGTATTATAAGCGTTTTTGTAAGATTTATTTTCTTTTCACGGATTATATTAGTAACGGTTAATATACCGCCAAAGACGGCTGTGCAGAAAGCCGGGTAATAATACATAGCATGTTTCTGTACAAATACTGACCACCATTCTGTGATAAATTTTCGATTCTTAGTGTTTGCAGATATTAGGAAATTTAGATATTCAAAGCCATAAGGATTGATTACCAGAAGGGGAATTGATACTAAAAGTGGGATAAGATACCTTTTCCAAGGCTTTTTAGATAATAATTCTCCCGCAAAGTATATAAACACTATTCCCAGTCCGGCGACGACACCTCCGTGTATGTTATTCCAAAGAATGGTTATTAGAGGAATCAGCCAAACAAGTTTTGAGTTCTGTAATCTTGCTTTTTCAAGAATATAAAGAAAGACGCTGAAGAAGAAAAAGCTAAACGAATGGCATCTGACAAGGCTTGGATTCAGGTGGAAAAATAGAAACAGGAATAGTGCCATAAAAGTTAAACTGGCAGGGTAAGCGTGTTTTTGAATCTGCTGAGTTTTGATTACAAAGAAAGCTGTCCCAAACAGTGCAAGAGCTTGGAAAATCACAAATCCAACAGCTCCGAGGTACTTATAAAACAAGTAAAATATAATACTTGCACCCCATTCGTGGTCATACCATATATGCGTAGGAGTGTATGACAAAAAATCCTTGTAGAGAAATTCTCCGGTTTCTACAAAATGTTCTCCTACAATTAGTCTTGCAAAAAGGTCAAAGTCGTACTCTTTGCATTGACAGGCAAGAAAAAAACTAAACAATGCCAACAATATATAAAGCCAAATTTTGCTGGTCATTATATTTTTGAAACTTTCCCTGAATTTTTCCACTATCTCTCTCCCTAATATACAACCTAATTAATATTTTAATATAAAAAAATGTGTGGTAAAATAAGCTTATAAAACCACATTGGGAGGGGAAAAATATGGGATTGACTCTTGTAGAAAAGATTATTTCAGAACATGCTGGGAAAACGGTACATGCCGGAGAACTTGTTATTTCAAAAGTCGATGTAACGGCTGTGCAAGATGGAACAGGACCTCTTACTGTACAAGAGTTTAAGAAATTAGGGGTAAATAAACTAAATAATCCGCAAAGGTCTATTTTATTTATAGACCATGCTTCTCCAAGCCCGCGAAAAGAGTTATCAAATACCCAGATGGTGCTAAGAGAGTTTTCTAAAGAGTACGGTGCCGTTCTCTCCGATGTGGGTGCGGGAGTTTGTCACCAGAGACTGGTTGAAACTTTTGTTAATCCGGGAGAAGTTTTGGTTGGTGCGGATTCTCATACTTGTACCTCAGGTGCTTTGGGTGCATTTGCCACTGGCATGGGGTCTACTGATGTAGCTGTCGCTATGGCATTGGGTAAAACCTGGTTAAAAGTACCTGCTACATTTAAAATTGTTGTAAACGGTGAGTTTAAACCCGGTATTTGTTCAAAAGATTTGATGCTTCATTTAATAGGAATGATAGGTGCTGATGGTGCAACCTATAAAGCTCTTGAGTTTTGCGGAGAGACTATCGAAAACATGTCTATGTCCGAACGATTCACTCTTGCAAATATGGCGGTTGAAGCAGGGGCTAAGTGCGGGCTATTTATTGCGGATGATAAGACAAAAGAATTTTTACGCTTAAGAGGACGAGAAGATAAGTTTAGACAAATTTTACCTGATAAAGATGCTGAGTATGAACGTATAATTGAGATTAATGCTGCGGATGTTCCTCATACAGTTTCTTGCCCGCATACAGTTGATAATACCAAACCTGTTGAAGAGTTAAAAAATGTAAAAGTTAATCAGGTTTACGTAGGTACCTGTACAAACGGCAGAATCGAAGATTTACGTGTTGTTGCAGAAATTTTAAAAGGTAAAACCGTTAATCCTGATGTCAGAATGTTAATTTGTCCGGCATCAAAAGATGTCTATAAAGAAGCTTTAAAAGAAGGTTTGATAGATATATTCGTGGATGCTAATGCTTCTGTTTTACCGCCGGGCTGCGGACCTTGCGTTGGTGTCCATGCCGGTATTTTAGGCGATGGCGAAGTCTGCCTTGCTACTCAGAATAGAAATTTCCAAGGACGAATGGGAAATACTAAAGGGTTTATATATTTAGCTTCCCCGTACGTTGCTGCCTATACAGCACTTAGAGGGTATATTAGTGCGTCTTAAGGAGAATAATTTATGAATTTGCTTCTATTAAAACAGTTATCAATATTAAGTGGGTTTGCCGGTGTTATACTGGGGCTTGTTACAATAGTTCCTTATATCAGTTTGTTTAGTTTTTTAATATTGATAACATGTCTGTCTGCATTTGTTTTAGTATATCTTAAACAAAATGAACTTATCGGGCTGATAAGTGTGCGAGAAGGATGTATCTTTGGTGCGGTTATAGGATTTGTTTCCTTTATAGCTTTTTCTGTGGTATATGCACCTATAAGTATGCTTTTAGGCTGGCTTTTTACATCATATACGCAGGGCTTTTTAAGATTCTTCATGACAAGTTTTGGTTCCGTTGTTGTAATGATTCTGCTTATGATTCTTATGGCAGGTATAAGTGCTATGTTTAACGGGTTTACAGGATTGGTTACTGTCTATGTATATGAATTAATCACAGGAGTGAAGAAAAACCCTGATGAAAATACCAGTGTTGATTTTGAAATCAAATAGGGGGTAAAGGGGTAAATAGGGGTAAATAGAATATGTGAAAGAAACCTATACCGGGAAGAATATGGAGAAAAGAATGGAATTTAAATCAAAAATAAAAACAATAGAATGGATTGATAATTATTCAAGAATGGTTGACCAGACAGTCATACCTTATGAGTATAAGTTTATTAATATAACATCTGGAGAAGAGATGTTTCATGCAATCAGGGATATGATTGTAAGAGGTGCTCCGGCAATAGGCATAGCCGGTGCGCATGGAATAGTTCTTTTTGCTCAGGAAGGAGCGGATAAATATACAAACAGAGATGAGTTTGTAAAATGGCTTATAGATAAAGCCGAATATATGAAAACTTCCCGTCCTACTGCAGTGAACTTAATGTGGGCGTGTCAAAAGCAGATAGATGTTATTAAAAATTCTCAAGCAGATATTAAAGGCATTGTGGAAGAACTTAAAGAAAATGCAATAAAACTTGAGAATGAAGATATTGAAATAAATAAAAAGATAGGGGATTATGGAGCGGAAGTTGTTCCAAAAGGAGCAACAATTTTAACTCACTGTAATGCCGGAGCTTTAGCAACTGTAGGATATGGTACTGCTCTTGGGGTAGTAAGGTCTGCTTTTGCGAAAGATAATACAATAAAAGTTTTCGCGGATGAAACCAGACCGCGCCAGCAAGGTGCAAGGATTACAACCTTTGAACTTGCGATGGATGGTATCCCTGTAACTCTTATCACAGATGGCATGTGCTCTTATTTTATGAAAAAGGGCATGATAGATATGGTTGTAGTAGGTGCAGACAGAATTGCCGCTAACGGTGATACAGCAAACAAAATCGGAACTTATACTGTGGCTATAGCTGCTAAATATCATAATATACCGTTTTATATTGCAGCACCGTTATCAACGATTGATATTTCAATTAAAACAGGGGATGAAATTCCTATAGAAGAACGTTCGCATGAAGAAGTTACGCATATCAACGGAAAAAGAATTTGTGCAGAGGGGATAAATGTAATTAATCCTGGCTTTGATGTAACTCCTCACGAATTAATAGCCGGTATTATTACAGAAAAAGGAATTTTAAGACCGGATTATAACAAATCCATTGCCGAAGCTTTTAGTACAAGCAAGCTTTAATTGCTTCTATCATAGATTCAGGATTGGCGATGTCCTTGCCTGTAATATCAAAAGCTGTTCCATGGCTTGGAGAAGTCCTTATAATATCAAGTCCGATTGTCATATTGACTGTTTTTTCGGATGCCGCAGCTTTTATAGGAATTAAACCTTGGTCGTGATAGCAGGCTATATAACAGTCGTAAGGAGAAGGTTCCCCTTTTAGGTATTTTTGTACTCCTCCTATAAAGAGGGTATCCGCAGGAAGAGGATTGGTAATGTTTATCCCGCGTTTTCTTAAAGTTTCGACTGCCGGAATCATAATTTCCTCTTCTTCTTTTCCGATTATTCCGTGTTCTCCGGCATGAGGATTTAGTGCACATAGCGCAAACGACGGTTTTCTCATATATAACTTGTTCTGGAAATAGCTTCTTAGCCTTTCTGTTTTTTCAATCAAAAGCTCCGGGGTAATGTTTACGTCTTTAAGTGCACAATGTCTGGTTAGAAGTAATATTCTAAAATCTTTTGATACAAAAAGCATTTCAGCTTTCTGCCCGCTTCTTGCAAGAAAATGCTCCAGGACTTCTGTCTGCCCGTTGAATTTATGTCCGGCAAGGTACATTGCTTCTTTAGATGTAGGTGCTGTTACAATATATTTGGGTCTAATTTCGCAAGCCTTTTCAAGAGCTTTGAATGCAAAATCTCCTGCAGAGGCGGAGACAATTCCCGGCTCAACTTTTTCAGGATAATCAATTTCAATAATTTCATATTGATTATTTAATTTCCCGTATGTATTTAAAATTTTGGAATTTGAAATAATAACAAAATCTTTAGGCGGCAAATTAAGTAAGTTAAGAGCTTTTATTGTAATTTCTGCTCCTATGCCATTAGGATCTCCAGTTGTTATTGCAATTTTTTCAGAATAATTATTCATGGTGTGCCAAATAGTTTAAAATTTCTATCAAAGTATTTGTAGTTCCAAGATTCCCGGATTTTGTTATTATCCATTTTCTGTTTATATCAGAACAAATAGAAATAGCAGGTGCAACCTCATCTACAAGCTTAAGTTCATTAGAATCGATAACTTTACAGCACTTGTAGGAAGTTTCTCCGCCGAGAGTAATTAGTATAACTTCTATTTTTTCGGTAATTCTTTTAGTTAGTTCAGCAAGATAATCTGTTATCATTCCTGATAATTTTTCTTTTGTTAATTCCGCATTAAATGAATCTTCCGAGAATCCGTCAAAGTTAGCGATTAGGTTAGAAGTATGTACACAAACTATAACATTTGAGGATAAATTTGTTATAATTCTTTCAACCAAATCTTCACTTACACCATTTTTTATCCCGTCAAGAATTGTTTTTGTGTCCAATGGAATAAAATTTACATTGTCATAGTCATCAGATTGTTCAAGTTTTTGAATTTGACTCGCTGTTATCTGATTAGCCGTTCCGGAAATAATAAGTTTAGGAAGTTTTCCGGTTGAAACGTTAACTCCTTCTTTTTCAATTCCGGCAAGCCAGTATTTAGCAAGCACCTGTGCCCCTGCTGCAGTACCTGCCGGGAGAAGATTCTTTTCGCTCTTTGAGATAGCCAGTGCTATCTGTTCAATATCAGTTATAGAGCTTGCATCTGCTACTATAAGTTTTTTCCCTTCTTTTATAAGCTCATTAATCTTTATAAGAATTGGTCCGGCTCCGTTCATTACGGTTCTAAGCCCGATTGTTCCTACAATACATCTTTCAGATTCGTCCAGTTGGGATTGTAGGAGGGTCGGAACATGTGATTCTGTAATAGGAGAGAGCGGGTCTCTTGCAATTTCGGTTCTTCCTATAGGAGTTCCTTTTAGTAGATGATATCCTCCAACCGTAATTCTGCCTTCTTGCGGAAACGCTGGTATAATTATTGCCGCATCATACTCTAATGCATTGAGCATAACAAGTGTCTCAGGAGCGATATTACCTCTTAAGGTAGAGTCTATTTTTTTATAGTAATAATCAAAAGAAAAATTATCCGTAAAGGTTTTAACGGCTTTTTCAACTCTTGAAATAGCTTCCTTTGGGGTTACATTCCTTGATTCGCTTGAAAGCGCCCAGACCTCAGTTCCTGCTTTGATTTTAGGTGTACATTCCGTATCCAGCAAAATCTTAGTGCTGGCTCCTTTTATATGAAATTGTAAAGCCGTATCATTTGCCCCTGTTAAATCATCAGCAATAATACCTACTAAATCAGAAAAAATCATTATTCTGCGTCTCTTTTAGAACCCAATAATCTTACATTATTTGCTACAATTAAAAATCTTTCTCTTTCTTCGCCGGTCTGGTCTGTCCATTTGCTTATAGAAATTCTTCCGTCAACAACAACTTGACGCCCTTTTTTTATGTATTCTCCTGCAAATTCAGCTTGCTTATCCCAAACTTCAATATTATACCAGTCAGTAACTTCTTCTTTTGTTCTGGAATCCCAGCGTCCTACTGCAAGAGAAAAGGTTGTTTTAACTTTTCCTGATTCAAAATATCTGATTTCAGCATCTTGTCCTGCTCTGCCTATAATTGTTGCTGTATTCATTAATTTCTCCTTATATTCTTTATACTGAATTATACCATGTAATCAAATTTTATGGTGTAAATAAATGTTAATATATAGCAAGGAGGCTGCCTTAGCAGCCTCCTTGCTATTTGTTTATTAATTTTATTTTGCGTTTTTTTCTGTCTCAGCGGCTTGTTTTGCAGGATTGTTAGTGCTTGGTTTGAATGACGGGTCCAGATATTCAATTTTAGCGGTTTTCATCAAGCCTTGTGTTAAATTTTTAAGTATTTCAATTTGTTTTTGAGTTTCAATGACAAATTTTATTTCGTCTTTAACTTTTGCATAAGGCGCTGTCCCAGCTTCCATACGGTCTGTTACCTTGATTATATGGTATCCGTAAGGTGTTTTTACAACGGTTTCTGATATTGTGTTAGGTTTCATTGCAAAAGCTGCTTTTGAAAACTCTGGAACCATAGCTTCTTTGGTGAAAAATCCGAGTTCACCGCCTCTTTCAGCGCTTCCTTTATCGTCAGATTCTTTTTGGGCAATTTTTTCAAATGAATCAGGTGATGCTTTGACTTCTGCCAAAATGGCTTCCGCCTTTGCTTTTCTCTCTGCCTGTATCTTTTCTACTTTTTTATTAAGTTCTTCTGTTGAGAGATTTTTATTTTTAGCTTTCAAATCTCTGATTATTTGAAGAGTATCTGCTGAAATTAATATATGAGAGGCTCTGACTTGTTCCCCATGTTTAAATTCTTCAGGATGAGATTTGTAATATTTTTCTGCATCACTATCAGATACGTTGACTTTTTGAATAGTATTAATAAGTTTTTTTATTTCAATTTGAGTTTTTAAATCTTCTGTGAATTCTGCATTAGAGACCCCTCTTTGTTTGAGCAGTAAGTTTAATTCACCTTTAGAACCGACTTTGTCTATAACAGTTTTCATTTCTGATTGAAGATCTTCTTGGCTGACAGTTATGCCTCGTTTTTTAATTTCCTGATCCAAAAGTGATTTAACAATAAGTTCGTTGATTACCTTTTCTTTGTAAATATTGTACATAATGTTATCATTGGATTTTACAAAGTTATCGGCTCCGCCGAATGCCTTAAATACAGAATTATCAATAGCTTTATCAAAAGCTTTATCAAATTGAGCCTTTGTAATAATTCCGTCGTTAACTTTAACAATTCCTTCATTTCCGCCCATTAATGTACAGCCGGAAAGTAAAACAACTACAGACATTGCAGCGCAGGTTAAAATTTTCTTCATTAAAATACTCCTCTTATAAACATTAGTTATACAAATTCATAGTCTTTTTAATATCATAAAACAAACTTGATAAAATGTTAAACATTTCTTCAAAACTTATGTACTGATTATTAACTAGAAGTATTGATTTCCCGTCGGTACAGCTTTTTGGCGCAAGGGTAAATTTTACTCTTCTTAATATATCCTTATCAAGATTATTTTTAAGAATATTCCATTCATACTGGGTAAAAGGAGTGTAGATTCTTATATTATCAGGGGTTTCTCTTATTAATGAAATTGTACAGTCTGTAGCAAGCAGTCTTAATTTAATAAGCTTTATCAGATTTTCAACTTCATCCGGAATTCTGGAGAAACGATCTTTCCACTCAGATACAATATAGTCAAGCTCTGTTTCATTTTTAACATCTGCAAGTCTTTTGTATTCAATCATTTTTTGTTCTTTAGAACCTACCCACTCATCAGGTATAAATGCCGTAACATTAATATCCACAATTGCCGGTTTTTGAGTTTTAACAGTTTCACCTTTTAGTTCTTGTACAGTTTCTTCAAGAAGCTGGCAATATGTATCAAATCCGACATTAACCATGTGTCCGTGCTGTTTAGTACCTAAAATATTACCGACCCCTCTTATTTCAACATCTCTCATTGCAATTCTGTATCCGCTTCCGAGAGTTGTAAATTCTTTTATCGCCTTTAATCTTTCTGATGCTTCCTGGGTTAATTCTTTATTCTTTTTATAGAAACAGTAACAATATGCTTGTTTTTCACTTCTTCCGACTCTTCCTCTGAGCTGATAAAGCTGAGCTAAACCGAGTTTATCAGCTTCATGAATAATTATTGTGTTGGCATTAGGTATATCTAAACCGTTTTCAATAATTGTGGTGCATAAAAGTATATCACTTTCGTGGTTATCAAATCCTATAATAACATCTTCCAGCTGTTTTTCGCTTAACTGTCCGTGACCTACGGAGATTCGCGCGTTAGGTACGAGTTTTTGCAGTTCAAGTCGAAATTCCTCAATAGTTTCAACTCTGTTATAAAGATAGAATACTTGTCCGTCTCTGTCCAATTCATTGACAATTGCATTTTTGACAGTCTGTTCGTTGAATTCTCCAACAAAAGTCTTTATTGGAAGTCTGTTCTGAGGCGGGGTGTTAATTATAGAAATATCTTTAATTCCCGATAATGACATATAAAGAGTTCTCGGAATCGGGGTCGCTGACATTGATATTATATCAATATTCTCTCTAAATTCTTTCAATTTTTCCTTATGTCTTACTCCAAACCGGTGTTCCTCATCAATAACAAGCAGTCCGAGGTCTTTGAATAATACTTTGTCTTGCAGTAGTCCATGGGTTGCGACTACAACATCACATTTCCCTGTTGCGAGATTTTTTAAGGTTTCTTTTTGCTCTTTTGAACTTCTAAATCTGCAAAGAAGTTCCACATCAATTCCAAAAGGTTTAAATCTGTCAGAAATAGTTTGATAGTGTTGAAGTGCTAAAACCGTCGTTGGGACAATTACAGCGACTTGTTTTAGTGAGGTTACGGCTTTAAACATAGCTCTCATAGCGACTTCTGTTTTTCCGAACCCGACATCTCCGCATATAAGTCTGTCCATCGGAGTTGTACTTTCCATATCAGATTTAACTTCATTTATAGCTCTTGCCTGGTCAGGCGTTTCTGTATATTCAAATGCGTCTTCCATCTCTAATTGCAGAGGTGAATCTGGAGCAAAAGCTATCCCTTCCTGCATTTTTCTTCTTGCATACAGCCTTAATAAGTCGTAAGCGATAGTTTCGACTTCCTTTTTAACTCGGGTTTTGGTGTTTTCCCAATCAGAGCCGCCCATTCTGGAGAGTTTAGGTTTTATCTGCCCGGAGCCTCTGTACCTGCAAAGCATATTAATTTGTTCTGCGGGGATATGTAATTTATCGTTATTGGCGTATTCTATTGTTAAATAATCTTTTAATTGTCCGTCAAATTCTTGCTTGGTAAGCCCTTTATAAATTCCGACTCCGTGAATTGTGTGGACAACATATTCACCTTCTTTAATATCGTTTATGCTTTCTATGTATTCGGCTTTTTCTTTATATTTACGTTTTCTTCCGGATGGAACTTCCTTTTGCCGTTTATTAAAAAGCTCTCTATCTGTAATAACAAGAATTTCCCCGTCTGGAATTTCTGTTCCCATAGAATTAATGTTATCTATATATTCAATATTGAATATCCCATATTCTTCAAGAACTTCTTTTACTCTTTCTTTGTAGTCTGTAGCAATTGTGATTTGATAATTCCTTTTTTCAAGAATAAATTCTGCTGCTTTATCCATGTCGGCATCAAAAATAGGAATATTTCTTGAATCTATATCAATAACTTCGTTGGTTTCGTCGGATAAAAAGTTATTAAAACTTATTTTTTGCAGACCTGCCGCTTTTTGAATAATCTCCGTATCAGAAAAATGGTTAATTTCTTTTAAGGGCTCTATCAAGTTAAGCTTCAAAGCTTCATTATAAGAATTAATCAAACTCTCATCTATCTGTGTAAGCTTTGCAGAAAGCTCTGCATACTCGTCATATATGAGAATATATTCATCAAAATAGTCAAGAATGTTGACAAGATTCGGGTTAAAATAAGATTGGTATACATTTATCCCCTCAAAGTAACCTTCTTCATTAAATTGCTCTTTTAGTTTTTGTGAAAATTCTTTTGGCGGACTTGGAGGCAGGACGAATTTATAAAGCGGTTTTATATTTACCTCTTGAATTTTTTCTATAGATTTTTGTGTTTCGTTATTAAAAAATCTGATGTCAACGATTTCATCCCCCCAGAACTCTATTCTTACAGGATTTTCGTGGAGTGAAAAGATGTCAGATATATCTCCTCTTATAGAAAATTCTCCCATATCAGAGACCATAGTAGATCGTTTGTATCCGAGCTTTATCAATGTTTTTAAAAGTTCCTGCTGGGTTATTGAATCTCCTATTTTAAGGTTTAACGAATTTTCCTTAAAGAATTTGTATTCCGGGAATTTTTCAGTTAGGACTCTAACCGGAGCAATAACAATTTCCGGCTTGGAGATTAGAATATCAATTTGTTTTTGATAATCATAAATATTACCCGGCAGTGTTTCATAAGGCGAAATATTCTGAAACGGCATCAATAAAGCTTCCAGATTGAAGAGCTTATTTAAATCAGTTTCATATTTGCTCCCGGCTTGTTCTGTTGAGGTTATAAACAGAATTTTTTTACCCGATAGTTTGTAAATATAGTCCAACAACAAAAGCCGGCTGAAAGATGTTAAACCGGTCAATGTAAAACTTTTTTGTCGTTTAATTTTTCTGACTAAAGAGTCGAAAAATGAGCTTTGTTCAAGTTTCATTCTTTAAAATTAGGGCTTTCGTACTCTATTCCCATTTCCTTAATAGCAGAAATAAACCTTTCAGCACAGGAGCTTTGTACCTCTGGCGGAACAACCCTTAGAATTTCAACTGTTTTAGAGATAATAGGATCTTGATCATACCAACGAGAACCATTTACAGGCTTAACTAAATCATAAAACCTATCTAAGGCTTCTTTTGATACTTTTTCTTCCAATTTATCCAAAAACACTACAGCATGTTCTCTGAGTTCATCCTGATAGTTTTTAAGAAGTTCAATTACTTCCAATAATTTTGGGTCATGGTCATACCATCTTTTATAAGCGGGACTCATTTAGCACCCCCGTGGTTAAATTAGTAACTTCGTCGTCATTATATCTGATAATTTTGCCGCCAAGGCTGCGTATTTTTTCTTCAAAGGACTCATACCCTCTATCAATATGATGAAGCTTTTCTATTTGAGATTCTCCATTAGCCATTAATGCGGCAATAACAAGAGCTGCTCCGGCTCTCAAATCGCTTGCTGCAACTGTAGCGCCGGTAAGATTCTTTACCCCTTTAACAATTGCATGGTTCCTGTCTTGATGAATATCTGCGCCCATTCTTCTTAGGTCAGGCACCTGCATAAATCTGTTTTCATACAGGCTTTCAGTAATAATACCGACCCCGTTTGCTGTAGTCAAAAGTGTCATAGCAATTGCCTGCAAATCAGTCGGGAATCCCGGATAAGGCTGGGTTACAAAATTTATTGAATTAAGCCTGTTTTTGCAGCTGACTTCAATTACTGTCGGTTCAGCAAGTTTAATACTTGCTCCCATTTTAATTAACTTATCATTAAAGAATGTCAAATGTGCCGGATAAACATTTCTTATAAGGGCTTTTCCTCTTGTTGCAACAACCGCAGCCATAAATGTTCCGGCTTCTATTCTATCCGGGATGGTTGTATATTCAGCAGGATGTAAGTTTTCAAGTTTTACACCGTTTATAACAATTTCAGAAGTGCCGGCGCCGGAGATATCAGCCCCTAAAGTATTTAAAAAGTTTGCTAAATCTACTATTTCCGGTTCTTGAGCTGCATTTTGGATTCTGGTGGAGCCTTCTGCCGTGACAGATGCTAACATAAGATTCTCGGTAGCTCCGACTGACGGTATATCCAGATAAATATCTGTACCTTTGAGTTTTGGAACTTTAGCATGGACATAGCCATTCTCAATTTTAATTTTGGCGCCCATTGCTTCAAGACCTTTAATATGGAAGTCGACTCTTCGTTCCCCGATTGCGCATCCGCCAGGAAGTGCAACAATAGCTTCTCTGCACCTTGATATCAGCGCCCCTAAAATTATAAAAGATGCTCTCATTTTGCTTACAAGCTCATATTTAGCTGTAATTGAAGTAATATTTGAAGCATCTACAACAACAGATTTTTCTTTTTTATCATAAGTGTATTTTGCTCCCAAATCAGACAAAACATTAAGCATAATTTCTACATCTGTTAATTGGGGAACATTGTAGATTTTAGTTGAACCTTTGACGAGTATTGTAGCAGCTAAAAGTTTGAGAACAGAATTCTTGGCGCCGCCAATAGAGACTTCGCCTTTCAATGTTTCGCCGCCCTGAATTTTGAATCTCTCTGCCAAATTTCCTCCAATCTACAATATAATAATACAATCATTATATCTTGTTGTAAAGAGTCTATTTATCCTCAATACTACATTGTCTCTCAATCAAGTTTGAAAGATAAATTCATAATAAATCAATGCTAATATTTGTAAATATTTGTAAACATTTATGCTGAATTATTAAAGAATATTTATTTTATGCCGTAAATCCATATATAAGGAGTTCAATAATGGCTGACGATTTTATAGTAGAAAAAAATCCCAACGTTGTACAACAAGGTGATAATAAGGTTATTGACGAAGCAAACTACAGGGTTTTTCGATCCAAAGAGAAGTCTCCAACTGCTATTGGCAAAGGGGGGGATCCTTTGTATGTCAATATACGTGCTACTTCAGAACAATTAAATGAACTTCTTGAAGAAACACAGACCGTACAGGACTGGGTTCAAAGGGAAACCAGCAATAATGTCGCATTATCTTGCTTGGATAACGAAAATTTAAAAGAGATATACTACGAAATTAAGGATGGCTTTGGCGAATATGGTCCAATGTCTTTAATGGGTTTTAAAACCCCTCAAGGGGTTGAGATTCCTCGTTTAAAACTGTATGATGCTAATGGAGAGGTGATTGAGGTTCTTACCGGACCTATGGCTATTGATGAACTGAATAAAAGAGCTCTTGCATATAGATCATCTGTACAAGATTATACAGAAGTTGCTGTTGCTTCTGATTCACCTGGGGTAATCCAAGATTACTCAGGCAATCCTGATGACTATGTATAATTATTTGGAATCTTTTTTTAGAGATATTCCGTTAAGCTTGCAGAAAGAAGTTATAACATTGAGTTCCTCTTTTATGTTTTTCTGAATGGAACTCTGTTCAGGTACGATTGTCAAGTTTTTTGCCATCTGAAACATTTTTAATGCCTGCTTAATATAATCAATCCTTTTGCTGGTTTTAGGCAGAGCTAACTCTTGATAAAGTTTTGCCATCTGCAGATAACTCTTCAAGAGTATATATTCCATTCCGAACTGTTTAGATATGAAAATTGCTTTTTCAATATATACTTTAGAAGACTCAAAGTCCTGTTTTGCAAGATAAATTTCGCCGATTAGTTTATTGAACAATGCTATAAAGTAGTAATTGTTAATATTAGGTCCTTGTGCAATATCAAGTGCCTTCATTGCAATATCAAGTGCAAATTGGGTTCCATTTGTAATAAGTTTAATTTCTGCTATTAGGTACCAAGAAAGCAGAACTCCGGTTGCAACTTTTGATTTTGCAAAATATGAAACCTGTTCTTCCAATATTTCTAAAGCTTTTTTTGTCTGGTCATTATCTTTTAGTATCTTTGCAAGCAGAGTTTTGAGAATATTCTTTGTAAAGGTATCATTTACATTATTTGCGTATGCAGCTACATTAAATAATTCTGAATATAATGTATTATAGTCTTTTTCAAAGAATTTATTTAATATATCTATAAAATTCCACCTGGATATTATAAAGGAATCCAAATTATCAATAGGATATTCTTTTAGCAAGTCTTCCAATATTTTTTTAGAGGTTTTAAAATCTCCTTTGATAGTATTGGCAAGTGCCAGCAGAAGGTATGTTTTGCACATTATATCAGGTTCAGTTGTTTTATTTTTTTCAAGGATATCAAAAATGCTTTGTATTACATCAAACATTTTGTTGTCGCCTTGGAAAATAAGAGCTTCTGCAAAATCAAAGTATATGCCTATCCAGGTTCTGTAAAGGTCAGAAATTCTTATTGTAGACAAATCTTTACCTTTTGCGAGAACTTTTTCTATTTCCGGCAGAAGCTCAGTTTCAACCAGATTAATGAGCTGCCCGTAATTCCCCAGTTTTAAAAGAGGTCTGGTCTGTCTTGATTTTATAAGTATTTTTTCAAACCTCATGTCCTCAGGTATTTTTGTAAGTACATTATCAATACATTCAATAGTACCCCAATAATTCCCGGCTTTCATTGTACATGATGCCAGATAACCAAGCAGTTCTATATGTTCGGATTCATCTGAATCTTCAAGCATCATTACTGCGGTTTGCAGATATTCAAATGCTGCATCAAAATCCATTGGTTCAAGCAGTTTCCCTACTCGAGTATAAATATTTTTCTTTACTTTTTGGAAAAATGGGTTAGTTTTATTTTCGATTAACTTCAAAGCTTGTTTTTGTGCAATTATATAAAGTCCAATATCACCTATATAACATGCTTGTTTTGATAGGATTGTCCATATTTCAAAGGCATGATCGTTGTTGCTTAATTTTTGAACAATATATCCAAGTAACGCTATAGAAGACTGCTTGTAAATACTAAGAATTTCATAGAGCATATTTAGTATTTCTTCGAAATTATCATCATTCTTCAGATTAGCGACTAGTAATTTCCATATTTCAGAGCTTTTAAATTCAAAAGAAAGAGTATTAATTTGAGAGATAAAACCTCTTTCAACAAGTTTTTCAATAATTCTTTCAAATTCTTCCGATGTATTGTTATCAAAGTTTTCCAACATTGCAGGATAGAACTTTTTGCCAAGCACAGACATCGCAACGAGCATCCTATATGACCTTAAATCTTCTTGTTTAAGAAGGTTTAGTCTTAAATCAATAACATTTTCTAAAGATTCATATTTTGGCTGCTTAAGTCGATTCCTTCTGAAATCTCCATCCAGAAGTGCTATTTGTTCAGCGGCAGCGGGATTTCCGTTTGCAACTTTTATTGCATGTTCCAGAAATTCTTTTTCATAACGTTGACCGCTATACTGTCCCAGCAGCATTTCTATTTGCTGGGGTGTAAATGGCGCAATAGTCAAATCGACATAATTCTCAGCAATAAGCTTTGGTGATGGCAGTCTGCCCATTCCCGGTTTTGGTTCAGAGGATATTATAATAAATTTGCTCCGTTCCAGTATAAAATCATCTTTTAAAAGTTCTTCCAGAAAATCATAAGACATTCCGTCGATATGTTCAAAATTGTCTATGATAAAGACAGCTTTCATTTTTTCAAGGATAGTTACAACTACCTTTTTCATTATCATGAACATTTTGGCTTTGTTATAGTAAATATTCTCATACTTGTCTGTATTTTCAGGATACAGGAGATTTAAAAGGTCTAATATTTCATTATTTGCGAGGGTTGGGAAGTCCTGCTTAAAGAATTTAATTGAATTTTTTTTAAGCTGGAGAGTATCCGGGCAAAAATTATTTATATTGAAAAAGTTTAAAAACACATCCTGAAAGAAACCAAATGGTGATAGTTGTGAGATTTGCGTACAAGTCCCCAACAGCCAAATCAGTTTGGCATTTTTAAGTTCACTTATGCTGTATCTTAAAACCAAATTTTTCCCGATACCGCTTTCTCCGCCTATGGTTATAACTTTCGAATCCGCATCTTTAATTGCTTCTAACAGCCGAGTTTTAACCTTTTGTTGTGAATTCATGGATGCAGTATATTTAGGTGCAGTCTGAACAGTTTCTTTCTTCTCTTGTTTGATAATAAGCGGGGTTTTGCATTTTCTGCATTCAATAGCACCGGGAAGATTCGCGGCACCACAATCAGGACATATTCTTAATAATATATTCCCGCATTGTGCGCATTCCTGGGCTGTTATTGGGTTATATGCTCCGCATAATTTGCACAAAGACCCGACTTTTGCACCGCAAAAGCTGCATTTCAAAGAATTGTCTTCAATTTCTTTTTTGCATTTGGGACATAGCATTAAAATATTAATCCTTTACTAGCATAGATATCTCAATCAAAGCATCAATAACTTTCTCTTCACTTAAATTCAGTTCAGTACTAATATCTTTGACATTGCATCCGTTATTATACCTGAGTTCATATACTTTATCTATATTATATTCTGGATTTTTTTTCTCAATTTCAGCTAAAGCATTTCTAACATCTGACTCGTTCCACAACGAATCCCCAGGTTCAGGTGTATAGTTGAAGCAAGAATAATCCGGCTTGATATTTTCCTGGACATGTGCATTATCACCAAGTTGCTCAGCAATCGGCTCTTCTTCCAACTTCAAGTCATCAACCGGTGTCAGTTCTGGCAATTCATCAGACTCTTCTTCAAGAAGACTTTCAGGCTCTTCAAAAGAAGTCTCCAGTCCGATATCCGGCTGTAACTCTTCAAATCCGTTATTGTCCGGTTCCAAAGTGAGCGCATCAGCAGTGTCGGCAGCTTCTAATAAATCTTCCGAATTTTCTGCCGGAGCTAATGACAATAAATTTTCATCTTGCGTATCAGCGAGTTCTAAAGGTTCGCTATCATTTGGCAGAGAACTTTCTAATCCCGAATCGGAAACAGGT
Source organism: Candidatus Gastranaerophilales bacterium (assembly GCA_944326455.1). GTDB lineage: Bacteria > Cyanobacteriota > Vampirovibrionia > Gastranaerophilales > Gastranaerophilaceae > CAG-196. Next base: position 84,914 of record CALVEA010000005.1, on the reverse strand, counting down.
TCCATTCCTAGATTAATTTCAGGAATTGATTCTTGTAAGATTTCTAAAGGCTGTTCTTCAGAAATTTGTGTGTCTGTATTGCCAATAACATTTTCTGAAAGATCTTCTGATAATTCTATTGACTCTTCTGGTATTGCAAATTCATTCTCAGGACTAGTCTCATTTTCTATAGGAAGAGAGTCTGTTTCAATTAAAGATGGCTCTGTTGTAATATCCATAGCACTTTCTTCCGGCTCATCTTGTATAAAATTATCTAAAACCGGCTCAGCCATGCTTTCATCAGTCTCTTCCGCGGCATTAACAATTTCAACATTAGCATTCTCATCAATTGAAAAGTTCAGTAAAGTATCCTCCGATTCAATGGGAGATTCAACAACTTGCAACTCTTCAGTTTCTTGAGGAATTTCTTCTACGCTGTCAATAACAATATCATCTTCCTGTTTCTCTTCTACAGGTAATGTTTCCGGTTCTTCTACTGATAATTCAGGTTCTTGTAGTGTTTCAGCCGGTTCCAATGAGTCGGAGAGTTCATTTAAAAGGTCCGTATTAGAAAAATCATCAACGGTCTCTGTTAATTCTTCTTGTAAAGTTTCTGCCTCTATGTTGCAGTTAACTTCTTCCGGGAGTGTTTCTACGACAGGAACATCATTCTTCGGTGATGGCTCAGCACCATTAATCATTTTATCAACCAGTTCTGTATTTACAGGTGGTGTATAATGATACATTGCAGCTCTTGATTCTGCTGCCGCACGGCGTGCTGCCATAATTGCATCTACGGCACTGGAGGTCTGAGGTCTTACATTATGATTTAACTTTTTAGAAACTGTGATGATAGAAGTAGATATAACTTTTTCAAGATAAGCCGCTACGACATCTTCATTTGTAACAGAAGATAACACGACTTTTGCGTGGTTATACACATCGTCTGCTATCTCATCAAGGATTGCTTCATGTCCTGCAAACTTTTTATTTTCTTTGATTAATTCTATTATTAAATCATAATACTTATTACTCTTTTCCATAAAATATCTTTTCCCATATTACAAATGAATTACAAGAACAGGATTTCCTGTTATATTGCTAAACGAATTAGTATTCATTCTCAATTTCATATCTAAAGCTTGTTCCACAGTATGTGTTATAATATCGTCAACCGTTTTTTCTCCGCTAGAGGCAGTTATACCTTTAACTTTGAATTTTTTAAGAGATTTATCATATTCAAGCTCCAGCGCAATCTTGTTGGTTATTGGCGGCTTATTAAGAAGCAGCAGTTCAGTCTTCAAGTTCAATTGAATAATTTTCCCCAGTTTTAGGAAATACCTTTTCGCCGTATTATTTGAGACATATCCGCTTGGAACTTCCCAATTGACTGATAAATTTGAAACCAGTATTGAAGCATCAAGGTTTTGTTCAATTGCCGGAATAGACACAGCAGCAGCTTCTTCTGTTGTATCTGGCAGTTCAACGTTTTCAACTGTCTCAACCGGCATCGCATCTTGAGCTGCCGGTTTTTCCTTTGCAGGTGCTTGTTGAACTTTTGTCTGTCCGGAATCCGGAGCTGGCGGTAAATTAGATGGAGGTGCAGGTAAAAATTTAGTATATCCGTAATAACCCAGTGCTCCGGCAATTGCTAATATTCCGACAATAGGTATTATTTTTGATACACCGGTCTTTTTAGGTTTAAAAACTTCTGCATTATTAATATCCCCGGCTTCTTCTTCGGACGCATCGCCAAATAAGGTATCTATCTGCGGGGATTGTTCTTCGTCTTCCGGAGCCTCTGTTCCGTCACTAGAATTTGCTTCTTCTGCCGAAGAGTTGATAGATGTATCTTCTTCATCTAACATATCTTCAAGATTGTTAACATCAACTTCTTGATCCTCAATAGCGGTTATACTAGGAGTAACCTCCGTTGAATACTCAAACTCTGTAGCTTCTTGCTCTGTAGAAACATTGACTTCCGGTTCACTAATTTCTTTTACTGCCTGTGCCGGGTTGTAGTCTTCAACAATTTGCAAATCTGCTGCATCTTCGTCATTCTCTGCAATAGAAATCTCTTCATATTCAGAGGCTGTTTCATCAACTGCTAAGTCCATGTTATCAACAGAATAATTGTCATTTACTAAACCAATAGTTATATTGTCATCTTGTTCGTCTTGCACAAGCTCTTCATTAGAATCATTAGTGAAGTTGTTATCTTGCAGGATAGAAATTTCTGAGCTGTCAGCGGTGTCGTTCTCAAAATTTTGCAGTTCCTCAAAGCCTCCTGTTTCCTCCAAGATATCTTCTGCAGGTTCCAGCTCTTCAATATGCAGTTCGTCTGACTCTTCCAGAGAAATTACCGGTTCAATAAGGCTATCAGTTCCGATTTCTTTAAGTGAGATATTTTCAGAACCATCCATATCCAGATTCGTTACTTCATCGCTAGGTTCAAGTCCGATATCTAAACTGCTGGCTTCAAAACCATTGCTCAATGTCAAGTCATTCTCTCCGGAATCATTGAACTGTTCGGTTGAAGAAGGTTCTGAGGTATTGTTTCCGGTTACTTTAATTGCAGCGAACGTATCTTGAGCTTTTGCGGCAATTGCGAGTTTAATTCTTGCATCTTCTGAGCTCAACAATTCTCTATAAAATCCGTTTACATCTTCTAAGGTTCCGTCAAGATATGCAAAAACTTTTGAGTCAATGTCATCGATAAATTCTGCGGATTGCTTATCTATAAGGATAGACTCTACTTCATAAAAAGAGACCAAATCTGTCTCATTGACTTTATAATAACCGTTATAGCTTTTACTGGTATCAATTTCTTCAGGGAGTACAAATCCGGACACAGTTCCCCCGGACAAATCCGGAGTTATTTTGATAAACATGAATGCTAAAGGCAAAAGATTTCTGTCAAATAAATCTTTTGGCACGAATAGCTCGTTATCATTAAAATATAATCTAACATCTACATAACATTTGTTTATATAGATGTCGGAAATCTCCAAATCCTTTAATACAGCAGCGATATTATGTAGTCCTGTTTTTGTATCAACAGAGACCTCTGTAAAATACTTTTCTGCAATGTTTCCTGCTAATACATTTGCAACAGCTCTATTTCTGACATCAGAATCAGTAATATATTTACATATATCTCTTGCTTGCTCTAAATCTCTTTCTTCTATTAAAAAATTATCATTATTCACCTGATACTCTCCCTCACTATGAGGTTATATTAACATATTATTAAAAATAAATCCATATTTTTGACTTATCAAATAAAAATATTAAACCATATAGTGGATTTTTTTGTAAATAATTAAAATTTATGACAAATTTATCCGTCAATCTCCTTGAAAGGACAAATAAATATGTTTTCATCAATGATTCAAAGTTTGTTATCGTCATCAGGTCAGTCCAGTGCGATGCAGCGGGCTGCTCAGATGAATAGTTATATTAATAGGCTGAATGCTCAATGGGTTCCTGTTGAGAATAACACAGCGATTTCTGCTACAGACAAAGCTAATATAGAATCTTTTGATAAAGTCTTAAAATCATCAGCAAAAACAAAATTTGGAGATTTGCTTACCAATCCGGCTACCCGCGTAAATGCTTCTATTTATTCCGGTAAAGCCGGGGCTGTGTCAGGCGATTATTCAACAAAGTCAAAAATTCAAGAGCTGATTTCCCGGGTTTCTAAAAAACATGGAGTTGATGAAAAATTGGTGAATGCCCTTGTAAAACAAGAATCAGGATTTAATCCTAATGCAAAATCTCGAGTCGGAGCAATGGGGCTTATGCAGCTCATGCCGGCAACAGCTAAAGGCTTGGGGGTTACAAACCCTATGGATCCTGAACAGAATGTAGAAGGCGGTGTTAAGTATCTCAAGTCCATGCTTAATAAATATAATGGCAACATAATCCTTGCTCTTGCGGCATATAATGCCGGACCTGGCGCTGTCGACAAGTATGACGGAGTTCCGCCGTATAAAGAAACTCAAAATTATGTGCGCTCAATACTATCCAGTTATTTGTAGGAAATTAACCTTTTGCGTTCAGTTTAGCTTCGCGTTTTCTTTCCTGTTCTTCGTGGATACGTCTTGTATTAGCATAGGTTAATCTAGGTATAAACCAACCGAGTATGTACGGTGATATCAAGAATGTTGTAAGTATTCCCGGCACTGAATTTAACCCTCTGGCAAAGGCTGTGATTTTGTTTCCCTTCGGAGTTTTTGCATTTTTCATAAGGTTAGTAACAAGGTTGTTCAGACTTTCTTTATCTGTCGACTTACCAAGTTTTTCCGCCTGAGTACTAAATTTCTCAAAGAATTCAATAATCTTCTTGTTTTTATCCGCTTTTGATAAACCATCAAGTTCTGATAGTTTTAATGTCTTTTCATTGAATATCGTCTCAGCAGTTTCAGATTTTGAAAGAATTTTTTGCAAATCGCCATTGTTTTTATCAATGTAGGTGCAGAAGTTCTTCATCTTATCCAAGTTGTCGATATTGTTGTAAAGAGACGATATTTCAGAATTTGTTAATACATGTGCGCTGCTGTATGGATTAAATAAATCCAAAGTCGTCTGCAGACTGTTTTTACTTCTGTCTTTTTGTAATAATACAAATCCCGATTTATTTTCATACGAGGTAACAAATGCTCGTGTAAGCATTGGTACTGCAAATACAACCGACAAACTTGATGAAATATCTCTAATGAGTATTTCGTAGAGTTCCGTCAAATCCTTTTTCCCATCCTCATCAACCTGAGCACGGCTGTAAGCCCTCAACCCTCTTGGTAAAAGCAGACCGAATAATGATAGCCCTGCCATGAGTGTGTTGGTAAAGTTGTGACCGTTATATTCAAGTTCAGAAGCATATTTCTCATTTGTATGATTAGAAATAAATTTGCCGAGTTTTGATAAAGGAGATTTGGAGCCTTTAAAACTTACCTGGGAATTTTTTTCGTTTTCTATTTCTAAATCTTTTTTCAACTGCTCTTCACGTTTTTTATCCTGCTCAAGTTTTTTCTCAAGCATTCTTTCTTGTTCTTTTATTTCTCTCAATTTGTTTGCAGTTTGGGCTCCTGGAGCAATATTACTTCTTGCATAGATTTTAGGCAAAACTGATAATACTCCGAGAGTAGCAGCCATTGTTGAAATATTTGTAATCATTCTTTTAGCAATAGAACTGTCTTTAATGTTTTCAGCCATAGCTGCATCCAACTTTTGAACATGTTTGTTCAATGTTATGGCATCATTGCTGTATTTAATCATCGCATCTATTGCATCTTTTGTAGAAAAAGCTTTATGATCTTTTAAAGTGTCTGAACCGACCTTGAGTTTTTGCAGCATATTTAAATCAGGAGTTACGTTATATCTAATATTATCTATATGTTCAGATATATTAGATATGCATTGTGAGCGGTATTTGCCTTTTCCAAATAGACCTGAAATTTTTGCATCTGCAGGAATTTTTTCATAATTATGAATTTGTTTCAAAATATAGTCAACGCTCTCTTGCTTGACATTTTCTTTGCCCAGAGAATTTTCAAGCATGCTGCGAATATTGGTTTTAAAGAATTCTTCTTTAAATTTATCTTTATTATTAAGTAAAGTTTTATCAAATTCAGGATTGGAAATCATCTCTCTAAGACTATTTCCAAAGCGTTTTATAAGCTGTGAGTTAACACTAGTGCTCCTTCCAAACTTTGCAGCAACAGCCATCATTATAGGAGCAACAGCCATCATGCAAGGTCCGGTTAAACCTTCTCTTCCGAGTACTTCAAATCCTTCTTGAATATTATAATGTCCAGTTACTTCTTTATCTCTCAAGAATGCTGCTCCGACTCTCGGCATTGTCATACCTAAGCAGTCCTGTATAAGGAATGAGAGTAAGAAACCTCCGTTTTCGATACCCTGCATAATTCCGCCTGCGGTATTTAAAACACTGTCAATACCAGCACCGAAATTCGGGTTGTACCGTCCTTGAAGGTTGTTTTGTTTATTATTCCTTTGAACGGTTAATTTTGAACTGTCATTGTAACACTTTTCTACTTTCAACTACACAAACCCTTTACCTAATGTAATTACAATACAAATTTATAAAGTCTTTTAAATAACTATATTTGCTATTTTGTTACAAAATTCGGCAATATTGTTACATAAATATTAAGTGTACTAAGTATACTTATTTTTTTATTAAAAAGCAAGATAAAGCTTTCTATTATTAAAATTTATTACAAAAAAAAGAGTCGTATAGACTCTAAAAACTTAAATGTGTGAAGTGTAGTATAAATAATATAGATATATGTGTATAGCGTTTTATCAATATCCTATATATATAAAGTTATATTCATTTTATAAATTGCCTCTTTTTAAATTTAATGTTTACAATTCTTAACATTTCTTGTTTTTTGGTTCTTCGCTATTAAGAAATATTTATAAAAGAGGATAAAGCATGTTTTTAAATGTTTTTTTTAAATTAAATAAAAAGTGCCAGCATGCCCGGGTTTCTCCGGATGTTGAATCTTCTTACTGTCCTGATTGCGGAGAGCTTATAAGGAATGATTGGTTTATTACAAGGTGTTCATGCTGCGGTATAAAATTAAAGACCGTGCAACGCGGGGAACGAATTGAGCCGTTAAATCATTTCTGTACAAATTGCGGCTCTAGCGAATTTAAGATTGAAAAACTCAATAAAATAAACTTTATTGATATAAATTTCGCAGTATTGCAGAAAAATATTGTAGAGCATGACATTATTACATCATCTACCCAATGCTGGCAGGAAAAAATAAGTGAGCAGCCCAAATTGCTAGTACAATACTTATAATATCAGAGATAATTCCTGTGAGAAGAGCGTATCGGAATTTTTTTATTCCGACGGAACCAAAATATACTGCTAATACGTAGAATGTTGTCTCAGAACTCCCCAGCATTATGGCAGCCATTTTGGTAATGAATGCATCTGCGCCATGTTCGGCGGCTAATTCAGAAAAAATTCCAAGTGCAGCAGAGCCGGATAGCGGGCGGGTTATCATAATGGGTACTATATCAACAGGAATTGAAAATTTATTTAGTAAAAATCCAAAGATGTCTGTTATACAATCAAGTGCCCCAGAGGCTCTAAACATAGCAATTGCTGTAATAAGGGCAACAAGATATGGAATAATTCTTACGGATACTGAAAAACCATCTTTTGCTCCTTCTATAAACTCCTCATATACAGGAACTTTTTTTATTACACCGACCGCTAAAATTACAAGAATCATTAATGGAAGAATTATCATGCTTTCTCCTTCCAAATTTTTCTAAGAATTAATGCGGCAGCAATAGATGCTAAAAATGCCAAAGAGGTTACAATTAGAGTCGGAAGAATTATTTCTGCCGGGTTTTTCGCACCTAGTCCGGCAAGAACAGCTATAACTGTAGCGGGTATTATTTGAAAACCGGCAGTATTCATACCTAAAAACATACACATATTGTCATCTGCTAACTCTTTGTCGGGGTTGTTTTCTTGAAGTTCCTTCATGACCTTCAGTCCGATTGGTGTAGCAGCATTGGTCAGCCCCAGCGCATTTGCGGTAAGACTCATTGTTATATCTCCGAGAGCAGGAGAATCTTTTTTTAGATTCTTAAAAAGAGGTTTTACAATCGGATGGATAAGCTTTGACAGGAGTTGAACCAAGCCTGCTTTTTCCGCAATTCTCATTATCCCAAGCCAAAATGCCATAATCCCTATAAGTGAGAATGCTATCTTAACTGCAGTGCCGCAGGCTTCAAGCATGGCATTTATTAATTCAGGAATCGTTCCGTTCAATAACGATGCTATAATTGATATCCCTATTAGTATAAAAAATAAATAATTCATTGCTATTAATATTAAAAAAAAAATTATTATTTGTCACCATTTTTATATTAGTATATAATAAGGGAAATGTAATTATTGAGGACGTGGGATAGGATTTATATGGCAGATATTGATAAATTTTCTGAAATTAATGAGAATTTTAACACAATTAAAACTTTGTTAAATTCCATAAGAGCACAAGGTATACTTAATACTTCTGATGTTGATAAGTTGTTAACGGGAATAAATGGCAAACTTGAGAAAATCAACACGGAAGAGGATATTGATTTAATAAAAGTCTTTCTGTCAGAGTTGAAACAAAATCTTGATGAGCGCCACAATGTTCTTTTATCTAAGTTTGGTGCGATTGAGTCTCTTTTTTCTAACATGTTGAAAAATAGCTCTGAAATGCTCAAGTCTTCTGAGGTTAAAGAACTTTTTGATATTGTAGCGACTAACTTGTCTGTTTTTTCAAGAGAAGTTCTTTCACAGAAGGAGTCATTATCAGATATAACCTTAAGATTGGATGCTTTACGTTCCGATGATTCTCAAAAGAAAGATATCATTAAAAATATTTCTCTGTTAAAGAATGACTTAGAGAGATTAAATAATGGATTTGATTCAATTGTATTAAGCTTAAATGATAATTTTAAAACAATAATAAAGACAATAGCTTCTTATGATAAGACAGATTATTTGGATAAATTTGCAGATGTGCTATCAAATATAGAGATGTCTTCAAATACGGTGCTTTCTGCCTTGCAGATGCTGGATAAAAAAACTTCACAAGTCGAAGCTTCTTTGGACAATTTGGCTTCAAGAGAAGATATTTTCGCGCAAAGCGAACAGCTTCACAATCTGTCTGCACAAAATAAAGAACTGGCAGCCTCAGTTTCTGAACTAAGCGGACGTTACATGCGCTTTGACAGCTTGGCTGAAAAAATTGACGCTTCTGTTAATATCATTGCAAGCTTGAAGTCAGTACTGGCGGAGGAAAGAGATTTAAATACCCAAAATATCTTAGATGAGTTTAACAAACTTCAGGCAGAGGTTTTGGAGATTAAGTCAGATGAGAAATTTGAAGAATTTAAAGTTTCTTTGGAAAGTATGCTGAGAAATATTGCGGAAGGAACTTTAAACTTAAATAAAAATCTCAATGATTCCTTTAATGAGATACAAAAAGTTGCTGACATCATAAAAGGTCTTGATATCAGCGTAAGTTTTCAGGATTTGGTTTCCAATTTAGGAAAGGTTGAGTTGAACCTTAAAACTCATGTAGATGACAGTACTGAGAAAATTTCAAGTTTGCATGAAGTAAATATAACAAGAGTTTTGAACTCAATATCTTCCAGTGCAGATGTTTTAGGTTCAAAATTGAATGAAACCCAGTTATCTGTTGCAGAAATGTGTGAAAGGAATTTTTCTGCAGTATTTGAAAATGTAACAGACTTAAAGAACACTATAAGACAGCTTGATGAAAGCTGCGTATCATCAAATAATGCGATTCTTTCCAATATAACGGACAGATTGACTTTCTTTGAAAACAGTTTGCGGGCTTCTATTGAAACACAAGAAAAAACGGTATCTTCATATTCAGCTCAACTGAGCGATCAGGTAGAGAATATTAAAAATCTGGCTGGGGTATTGGATTATAAAATTGATTCTTCTGTCGTAGAAGCAGGAAGTGTTAAAAAAGAGTTTTCCGAGTTAAAAACTGCTGTAGAAAATGTATTAGCCTTGGACTTTGTTAATACGGTAAAGGATTTGAAAGTTGATTTGTATGCAGCTAAACAGGATATCTCTAACAGCATAGAAGGTTCTTCTAATACTCTTTCAGAAAAAGTTTCTAACGATTTGTACAGCAAATACGAACTATTGATAAGCAAGCTTGATAATGTTGAGGATGAATTTAAAAAAGCTCAAGCCGCATCTCTTGCAGGAATCAAGCCTGTATTAGACAATATCTCTTCTTCAATAGTTGATGTTTTGTCTTATGTGAGCGTGCAGGCTCCGGCAAATACCGAGAATCTTGATGCAAAACTGTCCGGATTTTCTGATGCAATAAAAGAAAATAGTATCAGCTATATTGAAAGTGTTAGGGATGTTGTTGACGTTATAAGGGTTCAGGTCGAAGCCAGTTTAAAAGAAATTCAAGCAGAATCTTCTAATGGTATAGCAGCTGTTACAAGAACCATTACTGAGAATTCCGAAGCGTTAAAAGGTGAGATAAAAAATGCTTATTCAAAGCTTCTTGAAATACAAGAGTCTTACAATGAAATAAGAGATTTCTTATCTATTAACACTCTTACATCCGGAAACAGAGTTGATGGGATATTAGATTCTGCTGACGGCATAAAATTAGACTTTGATACAAAATTAGCGGAACTTAAAAGAGTTCTTTTGGATAAAATATCTGATTATAAACAAGACTTTGCTTCTGAGAATACGGATAGAATCAGTGAGTTAAGAACTCTTGTGGAATCAGCTCATTCAAATAATTCTCAAGAAGTCTTAGAGCTTGTAGAAGAAATTAAGCTTCTTATAAATCGTTTAACAGAGGAAAATTCCTCCGGAATGGCAGGAATATTGGCAAAGATTTTGGAAAATTTTGTATCTCTAAAATCTTTGATGAATACTTTAAATGATAAGTATACGGAGTCATTGTCTCAGAAAGTTGATGTAATACTTGAAGATTTTGCTTCTCTAAAGAGTGTTTTGGATAAAGTTGACGAAAATGTTGACGGTGATATGACTCGCCAGCTGTCAATAATTGAAAGCAACTTTGAGTCTTTAGTTTCACAGATTACGATATTATTTGATAAGTCGGACAAATCTTTGGCAGAGCGAATTGAGACGGAATTTTCTTCTGTATCTGATAAAATGCAAGGAGTTGTTTCTGCAAAGCTTGAAGAATACAAGTCAATAATTGAGAAAACATTTGATTCTTTGCAGGCGAAAAATGATTCACAATCGGAGTTCTTAAAAGATAAAATCTCTGATATTAATAATGCGATGAAGTCTATATGGGCTGAGCAATCTGATGAGAATATGAAACAGCTTGATGAAATAGCAGCTTCATTAAAAGCTGTTATAGATGAAAATGTTAAGCTGACAGCCGTTGACTATTGTTCATTGAAAACAAAATTAAATGAGTTTGCTCAAAATATTGCTGCAAATAACCAATCGTTGACACAAGATTTAAAAGCTCAGCTGGATGATATTACAAAATACATAGATTCTGTTTTGGAAATTCAGGCACAGGAAACAGCTGTTAAACATGAAGAGTTGAATACCAATATTAAAAATATGGCTCTTGATGTTGAAAATGCTGTCAGCAGTTCTATAAGTGTTGCAGATTTGAATTTTAAACAGGTTAAAAATGTTTTATCAGAGAATTTTGCGGGAATTAAGGACGGGCTGAAAACTATAACGGATGAAAATACCCAAAAAGCTTCCGAGACAGTTATGGCGCTCCAAAACTTAAATAATCACTTTGATGAGGATTTAAGAGATTTAACGACCTCCTTTGATAAGGGGATTTCTTCTGTTAGCAGCGGGTTACGGGTTTTATCAGATGATACAGGAGCAAAACTTACCCGTATAGAATCTTCTGTAGAAGGACTAAAAAATAATATTGATGCCAAAGAAGATTCTTTGCAGTCTTCCATTTCTTCTGGGTTTAATGCAGTCCAAACCGGCATGAAGGATATTTCTGATTTGAATACCGCAAGGTTAGTGGATCTTTCAGCTTCAATTACAGAGGTTAAATCTGTTCTTGAAGATCAGTATAATTCTGCTAAAACTTCTGCTGCGGATATTTCCGTATTAACGCACATGGCTGCCAATAACGGTGTTATGATTGAAACCCTTTCAAACCGTTCTGAGGAGCAACACGAAGATGTTTTATTACATTCTCAGAATATTATGGATGCAGTCAAAGGTGTTGACAATACTTTAAATGAACGTAGTTCCGGTGTGCTGCAGCAAGGTAAAAATATCCTGGATGCAATAAAATTTGCGGATAGCCGTGCAATAGAACGTAATGATATTTTGACAAAACAGGCAAAAGCTTTGCTGAATGCCATGCAAATATCAGATGGTATTACAAAAGAACACCACGAAAAACTGCTGCTTCAGGGCAATAATATTTTAGATGCCGTAAAAATTACAAGTAATATTCTAAGCGAACAAAATCGTGAGATTTTACAGCGGGAAAATAATATAATTGATGCTGTTAAAGTATCAAACGATGTTTTAACAGAAAAGAGTGAACTCGTTGCTAAGCAAGGAAATGATATCCTTGATGCTATAAAGATTGTTGATGGTAATATCAAGGAACAGTTGTCTTATTCTAACAGTACTAAGACTGATTTAATAAATCTTTCTAATCAAATAGACAGCAGCAAATCATTAATTTTGGCATTAGAAAATTCTTTGAATGAAAAAGTCGGTTCTTTGCTTGCTACAAGTGCTGAAATTTCTGCAGGAGAGCTTCAGTCTATTGATGCTTATGTTAATAATTTATCAGAACAAATTGAAGCTGAAAAACAGAATGTTATTGCTTGCAAAGAGATGCTTATTGAGTTCTTGAATAAAGAACTTGGTACACTGTCTCAAAACATTGAAAAAGAGACTGACGTAATTATTGGTGAACTTCTGGATCAGTTTGAAATACTAAAACGTTCACAAGCTGATGAAACGGTTAAACTAACATCTCAAATTGAAGATATTGTAAGTTCACAGATTTATAACAATATTGAAGATTTAAAATCTTTCTTTGATATAAAGACAGATACATCTGTAATGCTGGGTAAGCTTGATAATCTAAAAGTCGAGATGACGGATTCAGTTGAAAAATTGCTGTCTAATCTAAACAAGCTTTTAGATGCCAATGTATTTAAATCAGATATGGCAGATTATAAAGTTGCCTTAGAGCTTTTAATTAATTCTTCTGTAGAAACATTAAATGATAAAATTGAAGACTTTATAAGTGAAAATTTATCAGAAATAGGCGAGTTAATAGCAGAAGATAGAAAAAATCTGGAAGAAAAGCTTGCACTTTTTGACAAGAAATTTGTTGATACTGTTGTGGATAAGTATGAAGAAATCAAGCTTATATCAAACAGATACAATGATTCGTTCAGTAATATTGAACAGTCTATGAATGAAATTCTGTCAGAGTTTAGCAATACAAAATCCGGTATAGAAGAAAAGCTCGCTGAACTTTCAGATACCATTTTGTCATCAACAAGTTCTACAGAAAGACAGCTTAGCAAACTACAAGACTGCTTTGATAATCTAAAATCTCAAATTTCCAATAAGTCTTTTGATGAAGCTTTCCAAGCCTCTATTAATAGTCAAATTGGAGAGCTTGAAACATTAATTCAAGAACAATTCAGTTATATTCAAGATATAAGCGACCTCTGCTGTACAAATCTTCCGGATGTAACAGAGATGAATACTTTACTCAAACATTCAGTCTTAAAATCCATAGAAGATTTTTCCGAAAAATTAGACTCTCAAGATTTGGAAAATAAATTAGAATCTTGTTTAAAAGAGGTTAAATCAGATATAATAACTCAATTCTTGAATGTATTTAATCAAATATCGTTTGTAACAGAACAAGAAGAAATCCTTGATTTTATACAAGAAAAACATTCAGAGCTTATAACAATACTAAGTCATATTGTTACTACTTCCGATACCGTTGAGAATATCAATGAAAATGTTATCGATATTGACAATAAAATTGACTCTATCAAAAATGATATTGATAATATCAATGGTAAGATTAATTCAATAATATCATCAGAAGGTGATATTGATTATGTATACAGCTTGCAGGATTTAGAATCGGATATCGCGAATTTGCGCCTTGTCCTAAATGAGATGAAAGATAATAATCATGGAAAAGAATTTAGTGATTTGATTTCATCTACTAATGAGATTTACAAGTTGGTTGAATCTATAAAATCAGATATACCAAGTAAGAAAGATATAGAGGATTTGGCAGAAGATCTTGTAAGTATCAGCACAAGAACAAATAAACTGATTCTTTCATCGGATGAGTCTTATAAAACTCTGCAAGATAATCTTCAAGATTTCAAGCTGGTTATTAATGATTTAGATGAGAGAACCAAAAACTTCCCGCAAGATGCCGGAATAGATAAAATTGATTCAAAATTGAATTCAATAAATTCTATGATGGTAAATGGTGCTAAGACTAACCAAGTATTTAATCAAATCTTTGAATATTTAGCAGAATGGGTTGATAATGCGAGTGTTCAAATCAATTCTATTTCAGATAAAATAGAAACTCTGGATGAAATAGAACAAATTAAACTTATGCTGGCAGAGTTGAAAGCCGGAGCAGAAGATGATTCTCAGAGTGCTGAACTCGTAGAAGCTTTAGGTAATGTATTTGATAAACAGACAAGACGAATTTCGTCTTTGGAAGCGAAATTGGATAAAATAATAGTAGAGACTACTATAATAAGCAGAAATAATAAAGTAGATATGACTCCATTGGAAGATACGCTTAATAAATTCCTTGTAGCTGTTGATGATAAAATGACAGCACAGCAAGATAAGATTAATTCTTTGGAGGCAAAGCTGGAAGGTGCTCTGGATCTCCTTGACGCTAACGATACATCAAAGCTTACTAAAAAAGTTGGCGGTATGGACAGACAAATAGCAAAATTAAATAAGAGTATTGAAAAAATAGCATCACATGTTGTTGAAAAATAATGTTGAAAATATTAAATCTTTTCTTAAGGATAGTAACGTTCTGACAGCAGTGGAAGAACGTTACTGCTATTCGTGTGATGCGTCCAATATGGATGAACAAGGGGTTCTTCCTGATTTAGTTGTATTTGTTGAATCAATAGAAGATGTTCAATCCCTTGTAAAATATGCGGACAAACATGAAATTCCAATTGTTGCCAGAGGTGCAGGAACAAATATGGTAGGAGCTTGTGTTTGTAAAAAGGGCGGCATTGTGATGAATTTTTCTAAAATGAATAAAATATTGGAGTTAAATACTTCAAATATGACAGTTAGAGTGCAGCCCGGCGTTGTTTTAGGAGATTTAAAATCCTATGTGGAAGAATTCGGTTTGTTCTATCCTCCTGACCCTTCTAATTTCAAGGTTTCTACGGTTGGGGGAAGTATTGCACAGTCATCCGGCGGGGCTATGTCTTTTAAATATGGGACGACTAAGGATTACATTCTGAGTCTCAAAGTTGTAACAGCTGACGGCGAACTAATGACATTGGGTGCTAATACTATTAAAGATGCATCAGGGTATCATTTGAATCAATTAATAGTAGGCAGCGAAGGTACTCTTGCAATTGTAGTGGAAGCTGTTTTAAAATTGATTCCAAAACCTGAAACTCATCGGGTTATAACGGCGTATTTTCACACAATGAAAGAGGCTATAGGTGCTGTAGACGGAATAATTATAGAAAAAGTATTCCCTTCAGCTATAGACTTTATGGACAATAATTCGATTAGGACGGTAGAATCTTTTTATCCTTGTAATTTAAATACTTCTGCGGATTCTATGCTGCTTATAGAGATTGACGGTTTTGAAACCTCTATGGATACTCAACAAGCAAGAGTTATTTCTGTATTAAACAAATTTGGAGCATTTGATATAAAAGCCGCTGTTTCATCTGAAGAATGTGAAAATATTTGGACAGCAAGACGCGCAAGCTTCGCGGCTTCAGCCAAACTTGCGCCGGATGTTGTATCTGATGATATTATTGTTCCAAGACAAAATCTAGCGGAAATGGTTTCTATGTGCCGTGAGATATCATCTAAATATAATCTTAAGATGTGTCTGGTGGGGCATGTCGGTGATGGGAATATCCATCCGCAAATTGCTTTGAATTTGGAAGATGAAGAGCAGTTTAGAAATTATATAAATGCAAAATCAGAAATGTACAAAGCCGCCTGGGAGCTTGGAGGTACAATCTCTGCTGAGCATGGCATAGGGATTGAAAAATTAGCTTACTTGGAAAATACTATAGATAAGAAAGCTGTAGAGTATATGAAAATGGTGAAAAAAGTATTTGATCCTAAAAATATTTTGAATCCGGGTAAGATTTTTATAATATAAGGAGAGATTATGGATATAGTTGTAATTTATTGCACAATACCTGCGAAAAGTAAAAAGGTCGCTAAGGATATTGTAAAAATACTTTTAAAGCACAAGCTTGCTGCATGTGTTTCAATGATTGATCAGGTAAAATCTTCTTTTTCATGGGATGGAGAGTTTTGTGAAGAAAAAGAAATTTTAATGATGATAAAAACACGGCGTGCGAATTATGGGAAAGTTAAGCTTGTTATTGAAGACATGCATCCATATACGGTTCCTGAGATTATAGCATTGCCGGTTGTTGACTGTTCGGAAGATTATTTGAAATGGATAATAAAAGAGACAGAACCCCGGACTTAATCTCATATATTGAGTCTTGCGGACTGACAGTTAATGTCGGAAAAAATAAAGCTCGGGGTAATAAAGGATTTTTCCTGGCAGGTAATAAATATAGAATTGATATTGCCAAAGGTCAGGAAAATATTTTGGGAATTTTGATTCATGAATTTGCTCATTATATTCATTATACCCATGATAAATCTTTGAAATCTCTTGACTTTGTATTTGGAGATTTATCAGACGAGTTGTTAAATGAATTAATAGAGGTAACTGTTTCGTTAATTCCGAAAGAAACAGCCGCTTCGTTGTTCAAGATGGCTGATGAGTTAAGACATGAAATAAAATGCTTGTCTGATTTTATAAAAAATGATTATAAGGATTTTAAAATAACTTCGCGATATCGACCTATAGAAAACAAATTCTGTTATCCCGCTTCGTATTTATTAAAATATGATAAAGTAAAAATTCCCGGAAGAATTATTTCTGTTGAAACAGCGGATAAAGATTTTCCCAATATAGATAAAACTTGTTTGAGTTACCTAAAAATTAAGTCAAAACAAAGGTTCCTTAAACGAATAAATTCAAGAATTTCACGGCTAAATAGGTATTATAATTCAGAAACGGAACTTTTTGCCAGGTGTTTGGAGGTGTATTTTACAAACAGAAAGCTTCTAGAGGTAAAAGCTCCTAATATATTAATAAGGTTAGACGAGGCTATATCTTTAAATAAAATCCCATTACTGACCGGGTTGAAGAAAATACTTCTTTAAATATTTTAATATTATCTTTATTTTTTTTGAATTTTTTAGTAAAATCATGATACCTGACCAAGAAGAAGAGATTAATTATGATAAGAAATTTTAATGCAAAAGAACGAAGAAATGATACTATTATATTATCAATTATAATAATGGCTTTTATTTTTCTTGTTTGGGTATGTACTCCTCCGGGAAATAAATTTATTCAGCTTGCGTTTTGGGGTTCTAACACTCGCTTGTTGTGGGCGAAGTTGACTGATAATGCCGCAGCAACAGAGTGGATGTTTCATAGAAACAATGCTGTATATTTGGCAAAAATGAAAAATAAAGACGGTGCATTATTAGAAATGGACAGAGCCATCAAAACTTTTCCGTCTTATCAGAGTGACGCCCAGTTAAAAGGTCTTTACCGTGATAGAGCCGTTATACGTATGTACTATGGTGATTATAAAGGCGCGCTTGATGATTATTTGAAATCAGGTAGCGATGAATTTATGGATAGGCTGCGTATAGCTTTACTATTCAAAGAAGTAGGAAATTATAAAGGTGCGTTATCTTATTGCAATAGCATAATTGCAGTGGATTCAACTGCGTATGCGGGATTTGCATGCCTTGCCAGTGTATATGAAGAAGTCGGCAGATATAAAGTCTCAGTGCGTGTATATGATTTGTTGATTTCTCGTTCGCCGAATAAAGCAAAATACTATGCAGATAGAGCAATGTATAAGAAAAAAGCGGGCGATATTGCCGGATATGATGCAGATATGGCAAAAGCTAAAGAGCTTTCTTCTGTTGTAGATACAGAATATTCCTTAATAGAGGATACTCTTAATCCTAAAATTGTTCAACTGACGGCAATGCCTATCAGATAGTTTTCAAATCTTTATATTATATTAACTTCTCTGTATTATTTTTGTTTTAAAATATAAATATACAGATTTGAGGTAATGCATGAAATATTCTGAATATTCGGTAGTAATAATAGGCAGCGGTGCCGCAGGTTTATATGCAGCACTAAAGATGTCTGAGCAAATAAATCTTCCGGACGGTGTACTTTTAGTAACAAAATACTCGTTGGGAGAGAGTAATTCCCGGTATGCTCAAGGAGGTATTGTCGGGGTTTTACACCAGAATCCGACTGATAACATTGAACTCCATACAGAGGATACTATAAAAGCAGGTGCAGGTTTGAGTGAACCTGAGGTTGTGAAATATATTTCCGGTATGTCTGATGAAGTAATCAATGATTTAATGGAAAATTATGGAGTTAACTTTGATAAAGATGCCTCCGGAAATTTGAATTTTACTCTGGAAGCTGCTCATAGCTGCAGAAGAATTTTACATGTAGGCGGTGACGCTACTGGAAAAGGAATTACGGATGTCCTGGTAAAGGCTGTTTTAAAGAATCCTAACATTACGGTTTTAGAACATACAATTGCGGCAGAACTTTTAGTAAACTCAGAGAATGAGTGTAAAGGTGCAATAGTCTACAATGATTTGACAGGAGAACATGAAATTGTTTATTCATCAGCTGTAGTTCTTGCAACAGGCGGAGCCGGGCAATTATATAAATATACAACAAACCCTGAAGGTGCTACCGGCGATGGCATAGATTTGGCATTTAATGCCGGTGCTGTTATCCAAGATATGGAGTTTATTCAATTTCATCCTACAGCTTTAGCATTAAGCCCGGAGAGCCGGGAAAGATTCCTCATTTCAGAGGCTGTTCGGGGTGAAGGTGCAAAACTTATCAATAATGAAGGCAAGGAATTTATGGGAGCTTATCATGACAGAAGAGAACTTGCTCCAAGAGATATTGTAACCAGGGCAATTTTTAGTGAAATGAATAAAACCCACTCTTCAAATGTGTTTTTGAATGCTTCATTTATAGATAAAGCTAAACTGTTTGACAGATTTCCTACAATTTCTAAAAATTGTATAGAAAGAGGTCTTGATATTTCTAAACGACCGATTCCTGTTGCACCTGCGGCTCACTATACTATGGGAGGTATAAAGGCAACAGTAGAGGGAAAAACTTCTATAAAAGGTCTCTATGCTATTGGAGAAACTGCATCGACCGGTTTGCATGGTGCTAATCGCCTTGCGAGCAACTCATTACTGGAATGTGTTGTAAGTGCCTATGAGCTTGCAGATTATATTTCTTTCACAAGTTTAGTGCCTCCAAAGAAAATAGACTCCGCTATAATAAGAACTATTGATATGTATTCTGCTTCAGTAAACGAGACTGTGTATGATGTTATGAGTCTTAAACAAAAACTTAAAGACATTATGTGGGATAATGTGGGAATAGTTCGTTCAGAAGAATCACTTCTAAAAGCCCAAGAAAGTATTAGTATTCTTAAAGAAAATTTTAAAAGATACAGAAAATGTGTTTCAATTTCAGAATATGAATATCGAAATATGCTGACAACTGCGACTTTGGTAATTGAGGCTGCATTAAATCGCAAAGAGTCACGCGGCGCACATTCACGCTTAGATTACAGGCAAACGAATGATGTAGCCGAACATTCTAATTTGACTAAAAATATGATAAAGGAGCTTATGTATGCTGGATAAATTTTTTATTGAAGATCACATAAAAAATGCGCTACAGGAGGATATAGGTTTTGGGGATATTACAACAGACTATTTAACAGATGAGAATGATAAGCTTGAATGCTCGTTAAATACTCGAAATGACGGCGTTTTTTGCGGCAAGTCAGTGTTTGAGTCGGTATTTAAAATATTATCTCTGGATGTGGAAATAAAGTTTTATTTTAATGACGGCGATGAAATCAAAAAAGGTGATAAAATCGCTGATATTAAAGGTCCGGCAAGGTATATATTAATGGGTGAAAGAACTGCTCTGAATTATGTTCAGAGGATGAGCGGTATTGCGACAGAAACAAACAAGTATCAAAAAGCAATTGGCGCACACTTAGCTAAGATTGTGGATACAAGAAAAACTACACCCGGATTTAGAGCTTTTGAAAAATATTCCGTAAAAATGGGCGGCGGAACATTGCATAGGTTTAATTTGTCTGATTGCGCAATGATTAAGGATAATCATATAAAATATGCAGGTTCAATTACCAAAGCTGTTGAAAAATTAAGAAAACACATTTCACATGCTCACAAAATCGAAGTTGAATGTGACACCTTAAATCAGGTAAGAGAAGCTTTGGGGTGTAATGTAGATATAATCATGCTTGATAATATGAGTATTGAAGATATGCGGGAAGCTGTCAAATTAATCAATCATAAAGCAGTTGTTGAAGCAAGCGGAAATGTTAACTTAAATACAGTTAACGAGATAGCCTCTACCGGTGTAGATATAATTTCTTCAAGTGCTATTGTTGCCAAAGCTCCAACATTGGATTTGGGATTGGATTGCAGGTAAAATTAACTGAGTTTGCTTATTTCTCTGTCAATTCTTTTTTGTTCATCGTATAAACGATTCTGCTCATTATTGAGCCTGGTCTCTTCGTTATCAATTTTTATTTGCTCTTTATCCAGCTGGTTAAGCTGTCTTTGGATAGAACGCTCTTCTGATTCAATTTTTAGTTCTTCTTGCTGAAGTTCTTCTGTTGTCTTTCTTTTAAAAGATGTGCGGTAATTATTTATCGCAGGATTAGATATGTTAAAGTATATTTTCATGCAGTACTCCTTGTAGTTATTGTAAATCTGATAAAATAAAATTTTGCTATTTCCATAATTATTTCGATAGTTTTATTATTGAGACTGTGATACAATCATAACTGAAAACACCTTGTAAAAATTACCCACAAATTACACACAGGTAATTTTTGAAAAACTGAAAACACGCACCTCCTTGTAGCTCAGTTGGATAGAGCGCAGGTCTCCGAAGCCTGAGGTCATGGGTTCAATTCCCGTCAAGGAGGATTTTAATTTTTATTATTGAAGTAAACCCGTAAAATATGTTATACTAATAGGGTTAAAATATATGGGGCAAGACTTGTGGGCTTTTTTGACAGTCTAAAAAATTTTAAAAATCAAATAGATCATATAGAATCATCCGTATATAACGGCAAGCAGTCCTTGTTGGAGTTATATGAACGTAATGCTCGTTTAGAAGAAGAAATTGCTGCCCGAACGAAGGAATTGGATACTGCAAACAGGCAAATGTTAACATTGCAGCATATCTGGGACATGATGAATTCTTCAAAGCCGCTGTCAAGTGTTTTAAATGCAACAGTAAGCAGCTTACAAGGTGAATTAGGATATCTGCACAGCTGTATTGCAAAACGGCTGGTTGATAATGAAGGCGATTATCTGCAGCTGGTAGCTTGTTCCGGAGATTTGTTCGGTGATAAATTCTTTAATTATTTTAAGTGCGAGCCTTCTGATTTACGTTTAAAATTCCCTGATATTGAAGCTTTACCGGGGGCTATTGATGGGAAAAAGATTTATCAATCAACAGATATATTAAATCTTGTGAAAAGAGTGCTTCCAAACCTTCAAGATGATATTGCTATGAATTTTGCACTTGAGACAAAAGCTAAATCGTTTATTTTGGTCCCCCTTTCTTATAATCACTCTCATTTCGGTTCGCTGGTTGTATTTTCGACTCGTGAAAATGCAACAGAGAATGAGTTAAATTTCTTAAATTTGTTTGCAAAACAAATTGAATTGGCAATAACTATAGCCGATTTGTTCCAAGCAGTGAAAGAACAAGCTGTAACAGACGGTATGACAGGTCTGTACAATAGAAGATATTTTGAAGAGTTTATTAAGAAAGAATCTATACGTTCCAAGAGACAAAACCAAAAATTTACTGTTATTGGTATAGATTTGGATCATTTGAAGAAGATTAATGACTTGTATGGTCATAATTACGGTGATATTGCAATAAAAGCAATCGCAGAAGTCTTAAAAACCAATGGACGTTCAATCGATGTTGCCGCAAGAATGGGCGGAGAAGAGTTTAATGTAATTTTGCCTGGTGTTGACTCCGCGGGCGGCCTTGTCGTTGCTGAACGTATAAGAAAAGCTGTTGAGGCTGTTAATCTCGAAAAAATCGGGCATATTACTGCAAGTTTGGGTGTAGCAACATATATTGAACATTCTGATGATGTTGATGAACTCTTGGAATTAGTAGACCATGCGATGTATGAATCAAAACGAAATGGCAGGAATAGGGTTACATTGGCTAAGCCGATAAGCGAAACTTCTTGGCAGGAAGTTGCAATTGATACATTTATGGATATTTTGTCAAAACATAGAATCCCTCTTGATATAAAAACATCAAAAATGCTTACAAATAAGCTGCAAGAGATGAATATTAATAATGAAATGTTGTATCAGGTTTCGGATGCTCTTATTAAGACATATAATCCAGAACATACACAAAACGGTACAAAACAAAAAGTTCAACTGGCATCCCTTCTTGCTAAAAGATTTGATTTGCCCAAAGAGAATATTGATAAGCTGAAAATTGCTGTTTTGTTGTATGATATTGGGAATACAATGCTTCCTAAAGAACTTCTGGGTAAAAAAGAACCTCTTACCGAAGAAGACAAGCAATCTATTAAACAGCATCCTGTTATAGCAGCAAGGGAGATTCTGGAACCGATAAGTAATGTAGTTGATATTATTCCTATTATAGAAAAGCATCATGAAAACTGGAACGGAACAGGATATCCCAACAAAATATCAGGGGAAAATATCCCTATAGAGTCTCAGATTATTCTTATAGTGGATTCTTACTGCGCTTTGCTGGAAAACAGACCTTATAGACCGGCTATGTCAAAAGAAGAAGCTTTAAATACTATAAAAGGTGATGCTAATAATAAATGGAGTGAGAAGCTTGCTGATGAGTTTGTTTCCATAGTGCAAAACGAGCTGAATTAAGGAATGAAGGATGATAGAGCTTTTAATATTATATGAACTCAGTAAAAAAGTTTTAACAATGTATGGTATATCAAAGGAGATACGACTTCTCTTTTCAGTTCTCACAACCCCAAGCTATGGTACAATAAAGCCGGCATTGAACAGACTTGAAGCTTCAGGTTATGTCAAAACTCAAAAAACAATGACTAAAGGCGGCAGACCTTCAACTTTTTATTCAATTACTATGGAAGGTGAATTTGAATTAAAAAGGCTTCTGCTCTCGCCTCCGCAGGAAAATCCTATTCAATTTCTTACGACCTCCAGAGTTAAGCTTGTTTGTGCTGATATATTAAGCTCGCAGGAACAATTAAAGTTATTTAAACAGTTGGAGTTAAAAGCAGAAAGCTTAATGCTGGATGCAGAAAATATCCTGAAAAATCGAAATCCTGATTTCTATTCAAAAATGGTTTTTGATAATTTAATATGTGAATATAAAAATTTTATTTCTCTTTTACGTGGTTTTGAAAATTCTGCAAAATCATAATAATTTTGAACTGTAGGGGTGGCTAGTAAACTATAGATGAGTGGCTAATATACTGCAAATCTTTACTATTATTTAATATATTTGTACACAAATAGTAAGGAGAGAGTTGATGAGTACTACAGTTGAGATTGAAAAAAAGACGATTAGCGTAATTATAATTGAGGATTTCAAACTTACACGAGTTGGATTAAGGTGTGCTTTGAATTCAAATGATGATATCGAGGTCGTTGCAGAAAGTGATAATGCTGTTGACGGGCTAGAACTTATTGAACGCTATAACCCGAACATTGTTCTAATGGATTTGGGGCTTGCGGGAATGAATGGTATTGAAGCAACTTTAAAAGTTAAAGAAATGAATCGTGATATCAAAGTTATAGCTTTGACCTCCCATGACAGGGAAGAAGAGGTTATTGCAGCCTTATCTTCGGGTGCCATGGCATATTGTTTGAAAGATATTGATCCATCAAAATTAGCAGATGTTATCAGAGATGTAGTCAATGGTGTCTGCTGGTTAGATCCGGTTATAGCAAGAAAGGTTTTGGATTCATTCCCAAAACAAGAGACTTTGGGAATTTTAAAAGATAAATCTTCAGAAGAGGGCAGGGTTCCTCTAACAGAAAGGGAATATGAGGTACTAAAACACTTAGTTGAAGGTAAAAGTAATACAGAAATTGCTAAAGAACTTATTGTAAGTGTTCATACAGCAAAAGCTCATGTGTGCTCTATTCTTCAAAAAATGTGTGTAAATGATAGAGTGCAAGCCGCGGTGAAGGCAGTAAAAGAAGGTCTTGTTTAAATTTACTTATTTAACTAATGTGTAAACCGGCGGGGCATATTAATGCCCCGCCGGTTTACAATTGTGCCTGTTTGTAGTAGCGTATATAAGTGATGATATATAAATGAGGATAAGTAAATGGAAACTAAAATTGAAAAACTCCCTGAAAATATTGTAAAAGTGGAGATTGAAGTTCCTGCTAAGGATGCAGTTGGATATTATAATAATGCGGCTAAAAAGATTGCACAGTATATAAATATTCCTGGTTTTAGAAAAGGTAAAGCTCCAAGAAATATTGTCGAACAAAATATCGGTGAAGAAAGAATTAAACATGAAGCACTTGAATCCGTTTTACCTAGACTATTTTCAGAAATTATTAAAGAAAATAATCTTGATGTAGTGGCTCAACCTTATGTAGAGTCTTACAAATACAATATTGGTGAAGATTTAAAGATTACTGCAAGAATGGAATTAAGACCGGAAGTTACTCTCGGTGAGTACAAAAATATGACAATTGATGTTGAAGGTTATAAAACACCGGATGATGCTATGCAAAATTCTATCAACGGGCTTCTTGAAAGAGAGGCTGCTACTGTTGTTGTAACTGATAGAAAAACTCTTGCAAATGATATTGTCGTGTTTGATTTTGAAGGTTTTGTCAACGGAGAAAAAATTGAACATGGTGATGCAAAAAATTATACCCTTGACCTGGCTCATTCAAGCTTTATTCCCGGCTTTGCAGAACAGCTTGTTGATAGGACTATTGGTGAAGATTTTGATATAACAGTTACATTCCCTGAATCTTATCATGAGAAGAAACTCGCAGGTCAACCGGCTGTGTTTAAGTGTAAAATCAATGAAATAAAGACAAAATTGCTGCCTGAATTAAATGATGAATTCGCACAAAAGGTAGGACCGTTTAAAACAGTTGAAGATTTAAAAGCTGATATTCAGTCATATCTTGATAAGCAGAAAGAAGACATTGATAGAACAAATTCTGAGAAGGCAATATTTGAAAAAGTTGTTAATAATGCAAAAGTTGATATCCAGCAGTCAATGATAGACAGAGAAGCTGACCAGCTTTTAGAAGAATATAAGCAAAAACTTCAAATGCAGGGTTTTACTTGGGAGCAAGCTGTAGAAGCTCAAGGCTATGATAGTATAATGAATAATTTAAAAGAGGATGCTGCTATAAGAGTTAAAAACTCTCTTGTAATTGATAAGATTGCGAAAGAAGAAAATATAACAGTTTCCCAAGCAGATTTTGGTGCTAAATTAGCTGAGCTTGGAAGAATGTATCAAATAGATACTCCAACCATGATAAAACAATTATCACAAACTCCCGGAGTGTTTAATTCACTTTCACAACAGGCATTAAATGAAAAAGTTGCAAAATTCTTAGCAGACAATAATACTGTTAATTTGAAATAATAACCAGATACTAAGAAAACAACAGCGGCTTGAATTTATTTTCAAGCCGCTGTTGTTTTTATCTTTAAGAGAAAATGCTTAGAATATCTTTCTTGGGTTTACAGGTTTAACGACACCCTTCGTAGACTGTGCTATTCCGCTGCAATTGACGAATGTTTTACTGGCGAGTGTGAGTGTGCCGTAGGCTTTACAATATGCGTTTTTAAAGTCATAAAAAGCCGGTTTTTCATAACCATATCCGCCGGAGTACTCTATAACTCGTCCAACAGTTCCGTCATCGACATAAAACGGAAGCAAATCTCTTCTTGATTGCAAATTAATAAGATTATCTGCGCTGGAAACAGAGTCCGGAATAAGTATTCCGTTATTGTAAGTAGGGAAATAATAGAAAGTAATTTTTGCACCGCTGTCGGAGCTGTTTTTCTTTTGGTGCGGAACTTCCATTACAATTTTGTAATAGTAGCCTTGTTCGCTGTTGTAAGTATAAGCTCCGGCATAAGAAAGTGTATATTTTATTCCGTTAGGTACTGCAAATTTAATTGAAGTTGAACTGGAGGATTCTTCTGTACCAGAGAGTATTTTTACAATATGTTTTGTAAAATCACAAGTGTTTACTCCCGTGTTTGTTATTTGATACCCATAGTCAACAGCATCGCCTATAGCATCATACATTCCTTGGTATCCGGTATAGAAAAAAAGGTTATATGCATCTTGTATCCCTTTTTTTGCGATAGTAAAACTCATAGCTGTAACAATTGCTATAATAGCCATTACAATAAGCAGTTCAGCCAAAGAGAAACCTTTTTTTATTAGTTTTATCATATAAGCTCCAGTAATTCTTCGTATGTATTTATTATATCACAGTTTATTGGAAAGTTCACCTTGGAAACATTAAGGACTGTCTCATTTTCCCTGATTGCATAGACCTTTTTATTCCTTTTACTCATTTCAAGCATTGGAATCCCTCCAAGACAGTTGTATGGTGTTATAAGAAAATCTACATTGTCTACAGAGATACTTCCTTGAGTCTGATGCGGCGTTAACTTAGGTGCGTGCTGTAATCCTAAAAGTATACAAGGTAAAAATGTCGGTGTAATAAATTCAGCAGCACATCTTGGGTCAACAAGTTTCGGTGAAATAGAATAATCTGCAAAAGCAGGTGCGTGAGCGCACGGCACTTTTAATTCTTTAGATATGTAATGAGATATAATAGCTTCTACTCCGCCAACAGGGTCAACTCCAATTCCGTTTTCGTAATCTTCTCCTTGATCTTCCGGGAAGAAACAAACAACTGCAAGAACATCAACTCCGTTTTTTAGTAAAGCTCTTCCTGCATTGAGTAATGTTTCAGGGTTTTTTATATTACCGACTGAAGAGCCGGAGTTGTCAATAAAAAAATCTACTCCAACTTCTTCTTCAGTTATGATGTATTCAGGGATATCTATATCATAGACCGTCTTGACTGCGTTAATTGTATTTATATGGACATCTAAAACATCCTTGGGTATCTGTTTATCAAAAATGACGCCGATACGATTATTTTTGCTTGGTAATAAATGCAAATGCCCTTTGAAGAATTCATCCAGAGAATATCCCTCTAAGTAAAGCATGTTTTCTGTAATTCCGGAAAAACAGGCAGCATTAACAACATTTGGGTTTACGATAAGTCTGTTTTTGGAAGCAAACTTTCTTGCCCATTTACATGCATCTCCCGCAAAACCTCCAATTGAGGCTCCTATTCCCGTTGGTATTACAAAAGCTCCAGTTTTCATATTCCGATTATATTATAACAGGTCTGATTTTGTCTATTATTGCAAAATATTCATATATAGTGTAAAATTACAAATGTAAATTAAAGGTATTTTTGAGGAATGGACCCGACTGATATATTTGTTAATATATTCATAATAGTTTTTTTACTCTTTGTTAACGGTTTTTTTGTAGCGGCGGAATTCTCTCTTGTTAAGGTTAGAAAGACTCGTCTTGAGCAGCTATGTGAAGAGGGAAACTCTCACGCGCGGCGTGCTTTAAAATTAGTAAATGAAACAAATAAAATGCTGGCAGCTGCACAATTAGGAGTAACAATAGCCAGTATTGCTTTAGGTTGGGTTGCAGAAGCTACTATTGTACAACTCATAGAACCTGTTATAAGAATTTTGCCTGTTGCGAATGCTGCAATTTTTGCTCATGCCGTTGCCGTGCCGATATCATTTGTCCTGGTAACTTATTTCCATGTTTTACTTGGAGAGCAGCTTCCTAAGTGCTTAGCATTGCAGCATACAGAAAAACTTGCGCTCCTTGTTGCAACTCCAATGGACATGTTTATAACAATATTTAAGCCATTTGTCTGGCTGCTTCTTGTGTCCGGAGATAAAATTTTATGCGCATTTCATGCAACCTCAAGTGATTCTTCTCTTGTACATTCGACAGAGGAGTTAGATATGCTTGTAGATGTTAGTTATAACGAAGGCGTATTAAATGAAACAGAAGCAGAGATGCTGCATAATATGTTTAAATTTTCTGACTTGATGGCAAAACAAGTTATGATACCTCGTACAGACATGCTTTGTATCCCTAATGATATTACTTATGATGATTTAACAAAGCTTGCGCTGGAGAATCAATATACGAGATATCCTGTTTACGAAGAAAATATTGATAAAATATTAGGTTTTATTCATGTAAAAGATTTATATTCACTATCAATGAATAAAGAAAATTTTTCGATAGAAAAATTAATCAGACCTTTAATGCTTGTGCCGGAAACAATGACTCTTGACAATTTAATTATCCAATTCAAAAAAGAACATGCTCAGGTTGCTGTTGTAATTGATGAATTCGGCGGAACTGCAGGTTTAATAACGCTTGAAGATGTTCTGGAAGAGATAATAGGCGATGTCCAAGACGAATTTGATGAAGAGGAAGAGGCTGATATAAGAGAAATTGGCGAAAATACATACATTGCAAATGCAATGATGCGTATTGATGAACTTGCAGAATTTTTTGGGATAAAAGCTTCAAGATTTGAAGAAGATGATGTGGAAACTATTGCCGGGCTGGTTGTAAAATTGATTGGTCATATTGCCAATGTAGGCGATTCAGTTACTTATGAAGGGCTGACTTTTACCGTTATTGAAGTTGATGGCGCAAGAATAACAAAATTAAAAGTTTACAAGGAGCCTGTGTCACAGTCGGAATCTGAATCAGAAGAGGCTTAATATTTATTAAGATTTGTAAAACCTTGTGATTTATATGCAATTTCTCTGCATAAATTTACTTTATATATTTGTAGTATTACAGTGTGTAAGGTTAAATTATGACAGCAGGTTTATCATCAATTGCATTATTTGCTCCGGCTATTGCATCAAACGCTGTGTTCTCTTTTAGAAGAGCATCTAAAGGTGTAGATGCAATAGAAGAGAATCCTATATATGGCATGATGAATATGGATTTAGCTGCAGGTCAAACCTTAAAAGCTGCTAAAGCAACAAGTGATATGGTTCAAGTTAGTGATAAAGCTGCCGGTGAAACCTTTAAGAGTGCTGAACAAGCTATTAAAAATATGGCAAATGAAGGTAAATTTTTAAAAGGTGTAGGAAAAGTTGTTCAATTTACTGCAGATAATATAAATCCTATTATCTGTGCTACAAGCGGTGTAAAAGTTTTATATTCAGATGATAAGGCAGATGCTTTAGCTAGAGAATCTCTCGCTTTAACAACTATGTTTACTGCAGAATCTGCTGCAAAGAAATTTTTAGGTATGCCGCTTACCAAAAAGATTGATGGTAAAAAAGTTACAGTTGCAAGAGATAGCTTATATTGCCAAAATCCATTTTTAAAAGAACAAGCAAGTGCTATTAAGGATTACTGTGCAACTAAAAAACTCTTTAATAAAATTTCATTAAAACCGGTTCCTGGTATGCTAAAAGGTCTTGCTTTTGTTATGGCATCAATTACCGGTTATCAGCTTGGCAGCAATATTGCAGATAAACTACTAGGTGAGCAGTCTGCATAAACTATTTTAGGTGAGCATTAGTTTTTATTTTGCCATGCTCTTTATATAAAGTTTTAAATATGGACTGTGACCTTCTGTAATTATTAATAGTCGCTTCCAAAGATGCATTAATAGTGATATATACGGCAGGAATTGTAATAGCCAATGTTAAAATAGCTATTATTACATGTTTTATGGTTGATTGTACTATTCCAAGGTGTCTTTTTGTTACTGCTATATTATCTTGTTCTCTTAAAATCTTATTTATTAAGTTTTTGCGCTCTTTCACTGTTAAGCTTTCCATAAACTCAATGTTTTCTGGAGCTATATAGATTACATACTTGGCATATTTTGTGTTATTGTCAAGATAATCCAAGCTTTCATTGTATTTTAATTGCTCATTTGCAAGTGGTTTTTCAAGAATATTCCCGCTGGTTAAATTCTCTATTTCTTTATTCTCTTTTCCTTCGGTTTCAGATTCTTGCGGCTTTTTATCCGATTCGGCGGATTCTTTTGGGCTATCACTTTGAACCGACGGTTTTGTTTTTTGAGCCTTTGGATTTGGCTTTAGCTCTGGTGTAGTTTGAGTATCGCTATTCAAAGCCGCTTCTTGCTTATTTATTTTAGCTTTATATTTTTTTATATAGTTGTCATCAACATTTTCATCAATATCAGAAGGTTTTACAGCCGGGTTTTTTAGTTCAGGAGAATGAGCTTCTTCCGCTTTTTCATCGTCCGAAGCAGCCGGAATTTCTTCAAAAAGTTCTGAATCATCATTTGGCAGAGAAGGTTTAACTGCGTTATTTAACTTTTCTGCATTTTTAGATACTTTAGACTGGAGATTTTCTATAAATTCAGGGGTGATTTCTTCATCTATAGCAGCAAGTTCATTTATATCAAACGTGTCATTCTCACTGTAAATTTTACTATTTTGAAACTCATTTTCAGCCATTCAGAACTATCCTAAAATTTAACTTTTATTTTTATGATAATATTATATATGATATTTCAATAGATGACAATCATAAGAGAGATGGAATTTATGGATATAAGTATTGAGAAATTGAAGAACTTGATAAATAAACTTGGGGAGTCAAAAATCCTTGTAATAGGGGATTTGGCTCTTGATGAAATGGTTTATGGAGATACCGAAAGAATATCTAGAGAAGCTCCCGTTTTAATATTGCAGCATACTCACACCAAACACATTTTGGGTGGTGCTTCTAATGCTGCTCATAACGTTTCTTCAATAAATGGCGGTAAGGTTAGTGTTATTGGCGTTATTGGGGATGATTATCAAGCAAATGATTTAAAAAATGCTTTTGCCGAAGCCGGCATTGATTGTTCTTCTCTTGTTACGGATAAGGAGCGAAAAACAATTACGAAAACCAGAATTTCCGGTTCTTGTTCGCATTCTATTACCCAGCAAATTGTAAGAATAGATAGGCAAACAAATGCTCCGATATCAAAAGAAACTGAAAAAATTTTGATTGATAAAATCGAAAAGTTAATCCCGGATTTTGATGCGGTTATCCTATCAGATTACCATATTGGAACGTTATCAGATAATATTATAAAATGTGTTACGGAAAGTGCTAAAAAATATTCCAAGAAAGTTGTTGTTGATGCACAAAGAGATTTGAATCGTTATAAGGGCGTATATTCAATGACTCCAAATTTTCCTGATACACAAAAATATGTCGGTTATCCTTTAAAGACAAAAGACGATTTTATAAGAGCGGGTTATTCCTTGATGGATCAAACCGGAGCTGAATGTATCCTTATTACATGTGGTTCTGAAGGAATGGTAGTAATAGAAAAAGGCGGAAAATATACTCATATTCCGGTATTTAACAAGTCAAAAGTTTTTGATGTTACAGGTGCAGGAGATACTGTTACAGCTACATATACACTTGCTTTAGCAGCCGGTGCCGAACCTGTGTATGCTGCAATACTGGGAAATATAGCAGCTGGAATTGTAATAAAACAATTTGGATGCGCAGTAACAACATGTGAAGAAATATTATCTGCTATGCCTGAAGTCATAGAATTAGATACTTAAGAGGAGAATTATATGAGAAAGTTTAGTTTAGTGGATTTAATTATTATTGGCGGCGTTATTATAGCGCTGCTGGTAGGTTTATATACCGCAAAACATTTGAGACAGACTGCTGATAAGCAAATAGAGGCGACTTCGTCTATTTCTTTTCAAGTGTTTTTAAGAGGAGTTACTGTTACTGGCGAAGAATTCCCTGTTAAGAAAAATGATAAAACATTTATAACAATAAGGAATGTTCCATATACGGAATTGACTGTTGTTGATGTTTCTTCACAGCCTCGCAAAACACTTTCACCGGCTGGCAGGTATATTCCTGTTAATGACCCGTCTCAACCTTCAATTTATGATGCCGTTGTAACTATTACAGATACAGCTAAAATAACGAAAGACGGTGCTGTCGTGGGAGGTAATAAGATTAAAATGGGGCTGCCTGTCACATTAGAGGGTAAGACATATAAGTTTAACGGAACAATTTCTGATGTACGTGTGTCAAATGATGCTAATGTTGAAGATTCTGGCGAGAATGTTAATGTAGGATAGTTTTGATGTTCTTAAATTCCGTTTTAAAGGCTTCTCAAAAACTCTTATCCGGTTTTTATACCAGAAGTGTTGTGCTGCAAAAAATCGATTGGCTTATATACATAAATATCTTATTGGTAATTGTTTCATCAACTGTTGCACAATCCGATAACATAGGTATATTTGCTGTTTTTGGAATGATTTTGACAGTCATAAAACTCTTGACTAAACCTGCTGAAAAATTCCGCCTTACCAGAGCGGACATGTTTCTTTTGGTATATTTTATGATAGTTTTGATAAGTGTGGCGGGTTCATCTTTATTGCTCTATAGCTTTAAAGGGTTTTGTAAAACTTTTATATATTTGGGTTTTTATGTCTCATTTGTGCACTACATAAAGGATAATAAAAGTAAAATTAAATACATTTTGCTAGCTTTGGCTTGTGCGGTTGTGCTTGAATCATTGTATGCATTCTATCAGAATTTCCTTTCTGTATCTGCTATATCCGGATGGCAAGATGTTTCCCATTTGAATCCCGAGGAAGTTATGACAAGAGTTTACGGGTCATTAAAACCTTATAACCCAAATTTGTTTGGCGGGTATTTGCTGGCAGCACTTCCGTCAACATTGATTCTTGTATATTTACCTCTTTTAAATAAACATTTCAAAACATCTTTATGCGGGCTTGTTTGTTTTTTCGCTGCGTCAGCTGCTATAATTTTAACCGGATGCCGCGGAGCGTATTTGGGCTTGCTGGCTGAGTTTATTTTATTGGTAGTTATTACGTATAGGTTTTTAAAACCTTTTTATAAGAAAGTTTTTACTTGGATTGTTTCTGTATTTACGACTGTTATTTTTTTCTTAATTATTTCAACCTCTGCATTGCGGGCAAGGGTATTTTCTATATTTGCTATGAGAAATGACAGCTCAAATTCTTTCAGATTTAATGTTTATAGCTCTTGCATAAAAATGCTTAAGGATAATTTTTTGTTAGGTATCGGTGTGGGAAATCAAAATTTCAGAGAAATATACGGACTATATATGAAAACAGGGTTTGATGCCTTGAGCGCCTATAACATTTATTTAGAGATTGCCGTCGAAAGCGGAATTTTTGCTCTAATTGCATTTTTATGTTTTCTTGTTTGTAATATTACCAGATGCCTAAATTATATTTTTACAAGACGAAATGCTTCTGTTATTTATCTTACGGTCGCATTAGTATCTATATCTGGAATTTTGATTCATGGCATTGTTGATACAGTCTTTTTTAGACCGCAAATACAATTTATTTTTTGGATAATGATAGGTATAATTAGAGTTATTACGGATAGAGACGGTAGAGTTTATTTACATGATTGAGAATGAGATTAAAGAATTAAGGGATTTAATTAATAAATACAGCTATAATTATTATGTTCTGGACAATCCTCTAATTAGCGATTTTGAATATGATAACTTGTTCAAGAGGCTTCAAAAGTTTGAAGAGGACTATCCTGAGCTGGTGACAGCTGACAGCCCTACTCAAAGAGTGGGTGGTATAAGTTCAGGTTTTGACGAGGTTAAACATAAGTACAGACTGTACAGCTTAGATAATACATACAATGAAGAAGAACTTCGAAAGTGGTACGAAAGAGTTCAAAAAGAGTGCCCGGGGAAAGTTGAGCTTGTTTGTGAACTAAAAATTGATGGACTTGCGATTGCCCTTACTTATCATGACGGGCTTTTTGTACAAGGTGTAACCCGCGGCGACGGTATTATCGGAGAGAATATTACTCAAAATTTAAAGACTGTTAAAGCTATTCCGTTAAGGCTTTTTAAAAATGCTGATGTTGAAGTCCGCGGGGAGATTTATATGCCCAAAGCTTCGTTTGAAAAACTAAATGAAGAAAGCTTAAGGAATGGAGAAAAATTGTTTGCCAATCCTCGTAATGCAGCCGCTGGTTCTTTGAGGCAGCTTGATAGTACAATTACTGCAAAAAGAGACCTTTCAATGTTTACATATACCGCTATTATTGAGAAGTCTGATTATATTCCTAAAACCCATTGGGAAAGTTTAGAGTATATAAAAGAACTGGGCTTTAAAACAAATCCTAATATAAGACTTGTAGATGATATAGAAGGTGCAATAGCTTTTTGTGAAGAATGGAAAACAAAAAGGTTTGATTTAGGTTATGCAACAGACGGTGTTGTAATCAAAGTTAACAGATTAGACTATCAAAACGAACTGGGTTTTACTTCTCGCGCGCCAAAATGGGCAACTGCATTTAAATTTCCTCCGGAAGAGATTACGACAAAGCTTCTTGATATAGAGTTAGGAGTTGGAAAAACAGGTGCTGTTACTCCTGTAGCGGTATTAGAGCCGGTAAACCTTGCAGGCAGCGTAGTCTCAAGGGCAAGCCTTCATAATTTTGATGAGATTGTGCGTTTGGATATTAGGATTGGAGATAGAGTCCTTATTAAAAAAGCGGCAGAAATAATACCGAAAGTAATAAAAGTTGTAGATTGTCCCGAACATAATAATCTTGCAGCCTATCTGCCTCCTAAATATTGTCCTGAATGTAATTCAAGACTAGAGGTTAGAGATGGTGAAGTTAACTTGTATTGCACAAACGAGAAATGTCCGTCTATAATTAAGGCTAAGCTGGAATATTTTGCTTCAAAAGAAGCAATGGATATTGATTTTGTAGGACCATCCGTAATAGCACAGCTGTATAATTTGGGTATGGTAAGAACTCCTGCTGATTTTTATAGATTAACAATAGAAGATTTAATGAAGTTAGATTTAGTTAAAGAAAAATCTGCTGCAAATATATATAATTCAATTCAAGAAAGCGTGAATAGACCTCTATCAAGGTTTATAACAGCACTTTCGATAAGACATGTCGGTAAAGAAACGGCTGACTTGCTGGTAGGTGAATTTCCAAATTTGAAAAGCCTTTTATCAGCAACAGCAGAGGATTTTGCTAAAATAGAAGGAATTGGGGAGAAGATAGCCAATAGCGTATATGAATATTTTCATACACCGGAAAATATTAATTTAATTAATGATTTTATATCACTGGGGTTTGAGTTTAATGAAGAAAGTCGTATAAAAACTTCTGAATTAGCAGGAAAAACCTTTGTTTTGACAGGGACTCTTGAATCAATGACAAGAGATGAAGCTAGTGATAAAATTAAATTAATGGGAGGAAAAACTTCCTCTTCCGTATCCAAAAACACTTCTTATGTAGTAGCAGGAGCTAATCCCGGTTCAAAATTGGACAAAGCTGAAAAATTAGGTGTTATAATATTACATGAGGATGAGTTTCTCCAATTAATAGGAATTAATAAATGAAAAAAAATTTAAATGTTATACAGATAAGAGGTATAAAAGGTTTATTTATTGCAGGTATGGTTGTATGCTGCCTGTTTGCAGGTTTTATAGTTTTTCCGGGCTGGGTCTGGATGCAGTTATGGAATATGGTATCATCATATATCACTAATATCCCGCAAATTGGTCTAATACAAGGTACCTTGTTATGGGGTATTATTATAGCCGCATATTTTACTTTTAGAAAAGAAAAAATAGTTGTTTGCGTACGTTCTCCAAAAGGATTATCTGAGGATGAGCTTAAGGCTGTATTTGCAGACATAAAAAAACAATCCATTGATGATCCGGTCTTGCAAGCAATGATGAAAGCAAGAGAAGCAGAATTAAAAATTAACACAAACGAACCGGATTCTGACAAAACTGAGTCAGAAAAAATTAGTAAGGATTAACCTCTTGTATTAGTGTTTTCAAATACTATTCTGCTTTGACTTAGTGCAAGCATTTTTAGGGAGCATTCGCCCTCTTTTCTGCTAAGAACCCCTATAGAGGCTAGTCTTGCTGTCACAAATTCATTCAAGTCTTCCGGAGAAATGTAAAGGGGACAATTATTGTCGCAGTTTTTGTTATCATTAAATGGACAAGTTTTCATAGTTACTCCAATTCTTTTAAAGCTAATTCAAGCTGCTCATCATTAGGGGCTTTACCATGCCATCCGGCTTGGTTTTCCATGAAAGAGACACCTTTTCCTTTTATAGTTCTTGCAATAATAGCGAACGGTTTGTCGGATTCTTTAGCCTTCTCAACGGCTGAGTATATTTCTTCAATATTATGTCCATCTATTTCAATAACATTCCATCCAAAGGCTTTAATCTTTTCGGAAACATCTCCAAGTGCCATGACATTTTCGGTACATCCGTCTATTTGTAGCTTGTTTCTGTCTATGATTGCAATGAGGTTGTCTAAATTTCTATGGGCTGCCTGCATAAAAGCTTCCCAACAGGATCCTTCCTGTAGTTCGCCGTCACCCATGTAAACAACTACCTTGGCAGGGTTTTTATCAAGCTTGAGTCCCATTGCGATTCCGCATCCGACAGAGAGTCCTTGTCCTAAAGAGCCCGTAGATGTTTCAATTCCAGGAAGATATCCGCGTGCCGGATGTCCTTGGAGTTTGCTGTTCATTTTTCTGAATGTTAGCAGCTCGTCCTTGGAGATAATTCCATGCTGCGCAAGTATAGCGTAAAGAAGAGGGGAAGCATGCCCTTTGGAAATTATAAACCGGTCTCTTTTGTCAAAATCGGAGTCCTTATCCCAATTTGTAGGAATATTTAAACATTTTTCGTAAAGAACTGTTAGAATATCAGCACCGGAAAGCGAGCCGCCGGGATGACCTGATTTTGCATTGTGTACCATTTTTAATATATTTCTTCGAACTTCTTTTGCAGAAGCTTCAAGTTTTTCGATTTCTTGGGGATTAAGCATTATAAACTCCTTTTTGTAATTGACTTAATTAAGAAAACAGGTAATGTTGGGAATATCCTTTTAATTCGAGAGGGCTGTGTAATTGTCCGATAAAGCCATTCCATCCCAATTATTCTAAAAAGTTTTGGCGCTCTTTTAATATTTCCCGACCAAACATCAAGGCTTCCGCCTATTCCTATCATAAGAGCCGGTTTTAAAACTTTTTTTGCATTATAAATAAATCTTTCCTGCCTTGGTGAACCCATTGCGACAAGAATAAGCTTAGGTGATTTTAGGTTGATTTCTTCATAAATTTTGTTATCATCCTCAAAATATCCATTATGGCAGTAAACAATATTCAACCCGTTAATCTTTTTTGTCAGATTGTCTACAGCTTTAGTTACAACTTCTTCTTTAGCTCCTATAATAGCTGCAGGAATATTATTTATTGCAGCTTCTTCTAATAGTCTGTAAGCAAAATCAATCCCCGGAATTCTTTCCGTATTTACGCCGTTGAGTTTTAATGCGATTTTAACACCGACCCCGTCTGGTATAACCATATCAGCTTCTTTAATTATGTTTGTAAAATCGTTGTCTTTTTGTGCTGTCTCAAACATTTCAGGATTGATAGTAACAATCTGAGAAACTTTTCGTCCATCAATGAGTATTTTAGCTCTATTAACAGCTTCTTCGAATCCGAATGTATCAATATTTAGTCCTAGTAATTCTGCACTCATATTAACATTATACTTGAAAATTAAAAAAATGTAGTCTAAAATGTGATTTATTTAGAGAGAAAGAAAGGAGTTTTATATGAAAAAAATATTAACTGTTTTAACACTTATTGCTCTTACAGGAACGCTTGCTGCCTCAGCTGCAGAATCAAGATTGGAAAACTATGTAAACAAAAAACTTTCTCCTATTACTAACAAGGAAAAAGAATTCAATGCTAAGGTAGAAGCTCAGCAGAAAGAAAATGCTGCTAAAAAGGCTGCTTACGAAAAACAACAAAGAGAAAAACAAGAAGCATACAAAAGACAGCAAGAAGAAAGACAAGCTGCAATGGAAAAACAAAGAAAAGAAGCTCAAGCAAGACGCCAGGCAACTAAAGAAGCTGTCCAAGCTGAAAAAGATTACTGGAATTCATTGCTTAAAAAATAACAAAGGAGTATGAAGATGAAAAAGTTTTTGTCTATGGCTTTTGTAGCTGCGTTTTTATCTTCTGCGGCAGTTTATGCAGCGGAATCCAGAATAGAAAATTATGTTAATAATTTAATCTCTCCGATAACGCAAAAAGAGAAAGAGCTAAATGCGCAAGCCGAAGCTCAACAAAAAGCACGTGAACGGCAACAAAAACAGCGCCAGCGCGAACTCAAACGTAAACAACGTGAATTAAAGCGCCAGCAGCGCGAGGCGCAGCAAAGGAGAGAAAATACTCGTAATGCAATTGAGGCGGAAGCAAGCTTCTGGAAATCGCTTTTTAATAAGGATTAAAACTAAAAAAGAAGGCTATGCAGCCTTCTTTTTTAGTCTGTAAATTTTTTCTGTTCAAAAGGTGTAATTTGAAGTGCGTATACGGTATTAAGACGGTATCTTTCAATAATACGGGTTATTGAATTTAGAGTAAGGATTCCATATAAAAAGCCTAATGCAACAGCACTTGCTCTATCTTTTGCAAATAATTTAACAAAAATAGTTTCCAACGTCTTTTTTACAGTGCACGGTGAAACATATAGAATTTTGGCAATTTCTGTATTTTGAAATCCCATTGCTACAAGTGATAAATATTCAGTTTCTCTTTCTGTCAAGATATCCATTGCAGTTATATTATTAATTTCACTACAGAATATAATATAAGGTAAATTCTTTTGTGAAATTAGGCGAATGACTAATAAATAATACAATATTTTATGTTAGTTTACATGTTTTAAAAAACATGCAATTTATAGTATAATTTTTTCTATGATTGAGAGATATTCACGTAAAGAAATTAAAAAAATCTGGGATTTAGAAGTAAAGTTTAATTACTATTTAAAAGTCGAACTTGCTGTTTGCGAAGCTTATGTAAAACTTGGTAAAATCCCTTATGATGCAATAAATGATATAAAAAATAAAGCTTCTTTTACTCTGGAGAGAATTGATGAAATTGAGCAGGAAGTTAAGCATGATGTAATAGCTTTTTTGACTGCGGTTAATGAATCTGTAGGGGCAGAATCTGCAAAATATATTCACATGGGGTTGACAAGTTCTGATGTTATAGATACTGCATTCGCTCTTCAAATTAAAGATAGTTCGGATATTATTCTTAAAGAATTGGATGAATTAATAAAAGTTATTAAAGAAAAAGCTTTTATGTACAAAGATTTAGTTTGTATCGGGAGGTCTCACGGTGTTCATGCGGAAGTTACGACTTTTGGTTTTAAGCTTCTTAATTGGCTGGATGAGCTGGAAAGAGCTAAATGTACTTTTATTGCGGCTTTGAAAGAGATAGCTGTCGGACAGATTTCCGGTCCGGTCGGCACTTACAGCAATCTCCCTGTTGAAGTGGAGAATATTGCTTGCATGGAACTGGGACTTGCACCTGCGAAAATATCGACCCAGATTATTTCACGTGACAGACATGCTAAGTTTATGTCTGAGCTTGCTCTCTTAGCATCTCTTATTGAAAAATATGCAACAGAAATCAGGCATCTTGCAAGGACGGAAGTAAGAGAAGTTGAGGAAGGTTTTGGAAAGAATCAGAAAGGCTCTTCTGCAATGCCGCATAAAAAGAATCCGGTTCTTTGCGAAAACCTGTGCGGATTAGCAAGAGTTGTACGTTCAAACATGCTAGCTGCGTTTGAAAATATAAATTTGTGGCATGAGAGAGATATTTCTCACTCTTCCGCTGAAAGAATTATTTTCCCGGATTCGTTAATACTGGTTGATTTTATGCTTTTCCGTTTTAAGCATGTAATGGTAAATCTTGTTGTACATCCGGAAAATATGCTTAAAAATACACAGCTTTACGGTGGTGTCATTTATTCCCAGAAGGTTATGTTGAAGCTTGTTGAAGACAAAGGTTACACAAGAGAGGATGCTTACAGAATTGTTCAAAAGCATGCTCTTGAGGCGCTTGGCGGAGGCAATTTTAGAAAAGGTCTTGAGAAAGAAAATATTTTATCAGACCTAGAATTAGATGAATGTTTTAATACAGAAGACTATCTTAAAAATATTAACAAAGTGTTTGCAAGATTCAGCTAAGCAGCTTCTAATTAATCTGCCCGCTATTTATTGTAAATTTTTGTAAAGATGACACTTGAAAAATTGTAAGTTATACCCTTATCAACTTGACTCGCTTTTTTGATGTTGTACGATAGTATAACATGAGAACATGTACATGGGATAATTATGTCCGAAATAAAATAGAACAAAATAACTAATTTTTATATAGTACGTACATCATTAGAATAGATGAGGTGAATTAATGTCGACAAAATATGCAAAAAGAGTAACTCCAATGGGTATACCAAATACTCGTTTGGATGATTTACCAGATTTAATTGACGTGCAAAAAAAATCATTTGAATGGTTTTTAAAAGAAGGTTTGAAAGAAGAGCTTCTTGCATTTTCTCCTGTTAAGGACTATACAGGCAGATTAGAGCTTCATTTCTTGCCAAACTATACTTTTGATAATGCTAAATATACTGTTGAAGAAGCACGTATTCACGATGCAACTTATGCAAAGCAGCTCCGTGTTATGGTAAGACTTGTTAACCGTGACAGCGGTGAAATAAAAGAACAGGAAGTTTATATCGGTGACATTCCTACAATGACTGACAAAGGTACATTCATTGTTAACGGTGCTGAACGTGTAATCGTTTCACAAATTGTACGTTCCCCAGGTGTTTACTTCAAACGTGAAATCTCTCCTACAGGTAAGAGACTTTATAATGCCACCATGATTCCGAATAGAGGAGCATGGTTAAAGATTGAAACAGATTCTAACGACTTGATTTATGTCAAGATTGATAAAAATAGAAAAATCCTCGCTACCACATTGTTGAAGGCTATGGGGATTACAGTTTCTGAAATGGAATCTTTATTCACACACTTTGAATTTTTAAAGAAAACTTTGGATAAAGATACAACAGAAACTACAGATGACGCATTGATTGATTTGTATAAAAAATTGAGACCGGGCGATCCGGCATCAGCTCAAGGCGGTCGTCAGATTCTTGAATCAAGATTCTTTGATGATAAGAAATATGATATCGGTCGTGTAGGTCGTTATAAATTAAATAAAAAATTGAATCTTAATATTCCTAACAGTACAAGAACATTAACTGTTCAGGATATTGTAGCTTCAATTGAATACTTGATTAATTTAACTTATGATGAAGGTTCATTGGATGATATTGACCACTTAGGAAACAGAAGAATCCGTTCAGTCGGCGAACTTCTTCAAAACCAATTCAGAGTTGGCCTTTCAAGAATTGAAAGAATCGTTAAAGAAAGAATGACTCTTCAAGATTCTGAAACGTTAACTCCGTTGAACTTGTTAAACACAAAACCGCTTGTGGCTTCTTTGAAAGAATTCTTTGGAAGTTCTCAGTTATCACAGTTCATGGACCAAATTAATCCGCTTGCGGAATTAACACACAAAAGACGTATTTCAGCATTAGGACCTGGCGGTTTACAGAGAGAAAGAGCAGGATTCGCAGTTCGTGATATTCACCCTTCTCACTATGGTCGTATATGTCCTATCGAAACTCCGGAAGGTCCAAACGCCGGTTTGATTGGTTCATTGGCTACTCACGCAAGAGTTAACGACTATGGCTTTATTGAATCTCCGTTCTTTGTTGTTAAAGACGGAAAGGTTACTGATGAAGTTGTCTATATGACAGCAGACGAGGATGAGAACTATAGATGCGCACCTGCTGATGTACAGTTGAATCCGGATAAGTCTTTCAAAGCTGCTCAAATTCCGGTTCGTTACAGATCAGAATTCATCATGTGCGATTCTTCAAAAGTTGACTATATGGGTGTTTGCCCTATTCAGATTATTTCAGTTGCAACATCAATGATTCCGTTTATTGAACACGATGATGCTAACCGTGCATTGATGGGTTCAAACATGCAGCGGCAATCAGTACCTCTTCTTATCACGGAAAGACCGGTTGTTGGTACAGGTATGGAAAGAAGAGTCGCAAAAGATTCAGGTATGGTTGTATGTGCCAGAGTTGACGGTGTTGTTTCACGTGTAACAGGTGAAGAAATTGTTATTACTGATATGAGCGGTAAACAGCACTTACATACTTTAATGAAATATGTTCGTTCTAACCAAGACACATGTATTAACCAGAAACCTATTGTAAATGAAGGTGATAAAGTTCAAGCAGGGGATGTAATTGCAGATGGTGCTTCTACAAGCTGCGGAGAACTTTCAATTGGTAAAAACATTTTAGTTGCATATA
This sequence comes from Candidatus Gastranaerophilales bacterium, assembly GCA_944326455.1. Lineage (GTDB taxonomy): Bacteria > Cyanobacteriota > Vampirovibrionia > Gastranaerophilales > Gastranaerophilaceae > CAG-196. The sequence goes on along the minus strand of CALVEA010000005.1, from coordinate 42,493 downwards.
TGCCTTGGGAAGGATATAACTTCGAAGACGCTATCTTGTTATCAGAAAGATGCGTTCATGATGACATCTTCACTTCAATTCACATTGAAAAACTTGAAATAGACGCTAGACAGACTAAACTTGGACCGGAAGAAATTACCCGAGAAATTCCAAACGTCTCTGAAGAAGCTTTGAGACATTTGGATGAGAGAGGTATTGTCCGTATCGGTGCCAGAGTTTATGCTGATGATATTCTGGTAGGTAAAGTTACTCCTAAAGGTGAATCCGAACATCCGCCTGAAGAAAAACTTTTAAGAGCAATTTTTGCTGAAAAAGCCAGAGATGTAAAGGATAACTCATTAAGAGTTCCTCATGGGGAAGGCGGAAGAGTTCTTGACGTTAAAGTCTTTGACAGAGAAAAAGGTGACGAATTACCACCGGGAGCTAATACTGTTATAAGAGTTTATATAGCTCAAAAACGTAAAGTATCAGTAGGTGACAAGCTTTCAGGACGTCACGGTAACAAAGGTATCGTTTCAAGAATTTTACCAAAAGAAGATATGCCGTTCCTTCCTGACGGGACTCCTGTTGATATAGTATTAAACCCTCTTGGTGTTCCTTCTCGTATGAATGTGGGTCAAACTTATGAATGCTTGTTAGGTTTGGCAGCATATCTTACTAAAGAACACTATGAAGCTCCTTCTTTTGATGAAAGATATGGTGATAATCAATCTGAAATCGCGACTAAGGCAGAGCTTTTAAGAGGTATTAAAGAATCAGGCTGTGATTGGGTAAGAGAAGACGGTAAAGTTTACCTTATTGACGGTAGAACCGGTGAACCGTTTGATGAACCTATAGCAGTCGGGTTATCATATATCCTTAAACTTGTCCACCTTGTTGATGATAAGATTCACGCTCGTTCAACAGGTCCTTACTCACTTGTTACACAACAACCTTTAGGCGGTAAGGCACAGTTCGGCGGACAAAGATTCGGTGAAATGGAAGTATGGGCACTTGAAGCATACGGTGCGGCTTATACTCTTCAAGAAATGTTAACTATTAAGTCAGATGATGTTAACGGAAGAAACAGAGCTTATGAAGCTATTGTTAAGGGTGATAATATCCCTAGACCTGGTATTCCTGAATCATTCAAAGTACTTGTAAGAGAATTACAAAGTATAGGACTTGATATTACAGTTGCGAAGAAAAACGGTGTTGAAGTCGATTTGATGAGTGATATGGACGATGTTAGAAAATCTGCTCCAAAAAGAACTTTATCAGATATTGATTCAGAGTTGTTAAATATTAACTTCTTTGATACTTCTACAACACTTGGTGAAATATAAGGAGAATTAAAATTGTCTACAAGTATTGATTATTTTGATTATATACGTATAAGTATCGCTTCACCTGAAAGAATTTTGAAGTGGTCATACGGCGAGGTTACAAAACCTGAAACAATTAACTATAGAACTTTAAAACCTGAAAGGGACGGTTTGTTCTGCGAAAGAATTTTTGGACCTACAAAGGACTGGGAATGCTATTGCGGAAAATATAAAAGAGTAAGACATAAAGGTATTATCTGCGAAAGATGCGGAGTTGAAGTTACTGATTCTAAGGTAAGACGCCACAGAATGGGGCACATTGCTTTAGCAGCACCTGTATCTCATATCTGGTTCTTAAAAGGTATACCTTCTTACCTTGGCTTGCTTTTAGATATGACATTAAAAGACTTAGAACAGGTAATATATTTCAACAACTATGTTGTAATTGATCCTGCTGACAGCCCGTTCAAAAAGTTACAACTGCTCAGCGAAGAAGAGTATGAAGACTTTATGATGGAAAACGAAGAATCTAAGCTTGAAGTCGGTATCGGTGCAGAAGCTATTAAAAAGCTGTTAAGCGAGATTAATGTTAAAGAACTTGCTGAAGAAATCAGAACTGAGTTAGCTGGTCATGTAACATCTGTTCAAAGAAAAGGTAAGTTAATTAAGAGATTAAGACTTCTTGATTCTTTGATATCTTCAGAAACTGATCCAACTTGGATGATTATGGATGTTCTTCCTGTTACACCGCCTGATTTAAGACCAATGGTTCAATTAGACGGCGGCAGATTCGCTACATCTGACTTAAACGATTTATATAGAAGAGTTATTAACAGAAACAACCGTTTACAGAGACTTCTTGAAATGGGTGCTCCTGAAATTATCGTTAGAAACGAAAAACGTATGTTACAGGAAGCTGTTGATGCTCTTATAGACAACGGTAGAAGAGGCAGAACTGTTGTTGGTCCAAATAACAGAGCCTTAAAATCATTGTCAAATATTATTGAAGGTAAACAAGGTCGTTTCCGTCAAAACTTGTTAGGTAAACGTGTTGACTACTCCGGTCGTTCAGTTATCGTTGTAGGACCTTCTTTGAAACTAAATCAGTGCGGCTTACCAAAAGAAATGGCAATCGAATTATTTAAGCCGTTTGTTGTAAATAAACTTATTGAGAGAGGATATGTTCAAAACATTAAATCTGCTAAGAAAATGATTGAACGTTCCGATGCAAAAGTATGGGATATATTAGAAGAAATAATTGACGGACATCCGGTATTATTGAACCGTGCTCCAACCCTGCACAGATTAGGTATTCAAGCATTTGAACCTAAGCTTGTTGAAGGTAGAGCTATTCAGCTTCACCCGTTGGTATGTACAGCATTCAACGCAGACTTCGACGGGGACCAAATGGCTGTCCACGTTCCGCTTTCAATTGAAGCCCAAACTGAAGCAAGAATGCTTATGTTAGCAACAAACAACATTCTGGCTCCGGCTAATGGTAAACCTATTATCACTCACTCTCAAGATATGGTTCTGGGTCTTTACTATTTGACCATATTAAAAGATCCTGAACAGGAAGTGAAAGGGTATTTCTACAGCTTTGAAGATGCAATAGCCGCTTTGGAAGCTAAAGTAATTACTCTTCACGATAAGATTGTTGTACGTGATGAAAAGGGTAAGAGAATAGAAACTACTGTTGGTAGAATTATATTCAATGAAGCTGTAAGAAAAGCTTTAGCATAACGAAAGTGTAGATAAGAATTTAAAGAAATTGAGGAATATATAAAAATGGAAAATACTTATACACATGCAAAAACTCATACGCCGGAGTTCATTAATAAGCAAATGGACAAAAAGGCGTTGAATAAGCTGCTTGCCCAGATTTATCTTGAATTTGGCGGTGCAAAAACTGCTGAACTCGCTGATACATTGAAGAATCTCGGGTATAAATATGCAACAAAATCAGGTGTAACAATTTCTATTGCAGACCTTACAGTTCCGGAATCAAAGAAAGAACTTCTTAAAGAGGCTGAGGCAGAAATTGAAAAATCAACAAACAGATATCTAAAAGGTGAAATTACTGAAGTTGAAAGATATACAAAGGTTATTGATACCTGGTCTGAAACAACAGCTAAATTAACCGAACAGGTAGTTGAGAACTTTGATAAATTGAATCCTGTATATATGATGGCATTCTCCGGTGCGAGAGGTAACTTGTCACAGGTATCACAGTTAGTAGGTATGAGAGGCTTGATGGCAGACGCACAGGGACAAATCGTTGACATGCCTATCACTTCAAACTTCAAAGAAGGTTTGTCTGTAACTGAATATATCATTTCTTCATACGGTGCACGTAAAGGGCTTGTAGATACAGCGTTAAAAACAGCAGACTCAGGTTACTTGACCAGACGTCTTGTTGATGTTGCTCAAGATGTTATCATTCGTGCAGAAGATTGCGGAACTGATAAGTATATTAATATGAAACCTATTTGTGATGGTGATACTGTTATTGTTCCGTTAATTGACAGACTTTTAGGCAGAACAGTAGCTCAAGATATATTTGACACTGACGGTAAAACTCTTCTGGTACCTAAAAATAAGACAATGGACAGAGGTGATATCAAAAAGATTTCACATCTTAACCTCAGTGAACTTAAGGTTCGTTCAGGTTTGACTTGCGGATTAGAATACGGTGTTTGCCAAAAATGTTACGGATGGGCTCTTACGACTCAGAAACTCGTTGATGTAGGTGAAGCAATTGGTATTATTGCCGCACAGTCAATCGGTGAACCTGGTACACAGTTAACAATGAGAACCTTCCACACCGGTGGTGCTGTAGGTGTTAAAGAAGCTACCAGAGAAATTCGTTCTAACACTGCAGGTACTGTTTCATCAAATATAAAAACAAGAGAACTCAGAACCCGTCACGGTGATATTGTAAAAGTTTCAATTTATGAAGCTGATATTGAAGTATCAAACGGGAAGAAAGCTGAAAAATATCATATACCAGCCGGTGCAACGATATTTTTTGAAGACGGGCAAAAAGTTGAGAAAGATTATAAGCTTGCTGAATTTAAACCATCTGCAACTGATTCTGGACGTTTGACTGAAAAAGCTACAAAAGATATTAATTCAGATATGTCCGGTATTGTCTTGTTTGAAGACTTTGTTGCTGATGAAAAGAAAGACAGACAAGGAAATATCTCAAGAACTGCAAATAAAAACGGTATCGTTTGGATTATAGGTGGTGATGTATATAACCTTCCTGGCGGTTCAAAAGTGCTTGTTTCTGATGAGCAAAAGGTTAAAGCAGGTGATAAACTTGCTGAAACACTTATGATTTCTGAGCATGGCGGTGAAGTAAGATACGCTGATGATTTGGAAATTGAAGTTATCAAATCAGGCAAGAATAAAATAAATAAAATAGTTCATGGTAAAGAAATTACAATTGTAATTGCATCTCTTATGCCTTCAAATGCTGCATTTGAACAAACTAAGAAGGAACAATTATGGACTGTTAAGAAAACAGGTGAAAAATATATAGTAAAAGCTCCTGTTGATACAACGGTTGAAAACGGAATGATTATTGCAGAACTTATTGATGATGAGTGTGCAGTAACCTCTTCCGGTGAAATCCGTTATATTGATGTAGAAGTAGACGATAATCAGATTGTAACAAAACCTGGTAATATTGTGTTTGTTCCGGAAGAAGTGCACCAAGTAAACAAAGATGCAAATCTTAAAATGGTTGAAAATGGTACTTTTGTTACAGCCGGAACAGAAGTTGTAAAAGATGTATATTGCCACATTGATGGTGTTGTTGAATTTAAAGAATTCAATGAAGTTATACACGAAGTTACAATAAGACCTGGTGAAGTTCATACATTATCAAGTATATCTGAGCTTAAGGTAGAAGAAGGTTCCGTTGTAGAGGCTGGTACGACAATTGCAAAAGGCATTAAAGCAAAAGAAACCTCTATTGTAACGGTTATGGAAATGGAATTTGATGATTTAGATATTGATGATCTTGATGAAGAGATTGATACAACATTATCTCTTGATGAAGATTCATTAGAAGATAAGCCTATTCAAATTCTTGTAAGACCTGTACAGCCTATGTATATTGAGCCTAAGGAAGTATCTATAAAATTTGATACAACTGACGAACTTATAAATATAGTTCCGGTTACTCAATTACAATATAAAGATGGTGCAAGAGTCAGAAACCTTGATGGCGCTACATTAACAAGAACAAGCCTTGTTCTTCAAATGCAGGGTTACTTATCACATCTTAAAGGACTTGTTGAATTAGATAACAAGGGTGAACTTAAGATTGTTGTTCTTGAAACTTTAATTGTACGTCGTGAATTAGAAGGCAATTCTAAGATGAACAGTTCATTACAGACAGCTCTTCTGGTTGAAAACGGTCAAGTAATTGAACCTAAAACACCTGTTGCAAAAACAGAAGTTTTAGCAATCAATGACGGTGTCGCTTCTATCAAGGGTGATGTATCAGAGTCAAGAAGACTGTTAATTAATTGTGCAAATTATGAGACTGTTATTGAGACAAAATCAAAACCATCAGTTAAGAAGGGTGATTTCATCAAACTTGATTCTGAAGTAGCATCTTCTGGTGAGACCTCAACTGTTTCAGGTATGATTGTTGATGTATCTCCAAAATCAGTTACTATAAGAAATGGACGTCCTTACTTAATTAGCCCTGGTACAATGCTTCAAGTAGAGGAAGGCTCTTTGGTTCTTAGAGGCGATATGCTTGCAACTCTTGTATTTGAAAGAGAAAAGACCGGCGATATCGTTCAAGGTTTGCCGAGAGTTGAAGAACTTTTGGAAGCCAGAAAACCAAAAGACTGTGCTATTTTAGCAGAGTACGACGGTACTGCAGAAATTGTAATTGAGGATGATGTTCCAAGACTCTTCTTAGTATCAGATGAAGGTACAAAAACTGAAATCAAATTTGCAATAGACGCAAGTATTGTGGTACAGAATAAACAAAAAATCACAAAGGGACAACCGTTGACAAGCGGTCCTCTGAATCCGCATGATGTTGTTAGATTATGTGGTCCGGAAATCGCTCAACAGTACTTAGTAGATGAAGTACAGCGTGTATATCGCTCTCAAGGTGTAGAAATTGCAGACAAGCACATTGAAATTATTGTACGTCAGATGACTAAGAAGGTTCGTGTAGTTGATCCAGGTGATACCAATCTGCTGCCTGGTGAATTGATAGAATTACAGACATTTGAAAATGAAAATAAAGCTGTAAAAGAGAACGGCGGTCAGGAAGCAACTTGTGAATATATGCTGTTAGGTATTACAAAAGCTTCTTTGAACACTGAAAGCTTCATTTCAGCTGCTTCATTCCAAGAAACTACAAGAATTCTTACTGAGGCTGCGGTAGAAGGCAAGAAGGACTTGTTAAGAGGTTTGAAAGAAAACGTTATTATCGGACGTCTTATACCTGCCGGTACCGGTTTCCATCACTTATCTTTTGCAAGTGAAGAACGTGATAGAGAAGCTCAAAAGAGAGCTGCTCAAAGAAATCAGGCAAGAAAACCATCTGCTATCCTTGAAGAAATTGAGGGTATGTTTGGAGCACCTGATTTGCTCGTAAAAGATGAAAAATCAGATAAGGAATAATTAAGAGAGAATATTAATGGCGCTGGTTTTAACCAGCGCCATTTTTTTATAAAGATTTTCAGAATATAACATTTTATGCAAAATGTTGAATAAGTCAGGTTTATGGTAAAATAAACAAAAAGAGGTATTATTTTGACTATAAAAATAGCTGTAACAGGTAAAAGCGGAAGCGGTAAAACTACAATTACAAAAGCTCTATTGTCAGTAATAAAAGAACATTTTCCTGAAAAATCTATTTTGTTATTTGATAATGATTTGACCGGGGAATTAGGGCATACTTTTGGCTTGGATATAAGAAATACTATTTATGGAATAAGAAGCGGAAAACACGAATATAGAACAGGTATCCCGCAGCACATGACTAAACAAGAATATGTTGAATGGGCTATGGAAGATATTATTGTTTCTTTAGAAGAAAATGTCGATATAATTGTTTCTTGGCTTGTAGGTTCAAAAGATTGCAGGTGCCCGATAACAGGACAGATTAATACTGCCCTGCAAAAACTTATTGAAAGATATGACTTTGTAATATTTGACTGCGAATTTGACCTTAAATACCTTAATCAGCTGGTAGATGTAGATATAGATTTAACACTGGTTATTGCAAATCCGACTATTGAATCAATAAATTTGGCTAAACGTATTGATGAATACTCTGCTAAGTACGCCGCCGGCGGTCAGTTGGGTGTTCTGATTAATAAAGCCGAGAATAGAGATATGACAGATGTTTATAATTCTATTAAAGAATCTGATATGGAGATATTAGGCTCAATTCCTTATGATTCAGAACTGGCGCACGGTTCGGAGAGCAGAGATTCAAATGTCGTAAAAGAGGCTGTTAATCATTTGTATTTCAGATTGAATTTACCACAGGAGAACAACAGATGATTTTAGATGGTAAAGCTTTATCAGAAAAAGTTTTGGAAAGAGTTCGAATAAAGGTCCAAAAACTGGACAGACAACCTCATCTTGTTGTAATTCTAGTAGGAGATGATACTTCAAGCAAAATTTACGTGAAGAATAAACGAATTGCGGCAGAAAAGGTTGGGATAAAATCTACAATTGTTGAATTACCTGATTCAATAACTGAACAAGATTTATTGAAAAGAATAGATGACTTAAATAATGACGAGGATGTCACAGGAATCCTTGTACAATTACCGCTTCCTAAACATATTGATAAAAATAAAGTTACTATGGCGATTTCTCCAAAGAAGGATGTTGACGGATTTACACCTGAAAATGTGGGTAAACTTGCTATAGGGCTGGAACCCTATTTCTATCCGGCTACACCTCAGGGTATAATTATGCTGTTGGATGAGTATAATATCCCAATAGAGGGGGCTGATGCCGTTGTAATCGGACGCTCAAATATTGTAGGTAAGCCTATGGCTCAGATGCTTTTAAGAAGAAATGCAACAGTTACCATGTGTCATTCATATTCCAAAGACCTTGAGAGCAAAATAAAAACCGCTGATATAGTTATATCTGCGGTTGGAAAAAAAGTTGTAAGATGTAAGATGGATAAGAAAAATTCTGTTGTTGTCGACGTCGGAATTTATAGAGATTCTAACGGTCGACTTACGGGGGATGTAGATTTTGATTTAGTTTCAAAGTCTGCCGGTTATATATCACCGGTTCCCGGCGGAGTTGGTCCGATGACCATAGCTTCTTTAATGTACAATGCTTCAAAGGTTTATTAGTCCGGTAAATGATAGTGACGTCATTTACCGCTAATCCTATGATTGTAATAAGCCTGTATCCTGAGCTGCAGTAGAAGTTGCAGTCTTTTCGGATTCTTGCTGAGCTCTCATTTCTTCAAGCAATGTATCATACATAGATTTCATTGTATCGTATTCTATATCAAGATCAGCCAATTCAAGTGAAAGATCTTCGTCATATTTTTTTACTTTAGCGTGAGCATAAGCATCTGCAACTTGTTCATTTTTGTTGCCTTCTTTAACAGTTATACCACCTGCTTTTATTTCTTTCGTATTATCAATAGCTGAATCAAATGCGTTTTCCCATTTTTCTTCGTACTTAACTTGTTCTTCAAGTTTTGCACTGTTTGCTTCATACTTAGCATTCCAATAAATTGACTGCTGAGTATAGTAGTTAATATCTGCATTTGTTGCTAATAAATTTCCTAATAAAGCTGCTGTGTTTGCCATTTTCTTATACCTTTTATTTATCTTACGTATATATAAAGTATTTAAAAAATATCGAATTTCACAGCTTATTTATTTTGTTACAATTCTTAACAAAAGAAAAGCCCTTTCTGTTTGAGAGGGCTTTTCTTTATTCATATATAGATGTAATGCTTACTTAATTATTGCTGAGCACAAGTCTGAAAGTCGCAAGGTTTTTAATTGATAACATTCTGTGCTTGTTGCCTTGTTGTTCAGAAATGTTAAAAATTCTGCAGATACGCTGGATTTCTTCAATATCTTTTCTCGAATTAATTTTATATACATTATGAATAGGATCTGAAATAACGGACATAGTAGCGTTTAATTCTTCTTCTTTCATGTGATGCTCCTTATACATACTGCTTATGTATATATAAAGTTTATTTATTTTAAAAAATTGCTTTTTTAATTCTAAATATTAAGGACTGTTAACAATTTTTAAGTTAATAATAGCTTGAACAATAACAATAATTGATAAAATCAGTTTTTTATAGTATCGTTTCATTTGTGAGTAATACAGTTCTTGATTATAAAACAATATTAAAAAAATGCGGAGTCGGAACTGCCTCCCCGTCTAATGTTGTCAAGAATATAGCAAATCTAGAAGAATTTTACGACTCTGTAGAGTTGGTTGGTATTTATAATTATTGTTTGTTGAATATTACTGACCCAGCAATATTAATGAGTGTTATACGGCTTTCTAATGATTGTAAAGCCGTTTCTACGATGAACATATTACTTGATATATTGGTAAATAAAAAATCAAATGATGAGACAGAGGATGACGATATTGTGAATCTTCGGGTAATGTGTGCAAAAGCTGTTTCAAATTACAAAGATACATCTGCACTGGGTGCATTGTTATATTGTTTAAATAACAAAGAAGAGGATTATAAGGTGCGCCTTGCTTGTGCTGATGCATTGGGTAAAATTGGCGACAGATATGCTGTTGAGCCTCTTATTGATGTTGTAAAAGATGAGGAAGAAAAATCTGTTTATTTGAAAGAATCTGCAGCTTCAGCTTTGGGATTAATAGGAGATTCATCCGCTATTGATCCTTTGATATCAATATTAGAATCAAAGCAAGCCTTTTTAGATAAATTTACTTTTTTAAAAGAAAAGATTGTTGAAGCATTAGGGAGGCTTAATATTAATAATAAGAAAGTAATGAAGGCTCTCAAGAATTCGCTTATGGATCCATCGCCAATTGTAAGAATAAATGCGATTGAGGCAATTATGAATAGTGAAGATGAGTCTGCTTTTGATTTAATAGCGCCTTGTTTAACAGATGATAATGAGGAAGTTCGAAAGAATGCTTTAATAGCGCTGTATAATCTTGATGGCAGAGATATACTTGATAAAGTAAAAGACGGTAACTATCCTGAAACGCTGAAACAAGAGGCTATAGAGCTAATTAAAGAGTATGAGGAAGATGATGACTAAGTCAATTGTGTTACTATCAGGAGGGCTGGATTCTCTTGTAACATTGGGTTATTCGAAAAAGCACACGGATTACAATGTTGAATTAGCCTTGACATTTGATTATGGACAAAAATCATCACAAGCAGAGATTGAATATTCAAAAAAAATTGCAGAATATTATAATATTGAACATAAAATTATTTCTTTAGATTGGCTTAAAGAAATTACCCAAACAGCGTTGGTCGCTGATACAAAAGTTCCGGAAACGGGTTTATATACAAAAGAGAGCGCAGCATTGGTTTGGGTTCCGAATAGGAATGCTTTATTTTTGAATATAGCTGCTGCATTCTGTGATTCATACGGGTATAAATATATTTTATATGGCGCAAATAAAGAGGAAGGTTCTACATTCCCGGACAATACAGAAGAATTTCGGGCATCAATAACTGAAGTTTTCAAAACTTCAACATTAGTGCATCCCAAGGTTGCTGCCCCCTTGATTAATTATAATAAGAATGATATAGTTAGAATTGCAGTAGAGGATGGTGTCCCTCTGGAGTATGTGAGGAGCTGTTACAAATCCGCTGGCAAACACTGCGGTAAATGCGAATCTTGTATGCATTTGAAGGCTGCGCTGAAAGCAAACAACTGTTATAAATATATTAATATATTATTTGGGGAAAATGAAGACAAAATTTGTTGAAGAAGAGATAAAGTATATAGGTTCACAGCTTGCGCCACACTGGATTTATAAGAATTTCCATATCCAAGGAGATGCTATTGTTGCTTTTGTTGGAGAGTGCGAAGTTAAGCTTTCCGAGATGGTTGATATTGAGGATGTTATTAACAACGAGCCTATTTATAGCAAACTAATGCTGAGTTTTATATCGGAACAGTTTGGAATAGGATTGACGGAAGGTGTATTACGACAAAGACTTTTAATGACTGTAATAAAAGAACTGCTTGAAGAGAAAGGAGTTTTTGTTGTACGAAACGGCGATGATTTATTAATTAATGGTGCCAAGTTATCTGTATCTATTGCAACAAAATCTACCACATCAGTACTTATTCATACAGGTTTAAATATTCTATCTGAAGGTGCTCCGGTTAAAGCTTGCGGGTTAACAAGCGAACTCGGAATCGAAAATGTAAAAGATTTTGCAAATGAGATTATGCAAAGATATTCAGAAGAATTAGATGATATAATTTTAGCGGCAACAAAGGTTCGTGGAGTTTAAAATGGCAAAACGCGGTTACAAAAAATATATGAAGAAAACAAATGAAAAGGATTATGGGCTGTTAAAGCTTTTTATTGTTTCCTTTTTTGGAATGCTTCTTGTATTTACTTTTCTGATAAAATCTTTTACACCTTCTGTGGATGTGTCCATAGGAGATTATCAGCAAGAACCTGATATTGAAATGGAAGAAGAAGCAAAAAACAATGTAGATAACAGGCTTGCAATGATTCAGGATGAAGATCAGGGGAAGAATTTTACTGAATTGATGAAAAAAACTGAGGAATCAGCTAAGGCACAAGAAAATAAGCCTGTTGAAGAGTCTAAATCTCCGCAGGTTGTTGATTCTGTTGGAGATGCTTTTGTTACTCCGGAGGCAGAACCTGTTTACAAAGTATTTATAGGAGCGTATACTTCGATAGAACAGGCAAAAGTAGCTAAAGATATAATATTGGAAACCGGTACCGGCTTGAACCCTATTGTAAAATGTCTTGGAACAAACAACTATACTTTGCAAGTAGGTATATTTAAGAATAAAAATAGTGCAGAATCACTGCTCTATACTATACAGCAAAATCATTTGCCGGGAAGAATTGTACAAGAATATTAAGCTTTGAAAAGAAATCTTTACATCGTGAAATATTTTGATAAAATTTTAAGATTTTATGATACATTATAATAAAGAAATCCATTAGGGGAATTAAGTTAGACTATCATAGGTGAATATAGGAGATATTTAATGCCTAATTATTTGACAAAGGAAGAGATAAGACAGTGGAGAAGTTCTTTGGAAAAAATTACGCTGGAAGAGTTTGCTGCAAGATTGGGTAAAACCGTTGAAGAAAGCAAACCTACTAATGATGTTGTTGATATTGTTATGTCAAAGGGTACTTCTTCTAATACAAATACCAATATGAGCGACGGATTTTCTGCAATCGCGGAAAGAGCCTTTAGAAGAGAGCGCCAATTATCGCATACACCTTTTTCTATTTCACCAAAAGATATGCAGCAAAATTTGAATAATACTAATAGTGAGGGAGAGCCGCTTAGAAGTTTTGTCAATAAAACGTTAAGTGAGGCAAGTTCTAAATCTAGTGAAAAGAAATCGAAAGAAACTCTTTTGGATAAAGTGGAAGAGTATTCTGCAAATTCAGAGATAAATATAGTTTTAAAGAAAGCTTTAACAGATAGAGAACAGTTAGTATTTGAATATTTTCTCAATAATATTGGTAAAACAGTTTTTGCAAAAGATTTAGCAGAATTGCTTGAATTACCAAGGGATTACGTTTATAAATATATTAAAAATCTGAGAGCTAAAATTGAAGGAGACAAGCTCAAAAATGTTCCTTCAGGCGGCTTTGTCCTAACAGAGTAATTGATGAAAATAATAAGCTTACTAGAGTTTTTGAATAATGCTAAAGAGGTTTGTGGTCTTGAATATCACGAATTCTGTTGTCCTGTGGACATTCTTGATTTGATAAATGAAGATGAACAGTTTGTCAAGAGAATTGATATGGGTGTTATTTATTACCTGCCTAAGACATTAGATCAATACACGATTATTTATGGTATTGATAGAATTATTTCCCTATCACTTCTTTTACACGCTGTCTGTGAATGTTATAAAAAAACTAGTGCCAAAAACGATTCTGCAATCAGAACAATTCGTTCAAAATATTTGCTGAATAATAAGAAAAGCAAATTAAGATTGTCTTCGGCAGAGCAAGAACTATATGATAAAATAATAAATGGCGAACGACTTTCCGGCAGAGAAAAAGAGTCTAAAATGTTTACTCTTTTACATAACCTGTGGGTTAAAATTAAGGAAAATAAGCTTCAAGCTTCTCATATATTCAAAATGCTGCAAAGGATATATGTGGTTACAGTTGAATCTGACGGTATTCCAAATCGAGATTTATATTATATTTTACACAAAAAATCTCCTAATCTAAATCAATTGGCACTGATTAAAAATTATCTGAAAAATATCGGTATCGTTAATGAATGGGAAGATATCCTGTCTATATTTAACAATAACTCTAATGACATGAGCTCTTTTCTTAAAGATTATTTTGTAACAAAATATAGTTTTTCAACTTATGATAGTGATAAATTGTACGAAAATTTTGTAAATTATTTTGACACAATGCTGCAATATATGTCAGAAGATGTTTTAATAGCCAAAATTAGACGTTCAGCAGCGCTATACAGAGATATTTTAAATATAAATATTGATAATGAAGAGTTAAAAAAAGCTTTAATTCAAATCAAGCTGCATGACGGAGAGGATACATACGCCTACATCTTAAGTATTTACGAAGATTATATTGATAATAACATGACTGAATCAACACTACTTGAAATTCTTTCAACTATCGATGAATATCTGCAAAACAGGTTGAAATCTGCTAATAATGTGAACTTCAATGAACTTATTCAATATTTGAATGCATTTATAGCATGCAAATAAATTTTGTAATTGGAAAATATATTAATAACTTTTTTTATGGTCTTGGTATACTATTATTATAGGAATTAAGAATATAATGTAACACAAACCTGGAGGTATTTATGGAAAAAGACCATAAACATATATTATCCTGTTTCCAAACCACATTTGATGAATTATTTTTACTTGAAAGTATTATTAAATTAACGAAAGAATCCTGCCTAGACAGGGAAGTAACTTCTCAGTATTACAACCTTAGTGAAGAGAAGAAACGTTACTTAAGTGAAGAAAGAAATAACTATATCAACATGTTATCTATAGCCCTGGATAGAGTTAAAATTTTAAAAGATATAAACAATCAAATAGAAGAAGAGATTACCTATTTATAACAGAACTCCAACAATAGCTGCTGATAGGTAACAGCTGAGGGTTCCGCATATTAAGGCTCTTAGCCCAAGCCTTGCAAGGTTTTTCTTCTGGTTAGGTGCGAGTTCTCCAATACCGCCTATTTGTATGGCAATTGAACCGAAGTTCCCAAAGCTGCATAATGCAAAGCTTGCAATCATAAAGCTTTTTGGGTCAAGAACCTGTGAAATATGTGACAGTTGAACGTATGCTACCATTTCGTTTAAAACGAGCTTTGTTCCCATAAGAGCTCCGACTGTAGATGCATCATGGAGTGGAACTCCGAGCACAACTGCAAAAATCGCAAATATTTTGCCTAAAATAAATTTTAGTGATAGATTTGGTAAGAAAGCAAAATGTGAAAATCCCGGTATGTAATTATACATAAAAATACCGGACAGCTTGAGAATCCAATCAATAAAAGCTACCAGAGCAACAAGAGCCAGTATCATTGCTGTTACGTTTATAGCGACTTTCATTCCTTCTGATGCTCCATTTGAAATAGCTTCAAAAACATTTGTAAAAGTCTTTCTTTTGGATATTCTTATGTTGTCTCTGGTTTCCGGTTCACCTGTTTCAGGGTAAACTATTTTTGTAAGTATTAATGCCCCAGGGGCTGCCATAACTGATGAAGCAAGTAAATATGTAGCAGGGATTCCCATGCTTATATAAATAGGCATTATAGCTCCGGAAATGCACGCCATACTGCCCGCCATAGAAGCAAGTAATTCTGAACGAGTCAGCTTCTCCAGGTAAGGTTTAATCATTATTTGGGCAACTATTTGTCCAACAAATGCGCTTGCAACGTTTGAAAGCGCTTCTGCGCCCGATACATGCATAAATTTATTCATTGCTTTACCGAGTGCTGCAACGATTCTCTGCATAATCCCGTAGTAATACAGAATGTTGACCAAAACCATCATAAATATATTTGAGCATATTAACTGAACCGCAAAAATGGTATTACTTTTACCAAAGAGTTCTGTTATTTTATCATTATTAATCAATGCTCCAAAGACAAAGAAACCACCCTCATAGGCAAATTCAAGTATCTTTCTGATAAACTCACCTATGAACATAAATATACTTCGTCCAACAGGAACCTTAAAGATAAAAAGAGCAAGTAAGATTTGAAGTAAAAACCCCATTCCGATAGTTTTGTAATTAATAGCCTTTTTGTTATTTGACATTGCATAAGCAATACCGAAAATGACTACTATACCTATCAGTCCTACAAATCTTTCCATATAGACTCCTTGTTCCAGTAATATGACAATTACTATTATACCAGAAACTAAACGGCGCTAATATAATCTGTAATTTCTTCTTCAGTATTCATTTCTGTAGCGCAGACTAAAATCTTATTATTGTCCAGTTTAATACCGCCGAGAATGTTCTTTTGTTTTAAATTTGATAAGAAATTGTCCGCATTATTAACTTCAATAACAAATTCATTAAAGAAGTTTTTATTCAAAGTCTTAATACCTTTAAGAGCAAGCTTGTCTGATAAAAGATGAGCATGTTTAGCAGATAATAAGCTTGCCTGACGAAAACCTTTTTCACCAACCAAACTAAGATAGAGTGCCGCTGATAGAGCTATTAAAGACTGATTTGAGCAAATATTACTTGTAGCCTTCTCTCTCTTTATATGCTGTTCTCTTGTCTGTATTGTTAATGTATAAGCGGTATGACCTTCTGCGTCAACAGTTCTTCCGACAAGGCGCCCCGGCATCTGTCTCATATAAGCTTCTTTACAAGCAAGATAGCCTGCATGCGGACCTCCAAATTCCATTGCACTTCCCAGCGGTTGAATATCACCTATTACAATATCTGCCTCTATAGGAGGTTTTAATACTGCCAAAGCTGCCGGATCTGCTGCTACGATTAAAATCGTGTTTGCTGGTTTTGTTAGAGTTTTAATTTCTCCGTAATAATCAGGGTTCTGGATTAATACGCAGCAGAAGTCACTACAATCATCAGGTAAGTTATTAAACCATTCAATATCAATTCCTTGCGCCCAGCAATACGTTTTTACAACTTCTTTATATTCCGGGTTGATATTGTTTGAAATTAAGGCTTTATTTTTCTTTCCGCGTGCAATTCTATGTGCCATAAGAACAGCTTCCGCACATGCCGATGCAGCGTCATACATAGAAGCATTTGCAATATCCATACCGGTGAGTCTGGATATCATTGTTTGATACTCATATATCCCCTGGAGTGTACCTTGAGAAACTTCCGGCTGGTATGGTGTATATGCTGTTAAAAATTCAAATCTTTGAGCAATATACCCTACACATGCCGGTATAAACTTATTATAAACCCCACCGCCTGTAAATATCGCGTATTCTGTACCATTTTTACGTGCAATAGAGCTTACTTTTTTTTGGGTCTCCATCTCGCTTAATGGATGCCCAATATTAAAGTCTTTAAATTTTACCGGTAACTGTTTAAATAAATCCTCTATAGAAACACAGGAAATTTCATTAAGCATTTCTTGCCGTGTTTCTTCTGTATGTGCAATAAAATTTTTCATTATTCAATTTCTTCTTTATAATCTGAGTAATCCAACAAATCTGCAAATTCAACCTGGTCTGCAGATGATTCAATTTTAATAAGCCACTTATCTTCAAAACCTTCATCATTCAAAAGTTCAGGGCTGTTTACGAGTTCCTCATTAATCTCAACAACTTTACCCGAGATAGGCATATAAATTTCAGAAGCTGCTTTTACGGATTCTATTGTTGCGAATACTTCATTCTTTGCAAATTCTGCACCAACTTCTGGGAGTTCAATAAAAACGATATCACCAAGCTGCTCTATGGCATAATCGGTTATACCTACTTCATACTTGCTGCCTTGTTCAAGTACATATTCATGCGTTTTTGTGCATAAAGAGTTTTCATTCATTTAGCATTCTCCTGTATTATTTAACTTCCTTATTTCTTTTTTCTACAAATGGTTTTCTAACAATTTCGGCATTGTGGAATTTATCACGTATTAATATTTGAATTGTAGAGCCTACAGCCAAATTGTCAAGAGGTTTGATATATGCAAGAGCAATGTTATCTCCTCTGATTGGAGAAATTCCTCCGCTTGTTACAATTCCAATTTTTTCATTATTGTAATATACATCATATCCATGTCTAGCAATGTTCCTATCAAGCATTTTCAACCCGACAAGTTTTTTCCTGCCGCCGTTCTTGAGCTGCTCTTCAATAACCTGGCGTCCGTTATAGTCATCAGCTTTATTTTTAGGTATTGACCAGCTTAAGCCTGCTTCTATAGGAGTAGTATCCTCATCCAAGTCATTGCCATAGAGATGTAATGCGGCTTCCAGTCTTAAAGTATCTCTTGCCCCCAGCCCTATCGGCTTAATACCAAGAGGCTGACCGGCTTCTAATAATTTGTCCCATAAATATTCAGAGAATTCGTTTCTTACGAGAATTTCAACTCCGTCTTCTCCGGTGTAGCCGGTTCTGGATATCCATACGTTAATATTGAATAATTCCCCTCTTTTTATATGAAAAAATCCGGGTAATTCTTGCGTACCTATTGATTTCATTAGCTCAATAGTCTTAGGTCCTTGGACGGCAAGCAGAGAGTAATTATGTGATTCATTTATAATTGAAACATTAAAACCAACTTTATTTCTTACCATCCAGTTTAAATCTTCATCAATTCTGGATGCATTTGCGATTATGAGGTATTTGTTTTCCTCAAGTTTATAAATAATTAAATCATCAATGATTCCGCCGTTTTTATTTGTTAATTGACAGTAAACAGCCTTTCTGTCAACGAGTTTAGAAATGTCTTGCGGAACTATTTTATTTAGATATGGAAGCGCATCTTCTCCTGTAAGAATAATCTCTCCCATATGTGAAACATCAAATATTCCGACAGATTCTCTAACAGTTTTATGTTCTTCAATAATGGAAGAATATTGGACCGGCATATGCCATCCTGCAAAATCAACCATCTTAGCTCCCAGTTTGATATGTTTATCATGTAAAAATGTCTGTTTTGTCATACTGCCCCCAAATACACTCTCTTATTAATTCTCGTAATAATTTTCAGTATTGTCAAGTCTATTAACAAATATGCAGCTTTGTAAATTTTTGTAACAACCTTTGTAAATTTACTAAAGTTTTTTTTATAAGATGCCGTAAATCTTTTTGTATTATTTTTTTAAGGAGTATAGGAATGACAGATTTATCAGGGATTAATCAGTTTGGGAGTATAACTACTCAAAACGGTACAAAACTTACATTTAAAGATTTAGACCTAAACGGAGACGGTGAAGTTACCGAAGAAGAATTTAAATCGGTTCTAGAGTCAGTAGAAACTGATAGTGTTGATTTATCCGCAGGAAAGGGTACAGAAGACAAAACTCTTACCGATGAACAAGTTCTTGATTATACAATAGATGCTCAGATTCAAGAGGCATTAAATGACTTGATGGGGCAAATATCAAAAGATTTTACAGGTGCTAATGCCAATTTATCAAGTGAAATGATAGCTGCATTGAAAGAATTTGCAGAAACCTTTAAGGCTGAATATATTGGTGATACTTCAAAGATGGTTGAGGAATTTAATGCTCAACTGCCTGAGAAGTATGAAGAGCTAAAATCAGAAATTTTGCCAAGTACACAAAATCCGGTAAAATCAGAAGTTCTTGATAATATTTTAGAAGATATTCAAAATATCCTTTCAGCAGCAGACTTATCAGATGATGTAACAAAACCAATTATCCAAACTCTTGGTAAAAAACTGGAAACTTTAGCAGACAAATTCATCAGCTCATATACCGGAAACAATATGAAAGCTGATTTGAGAAGTTATCTGCAATCTCAGCTCACTAAAAGCGATTCAGAAAAAATGACAGATGCTATAGAAAATTACAGAAATGTATACAACAATTTAGGCGTATACATTGATTCCGGCGAACTTAATACCTTAAAGAATGCTGTCCGTGAGTTTTTTGGAGAAGCTCTTGATAATGGCTTAATATTAAGAATGAATGGTGTAAATGTTGCCAGTGAAGCTGCAATAGAGACTTTACTCAAAAAATATACAGATGCTGAAGAACTTAATTCAGATATGGAATTATTAATTGATTCACTATCTACGGATAAGATGTTACAATCAGCAATGAATGATGCAAAAACAGCATCAGAAAACCTCGCAGATACTGCATTCGGAACATTAACCGGTGATGATGTCATGATTGAACGTTCATTATCATCAATTGATTATAGCCAAATACCGGGTTATTACGAGAATTCGACAATTAAATCCAACAAACGCGGATTCCGAGGCTTAGAACAAGCTCAAGATAAAGCCCGCGATCTTCTAGAAACGTCATTAAAAGAACAATTTAGAAATCAAATTGCAAATAATCTACAAGAGAAGGGGATACCATTTGAAAAAATTGAAACTGTTTTTGAAACAGTGTTTACTCAAGCTTCATTAAATGCCGTGTCTGCTTGTGTTGATACTAATGGTAAAGTTGTCTTTTGGGCAAAATCTTCATTTAATGTCCAAGATTTAGTAAATACATTTACAGATGAATTTAATGAAATGATTTCGACAACGATTAATGAAATGAATGCTTCAAATACCGATATGGATTTACAGGATATTGACTATACAAAAGCTCTGGTTCGTAACGATTACAGTAAGTATGTCGACCCTGCCCTTCAAGAGGCTTTCGAAAAGGGAGAAACTCTTGTTTCAAAAGTATCCTTTAGAAATGGTTCAAAGTATGAAGATATGGCAGAAGATATGATAAATAGACTTAAATCAACAATGCTGTCTAAATCTATGGCAATGTGCGAAGCTAACGGAGTAGAATTTGATAATGATGCATTTAATAATGTATTCAATAATTCACAAACCATCGCTATTATGAATTCAACAACAACTAAACAAAATAGTATATGGTCTGGATTTAGAAAAACAATAACATTCAATCCTCAGGACTGTTTAACAACATTTACCGAAACATTCAAAAATAATTACACAGTCTGGGTTGAGTCCGAAAAACAAAAAGTATAGTTAAAGAAGACCTCTTAAATTAAGAGGTCTTCTTTTGAATTTCTTTATACAAATCAATAACTTCCTTTGAATAATTCTTTGGAATGACTATTTTTATTTTGGCATTCAAATCTCCATAACTGTTTCCATCCGGTAAACCAAGCTTCTTGAGTCTTAGGGACTGTCCGCTTGATACTCCAGCAGGAATTTTAATGTTAATTTTACCATGAAGAGTTTCTATTTCTTTATTACAGCCCAATACTGCTTCCGGAGGTGTAATCTCAACATCTTTAGTCAAATTTACGCCGTCAATCTCATAGTCGGAATCTTTAAAATGTATAACCAGGTATAAATCACCCTTGTTACCGTAAGCATCAGTCTTACCTTCTCCTTTGAGCCGGACTTTTTTGCCTTCTTGGATATCTTTTGGCAGTTTAACTTTTATGGTTTTTGGAGTTGAAAGAATTCCGGTGCCTCCGCAATGAGAACAGTAACCTCCGCCATTGCAGTATCCGCATTTATCAATCTGGGTGTAGCTTACTGATATAGGTTTTTTATCAAAAATCTCTTTAGCAGTTACATTTAGGGTTTTAGTTATATCAAGATTGTCTGCCGGTTGCTGAGAAGCTCTTCTTGAGGATGCCCCGCGAGAGGTTTGTGTGAAATCAAAACCGTTAAATCCACCGGTGCCGGCTCCTTGAGCTCCCATCATGTCCCCAAAAAGTGAGGCAAAGAAATCTGAAAAGCCCCCTGTATTTCCGCCAAAGTTGAAACTTTGGGCACCGCCTTGATTAAAATTAAAGCTAAAATTCTCAAATCCGGGCGGCGGTGTGTAATCAGCACCTCCCTGCCAATTTGAGCCTAAAGAATCATATCTCTGGCGTTTATCTTTATCAGATAATACTTCATAAGCTTCATTTATATCTTTGAATTTTTCTTCTGCTTCCTTTGTTTTATTAACATCAGGATGGTATTTACGAGCCAGCTTTCTGTAGGCTGATTTAATTTCAGACTCAGTTGCATTCCGTTTTACTCCCAATGTTTCATAATAATCTTTGTATTTCATAGTTTGTTTTCCTTACATGTTAAATATTAATACAAAAAATTACAATTCTTAATAAACTTAATTTTTTTTTAATTATGATATTGTCTGTGATAAAATACAAACAAAAGTTTGTAAGGAAAATAATCAAATGGATATAAAAAAGATTCTTTTTAGAACAAGTACAATTGATGTTGAAAAAGCACTTCCTGACGGTGTTGTATTTTGCAGCCGTGATGGGAAAATTTTGTGGGTGAATGATAAGGCTTCTGAAATCTTTGAAACGTCTAAAATGCACCTTTTAACATCTAATATATCTGATTTTATAGAAAATGCTCTGAATCTGATAACAAACTCCGTTATTTTGAATAAGCCTGTTATAACTAAGCTCACATCCCGAGAAACTTATTTTGATATGACTTCAAAAGAGATTGAAGAAGGATATGTTCTTGATTTTAGAGATTCCATACCGGCGGAAGAGATTCCGGAAAAGGTCGAAGAACCTGAAGACTGCACTGAAATAAACCGGAATAAGAACAATTTTTTGTTAAAGTTGTCTAATGATTTAAAATCTCCGCTGCAGTCAATTGTCGGGTTTTCTCAAGCTATGTCAGACGGGCTTGGGGGGCAAATTTCGGAACAGCAAGAAAAGTACATAAAAATTATAAAAAAGAATTCTTCTGAACTCATGTACTTCGTTACAAAATTACTGGAGTTATCACAAACCGAATCATCATTACCATCTCCTGATTGCAAAACTTTTGATATTCAAAATCTTATAAATTCTGTTATCAGGTTTAACGAACAGCTGTACAAAGGTAAGAATATCAGATGGAAAGTTTCTCTTGAGGAAGGAACAAAGTCCGCAGTGTTCACTGATGAAGAGATGGTTAAAACTGTGGTTCAAGATATATTGGAAGTTATCCTTAAATCTGTTGAGATGGGAGAAATAAATATAAATATTTCAACCCCAGAGGCAGATTATATACAAACTATAAATCTGCCGGAAAGAGAGTATATTCAAGTTGCAGTATCAAGCAACTCCCTCTTGCTCTCTGAAAATGATCTTGATTCAATGTTTGATCCATATAAAATCCTTGATACTACAAACAGGAAAAATGTTTTGAGAGCAATGGTTTTATCAAGTGTTAAAAATATATTGCAAGCTCTTGGCGGATATATATGGATTGAATCGAAAATACTTAAAAATACAAGCTTTAATATAATTCTTCCTGTAGATAAGAAGTAAGAGGATTTATGAGTAAAGTCGTTTTAAAAAATCTTGTAAAGAGTTATGACGGCAAGAATAACGTTATAGATGGGATTAATCTTGAGATTCAGGATAAAGAATTTATTGTTCTAGTAGGTTCTTCCGGGTGTGGTAAATCGACAATTTTAAGACTTATTTCCGGATTAGAAGATATTACTTCTGGTGAAGTCTATATAGATGACAAATTAGTAAATAATAGCCACCCAAAAGACCGTGATATTGCGTTTGTGTTTCAAAGCTATGCTTTGTATCCTCACATGAGTGTTTACGAAAATATGGCTTTCGGACTAAAAATGCGTAAATTTAGCAAAAATATCATAGATGAGAAGGTTAGATCAGCTGCAAAAGCTTTGAACCTTGAGGAATTACTGGATAGAAAACCAAAGCAACTTTCAGGCGGTCAGAGGCAAAGAGTTGCATTAGGAAGGGCTATTGTAAGAAATCCTAAAGTATTTCTTATGGATGAACCTTTGTCGAATCTTGATGCTAATTTACGAGTACAGATGCGCGCCGAAATAAAAAGACTGCATCAGCAATTAAAAACAACGTTTATTTATGTCACACACGATCAAACGGAAGCTTTAACGATGGGTGATCGTATTGTGGTTTTAGACAAAGGAAAAATTCAACAGGCAGCGTCTCCGGAAGAAATTTATAATAATCCCAGAAATCAGTTTGTAGCCGGTTTTATAGGACAAATGAATTTTATAGATATAGATATTACTGATAGCAAGTTTAAAATCAATGATGTTGAATTTTATAATGAAGGTCTGAGAACAATAAATAAAGCTGTTGTCGGCATTCGTGCTGAAAAAATGATATCCGGCAGCAGTAAGATTACTGTTCAGCCTCTGATTATCGAAATGAGCGGAGGAGAACGAATTATTTATTTTACTCTTAATGATTGCAGATGCTCTGCCAGGGTTCCGCTGGACTATGCCTGCGGGGACAACGTTGAACTCAAATTATCAGTAAGTGATATGTATTTCTTTGATAAAGTAAGCGGTGAAAGAATATTATGAAAAAACACAGTACGATTATAATTGTTGTAATAGCCATATTAGCTGCTCTAATTTCAGCATGCTTCATTCCTATAAATGCTCCAAGGCTCATACCGGTAATTGAAAAACAGGTATCAAACGAGCTGGGTATCAAAATTCGTATTGATAAATTAATACTGCGAGTAGGACCGTGTTTGAAAGTTAAAGCTCCAATTATGCACTTGCTGTATGAAGATGGACAAAAGTTTGGGCAGTTTGACAATGTAAAATTTTATATATCATGGTTTTCTTTAATCAAAAAAGATGTTAATCCTGAAAAAATATATGCTAATAACTTAATTATAAGAACTTCATCAGAGGATAAGTATCTTCTGCCGCTTCTTAATAAATTAAGCTCAAGAAACGTTTCTGAAACACCTAATCTGCAGTTAAAGAATTACAATATTACTTATTTTAATAAGAAACAAAATGAACGATATAACATGGAAGGGCAATCTCTTCTTATAGACAAAATCCCAAATTATAAAAATTTCAAACTAAGTACGACGGGAGCATTCAGCATAAATGACAAGAAATATGTAAGTTATGATGTTTCACTAGTACCAAAGTTTGATATGCCAAAATTTAATAAGAATATTGATATTGATGGGTTCCTAAATCATATGATAGAGCTGGATTTCTATTCTGATATCATTGCTGATTTAAAGCTCTACAAAAATTCGGATGAAATAATCCAAGCATCCGGGTTTATTAATATAGATAATATATCTGTCTTGGATAAAAACAGAAAAAATCCTAAAAGCTTCGTATATCTAACTTTGTGGGGAGATAAAGCAAGTCTGCTGTCAAATATTTACACATCTGTTAATAAAAAAGTTTATATTGAAGGCATGATAAATAATTCTAAAAAGCCTATATTAGATTTAAAAGTTAAAACAGATGAAATAAAACTTGATGATTTGTATCAAAAATTACGACTCCTTGCTGATTTTTCAAAACTAAAAGGTATAAAATCAATTGGAGGCACCCTGAATGCCAACTTTACCATAAAAGGGGATTTAAATAAAATAAAATCCAATGGATATATGAAAATTAATAATGCGAGCATCAAAGCGAGCGGACTGAATATTGAAAGAATCAATTCTGATATTGATTTTTCAAATAACGTCATAAATATAGTAAATGCTGTCGGCTATGTGAACAATGCTCCGATAATGGCAAAAGGAAGTGTTGATAAAGCCATTGATATTGAACTTTTAATGAACAAGGTTGAGTTAAAGTACCTATGCCCGGCATCTTTTGGGGTTAAAAGCGGGATGGCTTCTTTAGTAGCAACTGTTTCAGGAACTCTTGATAATATTTCACACAAAGAGAATCTTCAAGTTGAAAATCTTCGCTTTGTAAACAAATTTGGCGACACCTCTATAGAATCTATAAAAATCGACACTAATAAAAATAATTCGGCTTATATAAGCAATATTACTTGTAAAACACCAGAAACTGAAACTATAAAAATCCCGTCATTAAGGTTAAATATTGAAAGAGAAACCTTGTCAATCCCTGAGACGAATATATTTATGCCTAATTCAAAATTAACTGCAAAAGGTGAGATCTCAAACTACAATACGGGAAATGCTTCCTTTACCGCTAAAATAAATGGAGTGTTGAATTCAAAGGATTTAAAGAAATTTAAATCTTATTCAATAAGATATCCATTCAAATTAATGTTTAGCGGGAATAAAAATGCGCAGAATTGCATGGCTCAGGTTTTATTAGAAAAAGCCGCAGTATTAGACGAACCGGCTCTTATTAATTTATCATCAAAAATTGAGAAAGACTCTATAAAACTTGATGATTTAAGTGTGCTTTCTTTTAGCGGAAAATTCTCTGATGATTTTAAAGCAAATTTAAAAGGGCAGAAAAAGATTATTGTTACCGGTAGTGTTGATAATCTTTCAGCTCCTGTAATGAAAAATATTCGAGTATTCTTCCCGCAGCAGTTAAATGTAAACCTTTTTGATACAATCGCACAAATAAAAGGAGACTTGTTCTTTAACGGAAGTCTTTCCTCTCCGGATATTGTAGGGCAATTATCTGTTCAAAATCTTTTTAATCAGATGCTTCAGCTTGCTGTAACTAATTCTACGTTAGATTTTAATAAAAATACAGTAATAATTAATGCTCCGCAGGTAAAATTAGGAGACTCTTCTATGCGCGTAGATGCGGTTGCTTCTACAAATGTATCAAAATCTCTTATTATTAAAAATTTAAATGTTAAATCTAAATATTTAAATACGGATACGCTTTTGTTATATAAAGACAATCCTGTAACAAAACTATATCCTTGCGAAGTAGAAAACGGGAAATTCTACTCAGAAAAAGTTTTAGCAAATGTGTATGATTCACCTCTTTACCTGTCTGCATTTTCTTCTGACATAAAGTTAAAAGATGAAAAACTTATGCTTAATAATATTTCATCTGAAATATTTAATGGCAAGCTCGCAGGTTCTATAGAATACAACATGAAAGATGAACACTTCTATTCAAATATCATGGCAAGAGGTGTCAGTGCCGCTCCTATTTTTGATGTTATATCAAATCGCAATGATACTATAAGCGGAATAATGGATTTTGATGCTGCATTACAGGGAGAATTAACTTCAAGACAATCTCTTAACGGAGATTTGAAGTTTATTGTACATAATGGCAGGATGTCTACATTAGGGAAGCTGGAACATCTTTTATATGCGCAGAATGTTATTGCAGATAGTATGTTAAGAACTTCTCTGAGTGTTGTAACCAAAGCAATTACTCTAAAAGATACAGGTTTATTTAAATATCTGCGCGGAGATATTCATTTAGAAAACGGCATAGCTAAGATTAAAATGCTGCAGACCCAAGGTCCTCTAATGGCTTTGTTTATTAAAGGTGAATACAATCCTGTAAATGATTATGCAAGAATGGTTATATTGGGACGGCTTTCAGATGAGATAGTAGAAGGTCTTGGTGCATTTGGAGACTTTTCATTTAACAAACTCATGGTAATGCTTACAGGTGAGGATTCTAAATACAATATTATGCCTGAGGATATTGAAAAACTTCCTCAACTGCCGGCAAAATATACTAAAGAATTCCGTTCTATAATAAACGGCAGTATTGATAAGCCAAGCTCTGTATTGTCATTTAACTGGATATCATATACTCAAAAGTCTCTAAAACAAAAAGATGTACCAATGACTAATATAAAAGTTCCGGCTTTTGTGGATGAACTGCCATACTAGTTGTCTTTTTAAGGTAGTTTAATTATAATTGTTAGTATGGATTTATTTAAGAAAGGGCAGAAGCTTACTATCTTTTTCCGTAAGGGCGCAAACATGGTTGAAATGACCTGTATTATTGAGGATGTCTTATTTGACAGGCTTATATTAAATCCTCCTCAATATTTTATGCGTTATATAAATTATCTTCAAACCGGACAGCATTTAATGGCTAAAGCTTTTGCGAGATTAGGCACTATTGATTTTAATACAATAATCATTTCATCACCGCTTGAGGATGTTTTCGCTATTGAACTTGATATGAATGCTCTAAAATTGACTCCCGGTGCAGAATTACCGGTAATAGAAGCTATTGAGACCGTTGATGTGCTAAAAGATGATGGTGTGATTAAACTAAAAACCTTTGAACTTTCAACAGAATATTTAAAATTTTACTCAGATATTAAGTTTCAAGTAGAGGAATCTTTTGATTGTATCTTAAATTTGCCCAAGGATTATGGTATAATAAAGTTTAGGGCGACAGTATCTGAGATAGATCCCGTCTATGATAATGAATACACTGTTACATACTCAAACATGACAGAAGATGACAGACAAACATTATTATACTATATGTATATGTACAGTAATATAACCGACTAGGAATAATTATGAAAAAGCTTGCAGAAGATAATACTAAAAAAGAATCCCGTAAAAAAAATAAAATGTATGACCAGATAGAAAGGTGCCGTTTAGATTTGCAGAAAGACCCTACAAATCCGGATTTGCATGTGCGCCTAGGGGATTTATATATGAAATGGCATCTTGATATATATAATGCTTGCCAATATATTGATGAAGCAATAACTGAATATCAGCTTGCCTTGGAGTCATTAATTGATTCTTGTGAGATTTATTACAAGATTGGATTGGCTTTTTATCATAAAGGAGATTTAGATAAGGCTATTAACTATCTTACAATGGCATTGGAAAAGAAAAATGACTATTATGATGCTTATTATATGCTTGCCGAAACCTTTGTTAAAAAAGCTCATTTCACAGATGCAATAGATGCAGCAGAAGCTGCTGTTCAGTGTTCAAAATTGGGCTCTTCAAGCGCGCATTATCTGCTCTATAAGCTTTATGACGCATCTTCTTTTAAAGATTTAAAGATAAAAATTAAAGCATTTATTGAAAGAGTTGCAGCTTTTATTTTGATACCTTTTGATGTACAAGCAATTAAAAATATCTTTAAAAATATATCGTATTTGAGATTTTTGCCGCTCTTTGTTAAAGGTTTTTACGCTATACAGCTAAAGAACTATGGCAAAGCTGTAGATTTGTACAAAAATGCTATTGATATTGCACCGGGTTTTGCACCTCTATACTGCGTGTTGGGCGATATATACCTCTCTACAGGGTATTTTGAAGATGCTGTAACCGAGTATAAAATGGCAATATGGTTAGATTCTTTTAACATTGCGGCATACAGGCATTTATGCCGAGCTTATGAGGAGCAAGGGGACTATAACCAGGCTATTGATATTTATAATAAATTAATTTCAATGGCGCCAAATATACCTGATTTATATTCAAACCTTGCAAATATATATTATATTAAAGGTGAGTTTGATTTAGCTATTTCAAACTATCAGACCGCAATAACTCTTAATCCAAACAGAGCTTGGACCAGTGTAATTGCGCAGACAATGGGGTTTGTTTATCAAGAAAACAAATCCGATCCGGATGCTGCAATATCTGCTTACCAAACAGCTTATGTTCTGACTCCGGATGATATAGATATTTATGTTAATCTGGGCAGCGCTTTTTATGATAAAGAGGATTATAATA
Organism: Candidatus Gastranaerophilales bacterium; assembly: GCA_944326455.1. Taxonomy (GTDB): domain Bacteria; phylum Cyanobacteriota; class Vampirovibrionia; order Gastranaerophilales; family Gastranaerophilaceae; genus CAG-196. The sequence continues at coordinate 13,374 of CALVEA010000005.1, read as the reverse complement.
ACTCTCTTGCAGTATATAGGCAGGCGCTTGAACTTCAACCTCATAATCCTAAGATTCATTGTAACTTGGGTTTCTTGTATTGGGGTAAAGGGGATACGGAGGAAGCCATTAAATCTTATGAACTAGCTATCAAATATAACCCAAATTATGACATAGCATATAACAATTTAGGTGTTATATATCTAGATGATTTAGGTCGGGTTAATAAAGCAATTGAGTTATTTAGAAAAGCTGTTGAAGCTAATCCTAGTTATGCATTAGCACATTTCAACTTGGCGCGTGCTACTTCTATAGTGGGCGACAAGGTGGAAGCTGCAAAATTATACCAAACAGCTCAAGATATTAACAAAGTTACACAAGAAATAGATCCTAGAGATATAGCAGATAAAATTAGCGAATTGTTTGAATCATAAAATTTACTTTACCTTTAATATTTTACAGGTATAATTAAGAGATATCGGAAGTAAAATATGTTTGAAGATGATAAAAGCGGTATTTACCACTTAATAGAAAAAGAATTAAATGCTACAGATAAGATTTTAAAGCCGGATTTTAATCAGAAGACTGGCAGAGAGCTGCTTGCGTTTTATCTTCAATCAAAATTCAAACAAGTTCTGTCTTATGATAATAGCGTCAATGAGCCAATATTTATAGATGTTAAATATGATTTTATACAGAAATTTTCAAGAAGGCTAATTACAAATCCGTCAAAGCGTATTATGATTGGTATTACAGGCGAATCAGCTTCCGGCAAGTCAACAATCTGCAAAGAACTTTCCAATGTAATTGAACGTTTTAATATGCCGGTGACAATACTTACAACAGATAATTATTTTAATGATATTTCAGAATTAATAAAAATATACGGAAGTTTTGATGCTCTCAGAGATAACGGTTATGACGTGGATTCTCCTGAGAGCTTTCAATTAGATGTATTAAGAGAAGATTTGGACAAGATTTCTCAGGGTGAAGATATTTATTCTCCGGAATATTTGCCAAATGGTACCGGAGTGTCTGTTCCGAATGCAAAATTTGTACCTTCTAACAAAATAGTTGTTGTAGAAGGTATGGCATCTATGTACAAAGACCTGAAAGATATCTTTGATATAAAGGTTTATGTAGAAACTGACATAGATATAAGAAGAGACCGGTTTATGACAAGAGCATATACCGAAAGAAATCAAGATCTTGATAACGCAAAAAAACACTGGGAATATATTCTTGTAGCGGGAGAGAAATACGTTAAACCTGCAAGGAATGAGGCTGACATTATTATTAACGGTGATACTAATCTGGTTTATTTTAGGCAGATTTTAGAATACATTCACACTATTACCAACAATTTTAGCTAGATATTTAGCAAGCCCTTCTCCCATAGAAAAACAAGACGGAATTATCCTTAGAGCGGCTTGGGCTTTAAAATCGGCAGAGATACAGCGCCCTATAGCAAATAAATTCTCATAGTCCGCAGACATCAAAGACTCAAGAGGAAGCTGATATTCTTTATAAACTTTTTGCAGAGTTGAAGCATCTTTTTTGTCAGAATGTATGTCTACAGGATAATTTGAAACAACTACAGGATTATTAAACGTCTTTGAAGATAAAAGATCCTCAATTGTGTAGGTATATTTACCTTTTATACGGTTTGAAACACGTATCCCCATTGTATTTGCGATAGATGAAATATACGCTTTTTCGAATCCGGGTAAATATTTTTTGCAGAAATTTGAAAGCCTTAGAATCCTTGCTCTGCCTTCAATATAACCCTCGTTCCTTAGCAGACGAGGTGCGTTGAACGCAATAGAATCCGGTGTTCCGGCTACGGAAAACAGCTGAAAGTAGTTTATATCCTCAGTAGTAATAGTATTATCAGCGATTGCCTGGTCAACAATAGGCTTTAAAGCCCAGTTTTTGTCTGTATCCCAAGTATAGGCTGTAGAGCAGTAGGTATATCCACCTAATGTGCATGCTGTCGTTACATCTCTGTCTGTGTCCAATTGCATAATCCAGGAAGCAAATGCTTCAACATTTACTCCGGACATAATAAAACGTAAACTTGTTGGTTGTTTTTCAAAATTATTATTTAAAAATTCACAATTTAACATTTGAAAAATTTTTGCATCACCAGTTGCATCTACAAGATGTTTCGTTTCGATAGGTAGCAATAACCCTTTGTTTTTTAAAGACATATTATTGCCATTTAGCGTTTCGATATATACTGATAATATTTTATTGTTTTGTATGTTTATCTGTTTTATATTAGACTCAAATAGAACATCTACATTGGCCTCTATCATCATTTTATCAAGTGCAATTTTGACTAATTCAGGATTAAACCAACCCTTGTTACCGTCACAATAAGTAATAGCTCCGCCAATTTCTAACAAATTATTATGTAATTCATTAAAAAAGTCGGAATTTATTGCATTATCAGATGTTTTCATAGCCGGAACAACAAGAGAAGCCGTTAAAGAACCGCCTAAAAAGGAGTTTTGTTCAATTAACAAAACTTTTAAGCCCATTTTTGCCGCAATATAAGCGCAGCTTACGCCTGCAGTGCCTCCTCCTGCTATTATTAAATCATATTTACTCACTTGTCCTCCTTCTGGATTTAAGATACCTTGATGATGACATTAAACTGCTGGATTTAAACTCAGCTTCCCTTCTTTTTATAATAACATCATTGGGTAGATTTAGATTTTCATCGTGATAAGGAATACCAGCCTTTGTAGAACATAAACCTAACTCATAATTACTTAACGGATGCTTGATTAAAGATTTATCTTTTGCAGCAATCGTTCCTATATATTTATTACTATTTTTATCATAAATTTTACCTACATAAAATCCATTTTTAAGCAGAGTATTTCTTATTAGCGCCGAGTTTGAATAAGTTATCAAAATTCCCGTTGGTGCTAATCTCTTGTATAATTCTGCTATAAACTCAACTGTCCATAGCTGTGGAGCTTTTGAATAAGTAAAAGCGTCGAGGAATATGACATTATACACCGTATTTAATTCTAAAATTGACTTTCGAGCATCATTTACATGGAAATTAAGCTTAAAGAGGCTGCTATAGTTGTTAGATTTAATCTTTTTATACCGTTTCGATAAATGGTCATAATATATATTATGTAAGAAGGAGGATAAATTGAACCTGGATATAAAATTATACCTAAAATCTTGCTTATATTTCGCATATTTTATCAAAGAAGGGTCAAAAAAACCCTTCATTTTTTTTTCTTTGATAATTTTTTTGAGGTTCATGTTTAAATAATCATCTTTATACTTATTTATAAGAGCATCTATTATAATATAATTTACCAGTGTATTTATTCTATATTCATTTTTAATTCTGTCGTAATTATTTTTATATTTTAAATCCAATAGCTCAATAATCTCTGCTCGATTTTTAGGCATCAATAAAGGAAAAAATATATGCATTTTATTTGCAATAAATTTTTTAATCTTCCAATACAGCTCAAAGCAATCAAAAATTTTCGGAACAATCTTTGTATAAATTTCTTGAGGAGTAATAACAGTTTTGAGTAATGGTGAAATTTTTATAAGTTCTTCATTAATGTCTAAACAATCAATTGTAATCTTCTCACATATCGTTTCGTTAGATGGCGATAATTCTCTATCATTCTCATCAGGGTTATTGGAATCTATCGTATCGTGATTATCAATTTTATTAATTGTTTTTTTAAAAAATTTTTTACAAAATAATTTTAAAAAATTTTCTTTTTTTAAATTATTTTCTTTTAAGTTAATTACACTACTCATCAAAGCTTTTGTGTTGTAGCCGATTCCATAACAAATATCAAGAATATTTATATTTTCTTCTGACACAAGTTTATGCTCTAAATCTGTAGGGAGCACAAATTTCTCCCAAGCTTCGCTTAGAGCGCCAAACTTTGAGTGATACACATCGTGGTCAGCGTAGGAATACAGCCCAATAGAGCCATCTTGGGTATAATAAAACACATAATCCCTCATAACCCTATTATAGCAAGGCTTTAGCCGCAATGCAAGGAATAGGAGATAAAAAGTGAGTAGTGAGCAGTTAATAGGTTAATAAGTTAATAGGTTAATAAGTTAATAGGTTAATAAGTTAATAAGTTAATAGGTAAATAAGCGGAGTAGTATGACGTCTAAACTCTACACTATATTTACCCCATTCAGCATCTTACCAATTTGGCATTATACTTGTTTTTGGCAAGATACTGAAAGGGTCTATCTGTTTAATAAAAACCAGCAATGATAGATTCCGGGTCAAAGCCCGGAATGACAAGGGGATAAGTTATAACTTAATAAAAATCTAAAAAAAGCCGGAGCGGTGCTACGCACGTAGATTAACGGTCGGCAGACACCGGCTAAACTAAAAAAAGCCGGGTGGGATTTGGGGTATTTATCCCGCCCGCCCGGCAAAAATCTACTTAGTTGTGAAACTATTACTATTGTGTTGCAGGGAGGGGTAAATATATGACAGGAAGCGGATTTCAGCAACGGCATGATAAGAATGTAAATTTCCCCCCGAAACGATAGCGAAAGCTACTGCCGGAGCGTGTTTGAGGGAATAATTTCTCCCCTCAAACCCTTATAATTTCGTACTCTGTACAAACCAGTCATAGTGTGATATTATGGTAATAATACAACACAATAGTAATTATGTTGCACAAATTGCTCAAACCTATGTTTTTCGCTAATTAAACTCAAACCCCAAAATATCGTTTTGACTTTGTATTTTACTAAAGTATATAATATATTATAATTAATAGAGATTTGAGGGATTTTGTTATGAAAAAGGTTTTGTTTTCTATAACAGCAGCATTAATTTTAGCAACAGCTCCGGTCTTATCTGCACAATTTGAGCCTGTTCCTATCGGAGTTAAACTACCTAAAAAGTACACTCAAGAGTACATTGACAGCCTTGCTGATGAATATAAAAGGGTTTCAAATGAACAGATTTTTCATGTAGCTTTGGACATGCTTAAAGGTACTACGGGAGATTTTTCAAGAAAAGCCATTCTCGGATATAATTTAACCCAAGAACCTGTAAAAATTGAATTCAAAGATTTATCTGAACTTAATCAGGCTTATGCGACCTATGATGCTGTCGGCTGGAAGAAGAAGGGGAAATTATATATTTATATAAATCCAAAACATAAAGCTGCTCCTCCGGGAGCCTTAGCAGCTCTGCTTTCGCATGAAGCTCTTCACCAAGATGAGTACAATTCACTGAGTGAAGAAACTTATGCTTGGACAATGGAAGCAACTGTATGGTGTGATATTCTTAAAATGTATCCGGAATCAAATGATACAGATTCTCAGCTTGTTGTAAGGGAAAATGTCTTAAAACAGCTCTTGGAGAAGGGGAATTATACCAATAAATATATAAAGAAAACTGTATATGCAAACGAAGGTTACAAAAATTTGCCGCTGACCTCTCCGGGATATGAGTATTAATTTTAAAAAAAATTATAATTAGCATGCTGAGGCTTTAGTTGTGTATTGATTACATGCTATGGTTGATGTTAAATTATCTTATGAAGATAAGAAATTTACTTATACCGCTGCTATTAATATTAATTCTGGTAATTTTTAATAAAGTTTTTATGACAACATTTACCAGAGCAAATAATTATTTTTCAACTCAATCTCTTTATAATGAAGAAATAGTTTCTCCTCAAAAATTATTTGATAAAACCTGGAAATTATTATACAGAGATTATTATGAACCCACATTAAATCATCAAGACTGGTATAGATGGAAAACCCGTTACCATGGGAAACTCAAAACAGAAGATGATGCCAAAGTTGCTATTGACACTATGGTAGCAAGCCTAAATGAACCTTACACAAGATTTTTATCCCAAAAAGAGTATGAGGAACTTACAACCTCAATTACATCTAAAATATATGGCATCGGTGTTAATATATATTCAAAATCCGGGAAAATTGAAATATTCAATGTAATACCTTCTACCCCGGCAGATTTTGCACAGCTCAAGCAGGGAGATATTATAACTGCTGTTGACGGTAAGGATACAAACGGAATGAGTGTTTCAGAAGTTGCATCTCTCGTTAGAGGACCGGAAAACAGTGTTGTAGAATTAACTGTTCTGCGCGGCGGGAAGAAGCTTACCAAAAAAATTAAGCGTAAAGAAATTAAAATAAAAAATGTCAAAAGCTCTATTTTAGATAATCATATAGGCTATATTCAGATTATAAGCTTTATGGGCGGGACAACTCCGAGTGAGTTTCTGGAGGCTCTTGAAAATACAAAGAATACGGATTCAATTATCATTGATTTAAGAGGTAATACCGGCGGGCTTCTGGATAATGCCGTATTTGTTGCGAACATGTTTATACCTGAAGGTGAAATTGTAGAGATTATTTATCGTAACGGGTTTAAAAAATCTATAGAAGCAAATGCCGCAACTCCTATTTTAACAAAACCTGTCGTTGTTCTTGTAAATGGTGCAAGCGCCAGTGCCAGCGAAATCTTATCAGGAGCACTTAAAGATTACGATAAGGCTACTCTTGTAGGTAAAAAGACATTTGGTAAGGGACTTGTTCAAAAAGTTGTACCGCTGCCAAATAAAACAGGGCTGAATGTAACTATTGCGCGCTATTTAACACCAAAAGGAAGAGATATTAATAAACATGGCATAAATCCTGATGTTGAAATTGGTAATGAGTTTGATTTCTATCTTAACAGCACCAAAAAGGATGTTCAGCTAGACAAAGCTAAAGCTATTTTAAATAAGGAACTTTAGAATTGAGCAGTATATCAGAAGATTTAGCATTACTAAGACGCAACGGGCAATTCCGGAAAATTCCGGATATAGATTTTAAAACAGACGGTAAAGTTGTTATTAACGGAATTGAATACATAAATTTAGCTTCAAACGATTATCTTGGGATTAGTACTAAAACTGACCTAATAGATGAATTTTTAAATGAATATAAGCATGAGCTCTTTTCATCGGCTTCTGCAAGGCTTCTAAGCGGAACTTCAAGAGAATTTAAAGAACTTGAGTCGACAGCAGCTAAAATATTTAATAAAGAGGCAGCCTTAATATTTAATACAGGCTATCAATGTAATTTAGGAGTAATTTCAGCTCTTATCAAAAAAGGCGATGTTGTAATCTCTGACAAACTTAATCATGCAAGCATAATTGATGGAATGAGGCTTGCAGAAGGTGATTTCATACGTTACAGGCACTTTGATTATAAACAGCTTGAAACAATATTAAAAGAAAAACGGTCAAACTATAATAAAGCTGTAATAGTTACGGAGTCTGTTTTCAGTATGGATGGCGATATTGCGGACTTAGACAAATTGATTGAACTAAAAAATAAGTATAACTGCCTTCTAATGGTTGATGAAGCGCATGCTTTTTGTGCTTGCGGAAAAACTCTTGCCGGAATTTCTAGCAATAAAGATGTAGATATAATAACTGCAACTTTTGGCAAAGCAGTGGGTTCTTTTGGAGCATTCTGCGCTGCATCAGGTGATATTATTGATTACTTAATAAATAAAGCTCGTTCGTTCATATTTTCAACAGCGATACCGCCAATAAATATTGCTTGGTCAAATTGGATACTTACAGAAAAAAGAACTTATCTGGAAGAGAGGAAAAAACTCCTTGAAAGAATTGTTCAAGAGTGCCATTATTTAATGAATAATAAGGGCATAAATACTGTTTCAGCCTCTCAAATTATTCCAATAATCACGGGGAGCAACGAAAAAACGCTGGAAGTATCAGAAAGGCTTATGGCTCTAGGTTATTATATACCTGCAATACGTCCGCCTACTGTACCGGAAGGAACTTCAAGACTTAGAATCTCTTTAACCGCAGATTCAAGAGTTAGTGACTTTGAAAGAATTCTTAATATAGCTAAACCTTAGCTGCAAACATCAATCCAAGAAATACTGGCAGAGTACTTAAATAATTCTTCACAAGTTAATTCTATAGCTGAATTACTGCTGCCGCATGCGGGGAAAACAGTTTTAAATCGCTGCAGAGATTTATCTGTATATACTTTTACACTTTTATTATCAATACCGAAAGGACAGACTCCGCCGACAGAGTGACCTGTAAAAGATAGAGCTTCATCCGGAGTAAGCATGCGTGCTTTTGTATTAAAATATGCTTTATACTTTTTATTATCAATTCTTACATCCCCGGCACAAACTATGAGAACACAAACATCTCCTTGCTTAAAAGAAAGTGTTTTTGCAATCCGAGCTGGTTCAACATTGAGAGCCTTCGCAGCCAAATCAACTGTGGCACTGGAAACCTCAAATTCAAGAACCCTGTCTTGTACACCAAATTTGCTAAAATATTCTTTTACCTTTTCAATACTCATAATTATTTTAATTGTAAAAATGATTCTCTTGTTTTTCTTCTCACTTCTGCATCAATTTCAAAGATTTCATCCAAAGATATATCAAATACCGGATTATGGTTTTCAAGGATTTTAACTATAGTATTGATTATATCAAATAATTTAATTTTCCCTTGTAAAAACGCAAAAACAGCTTCTTCATTCGCAGCATTCATACAAACAGGAACAGACCCTCCTAACCTTCCGCAATTATAAGCGATCTCTAATGCTTTAAATTTATTCATATCCGGCTGCTCAAAATCAAGTCTTGCTACTTCAGAAAAGCTAAAGCTCTTAGATTTTATCCCTTCATAACGCTCAGGGTATGTAATAGCATACTGTATAGGAATATGCATACTTGGAATTCCGAGCTGGGCGATTACACTGCCATCAACATACTCAATTGCAGAATGAACTACACTTTGAGGATGTACAACCACATCTATTTTGTCATAATCCATATTAAACAGATGATGGGCTTCAATAACTTCTAACCCTTTATTCATAAGAGTAGCACTGTCAACAGTGATTTTTTTACCCATATTCCATCTAGGATGGTGCAAAGTCTCTTCAACAGATGCATTCTTCATATCTTCAACAGTCTTGTGCAAGAATGGACCGCCGGAGGCTGTTATAATTAATTTATCAACCTGGGAAGCATCTTTAATGCATTGATGTATAGCGCAATGTTCACTATCTACCGGAATTATATTAACCTTTTTAGCCCTTGCAAGAGGCATAACGATATCTCCTGCCATCACAAGAGTTTCTTTATTGGCAAGAGCAACATCAATACCGTTATTTATGGCTGTTATAGTAGGTTTTAAGCCTATTTTTCCAGAAACAGCAACTAAAATAATATCGTTTTCTTTATTTGAACAAATTTCTTCTAATGAGGTATGTTCAGCCCCTACGACTTCATTAATATTATTGGCGCACGCATATTTTGGGCGAAATTTGCGAATTTGTTCATTTAAAAGCTCAGTATTATCACCAGCAGAAAGTGCAATAATCTCAAACCTGTCTGCTAATTTCTCAATAACTTCCAGAGCTTGTCTTCCTATTGAACCGGTTGAACCTAATATGCTTATTTTTCTCTTCATAGGAGTATTATATTACAAAAAACCGGAAAATATTATATAATAGAATATGAGTTGTGTATTATTTTAGGAGCATAAGTATGAAATATCTATGGCTTTATGTAGTTGCGATAGTAGCGTCCCTTGGGGGACTTCTTTCTGGATATGATACGGGTGTAATTTCCGGTGCATTATTATTTATTAATGAAACCTGGAATTTGACCGACTATACTCAAGGGATTTTAGTCAGTTCCGTATTAATTGGAGCTGTAATTGGAGCAGGAACAAATGGTATTTTGGCTGATATTTTCGGCAGAAAAAAGATTATTATTGCAACAGCTTTAATATTTATTATAGGCTCTATTGCCTGCGCATTTGCTCCTAATATTATTGTCCTAATATTATCCAGACTTTTTGTGGGTTTTGCGGTAGGTATAGTTAATTTTGTTATTCCACTCTATCTATCCGAGATATCTCCTAAGCATATCCGCGGTACGCTTGTTTCTCTTTACCAGTGGGCAATAACTTCAGGTATATTGTTCTCATACTTTATAAATGCGGTATTTGCCCATGCTGTATATAATTGGCGATGGATGCTTTTTGCCGGAGTAGTTCCAGGGCTTATATTATTAATAGGAATGCTATTTATGCAGGATACTCCAAGATGGTTTGTCTCCAAGGGGCGCGAAGATGAGGCAAAGACTGTATTCAAAAGGATTGAACCTGATATGGATCCTGATAAAGAAATACGGCAAATCAAAGCTTTAATAAAATGCCAGAATAAACCCTCTGATAAATTTAGATTCCAAAAATGGATGATTATGCCTTTTGTTGTAGGTATTGGTGTAATGTTTGCCCAAATATGCACAGGAATAAACACTATTATATATTACGCGCCTACTATATTTAAAATTGCAGGTTTTGACAGCAATATAAATGCTATTTATGCCAGCACTGGAATAGGCTTAATTAACTTTGTAATGACAATTGTTGCAGTATTTTTCACGGACAGGGTCGGCAGAAAACCTCTTTTATACGTTGGTTTAACTGGTGTTATGCTAAGCTTGTTTGCACTTGCATCAGCATTTGTATTTGAAACACTGCTTGGGGATAATCTCAAATGGATAGCTCTTGGCAGCCTTATATCTTATATAATATGCTTTGCGATGAGCCTTGGTCCTGTTGGCTGGATACTGGTTTCAGAAGTTTTTCCTCTGAAAATTCGCGGTATTGCGATGAGCGTCTGTACAGTATCAAACTTTGCATTTAATTTCTTTGTAGTAGCAAGCTTCCCTATTCTTATGAACAGACTGGGCGGAGGGTTTACGTTTGCCATGTTCGGAATAGTTTCGCTTATATGTATAATCTTTGTTTACTTTGCTATTCCGGAAACAAAGGGCATTTCGCTAGAGACAATAGAATCAAATTGGCTTAAAGGTATAAAACCAAGAGATTTTTAAGCATAAAAATATATGCTTGGCGCGATTGTCTTGGTCGCTCGCTTTTAATGAGGCTACGCTTGAATACCGCAATATCTTCGATATTTTGCATTCAAGACTACACCCTCAGCCCGCTCTTGCTCGAAAACAGAAGCTTTCAAACTGCTGACAAACAACAAAATAAAAGAGACCTTGAAGGTCTCTTTTATTTTGCGCTTGGCGCGATTCGAACGCGCGACCTATCCCTTAAAAGGGGAGTGCTCTACCTGCTGAGCTACAAGCGCATATTATTTAATTTACCGTAAATACTTCGGCTATTGTAGTCCCGTGACCACAAAACTTATGTTATCAGGAACATATTTTAGTGTCAAGGGTTTTGTTTAACCCTGATATTTCGCTAATTATGGCAGCTATTTCCTCTGATATATCAGCTTGATTAGAAATATTATCTCTCACAAGTTTTGCAAATTCCGCCTTCTTAAACTCATGAAGACCTTTTGTCTTAAATAATTCTTCCAGAACTTTTGCGGTTGGAACTGTTGTTGGTAAGTCTTTTTCTGTAATTGTTAAGAAATTCTCAAAATGTGAATTTACAACCTTCACTATCAAAGATTTTGGCAGCAAATCTTCAAATTCTCCGCATGATACAAGATGAATTTTATCTGATGAACGCAGCTTAGGTTCAATTTGACGGATATTGTCTTTAGCATCATGATCCAATAAAACAAATATTGGTACTTTCAACTCTTCCGCAAGTTTGTAGTACATTTTAACAACTTGATTTTTTCCTCCGGCAGCTATTACTTGTATTCCGTTTGCATAGAAATCATAGCCAAGAAATTTTGCAAATGCCGGCAGCAATATTTCTTCTGTTATGCCCTCTGCAAGTATTACATTTTCTATTGGGAATTTTAGTAAATGCAAATATCGTTTCATTTTTGCATCCTCATTATCCGCCAAAGACTTTAGCCATTGTAAATTTACGGGAATCTCTTGAGGTAATACATCTAATGCAGCTTTATAGTTAATTTTGTTTTTTAGCAGTAATTTAACATTATTATCGTTTACAAAAATACTATTTTCGTATTCCTCAAGCTTTTTATTAATAATTAAATCGTCAGGCTCACCCAGAGTAAAATTAAATATTCCGGAAACTATATCAGTTATTTCTTTATATTCCATCCTTGCTATATCACATTTTCTTATAGAAGGTTCTAATAAGTTGGAATATATTATATCACTGAATACTCTTAAATACTTATCTCCGGTTTTTTTAAATCTGGTTAGTCTATCCAGAGATATTATTATCTGTTCTTGTGTTAATTTTTTATACTTCATTTGTAAATATTTTATAATTTTTTATAAAATTTATCAAATAGCTGTATATACTATAAATAATAGTTTATAGCTTTAGTATATACTTTTTATCTACACTTTTTTGTAAAGTTTTGTAACAAATAACCCTTAAACCCGCAATTTGACGTTTTTAATATACTTAATATATATAAGAGTATAAAAAGTATAAGGACTAAGCAAAGCAATGGCATTCTTATTATTACTACACGAAAAATTAAGATTGCAACGTAAAGTCAACAAATTGACTTTACAGCAGCTTAGGTATTCTAGCCGCAAGGAAAGAATCACCAAGAATATTTCTCGTGTTCAAAAAATGTATGCCAGCCGCCAGACTCAATTAGAGTCTCAAGCTAAGATGATGCAAAGTCAAGCTACAGTATTCTTCCAGAATATGTCAGGGTTAGGTGTTAATTCATTTAATCCAATGAACTTTACCGGTATGAATGCATTCGTTATGAACTTTATGGGCAATATGCTTATGAATAATGGCGAAAAAATCCAGATGGGTGAAAATACAATCGATGCATTCTCTAAAGATGAAGTTAACAATATGATGAATGAATATATGACTAATGGCGGTTCATTCAAGAAAGATGATAAAGGCAACCTTGTTAACTACACTGAAGACCAGGTAAATGCATTTATGACAGCAATGAGAATGGGGCAAATGCAGCAGCAGCAAGCTCAAATGATGACTCAACAAATGAGCCAGCAATACCAAAACAATGTATCAATCTGGTTAGAAGCTCAACAAGCAGCCCTCGAAGAAGAACAAGACGCAGCGCTTGCACCTCTCGAAGCAGCAGAAACCGAAATGGATCTTGAATCTCAAAGCTGCGAAGCTCAACTGGCAGATGCAAAAGCAAGACTCGAATCAATCAAACAGGCTTGCTCAGAAGGTATCAAAGATTCAGCCCCTACATTCGGTCTCGGTTAATAATAATTTTAATTATAATAATCAAAAATCCGGTTTTAAAAACCGGATTTTTTTTGTCCCTATATTATGTAACGAAATGTAACGATTTAAGTCAAAAAGTTAAAGATTTAGGTAAAAAATGCCGTAACTATGAGTAAGGGACAACTTTAAGGACGATTTAAAATGG
>CALVEA010000004.1 GCA_944326455.1 Candidatus Gastranaerophilales bacterium | reverse complement strand
TGTCCTTATCATTCGCTTTCGAATTAACAAGTTTTTCTTCGTCTTCTATCTATTCTCTTTTCAATGTGCGATGATTGATTTCATTCACTTGATTTCTTTGTGCATAGTTCTTGTGATTACTCGATTTATCTTTCCTCACTCAGGCTACATAATATATTTCAAATCTCGGCCATTCTATACACCGGAGCAATCACTCCGTACTAAACCATCTTATCCAATCAAAATTCTTTGTCAACAAGTTTTTTAAAATTCATTGTTACAATTCTTAAAATTTTATTTACAACTGCGCAAAGCCAATAAAAAAGGCTAATTTAAAAATTAGCCAATGTAGAAAGTGTAGAAGTTGTAGAAGTTTTATCTTTACGTGTGAGAAATAAATTTAAGTTAAGCTGTCATACCCATTAGTGAATCCATTACGTAATCCATGACTGTCGGTGCATTTTCTTCACCAAATTCTTCTTGCACGATTCCGTAAATCATTTCAAATCTTTCCATATAACCCGCAACTCTGTCTTTAGTATCAGAGTCAAGCTCACCGACTTCTGAAGTTGCTTGCGGAGTTATAAATATATTGTTGTTAGCCATAAATTCCATTACTTTTGATGGATCAACCTGAGTTTCATGGTGTTGAACCGCCGGTTGTTGTGCCGGAGCATTTTGAGGAGCTTCCTCACGTCTTTGCGGAGCATAACCGCCTACACCATAACTGTTGCCGCCAAATATTCTGCCGATACCGTCTGTCATTTCCAATACTCCTTTTTCAATGTTTTTCCTTTGTAACCTATATATCGGCATTTTTTTTGAAAACTTTAGCATTTTTAGAAATATTGTTACAATTCTTTACAGTTAAGTTAAAAAAAGCAATTTCTTATCAAAAACTTACTTTATATTAATGTGAAGTATTAACCGATAAAGGTGTGTAAATATGTTTGGCTACTGTTATCCTTATGCAATGATGGGAATGATGGCTCCGACAATGATGGGCAGCATGTTTAGTGCAAATGCGCCTATGTATTTTAAATCAAAATACGGCTGCGAAGATTGTTTTAGAAAAGATGCTTATCCCAGAGAGCTTCCGATTGCTTATACGCCGAGAAGCCCGGAGATTACCGGAAATAAAGAAGCATTTAAAAAATTAATGATTGATATTTTTGCATAGCTCCTATTTTACTTATTCATGTTATTATGGGTAGGTAAGTTAAAATAGGAGTTTTTGATATGGCAAAAGATTGCAGTTTTGATGTTGTTTCAGAGTTTGACAAACAAGAACTCGTAAACGCGGTTGATCAGGTTAAAAGAGATTTGACATCACGTTTTGATTTAAAAAATTCAAACTCATCCATTGATTTGGAAGCTGATAAAACTATTACCATCACCACTAACGACGAGATGAAATTAAGAAACATTTACGATATACTTCAAACAAAGCTGGTTAAAAGGGGTTTGAGTATAAAAATTCTTGACCCGCAGGCTGTTGAAAATGCTCTTGGCGGAAATGTCAGACAAATCTTTAATCTTAGAAAAGGACTTACTCAAGAACTCGCTAAAAAAATTGTAGCTGATATTAAAGACTCTAAACTCAAAGTTCAAGCTTCAATTCAGGGCGAACAAGTAAGAGTTTCAGGTAAAAGTAAGGATGACCTGCAAGAAGTAATAAAAATGCTTCGTGCAAATGAAGATAAATATGACTATCCTTTACAATTCACAAACTACAGATAATAGGGCACAAATAATATGACTAATATGGAAAATACGCTTGATAGGATTCATGAACTGATAGAGTGTGATGCTAATCAGCAGCTTTCTGATGAACTAAACACCTATCATTCTGCCGATTTGGCGGATATTTTCCAACAGCTTAAACCGGAAGAAAGACTTAAATGCATTACTCTGGTTGAAGAAGAAAAGGCTGCGGATGTTATAGAGTATCTGCCGCCTCAGCTACAGGTGGAAATTCTCGGAGATATTGATGAAGGTCTGGCATCAAGACTCATCTCAAAACTTCCGCACGATGAAGCCGCAGACGTTTTAGGGGATATGGAAGATGATGAAACTCAGACATATTTAGACAAACTTCCTCAAAAATTCTCCTCCGAAGTCCGCGAACTTTTGACCTATAACGAGGATACAGCCGGCGGTATTATGACACCGCTTGTACTTACAGTCGGCTTCAGCATGACCGTGAAAGATGCTCTTGATACTATCAGGATTAAAGCTGAAAAAGAAAACCTTGAGCTTTACTATGTTTATGTTGTTGATAAGCATAATCATCTTTTAGGGGTTGTTTCTTTAAGGACTCTGCTTACTTCTCCTATCGATTTATCAATTTCGGATATCATGTCCAGAGATGTTGTAAAAGTTCATGTTGATGATTATCAGGGGCATATCGCTGATATCTTTATGAAATATCAATTCAACGCGCTCCCTGTTGTAGACTTATATAATCACTTAAAAGGGATTGTTACCTGGGATGATGTTCAGGATATTGTTGAAGAAGAAACAACAGACGAAATCTATACATCTTCCGGTATCGTAACTGATTTTGCGGATGATGATGATATTTTAACGGGAAGTCTGGCACATTCCATAAAAGCTCGTATTCCGTGGCTTTTTATCACCTTAATAGGAGAGTTTATTGCCGTCTCAATAACTAACAAATATGACCACACGTTTACCGCTCTTCCGATTATTGCAGCCTTTATGCCGCTGCTTGCCGGCTTAGGCGGTAACATCGGCACCCAGAGTATCACCCTTATGGTTCGCGGTATGTCAACAGGACAAATTTCCCTAAGCACAGGCTGGAATCATATTATAAGAGAGACCTTGACAGGAATAAGCATAGGCTTAATCTTTGGAGTTCTTGTTACACTCGTCACTTGGGGCTGGCAGCATAATATCGAACTCGGAGTAATTGTCGGACTTGCAATGTCACTTAATATGACTATTGCAACGCTTATTGGCTCCTGCACACCATTAATACTTAAAAAAATGAAAATAGACCCGGCTGTAGCATCAGGACCGGTAATTGCTACAACCATTGATGTTGTCGGATTAGCTGTTTACCTGACTCTTGTTACCTGGTATTTAATTTCAATCTAAACTTTTTTTGTTTTTAAAAAAGCATACAGATAAATTATTCCGACTAAAGAAACGTAGAATAAAAGTTCTGATATTTCTTCAAACACAAAATTATGGGATGCTTTTTCGGCATAAGTTCCTAAAACCATGCCTGTAAGCATTAATATTATATTTATTACAGGCAATTTTGTTTCAAGAAGATATTGCTTAAGAGGTAGGTAGCATTTATTTTTAAAGAAATAAAATGCAACATAAGCCATATAAAGTCCGTAAAGAGGATGTGCAAGCCAGCCGTATTTAATCTCTTTCCAGCTATAAAAAGCATTCACTTCACCCGGAACAGGGAAAAATAATGTACGTCCGCAGTTAACTTCTCTTAGTGCAATTATAATGATTACAAGTGCTGCAAAATAGAAGAACTTTTTATTTTCTTTTGCCCTAAAACACATAATAAAGCCTATAAGAAGTACAACCATCTGAATATTTTCAAGAAGTCCATTTTCATAACCGCAAGGCGCAGGTAAAAACATTATGCAGGGTAGAATCATTATTGCGCATAAAATAGCTAACCAGCTGACCGTATAAACATTCCAGTCCAAATGTTTTAAAAAGTTCTTCATATTAAATCCTCTTCATACTTTAAAAACTATTATATCATGCTAAAATCATATTGTTATGAAAAAGTTTTATCTTAAATCAATGGGCTGCAAATCTAATCAGTTTGAAGGACAGATTGTCGCTCAAAAACTTACAGAAACAGGGTATCAGGAAGTTAAAAGGCTTGAAGATGCGGATTTTTATATTCTAAATTCCTGCTCTGTAACCCACAAAAGCGACAATGAGGCTATGTATCTTCTGCGCCACGCTCATTCTTTAGGCTTAAAAACAATCCTAACCGGATGTATCGCCCAAATAGAGAAAAATAAACTCCTTAATGAAAATTATATAGATTATGTTTTCGGAAACGAGGACAAGTTTGAAATTCCTAAGCATTTAGAAAAACAAGACACCTATGCGGTTAAAGACCTTATGGGAGCAACTGAATTTTATAAAGTAAAGCTGGATGACACAACAAAAACCAGAATCAGTCTTAAGATTCAAGATGGCTGCGATAACAGGTGTTCTTACTGCATAATTCCGTACGGACGGGGTAAATCAAGAAGTGCTGATGCTGAATTTATCGTAAATGAAATTAACAGATATGAAACCCTGGGTTATAAAGAAGTTATTTTAACCGGAATCCATATAGGACTCTGGGGAAAAGAGTTTCACAAAAACCTGCTTGATTTACTTAAAGAAATCGAATTAAAAACAAAAATTCCCCGCTACAGACTGGGATCGCTTAACCCGCACGAAATCACGCCGGAATTATTAGATTTTCTTCAATCAAGTGAAAAATTCTGTCCGCATTTTCATCTTTCCCTCCAGTCTGCCTGTAATAAAACACTTAAGAATATGAACAGACACTACACTGTCGAATATTATTTAGACCAGATTGAAAATATCGTAAGCCGTTTTGAAAAACCGTTCCTGGGGAGTGATATTATAGCAGGATTTGCCGGAGAAACAGAAGAGGACTTTCTAACTACGGTTGAAAACTTAAAGAAATCAAAATTAAGCCAGATTCATACATTCCCGTATTCTATAAGAAAAGGAACTATTGCCGAAAAAATGAAAGGACATCTTCCTGATGAAGTAAAAGAAAAGCGGGCTTCAATCATTAAACAAATTTCTGCCCAAAAGTATGAAGATTTTCTACTATCAAATCTGGGAAGAGAAGAAGAAGTCTTAATTGAAAAAAGGCTCAGCAAAGACGGAAAATACAAAGGTTTGACAAGAAATTACTTAACAGTTGTTATGGATGAAGGGGAATTTAATACTCTTAAAAAAGTTAAGCTGGATAAAATTGAAGGGGAACGGTTTTTAGGAGTTCCGTTGTAAATAAAAATTTTTCATGATAATATTTATCCATATTGGAGTAAAAAATTATGATTACAGTAAAAGACGTTGAGCATGTTGCAAAATTGGCTCGTTTGGAGTTAACGGAAGAAGAAAAAGAAAAGTTCACAAAACAACTTGGTGATGTTCTTAAGCATGTTGATGCAATGAACGAAGTTGATACATCAAATGTTGAACCTATGGCTCACGCAATAGATTTTGTTAATGTTATGAGAGAAGATAAAGTCTTCTATGAACAAACAAAAGAAGAGCTTATGAAAAACGCACCGTTTGAAGAGAACGGGTTTTTCAGGGTTCCAAAAATCAATTAATAAAAAAGAGGGCGATTTGCCCTCTTTTTTATTACCGGGTGGACACCTCACCCTGCCCCTCTCCTCAAGGAGAGGGAATAAGATCAGAATGTTTTATAAGGAGTACCAACTATGACTAAGTATATATTTATAACAGGCGGTGTTGTTAGTTCCTTAGGTAAAGGAATTATAGGAGCCTCTTTAGGAAAACTCTTAAGAGCAAGAGGGTACTCCGTTGCTATCCAGAAATTCGACCCGTATATAAATGTTGACCCGGGAACTATGAGTCCTTTCCAGCACGGAGAAGTTTTTGTAACCGATGACGGTGCTGAAACAGACTTAGACCTCGGGCACTACGAAAGATTTATCGATACCAATTTTTCTCAAATAAGTAATGTAACATCAGGAAGCGTCTATCAAACTGTTATCCAAAAAGAAAGAAAAGGGGACTATTTAGGCGCAACCGTTCAGGTAATCCCGCATATTACAAACGAAATTAAATCAAGAATCATAAAAGCTCAAAAACATTTTAAACCGGATTTTCAGATTATAGAAATCGGGGGGACAATAGGTGATATTGAGAGCTTGCCGTTTATTGAATCTATAAGGCAGTTTAAAACCGAAATCGGAATAGGTAATGCAATCAATATCCACTGTACGCTTTTACCTTATCTTCCAACATCAGGAGAACTAAAAACAAAGCCTTCCCAACACAGTGTCCATGTTCTGAGAAGTTACGGACTCCAGCCTGAAATCCTCGTTTGCAGGACTTCAAAACCGATTCCGAAAACAGAAAAGGATAAACTTGCCTTATTCTGTTCAGTATCTAAAGATGCGGTTATTGAATGCCGTGATATGAAAAGTATTTACGAAGTTCCGCTTGCACTGGAAGAACAAAAATTCGCTAATGTCGTATTAAAACTTCTCCAGAGTGAAGAAAGACCGGCAAATCTGGATGCTTGGAGAAATTTGGTAGATAAGATTAATCATCCGAAAAGAACTATAAAAATTGCGATAGCAGGAAAGTATACAAAACTTTCAGACGCTTATATTTCCGTTGTAGAATCCATCAAACATGCAGGATATGCACACGATGTTAAAACCGAAATAAAATGGATAAATTCGGAAGAATGTACCGACGAAAAACAATGCGCCGAACTGCTTAAAGATGTTCAGGGGGTTGTTGTCCCGGGAGGTTTCGGAGTCAGAGGAATTGAAGGAAAACTTAATGTTATTAAATACGTAAGAGAACACAATGTTCCGTTTTTAGGGATTTGTCTTGGCATGCAATGTGCTGTTATAGAATACGCAAGGCACATGGCAGGCTTAAAAGGCGCAAACTCAACCGAGTTTGATGAAAACTGCACATATCCTGTAATTGATTTAATGGCAGAGCAGAAAAATATTAAAGGTTACGGCGGCTCAATGAGGCTCGGAGCTTATGACTGCCACCTCAAGAAAGGAACAAAAGCCCATGATGCTTATGGCGCTTCAAAAATTTCCGAACGTCACAGACACAGATATGAAGTTAACACTGATTATATTAACCAGCTAAAAAAGGCAGGGCTGGTTTTCTCCGGAATGTCACCGGACGGAATGCTCTCAGAAATAGTCGAACTTCCGCAAAACGACTGGTTTGTCGCATGCCAGTTCCATCCGGAATTCAAATCCAGACCGGAAAGACCGCATCCATTGTTTAAAGGTTTAATTGAAGCTGCCGTAAATAAATAAATTATCTTAATCTCAAAAATGCTTCAATCTTTGCCTTAATTGAATTTGAGGCATAATCGTCTATGTCTATATAAAGCCCGTTGTATTTATCAGCAAGGTATTTTGCAAGCTGGGCTTTTGAGCAGAATGCCTGTGAATAAAATACGGTAGGGACATTCTCATCCACATACATTTCCAAATCCAAATCTGCAGGGGTACCGGCTTCCACACACCTCGTCCAACCGTAAACTTTTGTATTATCAGGGAAAAGTTTTAGTATCTCTAAATCATTAGGAGGTACCCCCCAAAACCCGGGAGTAAATGATAACATAGAGTTTGTTCTGTTATAAACTCCTGACTGTATTTTTTGTACAGCATTTTCCCATATTGAACTATCCGCAATCCCTGCTGTTATTGTCTGCACCTTATCATACAAAGGCATATTGCTTTCACAAATTACAATCTCTCTTTTAGGAGTTAAATCCTGATAAACAGATTGAATCACATTAAAGCCCAAATCCATTAAAACTTTTGATGCAAACCAACCGCTGTCACACTTATCTTTACCTATCGGAGCTAAGATTAGTTCCGGTTTTAAGTAAAATGTATTATCTATAATATTCCTGATAATTTTACAGTATGCATCAGGCAGAATGTTTGTTTTTGGATAATTAAAATCTATATCCAAGTCAATCCATTCATAATCGGGATATTTTTGTTTTGTTTCTTCAATTAAATCCGGCTTCGGGTATCCCCAGAATCCTATTATTTTATTTGTCATATTTGATTCAGCTTACATCGTCCGCAACAGCTTATATTTTAGTTTATAACGTCATTATATTCTTCTGGGTTGTTAAGAAGATCATAATTGATTTCATTCTCGTTATCCGCAATAGCAGCCGCTACAACCGCATCAGATGTTACGTTAACAAGGGTTCTCATCATATCCGTAATTCTTTCAATAGTAAACAGGAATGCAAAGCCAGCAACAAGCTGTTCAGGGCTAAGTCCCATACCATTAAGAACAAGCGCAATAGTAATCAAACCTGCCCCCGGAATTCCTGCACAAGTACTTGATGCAATAATTGCAAGAAGAGCAATCTGTACTACCAAAAACGGAGTTAATGCTACGCCGTAAGCCTGTGCCAAGAATATTACGGCAACAACCTGCAAGAGAGCTGTCCCGTCCATATTTAATGTTGCACCGAGAGGAATTACAAAACTTGTAACCTTATGAGAAATACCCCTCTTTTCGCAGCAAGCAATTGTCAAAGGTAATGTCGCAGAAGAGCTTGCTGTACCAAATGCAACCATCATAGCTTCGGCTATCGCCGCATAAAGCATTAATACAGGCACCTTTGAAAAAACTTTTAAAAACACAGGATAAACTACAAATAACTGTATTCCAAAACCTAATGCGAGTACGCCCAGATATTTTGAAATACTCATAAAAATATCTATACCGAAAGATGAAACCGCAGCTGCAGTCAACGCAAAAACACCCGGCGCAGCAAAGCACATAATCCAATCAGTAATTTTCATTGTAGCGGCAAAAACTGATTCAAAAAAGCTTACAAAAGGTCTGTTAATATCACCAACTTTAGCAAGCGCAAGAGCGAATATTACTCCGAATACTATAATCGGCACCATATCTCCGGCAGCTATTGATGACAGAGGGTTTTTCGGAATAAAACCTAATATAATATTAAGGATATTTCCTTTTTGAGATTCAATTGTAGTAGCAACTTGTGCCTGAATACCTGATGCAATGTCTGAATTTATATAACTTGCAGCTCCTAATCCGGGTTTAAGCAAAAGCGCCAGCAATGCACCTATAATAACAGCAACCGATGTTATTATTGCGTAATAAAAAATCATTTTTGTACCGAGTTTACCTATCTGCTTGCTGTCACTTATACTGGTAATCCCGATAACAATTGCCGAGATTACAAGCGGAATCACAACCATCTGGATAAGTCGTATAAATACCTGCCCTATAAAGGTGAGTGCAGTCATAATAACACTATTAGGATTAGCATGCAGCCAGATGCCGGCTAAAACACCAAGAATCAGTCCGGCAAAGATATGCCAGTTTCGTTTCAGTCCTAACCCAAGTGCAATCAATACCTGCATGTATAATTTCATATATAAACCTCTCAATACGTATCAAATAACTAGTTTATTTTACTATTTTTCATAAAAAATATCAACACATGGAATAGCCAAAAGGGGAATCTTAAAATCGCAATTATGTATTAGATTTTTACTCAGGAGGATTCAAAATGTATCGTATTGTTATACTGTTTTTGGCAATTATTATGAGCGTTCCGGTCTTTGCTGCAACCTTTGTAACCCGTTCACCTTTTTCTAATAATTATTCAACATTTCCAAGAACAACTTACGTATCACCGGGCTACACTACTACAACATATCCCAGAAGGTACCGAGGATACAACCCTTACAGATCTTATAACTATAACCGGCTTAGACATCCCCGCGGATATTATGCACCGGGAAGATATACACCTTTCAGAAGATACAGAAATTATAACTCTTATAACACATTCAATGCGCCTTATACCAGCTATGAATATCAAACAAGTACACTTCCGGTAAATGTATTAAGCGGAACAAACAACTCTCCGTCTGCGGGCGTAAGCACTCTTAATCTTCTTGAAGATTACGCTTTCAATAAAACATATAAAAGAGATTCTGATTTAAAAAGACTTGAAAGATTGGAAGAGCTTGCTTTTGGAGCCATCCAAAGCGGAGATTATGATACAAGATACAAAAATGTAGAAACAGCTATTCTTTCAAGACCTAAAAATAATTACCGGAAAAAATCCCTGCTCTCCAGTATCGGTGATTATTTTTCAGGACAATTGACAGGGTTTACCCCCTCTTTAATAGGAGATGATTTAACTCCGGGATTTACAAGAAACGCTTCTGAACAATTTTCTAACGGTATTTTCGGAAGCGGATATAATAACTTTAGCCATAATTACGGAACAAACAGCGGAGTCCGCATTTTAGATTAATTTTTACCAAAGTATTCAGGATGGTTTGAATTGGACAGAATAATTTCATAGTATTCGTTCTTGTCAATATTAACCCCCATGTTTTTGGTATTTATAACAAATTTCTTTTTCTTTTTTTTCTTCGGTTTATTTTCCATAACTGATTATTTCGTTATTTTCACCAACTTGAACAATTGTAGGCTTATGACCTTTGATTTCTTCTTCCGTCATCTGTGCATAAGTTACTATGATAATTTTATCCCCGGTCTGTACCTTTCTTGCAGCAGCACCATTTACACAAAAACAACGGGAGCCTCTTTTGCCTTTGATTGCATAAGTCTGAAATCTTTCACCGTTGTTTACGTCTAAGATTTCGACTTTTTCAAATTCTCTTATATTAGCTTTTTCCAAAAACTCTTCATCTATAGTAATTGAGCCGACATAATTCAAGTTTGAATCTGTTACGGTGGCTCTATGTATTTTTGAATGTAAAAACTCAAACAACATTATAATATCCTCTTTTCGTTTATATATTAGCACAAAAAAATAAGAGAGATGTTCAATACAAAAAAAGTATTAAAATTAGATAATTGGTTAGGAGGAAAGAAAATGTTAGAATTATTTATATTAGAAACCTGCCCATATTGTAAAAAAGTTACGGACTTTATGGACGAAAATAAAATTAAATATAGAAAAATCGATATAAAAGATAAAGCATCAGAAGATTCATTAATCCAGATAGGCGGGAAGAGACAAGTTCCGTTTCTTGTAGATACAGACAGAAATATTCAAATGTACGAATCTGCTGACATCATTGAATACGTAAAGACATTAATGTAATTAGTGATTGGAAGTAAATAAGTAAATAAGTAAATAAGTAAATAAGTTATTAAGTTATTAAGTGAATAAGAAATTGTTCCTTCTCAGGATTGGCACTATTTACAAAAAACCACTTCCGCTCTGAAGTAGAGCGGAAGCATTTGAAAGGACATTTATTTTTTATAACAAGCTTAGAGCAATTTGCGGCTGTTGGTTGGCTGTTGACAGGAGAGTGGCAGCAGCTTGCTGCATTACCTGGTATTTAATATAATTTGAAGATTCTACGGCAATATCCGAATCTTTGAGAGTTGAGTTAGCGCTGGTTAAATGTTCCTGCTGAATACCCGTTGCATCTACAGCAGATTCCAGCCTATTCAGATACCCGCCGACTTGTGTACATCTGAATGAAATATTATCAATTGCATGGTCAATCAAATCCAAAAATTCACGAGCAGAACTATCATTCCGGCAAAGTCCTTCACAAATATCTTCCACTGTAAAAGAACGTCCGGCAGCGAGTGAAGCACTCGTTCCGCCGGTATATTCAATAGTCCCATTTTCAGCCATAGAAGCCGCAAATGCAGATGTATAATATCCATTGAGATATTGAATATTGCCCTGAGCATCTAAAATAGGCTGCCCGTTAGAATCAACCATTCGAGCTCTATATATGTATCCGTTATCTTTATCGTAAGCAGCTGAGGTTCTGAGATCAATACAGCCATTCGGATTAGCGCTTCCGTCAGCATTGTATTTAGATGCAAATCCAAATATAACCGTAGCCTGCGCACTGGCAAACAAAAATTCATCCATGGTAACTATGCATCTTTCGTTTGAATAAAGCCCTACTTGGAGGTTAATATCGCCTACTTTTGAGCCGTCAATAAGATATGTTCCGTTAAAATCAGTTATAGCGCATAGGCGATTAATCTCTTCCATTCTCTGCTCAACTTCAATTTTAATAGCAGTCATTGAATCTGACCCATAGGTGCCGTTTGCAGCCTGCATTGTTAAATCTCTTATTCTCTGGA
Source organism: Candidatus Gastranaerophilales bacterium (assembly GCA_944326455.1). Lineage (GTDB taxonomy): Bacteria > Cyanobacteriota > Vampirovibrionia > Gastranaerophilales > Gastranaerophilaceae > CAG-196. The sequence continues at coordinate 107,819 of CALVEA010000004.1, read as the reverse complement.
GATAATCATTAATAATATTGAGCACACCTTCTTGGGTTGTTAGCATATCCAAACCCATCTGAGTATTCGTCTCAATAACATCATATCCGCTGAGCTTAGCCTCCATTCCTGTAGAAACAGCGCAGCCTGCAGCATCATCTTTGGCAGAATTAATTCTAAATCCGGAAGTCAACCTCTCCATAGCCGTATCCATTTTTGTAGTTGCCTTATTAAGGTATTTTTGACAAACCAAAGATGATAGGTTTGTATTAACAGTTATTGTATCAGCCATGAAATTTCCTTCCAAATCTTATTCAGAATACTCTATTTGTGAAACGGCAAAATAAAAAAATTTCTTTACAACTTTAGTATGAGAATCCTCTGTACGGATGAGAATATGGATATAAAGGGGTTTGAACACTAAAAATAACATATTCATTCTATAACTAAAGTTGTAAATCACGCATCAGGGTATAACCGAAAGAGGAATGTATTATAAAAAATTTTATCTAATACTTGGGTAACAATAAGGAGAATAAAAATGAAATTTGAAAATTCTGAAACACTTCAATGTCTTATAAATGCTTTTGCCGGAGAATCCCAAGCCAGAAACCGATATACATTTTACGCTAAGCAGGCAAAGAAGGAGGGCTATGAACAGATTTCCGCAGTTTTTTTAGATACAGCAGGAAACGAAAAGGAACATGCAAAACTTTTTTACAAAGAAATTCCCGCAGGAAAACATATAGTTGCAAACGCAGAGTATCCGTTTTTTCTCGGTGAAACATACGATAATCTGATTGCTGCAGCAGAAGGGGAGAAGGAAGAATGGGAAATTATTTATAAACACGGAGCGCAGACAGCTAAAGAAGAGGGTTTTGATGAAATATCAAACCTTTTCAGCGGAATACTTGAGATAGAAAAACATCACTCACATAGGTTTGAAAAACTCGCAGAAGAGTTAAAAAATGGAACCTTATTTACAAAAGAAGAACAAACTCAATGGATATGCAGAAAATGCGGGCATATACAAATTTCAAAATGTGCTCCAAACAAATGCCCTGTCTGTGGGCATCCGCAAGGATATTTTGAAATATTTACAGAGAAATTCTAATTCAATCCGGACTTTTCTTATAAAGAATAACCACTTATTCACTTATTCACTTATTCACTTAGTCACTTAGTCACTCGTCACTTATTTCACTATAAAATAAAATATACTTGACATGAGGGAAAAACAGGAGTAGACTCAAATTATATAATAGGGTTGTCCCTTTTTGGGGATTAGAAAGTGTAGAAGGAAATCTATGGAAAAGAAGAAGCTAATTACTGCATTAATGATATGCTGTATGGCAGTTTTGCCTGCAAAAAGTGAAGATTTTATTAAGCAAGAGATAACAGGAGAGGGACAAGTCAATATAAGCGGGGGAGTTGCTACTAACCCTAGCGGAAGCACCATGACAATAACAAATTCCGAATTTACAGGTAATACCGGTAATTGCGGCGGTGTTATTTATAACTCAGGAAATCTTGTTATCACAGGAGGCACTGCCGACATCGATGGTAATGTTACCGGTAATACAGTGTTTTCTGGGAACAGTGCTCATGCCGGCGGAGCAATTTATTCATACACAGATGGTGCTACCGTTACAATAGGTGATTACACCTCTTTTGAAAATAATAAAGGCTTTAATGAAGCGGGAGACGCAGGCGGTGCAATATATGTAGGAGATGCAGACTTATTACAAATAGGCAATCATGTTAATTTTTCCGGCAATGCTGCAGATTCTCCTCAAAACCCGGATACAGGCGCTGTCGGCTTGGCAGGTGCCGCCTATATAACTAACACCGAAACTACTATAGGAACTCACCTTAATGTAAGTGATAATGAAGCAAATCGTTCCGGAGGCGGACTCTATATCTGGAACTATGACGGCAGTTCTGCAGAAATCGGGGAATATGCTACTTTTAAAGACAATGAGTCAATAACCTCAGGCGGCGGTGCTATAGCCAATTATGACGGCGAATTAACAATCAAAGCAGGGGCTAATTTTGAAGGAAACACTGCAGCTACCAACGGCGGAGCAATATTAAACAATTCTTATTTGCAAAATGCTGGCGAACCGGGTTATGAAAACTTTGATGCCATAGTTAATATTGAGGGAGGTACATTTGCTAACAACAGTGCTGCAAATGGCGGAGCAATATACAATGAAGCTAATTCAACCATTAATGTATCTAACGTAATCTTTACCGATAACAAGGCTGAAAACGGCGGGGCAATTTATAATGCAGAAAACGGAAATACAACGCTTACGAACGTAATAGTTAACGAGGCTGGCGAGTATGGTTCAAACAGTATTTATAATGCCGGGTCAATAGTAACAGCTTCTACCGAAAATAATTCAAATACTTTTGACAGCGATATAAGCGGAACTGGAAGCATCACAAATACAGGAACTTCTTTTTTTAATGGAGATAACTCAGGATTTTCAGGGACTTTTGAACAAACTGACCCCAATGCTGAAATAACTGTTACAGGGTCTTTCTTCGGTGGCGAATCTAAAATAAGCGGAGGAGTCCTTAACTGGGAAACAACTGAAGAGATTTCGGAAAACGGCAGTTTAGATATAACCGGCGGAAATTTAAATATCGGCGGCTCAGGAACCGGAGCAAATACCGGCATTCTGACAGTAGGCAGCAACGTCACCATTGAAAATACTGTTATAACAACTATTAACGAAGGCTCTTCGCTTAATATTTCCGGCGGCAGCGTAACATTAGACAATTCCGACATCTGGAATGGTAATGTCATCCTTACAGACGGTACATTAGAGCTTAGTAATATTAATCAAATAGGTTCTTTGAGCGCCGAAAGCGGGAATTTGCTGCTTACTAATTCAGACATAATTATTAACGAAAATGAAACCCTTGAAAGTGAAGTTGCAATTAATATTGATACAGATTCCAGTCTAACTGTAAACGGCGGGAGTGCATTTTTAGACGGCGCCGATACTTGGAACGGTAATGTTACCCTGACTGACGGATCGCTGGTTCTTAATAATGTCACCCAGAATGGAAATTTTAGTGCTGCAGACGGCAATTTAACTCTCGTTGGAACAGATTTAAGTATCAATACTGGGCACACTATTGCCGAATCAGTTACCACTATCATCGACGAAGATTCTACGCTTACCGTAAATATCGGCGGAAGTACTGTTTTAGACAGCACTGATACCTGGAATGGAGAAGTTTCTCTCAACGGAGGAGATTTAACGCTTAAGGGAGTGAACCAGAATGGAAATATTGAAGCTGTAAGCGGTAACCTTGAATTAACATCAGGAAGTTTAACCATTGGGGAAGGAAGCTCTATTGCAGAAGCCGTTTCTACAAATTTGACTGAAAACACGAAGCTTAATATAACAGAAAATGGTTCGGTTTCCATAGATAATAATGATACCTGGGATGGCGCTATTTCTATGAATGGAGGTTCGCTTAGCCTTACAGAAGTTACAACCGGAATTTTAAATGCTACAGCAGGTGAAATCATAATGGATAATGTAACACTTGGTGCCGGTACCGTCATTGAAGGGGATGTAGAGGTTACTTCTACTGACGGATATATAAATATTGGTCAGGATATGGAGTTTACTTATGACAATAATGATAATCTTGCCGGAGAAATCCAGCTTAATGGCGGAATATTAAACTACAGCGCCGATGAAAATCATTCCACCAACCTCTCAGCCACCTCAGGGAATTTAAATCTCCTTAACAGTTCCTATCTTGTCGTAACATCACCAAGTAATATTGAAGATCTCGTTGTTGTTAATATTCAAAGCGGTTCAACATTAGAAGTAGACAACGGAGCAACCTTTAATCTTAACGGTGTAACCGGAAGTCCCGAACAAAGTGACCAATGGAATGGTATGATTGTAAATGACGGCGGTACCATAAATGCATCCAATATTTCTAATTCTGCAACATCCGGGTTAACCCAGCAAAATGGTACTACCAATATCTCTGATAATTCTAATATTACCCTCGGAGATACAACAAGCGCGGTAACAGGGGGTACAATTAACGTAACAAATAATTCTATTCTTACTGCCGTTGATGCTTCTATCATTCAAGGCGGAGATATAAATATTGATTCAACCTCAACATTTACATCAAACGGAGGCGGATTCATCGCTAACAATTTAGCCGGCTCCGGTGTCTTTGCCGTACAAAATGGTTCAATAGACCAGCACGAAGCAAGTATTTTAAGCGTCGGCGATGCCACAGATTCTCAATTAGATTTTACTTTTGACGTGTATGGCAGAAGCAACTCTAACAAAGGCAGCGACAAATTTGTATTTGATACAATTAAAGACGCAACAGGGAACGGTTCAACAATTAATATATCTGATTGGGGACTCGGCGGTGACATTTACGGATGGGATGCTCCAATTGACCGGCACATAGATTTAGGTAATATCTTTGCCTATAACACATTAGAAGGGAATGTAGAATTTAATTCTACAAAGAAAGAAATCCATACACCTATTGGTTATTATCAATTAAATAATCATGGCGGGTTAAATGGAAATTACACACTTGATTTGGCAAGATACGACGGAAAAGTCTTTAGAGGACAGGTTTCGACCGTTGCACAATGGATGAACCAATTAGCTATTGATGATATGTTATTCACCCACTCAATGGTTCTTCCTAGCTTCAAAGAGGAAGACGGAGGTACAGCACCGTCAGGAATGATGGCAAACAGATATGCAGCAACTTCTCCAATGTTCGCACCTTATCAGTACTCCAGAAAAGACGGCGGATTGTGGTACAAAATGTACGGAAACTTTGAGAGCCTCCAGATGAATAACGGACTAAAAGTCGGCAACAATTCCTACGGAGCATTAATCGGGGCTGACTTTGGATTAAAAGAACTTAAACACGGCTGGAAATTTATGCCAACCGCATATATTGGATATAACGGCGCACATCAAACTTTTGCAAATATGGGTGCATACCAAAACGGCGGTCAGGCAGGCTTCCTGGGAACATTCTATAAAAACAATTTCATTGTTGCAGGTTTAGTCTATGGCGGTGTTTATGACAACTCTATGGACGTAGCAGGGCATACTGAAAACACATTCAATTACTTTGCAGGCGCTGCAACCAAAGCTGCTTATAATATCAGACTGCATAGAGATTGGGTATTACAGCCAAATATTATGGCTGCATATAATTTCTTTGGTCAGCAGAACTGGCACTCTGATTACGGTCAGATGGGTATGATGGCAGGAATGCTGCACGGAGTCAACATTGCTCCTGGGGTTAATTTAATCTGGGAAAAAGATACCTTCTCTGCATATATCACTTTGCAATATATGTATAATGTAAATGGTGCTGTTGGCGGCAGAGCCGGCAATGTAGACCTTCCACACATGGAAATGGAAAGAGGATATATTCAATACGGTATTGGTTTTACTAAGAAGTTTACAGACAGAGCTTCCGGATACTTGCAAGCAGTACTTAGAAATGTTGGCAGAACAGGTGCCGGCTTCCAATTAGGGTTTAACTACTTCTTGGGTAAGTAATTCAGGAAACCATTTTAGGGCAGACTTCAGTAGGGCAGGCTTTAGTCTCCCGAAGAAGATGTTGAATTACTTCTTAGGTAAGTAATTAAAAAAACTTTCAATTGGCATTACGATAAAAGTAGGGCAGGCTTTAGTCTGCCTAAGAAAATGTTAAATTACTTCTTGGGTAAGTAATTAAAAAAACTTTCAATTGGTATTATGATAAAAGTAGGGCAGACTTTAGTCTGCCTAAGAAGATGTTGAATTACTTCTTGGGTAAGCAATTCAAGAAACCTTCAATTGGTATTATGATAAAAGATAAAAAAGAGTCCGATATAAAATCGGACTCTTTTTTTATATCATAAGTTTAATTAGCTCAATGCCAGCAAAGATTTTACAGAGCGAGCATTTTCTTTTACAGTCTCATCAGAGTGCATGTTGATAGTATCATCAAGAATCTTGATAACTTCGCCCTTATCTTTGAGTGCAAGGATTTCATTAATTGTACTCATTGCAACAGCCGGAGAAAGGTCATTTATACCTTTTCCTTGATTGATAATAACTACTTTTAAAGAATCATGTACATTTTTTCTTACAAGAGCGCGGGAAGTATACTCACGCACTTCGTTATCAGGAGAGTTTGTACCTAATTCTTCTAAAACTCTAATTGATTCATTGTCTTGGTGAGCAGTAAGCGCATCAATAATTTCAAGAACATTTTTATTCATTATGCAGCACCTCCAGCTTCGAGTGCAATCTCATTTCTCCACATTTGTTCAAGCTCTGCAACCGGAGTATCGGCAGAAATCTTTTTGTGGTTAATTTTGCTAATAAGAGCATTCCATTTAGAAGAAAGTTCTTTTCCAAAACCGGAAATATCATTTGACATTTCTTTACCAATAACTGCAACATCTTTGTTCAAAAATGCAACAGTACCGGAAAGACCTTTACCAATGACAGAGACATCTTGGTTTAAAAATTCAGCCGTACCGTTCAGCCCTTTGCTCATAGAATTTTTAGCCATATCCATGACATTAGATATAGTTTTGAGTCCTTTGTAATCAGCGAGATTTACGTTTTTAGCGAAATCCCAAGCATTAGAGATACCGCCGCGAACTCTGTTGACAAAATTAACAATAGGTTCCGCGATACTGGATCTCAATTTTGTCATGCTGCCTGCAACAGAGGAAGCGATCATTTTCAATTTGTTAGTTTTCTTTGGCTCGAATCCTTCAAAAACATCAGCAAACTGCAAAGTGTTACCTTCAAAATTAGAATATTTGAAAGGATTTGTAGAAGAGTTTCTTGAAGTTTTGAACGGATTAGCAATTTTTGGGGTAAGGTTTTGAGAACCTATTTTAATAATTTTTGCCATACTATTCCTTTCTAATATATAATGACTTCTTAACACATATCAGAATAACATATTGTTAGAATAATAAATCATAGAAATGGAGGATTCTTATTCAAATAATATCTCAAACTAAAGTTAGAGGTTTACAATCTATTTTGGTTTAAGTATAATGAATAAGAACTGTAGAGGGGTGTCCGAGCGGTTTAAGGTGCAATCTTGGAAAGGTTGTGTGGGAGCAATTCCACCGTGGGTTCGAATCCCATCCCCTCTGAATCTAAGTTCGGTGCTGCAATGCAGCACCGAACTTAGATTTTTGGATGATGGATGTAGATTTAATATAATGGTCAAACATATAAAAAGTCTTAGTATAATTGTTATTATAATATTTGCATTTACAATTTTTGCTGTAAATGCTATTTCAAAAGAACAGGTTGCTTCTATAGAAATATCTGATTTTGCAGAAATTCAAAATTATTATAGTTATAGCCCTGATTATAACGATATTATTGTAATGAATAATAATAAAATATGTTTTACAACTCAAGGCAGATTATATATCTATGATTTAGTTCAACATTCTCTTGTTGATAATATTTTATTATCAGAAGATTCCGACAATATACATTTCACTAATTGGATTAAACTTCTTTCCAACGAAAACATTTTGATAATGCAAAATAAAGAAATACAAGGAAAGCCTCGTAATTATAAAGGTTCTAAAACTTTAATTAAAATTTATTCACCAAAAGATAAAAGTATAGTTTTTGAGAAAAAAATACCTCGCATGTCAAATTGGAATTATGCAACAGCAGAATTATCCGAAAATAAGCTAATCTTTTGGGGCAGTATTTATGAAAATCTAAAAGAAAGCTTAATTTTAGATATGAATTGAACGAGGTTCTGATTTAAATACGGAAAGAGTTTCAGCCTATGTAATACCCCTAAACAATGAAAAATTTTTTATCTTTGGCGGAGTTGCAAATGAAAATTATCCTGATAATTTTGCAGAGGTTTATAATTCTAAAAATGATACATATACCAAAATCCCAATGAATTTTAATGCAGCTCCGGGTATCAATAATACTCGTTTATTAAAATTGAGCGATGGCAGAATCCTTATTTTATGCAGCAGGGCTTATGAAACGCCACATAAGACAGGAAAACAAGAAGGTTTTTTACATCCTGATAAAGGATGGGTAGAATTTTATCCTGAAACTTATTTAACTATTTTTAATCCAAAAGACAATTTGTTTGAAGAAATTGACATAAACAAGGGTCAAAAAGTATTTAGAAATGAATATGACGCGTTAGTATTAAATAACGATAGAATTTTAATTACCGGAGGTTATAACATTTCTGCCAATAGTTCTAAACCTGCGACTGATATTTTAATATACGATATTAAAACCAATACATTAAGCAAAGCATCTCAAAACTTTAAATATACACATCTCGGAAGGAACATGTCTTACCTTTTAAAAGATGGAAGTGTTTTAGTTTCCGGAGCAAATCTTCATTTCCCGATATTGGATAATAAAGTAGAAAAAATTATTTTTAAATCATTTTAGTTTATATCAAATATCTTGTATTCATTATATAAAAACCACTTTCCTATGACAGTCAGGTTGAGTTTCTTTAATTTATCACAACAAAAATTCTTCAAGACTTAAGACTCACAAAATCTACCGTCTAAATCACTCTCTGCCTGGATTATTTCGACTTAAAAGATATAACAAATTAGTTGAACATCAAAGGACCTTGATTTCAAAGAGTTTCGGTAATGCTATATTGAATAAAAGTTAAAAATGTAAAATAAATTTTAATAAATATGTCAAATTTATTCTATTTATGATAATATAATTTGCATAAGAAAAATAATCTCATAACATTTTAACTAAAAAGTTAAGAGATTATTCACGGAATATATGGAAGAAAGCAAGTTTTTCTGGAAGTAATCAGTAATCGTGAGAATTAATTTACCGATAAAAAATACGGAAGAAATAGAACGTATAAAAGATTTGTATAAGAAAAAAAATCAAATCAGTGAACTTTTGATGTTTTTATTATCAATCAACACCGGTATAGACTTGGCAAAATTATTAAACTTAAAAGTAAAGGACGTAAAAAAGAAACACTATTTGAACATAGATAGGAATAAGGTAGCTCCGCTAAATCAAGAGATTTTAGAGTTGATAAAACAGGTTACTGCAAATAGAAAAGATAATGAGTATCTATTTTTAAATTCAAGAGGGGACAGAATTCATAGATACAGCGTTTTCCTTATATTCAAAGACATTTGTGCAGAATTGGGGCTGGATGATAAGTATTCTATTATTTCCTGGAGAAAGACATTTGCCTATCATCATTATAAAAAATATAACGATTTAGCATATCTAATGTGGTTATTTAATCAGACAACTGTCAGAGTTGCTCTAAAATTTATTGATATTGACGAGAATATGAATCTTAAGTACGGGGAAGGGGTGTGTCTGTAATGAAATATTCAGTTGTAAGCACCTTACTGGCTTGGATTTTCCCGACCAAACGGGACCGAAAAAGATTTCGTGAGTTTTGTAATGAGTTGGATTCTCGTAAAGAAGTTTTGCAAGTTCATAGCAGGTATTCAAAAGTTCTCGCAAAGCTGCGTGAAAAATACGGGAAGCAGAATATAAAAGTCGTATTTATGAGCAGCGAAAACTCAAAATGGGCATACCAGTCTTTATATGAAGAGTTTGCTAAAAATCCGAAGTTTGATGTTCAAGTTCTTGTTACAGTGAGAACAGGGATTTTCAATAAAAAGAACAGCAGTGTGGATTACTGCGGAATAGCGCAGAGGACTTATAATTTCTTCAAATCCAGAGGTATGAATGTAGAATATGCGTTTGATTTAGAGCATAAAGAATACAAGGATTTGAGGGAATTTAATCCGGATATAATTTTTTATGAACAACCGTGGGAGATTTCAAAAATTCAGTCAATCGAGACGACATCAGAGTTTGCTCTGCCGATGTATTGCAACTATGGTTCTTCTACAACAAATTGCAGGAAAGAGTTTGTTGACCCATTTTATAAAGAGTTGTTTATTTATTTTCTGGATAATAAGTTTATAAAAAAAGAATTACTAAGATACGAGTTTGATGAGAATAGATTGAAGGTTATCGGACAATTAAAGCAGGATGCGTATTTAAAACCTGTTGATGAAACAAAGGTTCAATGGAAAACGACCGGTCAAAAGCGTGTAATTTGGGCACCGCATCATTCTTTTTATAAAGACAGTATTTTAAGCCTGGGAACATTTGATTGGAATTATGAATTTTTCTATAATTATGCAAAAAATCATCCTGAGATAGAATTTATTTTCAAACCACATCCTGAGCTTAAGAAACATATTGTAAAAGAAAGTTTTATGAGCTATGAGGGGATGTGTGAATATTTTAAAAAATGGGAAGAATTGCCGAATGCTCAGATTTATGACGAGGGAGATTATTTTGATATGTTCAGAACCTCGGATATGATGATTACGGATTGCAATTCTTTTTTGTATGAATATCTGCCGACGGGTAAGCCTGTTATACATTTGATTAGAAAAGATACCGTTGGTTTTAATGAGTTTGGAGAAAAGATTATTGCGGGGTATTATCCTGCAAGAAATATAGAGAAGCTGGAAGAACTTATAGATAAAGTGCTGCTGAGAGGCGAGGATTCAAAGCGCGAGATAAGAGAAAAAATAATCCGTGAAGATTTAATCCGACCGGAAGGCGGCGCCGCTAAGTATGTGGCAGAATGTGTGACAGAAGTTTTGGAAGGTAAGGGCTGTATTGATGACGGACACGCTTCCAAAAGAGTTGTTAAGTTAATTAAATCAATTATTGAAACTCCTGACAAAGTGGAAGAAACAATAGAGGAGATTGTAAAAAAATGATTTTTGGTTCAATCCTTGCCGGCGGTGTCGGCGCAAGAATGGATAAACACAATATTCCGAAACAATTTATTGATTTGTGCGGCAAACCTATAATTATACATACTATTGAGAGAATGCTCGAAGTTAACAAGTTTGATTATTTGTTTATTGCAATTCACCCGGAATATAGGGAATATTTAAAAAACATTCTTTCTCAATTTAATCTTTCAAATAATTCAAAAATTATAATTATAGATGGCGGCAAGGAAAGAATTGACAGCGTTCAAAACGTTATAGAAGCAGCTTTTGCCTATAATCATAATGAAGACGACATTATAGTTCTCCATGATGCAGTAAGACCGTTTGTTTCTAAAAAAATTCTTGAAGAAAGTATTAAAACAGCCGGACAATATGGAGTGTGTGTTGCGGCTATTCCTGCTATTGATACAATGTACTTTCTGAATGAAGCAGGAGAAATCACGGGATTCCCTGACAGGAAGATTTTATATAACGGTCAGGCTCCGGATAGTTTTAAACTCGGGATTTTAAGAAATTCAATCAACAGCTTATCCGTAGAGGAAAGGAAAACCTTGACCGGTACTGTGCAAATATGCGGTGCTAAGGGGTATAAAGTGAAAACAATAACCGGAGACTATAAAAATATAAAGATTACAACAGAAAATGACCTTGTATTAGCCGAAGCTATTATGAAAAATGAGGTAAATAATGAAAGCCTGTGTGCTGTTAGATAAAAATAATATTGAATATAAAGAAGTCAGCAAACCTGCTCTTAAATCCGGCGAGGTTTTAGTGAAGGTGAAAGCTTGCGGAATATGCAGCAGTGATTTTAACCGTGTTTATGGTGATAGTGCATATTTTTTCCCGATAATTTTAGGGCATGAATTTGCAGGTAAGGTGGTTGAAATATCCCGCGGGGTTCCTGAGGATATTCTTAATAAAAAAGTTACAGTTTTCCCTCTTCTGCCATGTTTTAACTGTGAATTTTGTAAAGAGAAATATTATGCACAATGTGAAAGATACAGTTATTTTGGTTCAAGACAGAATGGTGCAATGGCAGAATATATAGCTGTTCAATACTGGAATGTAAAAAAATTACCGGATGATATGCTTTATGAGGTTGGAGCATTAACAGAACCTATGTCAGTTGGAATTAATGCTATGAGTAAACTTAAGTATTCCGAAGGAAAATCAATTTGCATAAGCGGTTCGGGAACAATTGCTATACTTTGCGGGCTTTATGCAAAAACAAAAAATTTGGACGTAAGTTTTGTTATAAGAAATGAGGCCAAAAAGAGATTTTTGCAGAGTTTAGGGTTTGAAAAATTTGTTTTAGGCTCTGTTGAAAATACTAAAAAATTTGATATTTTGCTTGAATGTGTAGGAACAAACTCTTCTTTGATAAATTGTGTAAATCTTGTGAAGTCACAAGGACAAATTATTCTGGTAGGAAACCCTGCCGGAAATATGCAGCTTGATAAAAAAGATTATTGGAAATTGCTTCGTTCCGAAATTACTATTAATGGTGTTTGGAATTCTCATTATAAGAACAGTGACAGTGATGACTGGGATAGAGCAATTGAATTTTTATATAAATATCAAGATTTAATTAAAGATATTATAACTGATAAATTTTCTTTAACAGAAGGTATACAGGCTTTTGAACAAATGAAGCTAAATGATAGGTGCCATATTAAGGGGGTGTTTTTAAATGAAGAATAAAATTTCTGCTTCGTTAATGTGTGCTGACTTTTTTAATTTGAAAGAGACGGTCAAGTTACTGGAAAAACATAATGTCGACTATCTCCATATTGATATTATGGATGGTAAGTTTGTGCCCAATCTCGGTATTGGAAGTGATTGTATAAAAGCTTTAAAAAAGCATACTTCCATACCTTTTGATTACCATATTATGGTAAAGGAGCCGGATTCTATTATTGATCTTCTAGGTATCAGAGAAAATGATATTGTCTCTGTGCATTATGAGAGTTCTTCTCAAATACAAAGAACTTTAGATAATATAAAGAAATATAATTGCAAAGTTATGATTGCTATAAATCCGGCGACTCCGTTATGTGTTCTGGAAGAGTTAATTTATTATATAGACGGAATAAATTTACTAATGGTTAATCCGGGTTTTGCAGGTCAAAAAATGGTTGATAATTGTAAAAAGAAAGCTGATAAAGTCGGCAGAATCATAAGAAAGTTTAAAAGAGACGATATAATTTTTGAAGTTGATGGGAATATTAGTTTTGAGCACGCAAAAATGTTAAAACAATTTGGTGCAAATATGTTTGTGGCTGGGACATCGAGTTTGTTCCTGGATTGTAATTTGGAACAAAATATAGGCAAAATGCAGGTTGCACTTGAGGAGTAAAATGGAACAGAAACGGTTTAAAAATATAGAGTTTCTACGGATAATTGGTTGTTTAGCAATAATTTTAATACATCTATTTAATGATAAACGTTTACACAAACTGTTTGATGATATTGATTTGTATAATAAATTTTTTATGATGACTTGTAATGGTCAAAAGGCAGAAATCCCCGTCTCCGTAGAGCAAGGGGGAAAGAATATCTTTAACCGTTAAATTTTGTTTAAGTTATAAGTTGAAAAAGGTGGAAAAATGAGTTCTAAGATTTTAATAAGAAGTGGTATCATCCCTTTTAAGTCTCCAGATTATGATGATCTTATTAAGGCAAATATTTTAGGGACTAATATAGGAAACTTATTGTATGCAACAAGTGTTTATAAGACCTTATCTGTTAATAAAAAGAATGTGTTTGAAACAATCTATATGCCATTTACTTTTGACAAGAAATATGTAGATAGAATTAATGCCACTTGTAAATATTTTGTTCTGCCATGTGCAGATGCCTTTAGAGATGGGTGGAGACAAGAAATGGAACTATTTACGGACCTTATAAAACAACTTAAAATTCCTTGTTATATTATTGGAATTGGTGTAAGAGCTCCTTATGAGCCCGAAAAAGATTTTCATTACGCAATTGATGATACTATTAGAAAATTTATTTCAGCTGTCCTTGATAAGTCTGCGAGCGTTGGTGTAAGAGGTCAGATAACGGCAGATTATTTATCAAGATTAGGTTTTAAACAGGGACAAGATGTTGATGTTATCGGATGTCCTTCAATGTATTTATATGGAGATAATCTAAAAATTAAAGATACAAGAATTGATTTAAATTCTACAGTTTCTTACAATTTCAATATTGCTAAACCGGAATTATCTGCGTATTTATATAATGAAGCAAATAAATTTAAGAAATCATATTTAATACCGCAGCAATCCAGAGAATTAAGATACATGTATGATGGTAAAAAGTTTAAAGTAGATGTACCTAATGAGATGCTAAAAAAAATGTATTTGGATGAAAATTGTATATTTTTCAATAATGCTAAATCGTGGTTAGATTTTATGGAAAATATAGATTTTACTTTTGGAACAAGATTACACGGTTGTATTGCTTCTTTATTAAAATCTAATTCAATTTTACTTATTGCTCACGATGCAAGAGAAAGAGAACTTGTAGAATTTCATAAGTTTCCTTCGATACCAGAGAAAGATTTTGATTTGGAAAAAGATCTTTTATCTCAATTAGAAAGTGTAGATTTTCAATCTCCGATGAAAGTTCATCAAAAGAATTTTGATAATTATGTTAAATTTTTAGAAAAAAATAATATTGAAAATGTGTGGACATATAAAGATAGAAAATTAGTTGAAGCTTTTGATAATACTTTTAATAAAGTTGCAAAAAGAAAACCTTTGAGCTCTTATAATTTAATATCTTCAAAAGAGTTAAAAAAGAGAAAAAAGAGAATCCGGTATTATAAACTTAACAAAATTTTTTCCATTAGGAAGTTTAATTCTGAAATAATAATTTATATTCTCGGAATTAAAATTACTTTGAGTGAAAAATCTAAAAAATATTATTCTGTGTTATTAAAGAAAAGGAAAAATTCTTAAATATGAGAAAGAAAAAACAAAAAAACAAAAAGTATATTTGGAGACATCTTTTTTGTTATTTAATTGATAAATTCTGCAAAGTTGATAATAAAAAAATTGTCATGACAAATCCATTAATCTGGCAATATGCTGATAATCCTAAATATATAGGAAATGAACTTATAAAAAGGCCAGAGATAAAAGATTATAAATTGATTTGGCTGGTAAATAGAAACACTGATGTATCACAAATTCCACCTGCGTTTAAACAAATTAAATATGACTCTTTAAGAGCATTATATGAATTCGCAACTGCAAAAATATGGATAATGAATTCACATGCATACTTGCCTTTAAAATGCGGACTTAAAAAGAAAAAAGACACATTTTATATTCAAACCTGGCACGGTTCAATGGGTATAAAAAAATGTGATGCAGATGCTGCAAAAGTCTATGAAAAACTGAATAATGAATTAAAATGGCAAAAAAAATCATCTTCATTATTTGATTATATTCCCGTTGATAGTGATTTTGAAAAAAAAGTGTATATAACTCAACACAGCGGTTATGGCCAAATTGAAAAAATAGGTAAAGCAAGAGATTCTATATTTTATCAAAATCATGAGCTTATAATTAAAAAAATAAAAGAATATTATAATATTCCTGATGAAAATAAAATTTTACTCTATGCTCCAACTTGGAGACCTGATGGAAGAACGCATTGTTTTAATATAGATATAAAAATGCTTAAACGAGTACTGAAGAATAAGTTTGGCGGGGAATGGAGTATTTTGATTCGTGCACACAGCCGAATGAAATCCATCTATAAATTGCTTTTTGATGAAAATGAAGCAATTAATGCGTCATCATATATTGATATGCAGGAATTACTTGTGGCTGCTGATATTTTAATATCTGATTACAGTTCATGTATCCCGGAATATGTTATTCTTAAAAAACCAAGTTTTATCTATGCTGCTGATTATGTTGACTATATAAATAATAACGGGCTTTACTATCCGCTCAGTGAATTACCTGCTCCTGTTGCAGAAGATAATGGTGAGCTAATGCAAAATATTTTAAATTTTGATGAAGTTTTATATAAAAAGCAAGCAGACGAGTTTTTACAAAAAATGGGTCACCATGATGATGAAAAATCTTGTGTAAGGATTGTTGATTTTATATTGGAGAAAACAAAAAGTGATACTAAATAAAGATTATGATTTATATTCATTTGATATTTTTGATACATTATTAACAAGAAAAGTTGCAAGACCAACCGGTATTTTTGTTTTAATGCAGCATATATTCAATACTAATACATTGTATAGTGATATTCCTTATGATGTAAAAACTAATTTTTATCAATATAGAATAGATGCTGAATATTATCTGAGAAGAATAAATAATTTATGGCATGATGAACTAGATATTAATTTTGATGCCATCTATAATTATTTGCAAAAAACTTATTATCTATCAGATGAACAAGTTCAAAAAATAAAAGAACTTGAAATAAAATTAGAACTGGAAGCCGTTGTACCGATAAAGGAGAATATTGATACAATAAAAACTCTTTTAGCGCAGAATAAGAGGGTTATTTTGATTTCAGATATGTATTTGCCGCTGGAAATCATTAAACAAATGCTTTATAAT
This sequence comes from Candidatus Gastranaerophilales bacterium, assembly GCA_944326455.1. Taxonomy (GTDB): domain Bacteria; phylum Cyanobacteriota; class Vampirovibrionia; order Gastranaerophilales; family Gastranaerophilaceae; genus CAG-196. Next base: position 91,376 of record CALVEA010000004.1, on the reverse strand, counting down.
GCTGATCCTGTTCTTGCAACGCTTAAGTTATATCTTTCTTCTGAATTACGTTATATGAAGAAAAATGGCGACTTGTTTAAATTTGTGAAATCTCAGGAAAATGTTGAATATAAAAAATGGGTACATGTTGGAGATAATCATAATTCAGATTATTTTAAACCAACTAAATTAGGTATTAATGCTATTTTATACGAATATGTGGATTTTGAAGATTATGAAAAAGATCTTCTCAAGATTGAATTTCAGAATCCGATAGTACAGCTGCTTCTTGGTTGTACTAAAAATCTGAGGTTAAATAAATTTTTAAGAAATAAAAAAGCTAATTTAGGTGCTTCCCTTGCCGGAACGATTCTTTATCCGTATATTTCTTGGTTATTGGATCAAGCTTGCAGACGGTCAATTAATAGACTTTATTTTATTGCAAGAGATGGTTATATTTTGAAAGAAATTGCAGATACATTAATTGCACAAAATAAATTAAATATAAAAACTTTTTATACTTACGGTTCTCGGAAAGCATGGCGTTTGTCAGGTTTAGATATTAATAATGAGAAATTATACGGTCAATTTATTGATATGTTTAAATACGAGGGTAAAAAAATACATTTCATTTTAAATATTGATAAAAATAAGTTAATAGAAATGTTACCGAGTGATTTGAAAAAATATCATAAATTAAAAAATCGTAAAAAAGTGGTTGAATACTTTACAAATAACAAAGAAATAGTTATAGAAGCATTAAAGAAGAATGAAGAACAAAAACAAAATGCTTTGAAATATCTAAAAAATAATGTAGATTATTCCGATGAAAATTTTGCATTTGTTGATCTAGATGGGTCATGTTTGACGCAAAATTGTTTGTCTCATTTATTTAATAATTTTTATGACAAACCAATTAAATCATTTTATTATGCGGTAACTCCATTGTGTTATGAGGCTATTAATCTCGATAAATATTATTTTACTGCATTTAAAAAGCCTATGATGGGGCATTTAATCGAACTACTTACAAGAGCTCCTCATGGGCAAACTCTTGGTTATGATTCAAACGGTGAGCCTATATTAGAACCAATAGATGAAAAAATTCTGGAAAAATGGAATTTTGAAGATTATAAACAAGGAATTTTAGAATTTACTTCAAGTCTTAATGAATATGCAAAACAATATAACTATATCTCTTTTGAATCTCAAAAAATAATGAATTTTTATTTGAATTATTTATATAACTCCCCTGATAAAAAAACTGCAAATTTATTGGGAGAACTGATACATGTATCTTATGGCTCAGAAAAGAATGAATTTGCTCCTGAATTAAATATATTTGAAGCTTTAAAATACTTATTTACTAAAAAATGTAAGACTGAAAATATTAGATTTTCACAAGCTCGTTCACATAAATTGATACGAAAAATTATTGACTATAAAATAAAACACCCAAATTTAAGAAAGCAGATAATAAACGTTTTTATTAATGCTAAATGTAAAGAAGCAAATTTAACAATTTTAGGGATAAAAGTATCCTTTAGAAGCCTTATATGGGGTAAAACAAAATGAATTTTATAAAAAATAATGAAACTCTTAATAATTACATAAAGATATTTCCATTTATTAAACCTTATTGGCGACGGGCATTACTGGCGCTGGGTTTGGCTATTCCTATAGGCTGCCTTGATGCCGTAATTGCTCTTTCACTCAAGCCTTACATGGATGTTGTTATGGTCGAAAAAAATATGCAGTCTCCATGGTATATTCCCCTTCTTATCGTGCTGTTCACTTCATTACAAGGGATTTTGAATTATGCTTCCACCTATATGAATGACTGGGTTACTTTCAAAGTAACAAACGACCTCAAACGTGCCTTATACAACAAGCTTATGCACAAAAGCTCCGCATATTTTGATACAAAAACCTCGGGCGACAGTCTTAAGAGGTTTAATAATGATGCAGATTCCGCTTGCAAAGGTTTGCTCGGAAGCATAAAGACCATTGTCTCCAGAGTATTTTCTTCTATATCCTTAATCGGAGTTTTAATTTACAACTCGTGGCAGCTCTCAATAATTGCTATTGTTATGCTTCTACTTGCAATTGTACCGCTTAGTAAAGTTAAATCAAGGATTAAATCCGTAACCAATCAATCAGAATCGGAAAATGCGGTTATAATCACCTCCTACAACGAGGCTTATAACGGAAGCAAGGTTGTCAAAGCCTACAATTTATACAATATTCAGAATAAAAAGTTCTCCAAACAGCTTGATAACTTGTTTAAGTTGAGAATAAAAATAACCCAGAGAACCGGAACAATTTCTCCTTTAATGCATGTCATTGTCTCTGTAGGAATCGGTTTTGCCATAGGTTACGGCAGTCATTTGATTCAAACCGGCGAAATCTCAAGCGGGAACTTTGTTTCTTTTATTACGGCGCTTATTATGCTTTATACTCCGGTAAAAGGACTCGGTACCAATGTTAAAGGTATGCAGACTTCGCTCCTTGCGCTCGAAAGGGTTATGAAAAACCTTGAAGCCAAACCTTATATTATTGATAAACCAAATGCTCTCACTTTTGAAAATCTTAAAAATAATATTGAATTTGATAACGTTTCTTTTGAATACAAAAAAGGTGTCCCTGTCCTTAAAAATATCAGCTTTAATGTCAAAAAAGGTGAAACCCTCGCTCTGGTCGGGAATTCCGGCGGCGGCAAATCTACCATTGTTAATCTTATTCCAAGGTTCTATAAGATAAAGCAGGGCGAAATTAAAATTGACGGAATTAATATTGCAGATTACAAGATAGAATCCCTTAGAGATAATATTTCAATTGTTCTTCAGGACAATTTCCTCTTTGCAGGAACTATAAGAGAAAATATTCTTATGGGTAAACCCGGTGCAACAGAAGAAGAGCTAAATGCGGCTATAAAAAATGCTTGTTTAGAAGAATTTATCTCAACACTTGATGATGGTATTGAAACATACATCGGAGAACGCGGCGTTTTGCTCTCCGGAGGTCAGAAACAAAGAATCGCTATAGCAAGAGCTTTCATAAAAGATGCTCCGATTGTCATTCTTGATGAGGCGACTTCTGCGCTGGATAATCAGTCCGAAGCTATTGTTCAGGAAGCCATTGACAACTTGATGAAAGATAAAACCGTTTTTGTCATTGCTCACAGGCTCTCTACCATCCAGAATGCCGATAAAATCGCAGTTATCAACGAAGGTGAACTCGTTGAACTCGGAAGCCACAATGAGCTTATGTCTATAGGAAACGGACATTATCACAAATTGTATGATATGCAGTTTAAAAAACAGGAAGCAAAGTTATAATAAAGATTTCCGGCAAAAAGCCCGATAATTTGAGATTTATCCAAAGTTTCGCACAAAAATATTACCGGATTTAATCCTTTTTGTGTGCTGCAGAAACTTTTATTTTAAAAGCCAGCTCAATTTCTCAAACAAATTAAGCCCTCTTGCTTTTTTAATTCTATCAAACTCTATTCTGTCATGAGAAATAATAAACTCCCTTATTTTTTGGGTTTTCGGATAGAGAGAATTTATTTTATCATCAAGTATTTTTTTCAGATTTTTAACAACATTGCTGTTTTCTTCAATAATTTTTTTATTTCTATCAAAATACCACGGATAATTCATCTGAGGATGAGTTTTCGCTTCTTGCATCGCCATCATTCCTATTGTCGGCTGCTGTATCGTGTTTTCAAGATGTTTGGCGTAATAATATTCGCCGTAATCATCCGGGAAAAAACGCGTATCAAGTTCATCCGCCGCAGTTTTTGCATAACTTCTTACATTATAATACTGTTTTATTGGTTCAATGCCTATTTCCATGGTTATCTCCTGTTTTTGTTTATTTATAAAATATGAACATTTATTATTTTGCTACTTTATAAAAACTTTATTCATATAATTTAATAAAAAAATTTGTTTACATAAGAATAGCAAATTTATTTTTTACAGGTATTAATACGGCATGGAGATTTCAATAAATAAAACAACAGGTTCATACCCCTTAAAACATAATCAACATCAATCATTTAAAGGTTATGATGCAAGACCGCTCAAAGCTATTGTGATGACAATTTGTGATGAGAAAAACAAATCGTTTGATATAATCAGGCAGATGTCTGAAATCGGGACAAAAGAAGGATTTAGAGTTTACTTCACCAACCAAACAAATAAACTTTATGCAAATCTTGAGCTTATAAAAAAGTTTTTTAAGCTTGGTACTTTCGGGTTCTCAAAATGGGCGCAGGATAATGCGGTTCTAACCCCTGATAACAGAGTATTGACCAATCATTTTGAAACTCCGTTTGCTAAACGAGTGGCAAGTATCACAAAAGCGAAACTTTCCGGTTGTGACAGAGCCATTGAAGGCGGAAATCTGTTTTTTGTTAAAAACGGCGATAAAAATGAACTTTTTGTAGGAGCTGATGAATTAAAACTTAGAACTCCTGAATTTCTACAAAAAACTTACGGTGTTTCCAAAGTAGTTCCGATTCCTCAGGCAGATTTTCATCTTGATTTGTTTATAAGACCTTTAAATGACAAAAAAGTCCTTGTTGCAGATGACAGATTAATGATAAAAGAACTTAAACTCGCCATCAAAAGCATAGACAAATACAAAACCAAGAATCCTTGTACAATAGAAGAACTTAAAGCTCTTGGTAATGTACAAAAATGTTTACTTGGAGTTTTAAAGACTTTTGAACGGGATGTAAAATCTTTAAAAAATCCTAAAGCGGAAGAGATTTCAAAAGTTTTGACAGATAACGGCTACACTCCAATATCCGTACCCGGAAGAATTTTTTATTCGGTAGCAAATACATACAAAGATGATTTAGTGCACGGGCTGAATTATATGAATTCCATTGTTCATCAAAAGCCGGACGGTTCTTTAGTTTTTATTACAAATAAGTCTGATTATAACAATATATGCGGAATTACCGAGGAAATTTCTCAAAAAATAGATTTCGATTTTGAAAAAATACTTATAAAGAGCCTGAAACCATATATTAAGGAAGAAAATATTTATTTTGTCGAGGGGAAAAATAAAGAAATATCCGAAATTTTGAAAAACGAAGGCGGCGGAATCCACTGCCTGTGCAACGAAATCCCCGCTGAGATTGGAAGATAAGCTATTTAAGTTTTATTTATTTTGAGCTTATTATATTTTTAGATTTATTTTTGAAATAATTAAAAAGCAGACATGCAGCAAAAAAGAAGTAACTAAAGAGCTTTAGGCAAACACCGGTTGATTGTCTTATAAAACAATTACTATGTCCTTGCTATAATCATATAGAAATGTTTTATATAAAGATAGAGAAATACATCATTGTTAAAATTCTATTTTTATACTAAAAATGAAGTATTTAATCCGGGAGAAAACATGAAATTAAGTCATACAACAGCTCAGAATTCCTTCAAATACAGATGGCTGCTATCAAGAATTTGGCCATACATAAAACCATATATGTTCAGAATTATATGTGGATTTTTAATTGCAATACCTCTGGGGCTTTTAGACGGCGTAACCGCTTTTGCGCTCAAACCGTTTATGGACTATGTTGTCGGAAAACAGGACTGGATATTCCATATATTTGGACGCGAATTTACTCTCACCTGGCAAACATTTGCTTTTATTATCCCTTTTGGGGTAATCGCCTTTGCCGGCTTTCAGGGAGTATTAAGATACTTAAATGATTATATTTCCTCCTGGACTTCACAGAGAATTACAAACGATGTAAAATTAGATTTGTTCCACAAATTAATTTATATGGATCCGCAGTTTTATGATGAAAACCCTTCCGGTATAATTATTACAAGGTATATGGGAGACCCGCAGACAGCTTCTGCCGGCATTGTTGACCAGATAAAAACAATTACAACAAGTCTTTTTGGTGCTTTAGGGCTTATCGGGGTAATGTTATACAGTTCTTGGAAACTTGCTTTTATCGGCGTGCTTGTTTTATGTATCGCTTTTATTCCAGTTGCTTTAATTAGGAAAAGAATTAAAGCAACATCTAATAAAAATATGGTTATTGGCGGTAATATTACAACCAATATTAATGAAACGTACAACGGCAACAAGGTTATGGCTGCTTATGAACTGCAGCAGAGACAAGAAAACTATTTCAAAAAACAAATCTGGGATTCTTTTAATGTAAATATGTCTTTGACAAAGCGTGCTGCCTGGATGTCACCATTGATGTATTTGATAGCATCTATCGGAATTGCAATAGTCCTTGGCTACGGAACCCATCTTATTACATCAGGGCAAATGACAGCAGGAAGTTTTGCCTCTTTTGTAACTTCATTATTACTTCTATATAAACCTGTTAAAACTCTGGGCGGTACATTAACCGGTATTCAGAGTATTTTTGTCGCTATGGGCAGAGTTTTTGAATTATTTGATTTGAATCCAGCTATTCAGGACAAAAAAGATGCTATTGAGTTAAAGGGCTTAAATGATAAAATTGAGTTTCAAAATGTTTGGTTTGAATATGTGTCAAACCAGCCTGTATTAAAAAATTTAAGTCTCACTATAAAGAAAAACGAAACTCTTGCAATTGTCGGAAATTCCGGCGGCGGCAAATCTACACTTGTGAATCTCCTTCCAAGATTTTATGATATCAAATCAGGCTCAATAAAAATTGACGGAGTTGATATAAGAGATTTTACAATAAATTCTTTAAGGCACAATATTGCAATGGTTTTTCAGGATAATTTCTTATTCTCCGGCACAATAAGAGAAAATATTTTAATGGGCAATCCTGATGCAACAGAAGAAGAATTAGAACAAGCAATAGAATCTGCTCACCTGCAAGAAATGATAGCTGACTTGCCTCAAGGTTTAGATACCTTGCTTGGAGAGCGCGGAATGACGTTATCGGGAGGGCAAAGACAAAGGGTTGCAATCGCAAGAGCTATGATAAAAAATACTCCGATTGTTATTCTTGATGAAGCAACATCTGCCCTGGATAACAAGTCAGAGGCAATTGTTCAAAAAGCTTTGGACAATTTAATAAAAAATAAAACTGTATTTGTGATTGCACACAGACTATCCACAATTAAAAATGCAGATAGAATTGCAGTTATAAACGAAGGTGAATTAGCAGAACTCGGCAATCATGAAGAGCTTATGACCATAGAAAATGGACACTACAAAGCTCTTTATGAAATGCAGTTCAAAAAACAAGATGTTGTTTTATAGAATTTATAATTTTGCTACAGTCTCGTTCAGTTTGCCCATAAAATCATGACAAGCTGACTGAATAGAACTGTCTTTTATATTTATGATAACTTCTTTCATCGCACTGTTAAAAGTATTAATAGGAGAGATTTCGCCGTAATTTACTTTTCTTGTTATCAAATTTTGTGCAAAATCTGTCATAAAAGTTTTATTATCACTAACTTCTTTAATAGTTGAAATAAATGCATCATCATGTGCAGCCATGTCTAAATAAGCATGTAACTTTCCTACAAATCTTGAAACCATGCCTTCTCTGTGTTCCGGGTGAGGTCCAAACGCATAAGAACGCGTAATTTCAGCTTGTCTTGCAGACTTTGCTGCGCTTCTAATACCATATAAAACTTCTTTTCTGCCATTAAAAGATATATTATTTACCGATAAATCCATATCGTACCTCCTTGATATTATCTGTAAAACAGGTAAATATATTTTTTGCTATTTGTAATTATACAAATAGCAAAAAATAATTAAAATTTAAATACACTATTCAATATGTTCAGCTGACACTGAGCTTTCCGGAATATCTTCATTATCTTCATCAAGCTCAGAGGTTCTAAATCTCAGATAAAAAATATCATTTTCATATATATAAAGCTCTTCACCTTTTTCTATATATGCAAGCGGAGAATCTTCGTAAACCTGAACAACTCCGGATTTCAAACGGTTGCCCTGTTCATTTTTAACCATACCTTTGGCTAAAGAAATTCCCTGTCCTAAACCTTTTACGAAATATCCGCCCACAGTAGAAGCCGCTGACAATGCCAATTGCCCCTTATCCAAAGGCTTTTTAGCTTTATATTTTGCAGTAAACTCAAAATCCTCTATTGTTTTTTTGACCCCGTTTACGGTATATGCAGTCGGACGTAATGTAAATGTTGCGTTACGTTTTCCCCTTTTAGGAAATTTTACATCAATTACTTTTGCATCAACTACTGTTCCGGGTTCAAATGTTATACCATTTTCGAAAGCAACTTTATCCATTGTTTTCACTTGCATTGCTGCAGGCGGGTCGGTTGAAGCAAACGGAGTCAGCGCTTGAACCTCTACAGTAACTCCCGCATAAACCGGCATTGCTATCAAACTAAATAGTAGAACCAAATACTTTTTCATAATAATATTATTTAACCCTTTTTTTTAAATTCTGTCAATAATTGAATCTAAAGAACAATAATCTTGCCTTCTGTAAGTTTTTTTCGTATTATTGTATAGCAAGACTTAGTAAAAGGGGATATTAAAATGAGCGGACATTCAAAATGGTCTACCATTAAACATAAAAAAGCTAAAACAGATTCATTAAGAGCTGCAGAATTCCAAAAATTCTCACGAGAGATTATTGTAGCATCAAAATTAGGCGGCGGAGACCCTGCCGGTAATTTTCGTTTAAGAACGGCTATTGAAAAAGCAAAAGCAGCAGGGCTCCCTAATGATAATATAAAAAGAGCCATTGAAAAAGGCTGCGGAAGCGGCAGTAATGAAAACTACGAAGAGATGATTTATGAAGGTTACGCTGCCGGAGGTGTCGCTGTTGTTATTGAAGCAATGACCGATAACAAAAACCGCACAGCCGGTGATATCAGAAGTTACTTTACAAAGTTTAACGGCAACCTTGGAGAGACCGGCTGTGTTGGCTGGATGTTTGATAAAAAGGGCTGCATAACTTTTGATTCAGAATCCGTTGATTATGACAAGCTGTTTGAAGCTGCTATTAATCTGGATGCAGAAGATATAATAGAAGAAGACGATGAGTATAAAGTTTATACATCAGTACCAAATTTCCAAGCTGTTACAGAAGGCTTGGAAGCTGAGGGATTCAAAGCTAAAACTGCTGAGTTCACAAGAGTCCCGCAAAATACTATTGAAGTAACTGATGAAAAAACAGCTCAAAATATTATGAGACTTCTCAATAAATTAGAAGAACATGATGACGTTCAAAATGTCTATGCAAATTTTGATATAGATGATGACCTCATGGAAAAAATTGAGGGGTAAACGGGACAAACTGAGATAAATAAAACCCTAAAAACAGTTTATAGGAGGACAATAATTATGATGAACATGATGAATATGATGAAACAAGCTCAAAATATTCAAAAGAAATTAATGGAAGCTCAGGAAGAACTTTCTAACATGCAGATTCCGGGCGAAGCAGGAAATGGCTCTGTTAAGGTTGTTTGCGACGGAAAAGGTCTTTTTAAATCTATTAAGTTATCTGCAGAAGCCATTAATCCGGAAAACCCTGCTTCTGTATCTGAAGATACAATAGAAATGCTTGAAGATTTGATTTCTGCAGCATTAAACAAAGCAACAGAAGATTCAAAAAAAGTTTTGGAAGAAAAAATGAAATCTGTTACAGGCGGAGTAAGCCTTCCGGGATTAATGTAAAAAATGATTTATCCTAAATCTATAGCAAGATTAATTGAACAATTTCAAAAGTTTCCGTCCGTTGGTCCAAAATCTGCCCAACGGATGGCTTTTCAGGTACTTAAGATGCCTTTAAGCGAAGTCGAAAAATTTGCACAAGCTATCATTGATGCAAAAAAGAGTTCAAAAACTTGCGAAATCTGTTTCAATATATCAACCCAAAGCCCTTGCGAAATTTGCGAATCTCATAACCGCAACAGATCTGTAATTTGTGTCGTAGCAGAGACTAAAGATCTTATTGCTATCGAAAAAACAAATGAATACAGAGGCTTATACCACGTTTTGCAAGGGTTAATTTCACCTATGGATGGAATAGGCGCGGAAGATATACGAATCAAGGAGCTTTTAACAAGACTTACGGATGAAACTGTCCAAGAAGTCATTTTAGCACTTTCTCCATCCGTTGAAGGCGAAGCCACAAGTTTATATTTAACAAAACTAATTAAACCATTTGGAATAAAAATTTCGAGAATAGCTTTTGGACTTCCGGTCGGAGCTGACCTGGAATACGCTGACGAAGTAACTCTTGCAAGAGCTATTGAGGGTCGACGAGAGTTATAATTTATCGTTTATAAATAGCGCGGGCGGACGCTATGCGTCCGCCCGCGCTACTAAAATCATGAACTGCAACAAGGCGGAATATCTTCGTCATTTTTCAAAGCTTTGAACGCTCTTATTCCCAAGTACGTCGCATTTTCTCCAAGTTCTTCTTCTATTTTTAAAAGTCTGTTATACTTACAAATTCTGTCAGTCCTGGATAATGAGCCTGTTTTAATTAGTCCAGCATTTATTCCTACAGCCAAATCGGCAATAAATGTATCTTCAGTCTCGCCAGATCGGTGTGAAATTATTGTACTGAAATTATTTTGCTGAGCCATCAATATTGCATCCAGAGTTTCAGAAAGAGTTCCTATCTGATTGGGCTTAATAAGTATTGAATTAGCCAGCTTCTTTTGGATACCGCCCTTTAGTCTTTCCACATTCGTAACAAAAAGATCATCTCCGACTAATTGGCAAGAATCCCCCAGTCTTTCTCTCAAGTTCTTCCACCCCAGTTCATCATCCTCTGCCAAACCATCTTCTATAGAAATAATCGGGTACGTTTTGACAAGATTATCCCAATAGTCTATCATTTCTTCAGAAGAGAATGTTTTCCCTATCCCTTTCAATACATATTTTGAAAGTGAGCAAAAGCCTCCCTGACATTCACCTTCTTCATAAAGCTCTGATGACGCCGCATCAATACATATACGTACACTTTTAAGATTATATCCGGATGTTTCAATTGCCTTTATTATAAGTTCAATTGCTTCTTCGGGTGAAGAAATATCAGGAGCAAAACCGCCTTCATCACCGACATTTGTGGAAAGATTTCTTTGGCTGAGTATTTGCTTTAGGGTATGGAATATTTCTGAGCCCGCACGTAAGGCGTCTGCAAAAGTCGGAGCTCCGACAGGTGCTATCATAAATTCTTGAAAATCTAAATTATTATTTGCATGTACTCCCCCATTCAAAATATTCATCATTGGCGTCGGAAGCACTCTGGCATTAATACCTCCTAAATATTGATACAAAGGAATATCATACGCTTTAGCACTCACTCTTGCACATGCCAGAGACACTGCAAGCATTGCATTTGCTCCAAGAGTTGATTTATTAAAAGAGCCGTCCATTTCAAGAAGAGTATTATCAATACCTCGCTGATTGGAAGAATCTTCTCCCGTAAGATTTGGGGCAATTATATTATTAATATTATCCACTGCCTTATAAACAGATTTACCCCAATATTCATTTTTATTTTTATCCCTGAGTTCAACAGCCTCAAAAGTGCCGGTTGACGCTCCGGAAGGAACCGATGCAGAAGCTTTTGTTCCGTCAATAAGAACAACCTCTGCTTCTACTGTAGGATTCCCGCGAGAATCAAGAATCTGCCTTGCAGAAATATTGTCAATCTCTAAAACCATAAATTACTCCTTTTCTTAGGAGTATAAAAAAAATCTTTAAGAAAAAATATTCAACAGTAGGGTAAATAAAACAAGCACCTCTGTAATGTTAAATTTATTTGCGGCTTACACCTTTAATTCTTTCAATAAGCTTATTAACACTATCTTTTTCTTCTTGCGGTATGTCAAAGTTTACATAATCTTCAAAATATTCAATTGCATCCTCATAATCCTTACGTGCCATGAACAATATTCCGACTTTTTTATAAGCAAGAGTGAATTTATCATTAACTGCTATTGATTTTAAATAATTTGAAATAGCCTTATCTATTTCATTGTTCGCTTCATAGGCTTGCGCAAGAGCATAATAAATTAATTCATTGTTTTCTTTATATGCAACTACATTTTCAAAGCAGGAGATTGCACCTTCGTAATCTCCGAGTTCAAAATACACATGCCCTAAATCATAAAAAGCATCATAGTTTTCAGGATTATCTTCCAAAACTTTATCCAACTCTTCTATAGCATCATCCCATCTTTGATCTTCTATATAAACTCTTGCAAGAAGATGGGCTATCACCATATTATCCGTTAGTTCGTAACTTCCTCTTTGCAGAGTTCCGACGGCAGAAGCTAAATCTCCTGCCTTATAGTACAAATCGGAAAGATTTATATAAGCTTGAGCCAGCTGCGGATCAAGCTCAAGAGCTTTCACAAAATAGTTTTCTGCCTGGTCAAAATCTCCCACACAGGAATACGCAACCGCTAAGTTATTGTAAACATCTGCATTATCAGGCTCAGTTTCTAAAACAGTACTAAAAGCATCTATTGCTTCCTCATATTTTCGTTCTTTAAAAAGGCTCATTGCCTTGTCTATTTTCTCAGACATTATAAATCCTCTTCCTTAGTATCTATATTGTGAATAATTGTTCTTACATTTCCTTCAGCGACAAAGTCTTTAGGATCCATGGTCATTTTAATTTTATCCGCAATAATATCTTTGTCTGTTTGAATAATTTTAGACCTTCCGACGAAATACACTTCATTAGGTTTTCCTGTTTCTTTATCAGGGAAAACACTGACTTTAGGTCCTTGTGCAAAATATTCATCAAACCAGATTTTTACATGCCCGGTTCCGATATACGAATTTTGTTTTTTGTTATATTGCTGATAGTCGGAATGAATAACAAGTTTTTTGCCATCTTCCGTAAAAGCTGTTGTTTTCGTATTACCGGAAACGCTCATTTCTTCAGTTATTGGGTTATATACAAAATGGTGTCCTTCGGAGTTATTATTTTCTTGTTTAACTCTTGCATTCCCTATCAAATCAATTTTTCTTAAACCGCCTTTTTCATCAGCTATAATCACAGCCTTATCTGAAAAGCTTTCTATATCCTTATACTTAATAGAAACCGCCCCTGTTGCTACCATTATACTACTCTTAGTATCATATTCCTGCTCATCCGCATTAATAACAACAATAGGAGTACTGCCTTCCGTAATTATTGATTGAGAATCCCCTTCCGCTCTGACTATTTTATTAATCAAAGAAACTTGCAATATATTTGCTTTAACTTCTCTTTTCTTATTTGCATTTATTTCAAATGCATAAGGTTTGTCATAAAAAGTTGCCGTATCTAATCTGTTATTACGTCTTATCGAAACATCAGCGCGCGGGCTTTGAACAGTTAAATTATCCAGTTTAACAGTAACCCCGCCATCAAGTTTAATTTTCTTTTCCTTATCCGAAAAAGTCTGCGTTTTTGATTCAATAACCAAGTCAGAAGCAAACACCGCAAAACTTGAAAGTATTAAAAATGAAACTATAAGTATTTTTTTCATTACTTCTCCTTATCGCTGAATAATTTTGTTTGGGTTTTTCCTATTATCTTAAACTTATCATAGCCGGCGCTAATTATACATTTATCTGCAACAGCCTGCATTTCTTTTCCTCTTTTAATCACGACATGTCCATCAGCAATAGTATCGTTGTTGGAACCTGACCAAGTCAATTTATCTGTAGAAAGAGAGGTACTGTCTTCCAGTACAATATAGGTATTTTCATACAGTGTAATTACTCCGGTGTCTTCATTATAAGAACCTTTAGATGATTGGAAGCTCATTGCAACTTTATTATCTTTATAGAAATTACCTACAACATTATGAAGGACGGCAAGACTTTCTTCATTGCTGTAATTGCCTTTCTCTCCATATATTTCAAAATACTTTTTCCCTTCTTTTGTTTCGGTAATAATAAGCCCGAGAGCATCAACTTTTTGCTCATTTTCAGAACCTTTAAGCTGTGCTCTGTTAAAATTACAGGTGATGATTCCCGCTGTTATAAAAGCCCACGCCATTATCCCAATCACGCCAATAAGAGCTAATATATAATAGCGTTTTTTACTATCTATACTGCGTATTTTATTCAGAAGCCTTCTTAAAATATCCATAAAAGTATTTTAGCACATAATTAAACATCTTACGATAATATTATTTAATCTTTTATTTTTTAATATTAGAACTTCTCTTCTACTGCTCTGAATTAAATCATAAAAAGAGACCGATTTTTCAATCGGTCTCTTTTTTTTATCTTACATCTGAGTTTGTTATTTACCCATTGCGTATGTTTTTACAACTGTAACAGATCCGTCAACGTTCTTACGAACACCTTTGTCAATTTCTTCATCTAAGTCAGCTGCGAATGCTACCGGAGTGTATACTGAGTTTGCATCGATTGCTGCGTTGATTTGATCTCTTTGTAAGTTGTTCAAGATTTTAACGTTATCGTTATCTTCCGGATTTGGAAGCGGATCTGGATCCGGACCAGGACCCGGCTGGTTGCCGCCGTCTACTACAAGGTATGTAGTGTTGTTTGGTCTGCCATTTTCGTTAACGTTTAATCCGTTCTGACCGTTTGCCATATCGTAAGTGATTTCTGTCTTACCATTGATTACAATTTCTTGTGCATCGCGGATATTTGTATATTTCAAATCGTAATCTCTGCTTGCTGTTTCGACTGTCAAGTTATCAGTCTTATTACCAACTCTGATTTGGTTTGCGTGAACATCGTTACCTGTAATTCTCATATCGTTTTCTGCTTCCAAATAAACTTTGTCTGCATTAACACCTGTTACATCAAGGTTTGTTTTAGAACCGATAGCTGCATATTGTGTATCAAGGTTTGTGATAGTACCGCCGTCAACGTATAAAAGTGATAATGTTGTCGGAGGAAGTAACTTGTAGCCTTCCATTGAATCAATGAACTTGTCTGAAGAATCTAAACCGCCGACATATCCATTTGCGATAAAGCTGTATTCATCAGCTGCTAAAGTTGCTTTTCCATCTGTAATAATGTTCAATGTACCTGATTCAAGAGCAATTGTTTGAGCTGTTATATCAGAAGAGATACCAATGCTACCTTCTCTGGCAAATGCATCAATTGTTCCTGCAACATTCAACTTACCTGTTGCGATTTGACCTTCTTCAAAGTAGTAACCGCCGATGTGAATATTGTGGATTGAATCTATATTTAAGTTTCCGCCGATATTATTTTCGCCGACAATATGAACATAATGTTTAATATTGTCGTTTACACCGGTTGTAGTTGTTAATGAAACATTTCCGCCGGTTGTCAAATTACCGACTTCCATTACACCGCCGGCATTTGATAAGTTAACATCACCGTCAACTTTTGCATTTGCTAAATACATCATACTGCCAAGATAGTTGCCAGTTTCTTTGTCTGTAATTGAACCTGCACTGCTTCCTGTTGTTTTTGCATTCAAGTTACCTTTAACTTCAAGAAGATTTTTATCAGGATTTGCATAATTAAGGGCTACAACACCTTGGGAATCAATTGTTAAATCGCCATTGATAGTACCGCCGTTAACTACTTTAACAACATCTTCTCCTGATAATATATAAACGTTTCCGTCAATACTTACTGTTTCAAGTCGAACACCTTTCTCTGTATAAACATCTTCTGTTGAAGGTGCTGCAATAAAATCCTGTCCATTTCTGGTAACAAGTTTCAAACCGTTTTCTGCTTTAATTACACCTTTTACAATTTCAATAGAAGGTGCCGTGATATTGAATTCACCACCTACAGTAAAGTCTGTATTTTGAACAGTAATACTGCCTAAAGCAGTTTGATTCAAATTTGTAATATCAAGATTACCATTTACATAATTTACACCAAGAGCTTGTGTTGTGAGCTGCAAGTCTCCGGCTGTAGTAAATTTAGCCCCGTCAAATAACATACCGTTCGGGTTAGATATAATTAATTTTGCAATACCGTCATTCGCATTAATATTACCATAAATCTGAGACATTCCGCCGTTGACAGTATTGACAACAGTCAAACCGTTCTTACCGTCTATAGCATTGAAATTCAGACTTTCACCTTTATTAATATTCAAAGAACCCCAGTTAACATGAGCATTACCATTAAAGTTAAGGTCAACATTACCGGTACCTGCACCATTCATACCGACATATCCGCCCTGTGTCGAGTCGATAACCGCTCCGCCGATTCCGCCGCCTAAACCGGTATCCATTGCAGCAAATGAAACCTGCATTGTAGCAAACATTGTACATAATGCGATGGCTGATAGTTTTTTTGCAAAATTTCTCATAATTTTTAATCCTCTATTACCTATGTACTTATATAAAGAATTTTTTTCGTTAGAAATTGCCCTATTGTAACAAATTTTTAAGTTCAAACTTTCCATGAACAATTTTCCTCCGGCTTGTATTAATTAATCATACTATCAAAAAAGCCGTAAAGAAAAATACTTGCCTAATTTTGGGGTAATATTTAACAAAATTTTACAATTAACCGACAATAGCTTTATAAATAAGTCCGGAAGCCTTTACTATAAAGTCTTTTCCTTGAGGTGAATTATAAGGACGATTAGCAAGAATTACCACAATATATTTCTTTCCGTTAGGAGCAAAAACTATTCCGGCATCGCCAAGCATGGTCCCTATATCGCCGGTTTTGTGGATAAATAAAGCATTATCACTAATACCTGCCTGTATTAACCTGTCATTTTTTACATGACTCATATAATCAATAATGCTTTCTCTTGAATTAATATTCAAGAATCCGGGATTATCAAGGTTATAAAGAATTTTTGCAATATCAGCAGCTGTTGTTTTATTAGTACCGTTCAAATCAGGAAGCCAGGTTCTTACATAAGTGGTTGAAATTCCCCAGTCTCTCAGACCGATATTAATGTCATCCATGCCGCCTAACTTTGCCATTATCATATTAGTTGAAGTATTGTCAGAATCCTGAATCATTATCTTTGCAAGATAGTCCATTGTATAAGACCTACCCGCCTGTGAATACTGCAAATTGCCGGAACCCGATGAACGATACTGTTCAATCATCTTCATCTCATCGTAAATTGTAAATTGATTTGCCTCAATTGATTTGAACATTCTGACAAGAATTGGAAGTTTTATAATACTTGCAGCAGGATAAATTTTATCAGCATTAATATCAATATATTGCCCTTTATCGTACTCCCAAACATAGATTGCCGGTTTTATTGAAGGATATTGAGCCATCAAATTCAAAAGCTGCTTTTTCAGCCCTCCCATTTCGGAAGTATGATACATTGTAGTCACTTCACTATGAGTTTTTTGAATCGTTGGAGTCAAAAGAAGATAATTTCCGTACAAATCATTGTGAATATATTTTGTAACAGGATTTGCAAGAGTATATAAATTGACAGTTGTATCGTAAATGGGATTCTGTGTTTTCATATTATTTTCGTAAGACGTTTTTACAGGAATCCCCGAAAAAAAGAAAACTTGCTTTACTAACCTATGAAAACTGACCGGAAAAACAATTACCGCAAAAGCTGCAAGAAAAGCTGAAACAACCATAAATCTAAACAGTGCAATTATAGGATTAACTTTTTTAACCCTAATCTTTTTTGGTTGAATCCTTCTCCTTACTACCCGCTTTTGCGGAACTACATGTAAGGTTCTGATTTCTCTCTGCTGATTATATGCGTACAAAAAACAGCCCTCCACTCCCCTTCTATTAGTATGCTAACATTATATTAAGTTTTGTAAAATCCTTCAAATAGTGTAAAGTTGCAAATTTGAATAGAAATAAAACAATATTTTAGGGTAGTACAAACGGCTAATGTTAAAAAGAACAAAGCTTTTACAATATAAGAGTAAGCAAGGAGTTTATTATGAAAAAGTTTTTAATATTATCCGTTATTTTAATCTCATCTCCGGTTTTTGCAGCCTGTCCCATTGATGGAGTAACAAATGCCTGTTCAATTGCCCAAATAAGAGAGCCTTTCAAACCAACCTATACCACAAACCCAATGATTAAAGAGTATTCAGGCTCTCCGGAATCTCGACTGACTCCATCCCATAATACAGCCACGGACAATCAGCTGCGGAATTTCCGAACACAAAACAGCGACTACAGCTATAACTCAAATTGCCAATTCGGAGTATGTCTCCAAGACAGAACAGACACACTTTTTCAAAAACGATAGCTGAGAGAGCGGCGAGCCGGACAAATGTCCGGCTCGCCGCTCTCTTCTTCATCTCTTAATCAAATTAAAGCATATTTTTTCTAATTTTTTCTTTTGCTTTATCTATTTCTTTAATTCTCTTTTCTATAGCCTTTACTTGTTTTTTGAGAGCACTTCTTTCATTTTTGATTAATTTGTATTGTGCATCAACATCTGCATATTTTGTTTTGCAGTTTAACAAGTCATTTCGAATATCTACTTGCGCATTTTCAAGCTGAGTTAAGGCATTCTGAATGTTACCGTTTCCTACTGCTTCGCTCACAGTTGTTTCAGCAGACTTATTGTATACGGCACTTCCGCTGGCTGTAGTTTTACCGTAACCGGTATCATTAAAATTCAACGGTGTAAATGCATTTCCATCTGCGTATGCTGCACTACTTAAAACCAGCAAAAATCCTAAAGCACAAATTATTTTTTTCATTTAAACTCTCCTTATATTCCAATTTGATAATAAACATAATATACCATTATTTTTAATTTGAAATCCTTTATTAAATGTAGAGATTTAAAAATGTTAAATATTTGTAACAAAAAGGCAATTATTTACAAAGTATATACTTTATATATTTAAGGAGAAACTATGAGCTTCGATTCAACTCTTTACAGCAACATAAAATTTACAAGCGAACAAACTGCATTTCCTGTTTTTAACTGGAATTTCAGCAATTTTCCGCTGTCATTTAACAGCATAAATATATGGAATTGGGGCGGCTTTAGCAACTTCTGTAATTTCGGAGACTTTAACTTCTGGAGAGGATGGAACTTTAAACCGGAAACTCAAGGGAAAATAGACTTCTCTGAACTTTGGAAACAAGCAGGAAATGTTTCTGAAAATTCTGACTGGGGTAATGCTTGGAATAATTTTAAACTAAACAATAACATCCCAAGCTTCGGTAAACAAAAAGGCAGCTCCAAATATTCATTTGCTAACATGACAAGAAGCGAAGCTTTAAGTGCTGCTGAAGGGAACGCAAATTTGGAAAAATTAACCGGAGGCGCCAATTGGACAGTAAGTGATGCCTCTTTCCAAAATGATATTCCTTATGCTCGAAAGGGGACAAGTGCAATCCTTGCAAAAGCAGCCTCTCTGACCGGCGAAAACCTGGTTGTTACCTCTGCTTTAGGAACAAAAAATTCTCCTCACGTTAAAAGCAACTCACAAGCAAGCCACTATAACAGCGAAAACCCGAAACTCGACCTTGGCGGCGGACTAAACCAACAAAGAGCTTACAGCTTGCAAAGCAAACTCAAAAATACAGGACTGTTCTCCAGAGTTGCAGTAGAAGGACACGGGGACGGAACATACCACCTTGATATTCAAATTGCTGACAGCGCCTTTAATGGGCTGGATACACTCGCTTAAAGAAGAAGCTGAGTTCCAAGAATTATCCTGTGTGAATCATCTAATAAATCATTTTGGCAATAAACATAGTTTAACATTAGTTTTAGAGCCTGTTCCTTTATGAAATAATTAATTCCAAAAGAATACTCTCTTCTTATATCATCAGAATACGTGAGATTTGGCATGTACTGATCGTATCGCATCAAACATTGTAATTTCGGCGTCACTTTATAACCTAACGTAGTATAAAATCCTTCAGCTTCATCCGAAGAAAGCGCATAAAAACCATTATATCCATTTGCTTTTGCATATTCAAAATCCAGAGAAAAGTTTTTGTACTCATAACCTGCATAGGCGCCGGAAACAAAATAATCAATTTCATTTTGTCCGGCAGTTATACCTCCGCCAAGCTTTAGACTTCCCCATTTTCCATCCGTAAATGCAAGCGGTTTTAATGTTGCCCATCCTGCAAATTCGGCACCGGGGAAAAACTTTCTAAAATATGTATCAGAACTGTATCCTCCTATATCATAATCTATAAAATCATAGTTTCCTTTAACTCTTAACCCGACTTTTCTCACATTTCCGAAATTTCTTGCAATCTGAGATCGGACAACAAAAGGGATTGATTCTATAGACTGAACACCCTCATAACCCGTAGGAGTACGTGTATTACCCAATATTACGGTATGATGAGGAATAGCAGTATTTGCTATATACAAATTACTCGGCAAAAATTGGAAAAATGAATAGTCATTCTGCGGAGAAAAACGAAACCTCGCTTCATAATACGTTTTTCCGTCTCTAAATTTTCCATTAACACCTGCACTAAGCTCTGTAAAGTTGTACTCACCCGACTCTCCGTCCGGCGCAAAGTCAAAACCGAAATCTCCTCTGTAAATTCCAAAGAGATGAATTGTTTCAATAGGAGATTTTTCAAAATTTTTAGTCAAAACTTCTTCAAACAAATATCTGCTTCTCTGCTCTTGTTTAGGTTTAGTAAAAACATCTTCGGGACTTAAAAAAACCTCTTCAATAGCAAAAACGCACGGAGCAAATACAAAAAAACATATAAAAACCATTAAGAACTTACAAAGTCTCATAGATGAAAATTATACCATATAAACTCCTGGATTAAACAGAGGATTTTTAAAACTTTTCTAATTCATTTGGATGATTTTTCAAAAATAATTTAATAAAAACAGTCTACACTACTATATAATACTATTATAGGAATATTGACTTTATGTAAAGATTCATTAATAACCATATAAAACAACAACAAATAGGAGAATAGTCTTATGGGAATGGCAGCATCACAAGCCAGATACTTAGCTCTGGTTGCTCGAAAATCCAATTGCGAATATGAAGGTCAGCAGATTAACCAAGCTCGTACTGTCCTGGCAAATCAGAGTGCCAATTTATTTAATCAGATGCTGGGTTTGACGGTACCTGTACCGCCAAGCACATCGGACTATACAAAGATTCAATACTCTTATTCCGACGGTTCAAATGATTCTGTAATAGACAGCTGGCAGCAGCTATCCAGCGCAGACCCGGATTATAACTATGTTGTAACCCATTATTACTACACTGACAGATATACAGGTTCTATGAAACGTCTGTCTGACCCTCAGGTACAATTCTCCGGAGGGACAGAAGCAACGATTGCTCAAATTACAGCTGCACAAAACCTGGTTACACAAACCCAACAGGCTTATGATGAAGCAGTTGCCGCAAGACAAGAACTGGAAGAACAAGCTGCCACTTTAACAAACTACATTGATAGGACAACTTATACCGGTATTAATGAAAGCACATACGATGCTAATACGGATACTTATTCTTTCCGTACCAGAGATATGACTGCGGGAGATTATCATAACTACACGGGTTATGCATCTCTTGATCCTGACGATCAGGCTCTTGTTCTCGCCGGGATTCAAAGGTTGATTGATGAAGGCGCCTTGGATATGGATCCTAATGATCCGGATATGAGCGATGTATACTTTGACTCAGCCACAGGAGATATTGCTTTTGGTTCTGATTTAAATTCTTTATACGGCAGCAGCGGCGGCGGCACATTAACAATACTTCCTGTATTGCATACTTCCGGGCAAAACTCCATAGGAAATATTGCAAACGAATATGATGACCAAATTGATGCTCTTAAAGAAGCGGAAGAAACAGCTAAAAGCGCCTATGACCAAGCTGTACTGGATTATGAAGCTTTAAAAAGACCTACATATCTGGGGAACAGTGAACTAACGCTTTTAACCTCTCTCACAAAAGACCAAGAAGCAGAAATTCGTCAGGTTGTAGCAGACCTAAAAGAACAAGGAATAGATGCAAGCATTCTTGATTGCTACAGCGAAGACGGAGGCTACACCGGAGGCATTTATTCATTCCAGCTTAACGGAACTACATATTATACGACTTATGAAGATTTAATAAGTTCTTATGAAAGCGGAACCGGAAATAATCATATTGACGGGCAAGCAAAACTCAATTATTACAATGCAAGTTATGTTTCTACAAGAGTTGAAGAAACAGAAAAAGCTCTGCTTGAAACTGACGGGAACGGAAGATTTACCAGCGTTCGTTTTGAAAATGATTCCGTTACATACACTTTGAATATGGAAACAGTTACTGATGATGACGCTTACCAAGATGCAATGAACCAGTATTATTACGATAATGCTGTATATGATAAAACCGTTCAGGATATCAATGCACAGACTTCAATTATTCAGCAGGAAGACTTGCAGCTGGAGTTGAGATTAAAACAGCTTGATACCGAACAAAGCGCACTTTCAACCGAAATGGAAGCTGTTAAGAAAGTGGTCGATGATAACGTTGAAAGCTCCTTCAAGACATTTAACGGATAATTTGATTAGCTATATTATAGAATACATAAGAGGTTCAAATGGCATACAAAAACGATGGATATCTAGTAATAGCAAACAGATATGGTTCAGCATCTTCCGATGCAAAATCTATGCTGTATGAAACTTATGACAGATTAAGAGATTTAACGGTTGCAGGTTCGGTCGGAACCGGTACCGGATTTGAAGCTGCTGGCGGGTTTTTATATCAATTAGCCAGTTTATTTGCACCTTCCGCTTTTATGACAACGCTTGGCGGAACAACCGCAATGAATATTCCCGGAACTTCTTACTGGTCCCAGTATACCGGAGGAACAGGAGGGCTAACCGGAACATATTCCTCTTTCGGAGTAAGCAGCCTGGGCAATTATTCCGGTTTCCCTAGCGGATATGCTTCAAGCCTCAGCGGATATACTACCGGCGGTGCATCTTCTATCGGAGATTTGCTCTACGGATACGGTTCTTCTTCCGGGTCTGCCACAGGTTATGCCTCAGGAATAGGAAGTATTGCAGATATCGCAAGCGCTGCAGCTTATGGAGTCGGAACCGCAAACGGATACGGAGTCGGAGCTGCAAACATTTTAATGCCTCTTGCAGGTATTGTCTCCGGATGGGGTGGCATTATGACAGCTGCCGCACCTTATTTAGGAGAGTTTGGACTTCCGGCAGTTGTTATGGGTAACTTAATGCAAGGTACAACATCGGCTGCATTATCTGCTTATCAGTCAGTTTCACAAAATGTATTGTCAAATGCCGATACCATTCTTTCACAAAAAGTTGCTAATATTGAAACTGTTGTAAAAATGCTGGATACACAAAGCGATATCGTAAGAAAAATGTTGAAAGACGATTTGGAAAGCAACAGTCAAGAAATCGAAAACTTATAATTCTGATAATATGCAAGTACGAACTTTTCTAAGAATAATGTTTAACAATCTGTTTATAGATAATGCTTTCTGTAAAGCATTATCTTCGTTCGTAAATTTTTGTAACGAACAAAGGTATTACAACAGAAAAGAATTAAAGTTTTTAGAAAAAATGCCGTTAAATAATGTTAAGGATAACAACCCTTACTCTAAAAAATTTATATTTAACAGTACTAAAAATTCCGGAGCAAGCTTCAAATAAGATGTTAACATTTGTAACAAAAAGAATAAATATACGGCAATTATTAGGGTTCACATGTTTTATTATACATGTAGAATCTTTATGTATAGGAGAAAATGCCTATGCGTGAAGAGTTACAAACAAATATAAAACGGTTAGTGAACTTTATGAATTTTGCCCGTTCATTCTTCATACGGAAAAATCCATTCAAGGCACTGGCTGTGAGTTTAATTTCAAGCCTTAAGGAAATGCTCACCATCCGGCAAAAGCTCAAGATGGCAAAGTACAGGGTTAATTATCACAAACATCAGCTTTACAAAATGGAAAGCTTGATAGCAGAAAGTAATGAACACACATTCCTGAAAGGTAAGAACTTGAACGAAACAAGATAACCAACCCGGAAGGAATAGTGTATGGGATTAATTACATCAACATTTCGAATGATGTACCTGACAGCTTATAAGCTGACTTTGGAATCAAAGCTTCAGTGGATTGCGACTGCCAAAATGGAATTGGTTGCATCTTCCGATGAAATTTTGTCATTAGGCAACGACCTCGACCCGGAGAACCCGGCGGTTAAGCAGCTTGAGGCGCGGCGAGAAAGATTAACAGTATTAGAAAAGAAACTTGATTTGCAAATGCAAGAATACCAGACAAGACTTGATATGGTTAATGCAGAACTCCAATCTTGTAAGAGCGCTGTAGATTCAAGCATTCAATCATCATTCAGTTATCACTTTTAGGGAATAAATGAAAGTAAGTGCAATAAAAAATTTTAGCTATAATTCTGATAAAACAGAAACTCTAAGCTATCAAAAAACAGTATCTGATGAACCGGAAAACACAACTCCTGCAGCGCAGAAGGTATATGCAGGGCATTTAGGTTTTAGGGGCGGAATTCCTCTTACCAATCTTGTTAATGATTATAAATGGTTCATTAATCATGATAAACTGCCTGCAATTAATGCCTTTTTTAAAATTAATGCTCCAAAGGAATCCATGAAACAGCTTTTAAGGCATATACTTGCTAATAAAGAGTACAGTTATGCCTTTATTGACAGTATTTCATCTCAACCGAGAAATGTTACGAACTTTTATCAAATGTTTAAAGAAAGGCTTCCTTGGGACAGTGATGTGTTTAACATGTATGCCCCAAATAACTTGTATATAAAAGCCTATGAAGCCTATATTGATGAAAGATATAAGAATGCTGAATCCGTATCTGAACTTTTAAAAATACGTCCGGATTGGAAAGAAGAAGTGCTTTTAAATAAGCATCGCGAGTTATATCATAATGATGACTTTGAATTAGGAATAGTTCCTGAAAGTATCGGAGCAGAAAATTTTCCGGCTATAGCAGAACATTTAAGGCGAGAATGCACCTATGGGTTCAAGAAGCCGTCAGAAGTTCCTGACCTGACTGTTAATGGAAAAACTTTTAATTTTAAACGCTATCTGGACGGTAAATCAGACAAAAATGTATTCAAAATAAAAACTCCTGATGGAGGAAGATTTGTTATCAAAATGACATCCTCTGACAACAACAATTTAAATCAGCCGGGAAGTCTTGGACTTGTAAGTATTATTGATACTTATTTGACAAGGAATAACTGCAGGAATGCCGCCCCTATAAGATACTATAACCGCAATAATAATATTGCGATTTATGATTACATAAATCATAACAAGGTTGATCAAATAAGATTTTCTATCTCTGAATTATTAAATAAAATACCTGATATTAAAGATTTAGGAATAACCATCTACGATACAATCGGCTCAAACAATTATTTTAGACTGGATGATTCCCAAAGAGCACTGCAAAATTCAAATGATTTCACTTACGGAATCTTACATGATGAAGTTATTTCTGTAGATAATGATCACGCAACTTATGATAAAATCTTATTCCCAAGCATTGATAAATATCATAAAGCCATTCAAAATGAAATACAAATGTTTTTCTAGGCAGTAATTATTTTGTCCATTTTTACATCATAATTATTAGGGTAAATAGTATCAACTACAAGGGATTTCGGGATACAAACAATTTTCACAGCTTTCAGATTCTGTAAAAACCTGTCATAAAATCCCTTGCCGTAGCCCAATCGGTAATTATCTCTGTCACAGACAAGGGCAGGAACAATTATTAAATCCATAAGTGCAGGATTACAAGCTTCACTTACGGGTTCTTTTGTATTAAAGACAGAATCTGAAAGAATTGTATCTTCCGTAAAAGGACAACATTGCAAGTTATCACCGTCAATTTTGGGAAGATAAAACTTTTTTGTTTTATCTTCAAGTATCGGGAGCAAGTTCACCTCGTTATCTTTAGGATAAAAAATCATTATATTTTTAGCTCTGCCGTATTCTTCTGATTGAAACAGTTTTTCAACAAGTTCAGCACTGATAGATTTCATATCAAGAGAGATTCTGACAGCTTTTGCCCATCTTCTTAAATCATCTTTCATCAGACAATAGCTCCATGTGATGCGTCTTGAACCGTCCTTGCATACTTGGCAAGATAACCTGATTTTATTTTAGGAGTATAAGGTTTAAGATTTTTTCTGCGCTCTTCCAGAGTCTTATCATCAACCAAAAGATTGAGAGAACGTTTATTTATACTAATTTCTATAATATCTCCGTCCTCAATCAAAGCAATTACTCCGCCTGATGCTGCCTCCGGACATATATGTCCGACACAGATTCCTCTTGTGCCGCCGGAAAACCTTCCGTCTGTTATCAGCGCGGCTTTTGTTCCCAAACCTTTGCCCACAAGAAGAGATGTCGGAGCAAGCATTTCTCTCATGCCTGGTCCGCCTTTAGGACCTTCATAGCGAATGACAATAACATCTCCTTCTTTAATTTTATTATTCTCAAGAGCTTTCATCGCATCTTCTTCCGAGTTAAAAGTTTTTGCCTTACCTTTAAATTCATAACAGCTCTCATCTACTGCCGAGATTTTTATTACAGAGCCTTCCGGAGAAATGTTGCCGTATAAAATTCCGAGTCCGGGTTTTGTAGTAAAAGGCTCGCTGTATTCGTGGATAACCGATTTATCAATATATGCATCTTTTACAAGCTCTGAAGTTTTCTTTAGAGTAACACCTTTCAAGTCTTTAAAATCTTTCACACCGTCAAGAAGCACTTTTTCAACAGCGCTTATACCGCCTGCATTATGGAATCCTGTCATTGTAATAGTGGAAGAAGGTTCAAGCTTTACTATCTGATGTATCTTTTCGCTTAATTCTTCAAAATCTTTCAATGTTACATCAACTCCCGCAGCATTAGCCAGAGCCAGAATATGCAGGAATGAATTTGTCGAGCCTCCCAATGCTAAATCGGCAATAATTGCGTTTCGGAGAGAATCCTTTGTAATAATTTCTGACGGTAAAAGATTTTTTCTTACCAGTTCAACTATTTGGATACCGCTTTCAAAAGCTATTCTTCTTTTAAGGGAAGATACTGCCGCCGAAGTTGAACAGAAAGGCAGGCTCATTCCCATAATCTCTGTCAAACATGCCATTGTATTAGCTGTATACATTCCCTGACAAGCTCCTGCTGACGGACAGGAAGCTTCTTCAAGCTCAAGAAGCCGTTTTTCATTTATAACCCCGTCACGATACTTACCTACAGACTCAAAGGCGCCCCGAATCATGGTTAATTTTTCACATTTACTTTCCCCGTCAAGCATAGGACCTGCAGTTACAATTATTGTCGGAATATTAATTCTGGCAGCAGCAATAAGCATGCCGGGAGTAATCTTGTCACAATTTGAAAGCAAAACAAGCCCGTCAAGCTGATGCGCATTAGCAACGGTTTCAATACAATCCGCTATCAAATCTCTGGAAGGGAGAGAATATCTCATACCTTCATGTCCCATAGCAATCCCGTCGCATACGGCAGGAACACCAAAAATAAAAGCCTGACCGCCTCCGGAATGTATACCCTTTTCTATCTGGCGTTCCAGGTCACGCATCCCGATATGTCCGGGAACTAAATCCGAAAATGAACTCGCTATTCCAATAAAAGGAGAATTCATATTCTTTTTACTTACACCGGTTGCCATTAAAAGACTCCTGTGCGGAGTCCGCGCAACCCCTTTTTTAATATTATCACTTCTCATAAAGTCAAACCTCATCTCGTATGATAGCACAAAATGAGGAAAGAGTAATAAATGTTTAATAAGATATATCAGCCTCGGTTAAGCATATTGAGTTACGAGGTTTTGAAATGCTTTTGCAACTTTCGGATCTAATTCTTTATCATTTTGAGCAGTTTGTGCCGTTAGTTGCAGAAGCTGAACTTGACCTTCCGGAGTTTTAAGCATATTGTCAGCCGTAATCTGATTTGCAACATCATCCCCTACGAGAGCTTTAGTAGCTTTTCCGGCAAGCCAGCAGCCGATAGAACCGCAAATAATGCCTGCCAATCCACCGATAGCGGTGCCTATACCAGGACCAAAGAGAGTACCGATTTTTGCACCTAAAGCTGCTGAGCCCCAAATACCGAGAGCTTCACCGGCTGCCCATCCGACTGCGGAGCCTGCACCTTTTACAAGGGTTTGGCATAACTGCTTATTTCCGGTTTCACTATCTTTTGCATAAGCAGTTTTTATATTGTTCCATCCTAATAACAATTCTATTGCCATAAAGAACAATCCGCCTTTAACGCCGCCTCCTTTTTTGAGAGTTTCAAGGTAAGTCTTTTTACCTGAATTTAAAATAAGATTTGAAGTGTTTTTAGCAATAACTTCTGATTCTTTTATACGTCCTGCAACAGTAGGAAGTTCTTTTCCTCTGATTTTATTCCAAAGCTTAGGAATTCCGCCGTTATTTATATAGGCATGTTTTAAGGTTTCGGAAGCTTTAGCAACTTCATCAATATTACCGGACTTGAGAGCCTTTTCCATAATTTCTTTTAATTGTGCATATTCAGCTTGTGAATATCTTTTTCTGAACAAACCTATTTTAGAATACTGACGGCTTGCTGCTTTGTGCATCTGGAAGTAAGCTTCTCTCATGACTTCATTATTTGCGTTCCAAAGTTTATTTAAATTCGTGCCGTTTGTTCTTACACCTTTAAACATAGCACTTACATCCTTTAATCCTTTGACTGAATTAATAGGATGAGCTATATAACGCGGATGCATTAATACGCCAAAGGCTGCACCGCCGACAGCAGCACCTGTTAATGATTCACTCGGTTCCATGTTCTTTGCATAATAATCAGCTAAAGTTTGAAAATCTCTTTTATTGATTGAAGCTTGAACCTCTTCTGCCTGCTTATTTGCTAATGCTGCTGAATTATAATCATAAGCGGAATTATAATACATATTAGGATTAAGGTATCCGTATGAATTAGCCATGGAATCATAAGCATTATAAGGAGCTCCCATACCGTCTACGTATGCAAATGGATTCCCGTAAAGCATATTTGCCATATTTTGAATTGAAATCGGTGCTACCATACTTAACTAACCCTATTAAACATTAACCTTACATATATAAAGTTTTACTCCATTAAAAAATTGACTTTTTGTAAAGATATGTTAACAACCTGACAAAAAAAAATATTTACTTTATTTATAAAACCATACACAAGGGGTAATAAATGAAAATAAAAAGTATAAGTGCACTATCTGGAAAAAATATAGAATTTGAAGGTAAAAGAACCGCCAGAAATATTACATCTCAATTAACCAGGAATAATTCATACTCATTGAATGAACCTAACCAACGATATATTACCAATTCTATCAAAGAACTTTCCGAAGTTCCGGGGAAGAAAAATATAGAATTTTTGCTTAATGCGGCTTCTAAAGTTAAATACGCAACCAATATTCGTCTCAAGGATGCCCCTAAAAATAACTGGAAGGGAATGCTACTCGCTGCTGCAGCGGCAGCTGCGGCAATTACACCGCTTATTAATAAAGATAAATTCAAAGAAAAAGTTGATAAAATCAGTTCCGGAGAAAATCTTAATAAAACAGAGCTGGAAATTTTAGATCAAAGAGAGAAATTGCTCAAGTTAATAGATTTAGAACAGATAAAAAATGAAACTGTCGGTTCTATTAAAGATTTTGAAAGGAATCTTGACTATTTTATTATATCAAGCGAAACTACAACCGAACAAAAAAAATACATACTCAAAAGATTAAATTTCTTTATGAGTAATAGATATAAGATTAATCCTCAGCTTAAGGATAAAAAATCCATTGCGGTAGCAGAAATGATTAATGATATGGCAATACATACTCCGGGACATAAGATTCCGAACATAAAAGCCATAAATCAAAAGCAGCACGGTATTTGTGCCGCAATATCAATTGTGCGTAAAAAACTCGCATACGAGGACAAAGTAAATTATGTTGACTCAATCATTTCCGAACTTGATGCAACTGATTCAATTTTGGTATACGACAGAGGGAAACTTGGCTCGGGAGAAAAAGTAAAAGTCGAAAAAGTTCCGGTTGATTTTGAAACAGCCCTGGCAAACGGATACAGAATAATTGACGCTTCTGCCATGCAATGGATGCAAGTTGCGCAAATGACAGGAGCCAGCAGCATTGCGTTTGATGAATACAATCCTTTTGATAAGGAAAATTTTGATGTAAAGACTGATACATTGTTTAACGTAAAATTTGAAGACCCGGTGCTTGAAAAAGCTCAAACCTATTACCAAGCCCTTATTAAAGCCGGAAACATTTTAAAAAATTACAAAGCCAGATTAATTAAAAACAACGAAAGAAAATACAACGCCTATAGCAGCCATGATAAAAATATCACTACGATGAGCGAAGTTCTTATTAAGCTGAAAGAACAACTAACAAAACTAAACCCTAACCTTTCTGATAACGATATTCAGGCACTTGCAGCAGGAATATTAAACCTTAAACAGAATTATTCTGATAAAATTAAACAAGGCGATGTTTTTTCTTATATCCCAAATGAGGAAGATATCGTCAAAAAAGAAAAGATAAAAAATTATATTTTGGCAAATGTTTCAACCCCGAAACTCCAAGATGAAGACGTAGAAAAAATATTTGATTTAACCGAATATTATCAACAGTTGTCTTCTGAAAACAAAATCAAAACTCCGTCAGAAATATCACGCGCACAAACACTTTATGATATTGCGGCAGCTTTCCGCTATCAAATGGTAAAAGGACTGGAGGAAGATATAACCCTGCATAATTCTATGCTGCAAGAAGGCATTAAAGACAGAGAGAGTCTTATTATGGATACTATAAACGAAGTAATCAAAAAACTTAACACCAACTCAAATGACTCCAAATATATTATCAAAAAACTTGCAACAATTTTTCAATGCAGCCAAGATAAAGATGAAATTCTTGCAAATATCTATGGCATGAAAGATTATACTAATGAGGTTTTAACGGAAGAACTGGATGAAATATACAAAAGCCTAGCCGTTGAAGGCGGCAGAAGAGGTGCCTTGTTGCAATCTCTAGAAAATATTAAAGATGAAATATATTCAGGCAATAAAGCTCTATGCAAAGAATTCGCAAAATCTTTGGGAATAAAAGAAACTCCTGCTAATGTAGTCAGTACAATAGAAAAATTTAAAGCTCAATTAGAAAATGGCAGCGAGGACGATTATCTGGAAATTTTCAGAAAACTCGGCAATACCTCACAAATCAAATACCTGGCAGATTTGTTCAGAGGACTTGTTGAAAAATTCTCAGAAGAAGGCAGCGATGAGCTTATGATTAAATTTATTAATGCTAATAATTTAACCGAAGACTCTGACGAAAATGCCGTGGTTGAAAAACTCGACGAAATAGGGGTACGAATTAATACAATAGGCAACTTCCTTGATAATGCCGCAGAAACTTTTACAATTACAGATAACGATAATGATGTTATTATCGCAGCAACCCCGAAAGATGTTATCCTGAAAAAATGGGAAAATTCCGGAATTATTGTTTCGCCTAAAAAACTCAGAGAACTTCAAACTCATTTTACAAAGATTACAAAAGATCGTTCAAAAGATGAATTTTCAACAAGACAAAGAAAACTTCACGATAAATCTCTTTACAAATTCTCAAATAGTGAAAAGTCAACTCTAAGAGAAATTAAAGAAAATGTTATTCCTATGTATTCATATATCAAAAAACAGCTGCCAAAAGTTGAACATGATCTCAAAGATTCCTTAGAAGAATTAAAACGTATAATAGGTGTAAATAACGGGAATTACTGGGTGCATGCCGAAGGAACAAGCGGGCTTTTTGACAACCAAGCAACTCGAATACTGGAATATATGACAGGGCGTCCGCATTACGTAACAGAAGATGTTAAAAACGCTATTGAAAAAATTAAAACAGAACCATATTCCGGGATTTCAGGCAGTTCCGTGTATCATAATGAACCGGCATTGCATGATCAATATATTGCAGACATAAAACCTGTTAAAATAAAAACCCCTGATGGAGAAGAAGTAAAGGATGTCCTTTTCCATGATAATACTTGGGGTGCAGCTGAAATGGAAAATACTTGGATTGATTCCAAAGGTTTAACAAGAACAGATTACAGTGATCGAAGAGGCGGAACCCTCGGCTATATAACAAATGAAAAATTCCAAAACGGAAACCTTGTTGAAAGGATTCTGGGAGATATGGTAGTCGAAGAAGAAGAGGACCTCACTAAAAGCAAAACATATAAAAAGTTAAAACCTATAAGAGACATAAAATATAAAGCCCCTCAGGTCGGTTCAATAATATTGCAGGGTGACTCTCCAGAGGCTAAACATACAGCGGCTGAAATTCATGATGCTGTTTTTGTTCCGTCTTCTGCATATATAAACAATCTGGGGAATTTCTCTTCTAAATATACATCAGAGGAAGCAAAAGAACTGATTAAAACAGCCGAAACGGCAGGCACAGGGTGGAAAAGAACCCATCAAGATTTACAAAAAAGATTATACTCACCTTTTGCGCCAAAACTTGAAACTGAAGAAGATTATAATAAACTTGCCGATGACGACTATTTAAAAGTTGTTCTGGAAAAAATTGCATTAAAACAAAATTATCAGCTTAAAGGGCTTGAACCTGAGCTTGCAAAAGTCCGCAACATCAAAGATTTAGGCAAATTTAGATCTGCACAGAAAAACCGGGCTCTAAACGGGTTTAAGTACGCATTTTCTAAAGATTTGAATGTTGTTGATTTTGTAACAGATTCTTTCCGTGAAAAAGAGAGCGAAGAGCTGGACAACTTATTAGAAAAATTGAATCTCAACCTCACAGAGGAGCAAAAGAGTCTTATAGGCTCAAGTTTTTCCTTTGATTTGGATGAATTTGACGGAAGCGCACAAACAACCATAAATCTTTTACTCAGCTCTATAGAAGATGATTTGAATAAAATTATAGACAACGAAAACGCTAAGAAAGAAATTCTAAAATTCTTTAATAACTATTTTACAAGCAAAATTTATTTCAATAAATCTGACCTATCTAATAAAAAGATTTCACATTTAGTAAAATTCATCGACCGAGAATTTGACCCGGAAAATGATACAGAATTTGTCCGTATATACCGAAAAATCCAGGATATGACAAATGAAGAATTCAAAAGAGAAATTCTCCCAAAAATTAAGCCTGAAGATTTGGGTATAAAAAATAACACCGGTTACGATATATTAAAAAAATTAAAAAGATATGAGGAAAAAGCAGAAACCGCTTTCATGAACACGATTTATTATGACAATTTTTCACCGGACTACGGGCAAGAAAGTTATAAACTTACTTATACATATAACAAATTAACAAGAGATGACAAAGTTCTCGTTAATCATAATTTAAGTTCAATATACAGGGATATGGCAATGGATTTATCATATCTGATGCTGCCTAAACTTTTCAACAAATACAAAAGTTCTAATATCATTAAATATGGCGCTTATCCTGCATACCCTAAATTTGACTACTTGGAAGAAGAGGATATTGGTCTTGAGTTTAATTCTTTTATGGAAAATATAACAGAGTTTCAGAATATAATTAAAAGCAGCAAAGAACAGCTTAGGAACTATGAAATTTCACACAAATTAAGCGATTATTTGAACAAATTTAAAGATGATACAATTATTGAAAGTGAAAAATTTAACAGCCTTAATATGCTTCTGGGCGAATTCATTACACTAAACTACAATGATAACTCTGTTACTCAAGCTTTTGAAGCAGCAGAAAGAGCAATGGAAATTCCGGAAGGAAGTTCTTTTAAAGAATACCGTCCGCATATTACAGAAATTGTAAATCTTATACAGACTTTTGAAAAAACAACCTCCGCAGAAGACATCGTACAGCTTCAGGAAGAACATAGAAAACAATTAACCGAAATTATTTCTGAGTTTTCAAAAATATTTATTCAAGAAAGATACAGAA
The DNA here is from genome assembly GCA_944326455.1 of Candidatus Gastranaerophilales bacterium. Taxonomy (GTDB): domain Bacteria; phylum Cyanobacteriota; class Vampirovibrionia; order Gastranaerophilales; family Gastranaerophilaceae; genus CAG-196. The sequence continues at coordinate 57,456 of CALVEA010000004.1, read as the reverse complement.
ACAATTTAATATCTCTTTGCAATAAATATGTACACGAACTTACTCATAATAATCCTACAAAAGCCGGAAATATTCAGGATGAAATATATGATAGTTATATTAAATACCATATTCTAAACAACCCTAAAGAACTTTTGAAGTCTTACATCCTCTCAGAGACCAAAGACTCTAACACAAAGAATATTGCTCATGTCTATAAAGCATTGCTGACAAAAGCTCTACAATACGCGCAGATGGCTGATGTTCAGGAGATTCTTATGAACGCTGCTGCCGAAGGAATTGAAATGAGTGCAAAAACAATGTTTGGGAACTACAGCCTTGATATACAAGGAGTTGATGTACCGATGAGTTCAGGAATGGTTATTGCCCAAATGATTCACAGATTAATGCATAATAACCAGCAAGAAACAGCATTAATGCTTATAGAACGTTTCGGACTCGGTGAAAAATATATTGAATATATGGCAGAAAATATGGATTTCGATGGTCTGATAGATATGATTAAAAATGTACATTCTATACTCAGCAATTTCAAGCATTTCGTCCGTGAAACTGATGAATTGTTAAGAAAAACCCGAGAAGATATAGTCCATGCCGATTATATATCAGTAATTGATAATACTAAAAAAGAAATATGCAGCATTGGAAAAAAATACAATCTTGACAAGAACGATGTTGAACCGCTCTTAAATGTCTTTGACCTTATCAAAAACAACTGTATACAGAATCCGAATGCAGACAGAAAAATCTTGTTTGACTCATTGGTAGTAAAAGCAAAAACAATTATTGCCGAAAAAGTTCAAAGCCATATTTCTACTGCTAATAGTATTTTTGCAGCAAATACTGCCGTAATCAATTTGATTAACCATATTATGTTGAATGAAAACTCAAGTGCTAATAAACAGAGAGATATCATCACTGAAAAATTCAAACAGCTGATAGACTACAAAACCAGTCTAATTAATTTGCAACCGGAAGAATAATCTGATAAAATTTATATATGGCAGATTTAGTAGAAAAGCTGAAAGAAATTGGGTTCAACACCTATGAAGCAAAGGTTTATATTGCACTTCTAAAAAAATATCCTGCAACGGGTTATGAAGTTTCTAAGCTTGCCAATATTCCTCAATCAAGAACTTATGACACACTAAAAATTCTTGAGGAAAAGAATATTGTTGCTTCAACAAATACAAAACCCGCTACATATACCCCGGTCAAACCAAAGCAAATCCTGACTAGTTATCAAAGGAAAATGTCTTCTACATTAAATTATCTTGAAAAACACCTGCCGGAAGTAAAAGATAATTACAATGAGCCTATTGTTACCATTACCGGCAAACAAAAAATCCAAAACAAAATTCTTGAAGTTATACAAAACGCAAAACGCGAAATTTATATAGAAGTTTGGTCGCAAGATTTTAAGCTTTTTGAACAAGAACTTTTAAACGCTTATAATCGAAATGTTGAAATCAGAATTGTCGGTTATGACAATTTTTCATCCAAATTCGGTCTTGTATTTGAACATGCCTTTGCAAGAGATATTGAAATGTCTTTGGGCGGAAGAATGGTAATAATAGCGGCAGACGATTCAGAAGGCGTTATCGGCAAAATATCCTCCTATAAAAACGATTCTACAGACACAAATATTATATGGACACAAAATAAAAGTATTGTTTTTATAATAAAAGAGTTTATTGTACATGACATGTACTTAATTGATGTTGAAGAAAATCTTGTTGAACAAATGAAATACATTTATGGAAAAGGATTTAAGCGCTTAAAAGACAAGGTTCTGGGTAGTAATGCTCTTTATATGATACATTAAATAAGCTTGCTCCTTTGCAGGAGATCTACAACCTTTTTGATTGCAACTTTTGTCTTTTCGATAAAATCTTCCGCTAACGATGAGTCTAAATTTTTCTGCAGAACATCCAAGATATCAGCCTGCATACATTGATATACAAGCACTGATTTAACAATTGAAGAGACCAGAGCGGTTGAAAACACTCCTCTTGAAAGAAGAGAAATAACATCATTTATATGGCGGAATTCATCCTGCATAAAAGATTTCAATTCAATTTTAAACGGTAAGACTTGTTCAGCCGGGTAAGAGTTAGAATTCCCTGTCAGATTAAGTTTATCAAAAGAAACATTTTTCACCCCGTCTATACTTGCTCCAAATGAACTTATATTATAGACCTCTTTATAATCAGCCTCGCGCAAAATACCTTCAATATGGTGAATAAAGACCTCGTAATCTTCTCTTGTATAAACAAAACCGCCGTTAACAGATTTAACACGCACGAGATGCTTTTTAACAGAATCAACCATAATCTCATCAGGAGAAACCCTATTTAGTGTTTCACCGGATGAATACACAACATTGTCTTTGAAAGCCAAATCCAATCCTGCAAGCACAATCTTTGAGAAACCCATTTTTATTGCGGAAGTTAATGCTAATGTAGTTGCAGAACCGCCCGATTCATAAAATTTGATATCATTATTGAAATTTGCCAATTTATTCATTATAGAATCCGTGTTAGAAAAATTAACAAAAATTCTATTGAAACCGCGCTTCACAATTGTACGATCAGCCCTTATATCCATAATACAATTTACACGTGCAAGCTGTTCTTCTGTACCGCCAATAGTTTGTTCCATATTATAAGCATCCAGGCACACTACAAAATCAGGAACAATCCCGTTTTGGAGAAGATATTTGAGAGCCTTGTTAACTCCAAATATAATAAAATGATTTCTGTTCTCTTGGATATATTTTATATTATCTCTCAGAGAAGGTCCTGCACCGGCAATCAAAGCAGTCTGTCCGGAAAATTTTCCTTCCAAATCTGAAAGCTTATACATATTTGTACTGTTAATTGCTGCAATATTTTGAACAGTATCAACAAGCCATATTTTAGAAAACTTGGTAATAGTATTTACATCAACCATTTTGCTCTTACAGGTATCATATACTTTTTGGGTAAGCAAAAGTAATTCTTTATTTTTAGCGATTGCGTAATTTTTAAGATAAACAATTTCAACCCTGTCTTTTGTTAGAAAAATCGAATTAAGCTTATAAAGCAATTCATCCAAATCATTTGTGATATAAACTCTGCCGCTTGCCAGGTGTTGAGAAATATCAATATTATGAAGAACAAAATGCAAAAAATCTACATCAGGTTCATAAACAAAAATTCTTGAAGGATAGGTATTAAAAACTTCATCTAACAAGTAACCCAAACCAATACCGAAAGTAATAATAATATCATTACTTTTCATTTCATGCTTAATTGTACTCTTAAGCATCTCGCGGACAGCTGCACGAGGGTTATTCAAATCATCAGAAGGAATATCATTTTTGAGCAGTATATAGTCATTTGAAGGAGTTACGCAATAAGAAATTCCGGCACGAGACTGCCCCGGGGACCTTCTGGTAAGCCGCCTTTTCAGCGCCAGATTGTCTATGAACTCCATGTTCTTCTCAAACATTACTCTTCCTTCTAATAATAATCTATAAGTATCATATTTGAGCGGAAAAGTAAAGATTTCACACCTGAAAATCAACCATTTTCAGTACTTTTTCCGGTTCTTTTATCGACAGCTGCCTCAAAATCTCTAAAAACATCGCTGCCGACTAATTGTTCAAGCCTTGATCGTTTTTCAAAGAACTGCCCGCGAGCCTTTTGCTGCTCATCCAGAGCATCACGGTAAAAAGTATCGGTTATCAGAATAACCTCTTTTGATAGTTTTTGTGAATTTTGATAATTCTTATAACATTTCTCAACCGTTTCTGTTGTCATATCATAAAGCTGTCGAGCCGTCATATAATCATAATACATATCAACAACTTTTTGCTGCAAATCCTCAACTTTTCTTACAAGTATAATCATATCCGCATCTGTTACTTGAGAATACTTATAATTTAAAGCTTTTGCATCCTGCGACATTATACCTAAAGTATTCCCCCCGATAAGAGCAGCACTTGCAAGAACAGGGTTCCCCATGCCGGCACCGATAAAAGTTGACATTCCGGCAATCGTTGTAAGGACTTTTTTTACCGCTCCGCTGTCGGGCTTATCTCTATCAGGATTTGAAAGCTTGTATATGGCAAATTTAATAGTATCGCTCCGCATAGCAGCCCCCTGCCATAAAAGAGAGAGGTCGCTTTGCATTTCATTATAATCTATCTCAATTGACTTGGAAATCTCCAGAGACATTTTTTTTATGCTCAAATCCGCATAAGTAAGATTTTGAGGCTCTTTTTGTTCTTCTTTTTGGATTGATGGTTTTATAGTCGGTTCAATATTATAATCAAATTTGGATTCCGGAGTGTCTGTTGTACCCATTCTGTAAAAAATATCTTTAGGCGATTTAACATCATCCAGTGTTAAAGCTGATGAACCCTGGATTGTTATTAATAATATTAAAGCTAAAGCCAGATATTTCTTCATTTTTTCTTCCCTTTCTTTTCAGGGAGCTTGGTATCATCTTTATACAATACAGAATTAAAGTCGTATTGATACATATCCAGAGAATCTACCGCTTTTTTACCGGCAAGCCTCTGAAGCTGGATATGGTATTTTTTAGCAGACTGCTCAAGACTATATTCCTGAAGCCTCATGGAATCATACAAAGAAGAAGATATGGCAAGTTCAAGAACTTCAGAACTGTTTGCAGCTTTTGAATAATTTCTGCTGTACAAAAGCATTTTAGCTCTTGTAGCTTTTAGCTGAGTTAATGTATTTTTGTAGTTATAATAAGAACTGACCAGAGAATCCTGCAGTTCTTCCACCATACTTGCTAATTCAATAAGCTCTGTATCAGTAAGCGGGGTTTCCTGCGGTACATTTTTTCTGTTCAGAAGTCCCATTGCAAGCCTGCCTGCTGAAAAAGCCGAAGTCGAAAGAGTAGGGTCCGCGCCCATTAAATACGGAACAAAAGATGCTCCTGATACAATTGCAGAAAGTGTTTTTGCCATTAATGACGAATGAATTCTTCTTTGAGATTCGGGGGTAGCTAACTTTTTGAGCGCAAATTCTATGACTCTGTTATTCTCTACAGTGCCCTGCCAGAGTTTCTCCAAATCTTTTAAGTCATGTTCTTTCTGTTCTTCTATAATATTTGCTAAAGTTTCCGAATCATTTATCAGAAGTGTACCTTTCAAGGTTGTAGTGTCTTCCGATTTCATATACTGGGGCTTTTCTAAATCAGTTTTATCCAGTGTAACTTCGTCCGAAACAGCAGCAAAAACACCGCCTGCCGGCATCAATAATAAAGCTAAAACTATACTCCCCAACAAACTCTTCTTCATACTATATTTATACTCTAAACTTAAGAAAAAAACAATTTTGATTGGTGAAGCTCAAAAGGGAATATAACAAAACCAAATGCGAACGGGAGATATTCCCGTTCGCATTATTCTGGCTGTCAACCGGTTATTTTACAAAGAAAGTTGCATTAACATTTGCGTTGATTTTTACAACACCGTTAGATATAGTTGTTGCACTTCCTTCAGAAGCAGCAGTGTCTTCTGCAACAGCTGCTAACATATTCTTAGCCATATAGAATCTTGGCGCAGAATAGTTGTTAGCATTACAGCTTACATCAAATGTTCTTACACCATCAACCGTTGTTGAAAGAGTTTTCGCGATGACTCCCGCTCTTTTTTGAGCTTTTTCAGATGCTATTGAAATTAAATCATTACATTGCGCTTCATAATTAGAAACAGAGAATGTAAGGTTATCAACATTTGTAGCACCTGCAGCTATGGCACTGTCTATCATTTTCCCTACTTTATCAATAGATTTTGTATGAACAATTACTCTGTTTGATACTTCGTATCTGTCAAAGTTTTTCTTTGAATTTGTGTAAGTATAAATAGGAGATGCGCTAAAATCAGCAGTTTTAATATAATCTCCGTTATTTGTATCAATCATTGATTTTAACTGAGCAAAAACTTTGTCAGAAATTTCCTTGTTCTGTGTTGTAGCTTTTTGCATTGATTTAGCATCCGATGTCTGAACCGCAAAGGATATTTCGGCTACATCAGGAGCAACTTCTGTATTTGCAGTTGTGTTAACTGAAACGTACCCTCTCTCCGGATTGTTTAAAGTAACAGCCTGGCTTGAAAGTGTCGCACAGCCGGCAAATAAGCTTAGTACAGTAATAGCTATTAATGTCTTTTTCATAAAATTTTCTCCTTCTCACTACATATATAATCATACCATACATAATATTAACGACAGAAAAGTAAATTTGTTCATTAATGGTATAATAAAATTATGAAAGCTCTTATCTGGAAAAGCAAATCAGAAAAAACTGTAGAACTTTCGGAAAAACCCTTTCCGAAAATTATTGACCCTAAAGATGCAATCGTAAAAGTAACCTTATCAAGTATTTGCACCAGCGACCTGCATATAAAAAACGGTTTTGTACCGGCTTCACATGAAGGGGTTACACTGGGACATGAATTTGTGGGAGAAGTTGTCGAAATTGGAAATGAGGTCACAAACTTAAAAATCGGCGACAGGGTAAGTGCGAATTGTGAAACCTTTTGCGGAGAATGTTACTTTTGCAAACGAGGATTTATTAATAATTGCGAAAAAGGCGGATGGCTGCTGGGCTGTTCTATAGACGGATGTCAGGCAGAATATATCAGAGTTCCTTATGCAGACAACGGTTTAACCGGAATCCCCGACAATCTTAGCTACAAAAATGCACTCTTTGTCGGAGATATTCTCGCAAGCGGCTATTTTGGAGCAGAACTCTGCGAAGTAACTTCCGGCGATACTGTTGCAGTAATCGGCTCCGGACCTGTCGGGCTATGCTCCATGATATGTGCCAGAATTTTAGGAGCAGAGAGAATTATCGCAATTGATACCAACCCAGTAAGGCTTAATTTAGCACAAGAACGGAACCTTGCCGATTATACGATTAATCCGCTTAATTGCAATATAGAAGAAGAGATTAAATCTATAACATCAAACAGAGGTGCTGACAAAGTCATAGAAGCTGCAGGGGGCAAAAACACTTTTGAAACGGCTTGGAAAATCGCCCGCCCTAACGGGATTATTGCAGTTGTTGCAATGTATGAAGAAAATCAAATCCTTCCGCTTCCTCAAATGTACGGTAAAAATCTTATCTTTAAAACAGGAGGAGTAGACGGAATCCATTCGAAAAAGCTTTTGAATCTTATATCCGAAGGTAAAATTAATACCGATTTTCTAATCACGCATACTTATCCGCTTGAAAGAATTGAAGAAGGGTACAAGCTTTTTGAAACAAGACCGGAGCCTTGTTTGAAAATCGCTATTGAAAGCTAGGTTCTTTCTATTTAATTTTCTTTAATGCCGAAATAAAGTTGAAATGCTCAACATCACCGTCAACAGTGGTCAAGAATACCTGCGCATTCTCTTCATCTCCGGAAGTTAATTCCGGTATAAGCGCAAGTTCTGCCGCATAATAGTTCGCATCGTTAGAATTTCCCAGAGAACTTCTGTTGGCAAGACTGTTTAGCGAGAAGTTTCTTAAAAAGCCTTCAATACCCTTATTTTTGTTAGTAAATTTAGCATAAATTCTTAAAGATGCATCTCTTGTTTCCAAATCAAATCTTCCCATAATCAGAGTTGCAAGCTGTTCGGCAGAAGATTTAATCATCATTCTTTCAATAACATTGTCTTTTATATCCAGCTGTCCGCTAATCTTATCAAACCTTCCTTCCGGAATATTAACAAGGTCAAACAATGTAGACGGACTAATCATTGCCATAGGGTTCCTGAACAAAGATACAAAGTTCAGAGCATATTCAACCAATCCGACTTTTTGTATTGTTCCGTCATTGATAGCAAATTTCATCATACCATCAAGCTTCATATCTTTATCGGTTGTTAAATCAATGATACCGCTTGCTTTACCGGTTATTTCCCGTTTGAGGCTGAGGATTGCCGTCGCAATTTTATCAGAGTCAACATCTTTTACTCCGAGTACAAAATGGAACAAGAAATTAACAAGGTCACAGCGTACTTTTACTGACGAGTGTCCGTCTGCAAAATCAAATCTGTTTGAATCAATACTCAAATTTCCGTCTTTATCTAAAGAAGCGGTTGCTTTTAAGTTACCAAATTCAATATCTTTGTATTTACCCCTGTCAAGAGTAAACACGGCTTTATTTAGCACTACAAGCCCCGGAACAAATGCCGGCATTGCTTCATCAGAAGCTGTATCAGTATCGTTTTCCATTGCTTTTACAAAATCTTCTTCTGCTTTAGCCTTTTCTGCTTCTGCAGCAGCAGGTTGTTTTGCAGGAGGCGGAGCCAAAAGTTTTTCAATATCAATTTGGTCTATGCTCAGTTTTACTCCTTCAATTACAATAGGGAAGGTTATTTCGTTAAGAATACTTCCGCCAAAGGTATAGTTTGAGCGTCTGAATTTTCCTTTTGAATAGAAAAGCAGTCTGTTTCTTGTTGTCTTAAAGTTTCCTTCTTTAATAAATAATCTGGCAGACGGGATTATAACCTTTTCCGCTTTAAGATTTCCTTTAAGAACAGGATGTTTGCCTCTGTCAATCCATTCTAAGTTACCCGAAATTAAACCTTTTCTGAATACCCTCTGCCCTAAAAATACGTTCAAAAACTCACTCGGCAGAGGTTTTGGAATATCAAATCCAAAATCAAGAATTTTGGAATTTTGTGCAAGATCAACATTTCCGTTTAATGTAAGTATAGGTTTAATTTTACTGTCTTTATTTATTTGTGAAGCTATATAGTATTTAATATTTTCAATATTCAGAATATTCCCTTTTACATGCATATTGCAAACAATAGCTCTGTCATAGTTTACCGGACTCAGCGAAGAGCCTTCCAGCAAAATATCATTCCCTTTAGTTAAGAGAGCCATATAATTTACATCAATATTATTGTATTTTGATAATATTTCAATCCTTGTACCGGCAGGCTTTTCACCCGTCATCGTTATATTAATTCCGGCAAGTTTGGAAAGATAGTTCCTTGTAAAATCATCCGTCATAACCGTATCAACAGTTATTTTTGTATCAACGGATTTATAATAATCCGTAACAGTACCGTATAATTTAAGCTTGTTATTCCTATTTGAACCGTAATACCCCTCAAAATCTTTAAGCGTAATAAGTTCAGGGGTAATATCTATAGAACCTTTTTCTGCATATACAGGCATCATTGATAATGAGCGCATATTAAAGAATCCGTTCTTGACTTTTATATTCCCATCCAGACCTTTTTTAGTCATTAAAATATCAAAGTCAACAAACCCTTTAAGATTTTGAGTTTCCGCTAAAATATCACTCCCGTTTGCAAGAATAAGATTTAGCCCTAAAAGGTCTGCGCCGTCCTGGACATTAAAGTTTTTAGACTCGGCTTTAACCGCAAAACCTTTTTTGCCCGCAATAGATTTTAGCGTAATTTTTGAATTATTAATATTTATAGGGCAATCTTTGATTATTAAGCGTTTTTTAGCCGTATAAAAACTGTTATTATCATTCAAAGTTATTTTTGTAGTATGGTTTCCTTTGGTTAAGATTGCATCTATGTTGAACCTGACATATTTAGGATTTCTTTTTTCTTCAATCAGCATATTTTTGCCGAGAAGTTTTAGTTTAACATCTTTTGAAAGGGAGGTTAAAACTTCGCAATTATTTATATATAGCTTGGAATCAAGAATATTAATCTTGAAAGGAAGCGGTTTTACTTCTTCTGTTTTCTTTTCTTCTGCAGGGAAAAGTTTCATCAGATTATCGGCATCAGCATAAACAGAATCAATTCCGAGTTCTTTAAAAGTAATATTTCTATCGAAAATCAAACCGTAAGTAAAATCGGTTTTAAAATCCTTTATTACAAGAAGATTTTCTTCACCTTTCTTGAGAGTTAAATTATCGCAGCCAATAATTAGCCTCGGCAGAATACTTGTTTTTAAAAGCGGTTTTTCAAGAACTAAATCCACGCCCAGAGTTTTGGAAGTAATTTCTTTTACCTTATTTATCCCAAAATCGCTCATAACGATTTTTGGTAATATTACCAAATAAAACAAAGTCCATAAAGCAACTAAAATCACGATAACGGACAAAAATATTTCAAAAAATCTTTTTTTATTCATAACTTAACCCTCAAAAAAAATTATAGCATAGAGAAATTTTATGTTATCATATCGGTATGAAAAAGTTAATTTCCGTTTTAATAAGTTTATTTTTTGTTTTTTCTCCTGTTCTAGCAGCTTCAGACGTAGTTGTATACAGCAACGATTCCGGAAAATTCGGGTTAAAAGATGAAAACAACAACATTATTACAGAAGCTGATTATAAAAAATTAATCCGGCTGGGAGATAATGCGTTTATTGCGCTTAAAAGAAGCAAGTACGGACTAATTTCAAAAGACGGAACTGAGCTTGTAAAATTTAAATATACACATGCAGCAAGGCTTTTGGGTAAATATGTAAAATTCAAAAACGGAAAAGGCTTCGGTTTGTATGATGAATACGGAAAAACAATCATTCCTCAGGAGCAGGACACAATTGATTTATTATTCGGCGGAATGTTCCTTGTCTCAAAAGATTATAAGTTCGGTGTAAGAGATAAAGACGGAAATATCTTGATTGATTATGTATGTGATGATATTTATATGCCAAAACCTAACATCATGAGGGTAAAATACAACGGAGAATGGTACGAAATTGAGCAGGTTAAAGCCGAAACTCTTACACTGCCTGAAGATATAAAAAATATTAAATCTGACCAAACTTTTAAAATAACAAAGCTCGTAACCAGTCCGGGAGCAGCTTCCAAATACTCGCTGGTAACAGCGACAGATTACACCTTGAAAATATTTTCATCAATTTCACCTGCTTATGAAGCAACAATTGATGAACTTATGCTATCTCAAGGCGCAGAGGCAATTTCAATATTTATGAAAATAGGTTGGCTGCCTAAATTCCCGATAGTCTATACAAAAAACTACTTTAAAATTCTAAGGAATCCTGATAACGGACCTCTTTCCGGGGTAAAAGATTCTATAAAGCAAGAATTATAAGTTGTTTAAAAAGCGAGGGCGGAATCGAAGATTCCGCCCTCGCTTTCATAATTAACCCTGGATTAAAACAATAGGTTTAATCAAATCTCTAGGCTTATCTTTCATAAGCATCAGAGCAGGTTCCACGTTTTCTAATCCGTGGAATGTATGTGTAATCAATTTTTCAGGATGAATTCTATGTGTCATAACAAGTCTTGCAAGCTTCTCAGAACGCAATCTACCGCCAGGCATTAAACCTCCGACAATTTGTTTATGCCCCATGCCGCAGCCCCATTCTATACGAGGAACTTTAAGGTAGTCACCTTCTCCAAGATAGTTAACATTACCTATTTTGCCGCCCGGCTTAAGCATTCTCACAGCTTGGTCAAAGGTGTCGTTGTCTCCGCCTGCTACAACAATTCTGTCAACACCTTTTCCGTGAGTTTTATCAAGCACCTGTTCAACAATATCGCCTTCTTTGTAGTTGATAATATCCGTAGCGCCAAATTCTCTTGCAAGATCTGCACAGTTCTTTCTGGAGCCGACTGCATAAATATTTGCTGCGCCTCTGATAGCGGCAGCTGCAACAGCCATTAGACCTACAGGTCCAATACCGATAACTACAACGTTGTCTCCAAACTGTACATCAGCGAGTTCAACTCCGTGGAAACCGGTAGGAACCATATCACTGACCATACAAGCAGCTTCAAGGCTCATTCCTTCAGGCAGATGCGCAAGGTTTCCGTCAGCATCATTTACGTGGAAATACTCAGCAAAAACTCCGTCTTTAAAGTTGGAGAATTTCCAGCCTGAAAGCATTCCGCCGGAGTGCATTGCATAACCTTCCTGAGCTTCAAGAGAATTCCAATCCGGGGTAATAGCTGAGACAAGGACTTTATCTCCCGGTTTAAAGTCTTTAACAAGATTACCGACTTCTACAACTTCACCTACAGCTTCGTGCCCGAGAATCATGTTATGCCTGTCACCGATTGCGCCAGCCCAAACTGTATGTACATCAGATGTACAAGGAGCAAGTGCAATAGGTTTACATATTGCATCATTCGGTCCGCATTTTGGCATATCCTTTGTAATCCAGCCGGTCTGACCTATTGTCAGCATTGCAAAACCTTTCATAAACACCTCCTTTGCGTGTTTAATTAACCTTTCTACAGAAAACATTAAAATTTATATGTATTAAAATTTATATGTTTATAATAGCACATTTTGGAAGAGTTTACAATTTTGCACTGAGCAACTCAGAAATTAATAATCAAAATTATTTTAAAAAAATTTGTTCAGATTTCGGACTCAAATATTTACCATCTTCTTTTGATCTGCTTAATAAATCCTTCAAGTATTTCATCATAACACCTGAACCGGAATGTTCATTCTTGATTTTATTAAACAAATTATATTCTTTATTTTCCAGTACAGGTTTTGTTAAATTTTCTATCGTACTGAGAAAATCTTTAGCCGAAGAGGAAATAATTTCTTTATTATAATTATCTTTAAGCATAGGTACACTATAACCCTCGCCAAATATTTCGTTAAACAATCGCAATGAATACAGACTTCCTTTTCTGGTATTCTGCGACATTATATCTACAACCGTTGTCGGCTCTCCCATTTTTTCCAATTTTTGTGTAACTTCTGCCAATTTTACGGGATTGCGTTTCAGCTCATAAACAGCTCGCCAGCCAAGCTTCGCTCCAAAAGTTTGATTATACTTGTTATAGGTTGGGTTATTATTAATTCTCATACTTTAATCTTAAAACACAGAAAAAAAATATTTGCTAGTTATTGATATCTTTTGAAGAAGATTATAGAATTTATTACACAATAGAAAATTATATTGTTGTAATTCTTTTATATGCCGGAGATAAATCTAATCAGCAAAAAGAGATTAAAATTGCCCAACGTTATTTACAAAATATGAAGGGAAATAATTATAACAGAATTAAATGATTTTATTATAGAACAACTAAAAGATGAAAAATTTCAAAAAGAATATATGAATGAAAGCCTGGCAGAATATATCAACAATGGATATTTCAATGCGTTCTTTCGTTCTTTTAGAACTGGTGAGAAAATCCAGAGATAGTATTTCCGGTTTCTGTGAAAAAGCAGGAATTGACAGAGCTATGTTGTAGCAAATTTTCAATGGAAAAAGAGTCCCAAAAGTTGATATTCTTACCAAAATTCTAAAAACACTGGGCTATAATCTTAAAATTGCATAAGACTTTTATAATGAACATAAATAAAAAGAGACAGAATAAACCTGTCTCTTTTTTTGAAAAAATACGCCTGCCGCGATTCGAACGCGGGACCCTCTGCTTAGAAGGCAGATGCTCTATCCAGCTGAGCTACAGACGCATAAGCCGTAAATTTTTACACAAGCTTTTTTCAAGCTCAATTTCTAAGATATCACATAAAGCTTTATTTGCAAGTATTTTTTCAATTAAAAATGTGCTTAATAGGAGTGCATTAAAATTCTATACTTTATAGCTGCTGTACAAATCGCTCAGATTAATAAAATTACGTTTTGAATCCGCATTCAATTCTTTCAACAATTTTTGAGCCTCTAATACTGAATTTGGTTGTGCATCAAAATATGAATTATATACGATTCTATCCTGCCATACCCTGAACTTAGGATAATCAGGATATGAATCAGCCAAAGCCGGGAAATCAGCTCTTGACTGCGCTGCCGTTTTATCATACACGGTTACATACCCTTTTGCAGAGCAAGTGGTTCCGGATCCCGCATAACGCGCCAACCCGTTTTGCCCATCGTTATAATATTGAACCCTTTGTGTAACATCTCTAACTTTATCCGAACCATAACCGGGCTGTTTTACAACATAATCCAATTGTGTATAATTTCCTTTTTTAGCAATAATATACGGCTTGCCGTCACCAACCTGTTTCATATAAATCATATCAGCCTTTCCGCCATATATCCATTCTTTATGCAAAATACCCAAATCCTGAGTTTTTGCAAGAACTTTTCCGGTATCAGGATCTGTAAATATTCTTTCTATTGTACCGTCAGCCAGCTTTATTTCTTTTACGGTTAAATCATTAATATCTTTGTTTAAAGCCTTTGAAATATTAATTCTCGGCTGTTTTGCCCGCAATTCGGCAGCAGCCTTCTCTGCAGCTTCTTTTGCGGCAATAGCTTCTGCCTCAGCTTTTTTAGCTGCATCTATTGCTGCCTGTTCCTTTGCCTGTATTGCACGGGTATAAGCTGTTGAATCTTTATCCGCAAATTGATAATAATTATCATTTTTATCTAATGAATGTTTAATATATCTGTTATTTTCCGGCTTCGTTAGCATATCTTTATATCCGCTGCTCAAAAGATACTCATTATATACTTTATCCTGAACAGCCCTATGGGAATAATCCCTCAAACCGTTCCCGGAACTGTGACTAAGACTCAATTCTTTATGTTCCAACACTCCTTGCGGGTTATATTCTTTGGTAAGATTTATATTTTCTCTGAAACACCAGTACTTTGTACAGTCTTTTTCTACTGTGATTTTATCACCTCCAAAGACACTTGCCCCAGGCTCTCGTGTAATCGTTTTTGTGCGCCACATATCATTGTCACCGCCGCCTTTAATTGTCATTTTTGTTTTTCCGTCCGGAAATTTTTCCAGAATTGCAAGCGCATCCTGTCCGTTACGGTTAATTTCTCTTTCCATTCTGACAATTCCGCTCGACGGATCCGTCATTGTTCTTGTCATTCTTTGAGAAACCTGCGGCACTTCTTTTACAATCTTCTTGCCATTTCTGCACAAAAAAGATTTAAATAAATTTAAACTGACTGTTAATCCCATTTTTTCCCCTAATTCATATTTAATAAGTCCAAAAAATTTAAAAAATTGCCGGCAAATATAATTTGCTTTTACAAAATGTTACATTATCCTTTTAAAAGATATTCAACCCACATAACTAAGTCGGACATTTCATAGGGTTTTGGAAGATACAAATCAGCTCCTGCATCCAGTACGGCAGATTTATCATGCACTGTACTTGTCACAACAATTTTAGTATTGACAAAGTGTCGATTATTTTTTACTTTCCGACAAAAATCAAGTCCGGACATATCCTCATTACTGTCTAAAATTATAACTCCCGGCTGCTCATTGGAATCTATATCAAGTTTATCAGCAACATCATACCCCTGCAATTCAAATGTTGTACGTAAAAGAAGCGAAAGTGCTTCATCGGGTTCTTCAATATACACACTTCTTTTAACTTCCGGATTAACAATTGAATTATCACCCGTCAATTTAATTCTGTCTATGGCATAATTTGAACCATTCGGAATTTTAGCAACCTTTTTTATTGCATATAATTTTTCCAACAGCAGATTTTCCGAAGATATCATTTCATAGTTATCAATAATTCCTCCGATTAGTACAGACACAAAGTTTGCTCTCATACCGGCTTCTCTGTCGCCTTGAAGAAGTGTATATCCGCGCTTTGCATCTTGCTCGGAATAGAATTTCGGAGCAACGGTATCAAATGCAAAGGTTAAAAAGGCTGCCATTTTTTCTGCACTATAAGGACTGGTTATTATAATAAAATTACTTTCACTAATCTGCCCTAAAAAGTCATTTTTATCCAGCGTAGATTTTGCAATAGCCGTGAATGTTTGCAATAACTTATCTCCGGCAATATCAGAATATACACTTTTATAATTGTCCAACTTCTCAACTCCGGCAAGAAGAACAGCCGGCTTATTTTTTGAATTTAAAAGCCATCTCAAAGCTTTCAGGGTATATTTTTTATTCGGAAGAAGAGTTATATTATCAAGATTAGATTCAATATCCCGCCTTAAGTGAGCTTTTATTCTCATCTTAAACTCTTCGATATTAACGGGTTCACTGATGAAATCATCAGCTCCTTTTTCCAAAACCCTGATTCTGTCATTTATATCCGCAGATTTGGAAAGAGCTATAATTGTAGGTCTTGTATTATAGGTAAGAGAACGTATTTTTTCACAAAAGGATGCCAAATCTTCATCTATACTGTCTGAAACCAGTATCAAATCAGGTTCTGCTTGTCTTGTAAGTTCAATACCTTCCTTTAGAGTCCTTGCTGTAAGAGCAGAAGTCTGGTTATCTTCCAGACTTTTTTTGTATTTTGTGGAAAGTTCTTTCCTCTTATCAATTATCAGGACACAAGAGAGCATCTTAAAGCCTCCTCCTGATTGTAAATCGGAACTCTTACAGAAAATGTCGTCCCTATATTCTCTTCGCTTTCAAAACTTATTTCGCCGCCCATCTTTTCTACAAGCTGTTTTGTTATATAAAGTCCTAAGCCGTTACCTTGAGTTGTGCTTGTGAGGTGGTTTTCAAGCCGACTGAATTTTTTAAATAATTTCCCGTAATCCTCTTTTTTTATACCGACACCTTCATCTTTAACTTTAATAAGAATCATATTGGCTTCCGGTTCTGTTGATATTATAACAGTTTTACCATCCCCCGAATACTTTGCAGCATTATCAATGAGGTTTGTCATGATTTGTTCAAACTTATCTTCATCAAGCCTTGAAGGTGGTAAATTAGGTGATAATTCCAGGCTAAAAGTTCTTGTCTTATACTGCTCCGTGAATATTGGTATAATTTTTTTTATAACCCCATTCACGTCAACTTTTTTTAGAACATCAACTCCGGCGTTCATTTTTGAGACGGAAAGTACATTTTCCACAAGATGAATAAGCCTGTTTGACTGTTCTTCTATAATTTTTATAAACTTTTTTTTATCCTCTTCTTTCAGCTTATCCCAAGAAGTTAAAAGAGTTTGAGAAAACCCCCTTATACTTGTAAGGGGGGTTCTTAATTCATGTGATACTGTTGAAATAAATTCATCTTCAATTGATGTCATACAGTTACTCTTCAATCATAAATTCTTTTTTTGCTTCTTCTATAGCATCTGTCAGAATATCCAGCTGATCCGGCGCAAAGGTAACACCTTTTTTAGTCGGGAGCCAGGTTGCACCATCATCTGTTGTATAGAATATTCTGAGGTTAAAGTAACTTTTTCCCTTGTATTCCGATATAGAAATCTGTAGTTGCTCCGTATCTGTTCTTGGTATTGTTGCAAGAATTTTTGCTTCTGCCATATTATTGCCTCCTAATAATTAATTTTCCATCCTTCTGCCGCAACACGAGCTGCACAAGACCTTCCCTCTGTAATTGAAGTACCTGCGCACTCTGTCTTATATGTTGAAAGTCCATAAGGTACCATTTTGCAGCTATTTGTCAAATGAAACTCAAAGACATCTTTGCCGTACATATTCGGTTTTTTAGCTGCCCCGTTAGTATCAATAAGCATTTGCAATACTACATAGTTTGGATCGCCGCCTGTTGCTGAGGTATTCATCTTATCCGGCAGCAGCAGCTCCGCACCGAATTTTTGGAATTTGAATTCTTTTAAGTTTCCTTCAAGAGCCTCCAGCTTGGTTGCATCTTCTATTGGTGTAACTGTAGTTGTACCGGTGATACTGTCTCCTGTGCTAACTGCATCTGCAGCATAGGCAGCAGGCAATATACCCGGGAGATAAGTATACTTTTTCACAGTAGCTGCGGCTACGGTGTCGCCGGTATCAGCAACCCCGATAAACGGAGCCAATTTTGCTATACTTACACCTGGCAAAGCTGTCACCGTACTATAATATGAACCGTCAACACT
Organism: Candidatus Gastranaerophilales bacterium; assembly: GCA_944326455.1. Taxonomy (GTDB): domain Bacteria; phylum Cyanobacteriota; class Vampirovibrionia; order Gastranaerophilales; family Gastranaerophilaceae; genus CAG-196. The sequence continues at coordinate 39,712 of CALVEA010000004.1, read as the reverse complement.
GTTAGAATTCTCATACTGAATCATGTTTTGGCATCCCAGTTCAATTTGTGTTACAGCTCTGCTTAAAATTGCTCCGGCTTGTTTTTTCTGCATACCGGCAGCGAGCTGAGGTATTGTTATAGCAGCTACTACGCCCACGATTGCCATTGCCAGCAACATTTCCGAGAGCGTAAAACCTCCTTTAACTTTCAATTTCATCATATATCTCCTGTTATGAATTAACATCATTGATTATATCATATTATTCATAAATGTTAATAATTTGTCTAATGTATTTATTTAGGTTAAGATGAAAATATGGAAACGGGGAAGATTGTTGTAGTTGATGATGAGAAAATAGTTACATCTGCCTTTTCAACCCTATTAAAGGTGGAAGGGTTTTGTGATGCTCATTTTTTTAATAGCCCTCGGGAAGCTTTAAATTTTTTAAAAGATAACACACCGGATCTCGTAATTTCAGATTTTTTAATGCCGGAAATGAATGGACTTGAATTTCTGTCAGAAGTAAAAAAACTTTATCCGGAAGTAAGCAAAATTCTACTCACCGGCTACGCTGATAAAGAAAATGCTATTCGCGCAATTAATGAAATCGGTCTTTACAGGTACATTGAGAAGCCTTGGAGCAATGATGATTTAATAATTAATATTAAAAACGGAATTGAAAGAAGCTATCTACTTTCCCAGCTGCGTCAAAAGATTTCGGAATTGGAAGCTGCCAAAAAAGAACTTGAGAAATATTCTAAAAATCTTGAACAACTCGTTGAAGAAAGAACGGCAGATTTAAAACAATCTAATGCTAAACTGGAAGGTATCGTAACTTATTGCGCTGACGGGATTGTCATACTCAACGAGGACGGCATAATAGAGCAGGTCAATCCGGCGTGCGAAAGCCTTATCGGGCTTGTCGGAAGCAAGCTTGTAAATGCCTCTATTGATGATTATCTTTTTAGCGAAAAAACATTTATTTCAAAAGAACTGCACAAATCAGAAGGAAATGAGCTTTTTTTAAGAGATTTTCATATAAAGAATCCTTTAAGCAATGCAATTGTTCCGGTTGAAATAAGCTTTGCAAGAATCAATCCCGATGATGGATTTAAGCGTTTTGTCGGTGTAATAAGAGATGTTACCGAGCAGAAAAAAGCTGACAGACTCAGGGATGATTTTATTGCCACATTAACTCATGATTTGAGGACTCCTCTGCTTGCTGCTATTCAGACTTTAAAATTTTTCTTGGATGGCGCGCTGGGAGAATTAGATGACAAGCAGAAACTTCTATTATCCACTATGCAAAAGAGTAACGAGGATTTGTTAGGGCTGGTAAACGCTTTGCTTGAGGTTTATAAATATGATGCAGAAAAGCTGGTTCTGAATAAAACAGATTTTAATATTTATGAACTTTCAAAACAAATTTTTGACGAGCTCAAACCTCTTGCTGACAGTAAAAATATTGATTTTACTATAGATTGTGCAAATAAAGATTTGCAAATAAATGCTGACAGAAGCGAAATCAGAAGAGTTATATGTAATCTTTGCGGAAATGCCATAAATTACACCCAAGAAGGCGGTAAAGTTATTATCACTATTAAAAATGAAAGCAAAGACTTGATTTTCTCAGTATCTGATAATGGATGCGGTATTCCGCAAGAAGATATCCCTAATATGTTCCAAAGATTTTCTCAAGGAACCAGTAAAAAACGTTCTGCCGGCACCGGTTTAGGTCTTTACCTTTCAAGACAAATAATTGAATCCCATGGCGGTAAAATATGGCTTGAAAGTGTCTTGAATAAGGGCAGTGAATTTTCATTTATATTAACCGATACAGTAGTAAATATTCCGACAGGTGTACAAGTATGATTAATGTATTATTGGTAGAAGATCATCAACTATATAGAATGGGTTTATCAATGCTTCTTGAAAAAGCTGAAGGGATTAATCTCACAGCAGAGGCTGCGGATGGTGCAGACGGCATAAAAAAAGCTCGAGAAACCGCACCGGATGTCATTTTAATGGACATAGGGCTTCCTAACATTGACGGAATAGAGGCAACCGCAAGAATAAAAGAATTTCTACCGGATGTGAAGATTTTAATTTTTACCTCCAGGAATACTGAGCAAGACATTTTTGAATCTTTTAAAGCGGGCGCAGACGGCTATATTATGAAAGGTGCAACTCCCGAACAAACTATTGCGGCTATTAAAGCTGTTTATGACGGTGTGGGTTGGATTGATCCGGCTATTGCAAAAGTTGTATTTTCCAATCTGCAAAGACCTGCCCCAAATACCTCTGTTTCAACAATTACCGAAAAGCGGGAGAAAAACTCTTATGGTCTTACAGAAAGAGAGCTTGATGTTCTGGCTCTGATGGTAGAAGGTTTGTCAAACCCTCAAATTGCAGATAGACTTGTTATAACAAGGGCTACCGCTAAAGCTCATGTACATAGCATTTTACAAAAGCTCTGCGCTGCAACACGAACCCAGGCAACAGTTACTGCTATGAAAGAAGGATTGGTTTAATGTTTGATGCTCTTGCCGGTATGATTATGGCAATGAAAATTCATTTCAGCCAGATTAACCCTTTTAAACAAGAGGATGCGGTTGTTAATCAATATATTTATGAAAATAAAGTAAATAAGGCTGAAGAAAAAGAAAAATATGAAAAAAGCCGTATGCCGGAATCCGGTTATATGACAGTTGAAGAATACGAAACCATTTCAAGAGGGAAATCAAAAAAAGAAATAGAAGTTCAGGAAGCGAGAATTCCCAAAGACTCAAATATGGTTTACGTCCCGCAAAAAACTTTTAAACTTGTTAAGTACAATGACCCTGTTGGAAGTCCTGAACTTTACCTGCCGCGCAGATTAAACTTTGACCGGCAAATTAATGCCCAGGGAATCGTCTCCGGAGATAAGACAATGCTGGTTTATCCTGCGGTTTATTATTATGCACAAACTGACTGCACTGCTTGTGATTTGTTTTTAATCAAGCTTGATTCTTCATTAAATGAAACAGAGAGAGTAAAAAGAGCCAATATTATTCAAAAAGAAGAGACTCCGCTGATTTCAACAGAAAAATCTCTGGAAGAAAAATATATTTTTAGAACCTTAACTCCAATTGATTTTTCTGCCGACAATAAAAAGCTTGCAGTTAAAGAAAAAGTCGGATATCGTCATGACGGCATCTGGAAAACAGATTTATGGGTTTACAATTTTGAAAAAAAAGAAGCAAAAAAACTTCCGCAAATTAGGGAAGCAATTGAAGAATATTGGAAATTTACAGGCGGAGTGGAGCTTACTGAAAACCGCTGGGATATCTATCCTATGGGTTTTGATTACAATAATGACGACAGAATTATTGTCTGTGCTTACGCTTACACCGGGAATACTCCGAAATTTTTGGGAACATGGAGCATTGATACAGAAGGAGAAAACTCCAAACTTGAAGACCTTGATGGAAATTACATCCCCGTATCAACAGTCGGTTACAGACTCGCTGAAGACTTTGTCGTAGATTCATCAGAAACAGAATTTGAAGCAAAACGCGCAAAAGAAAAAGAAGACAAAATAAAAAAAGACTCAATTAAAGCCGAAAAACAGCTGAAAGAAATTAAACAGCTTGAATATGAAAGAAAGATAAATCAAATGAATATGGATACCCTGTTTAAAATCCGGCAAAGAAAAGAAGCTGTTAAAAATTTCGCATCCGATTCAAAGGACGGACTTACGGGTTATTAATGAGAAATCCACCAGTGGCTGCCTGTGCCGTTGACTCTGAACATATCTCCATTTGGAGTAATTGTTGTATTCCCGTTATGTAAATACACTCCTTCCGGACATACTGTTGTATTTCCGTTTCTTATATACGTGCCTTTCGGACCTGTAATAATATTTCTGTTTTGCACATACATATCTCCATTTGTTCCGGTGATAACATTTCCATTTCTGGTATACATATCTCCGCTTGGAGTTATAACGGAGTTACCGTGTTTTATATAAAGTCCCTCTTCCGGCAAGTCTGAAGAATGACCGATTGCTGAAACTGAAATCATTGAAGCTGTCAGAGAAATTCCTAACAATAAAATAAACTTATTCATAATATAATACTCCTTATGAGTATTTTAGCAGATTTCGCAAAAAGGTCAAACTGTATTTGGCAAGAAAACCCTGCATCTATATTAAACTAATCAGATGATGCTCGTATTTTTTGACTACTCTTTTTACTGTAGATTTGAACAAAGACTATATAATACATTTTTTCAAGTTATTACATGGATTAGAACCTTTTGTAGACCATGTGGTCTATATCTTTCAATCAATGAATTTTTACAGAAAATTAACCCCTGTATTGATGAAACAATCCTCTAAAAGAAGGTAATATACATAGTGTAGAGATGGAATATAATTACAAAGATTTATAAATTAGGGGAGAGAAGAGAGTATGAGACGCGAATTTAAGAAAAAGTCTAAAGTGCTTTTGATTGATGACAACTATGAACACCTTGTCGGTATCAGAGAATTGCTTAACATTGAAGGGACTTTTGACGTCGTTGGTATCGCAACAAATGTTAATGTAGGGATTAATTTAATCAAAAAATATCAACCTGATATTGTGCTTTTGGACATGAATATGCCGGATAAAGACGGTTTGCAAGGAATTATTGAAATTTCTAAACTTGAAACCGAAACAAAAGTTCTTGCCCTTTCCGGATATGATGATGCCGATTTAATCTTCAGAGCAATGAAAATAGGTGCTAAAGGCTACGTCTTAAAAACTATGGCTTCGGCTCAGTTAATTTATGCAATAGAAGAAGTTTTAAACGGGAAAATTTATCTTCCGCTTGCACTTTCTTCCAGATTCTTCGAATACTTCCAACAATCTTTCAGAGAAGAAAACGCAAAACAAGAAACAGAAGAAGAAAATCTGCTTTCATATCTTACCCAGAGAGAAGAAGAAGTGCTTGAACTCCTTACTCAGGGTATTACATACAAGGGGGTTGCTAATAAGTTATTCATTTCTGAAACAACTGTTAAAACCCACGTTAATAACATTTTCCAAAAATTACAGGTTAATGATAGAACCCAAGCAGTTTTATATGCAATCAATAACGGATTTTTAACAAAAAAAATAAAGATTGCCGTATAAATCTATAAAACAATAAAAGTAAGGCAGAATGAAAAAAATTGTAAGACAACAAAATTATTTAAGAGAACTTATTGACTCACAGGGAAATAGGTTCTTATCAAAACAGGCACTTCGGTGCCTTGTCCGTTCTGCTTTAGAACCTCTTTTGGATGCTCCTGAAAGCGGAGTTGTTCTATATAGAATAATTAACACTGAAGGGCTCCAAGGTTTGTTAAAGAGATTAGAGTTTTCTGAAATAGAATCCTTCAGCTACGCAGATAATTCTAAAAACCTTATTGAAAAGGTTTGGGCAAACACGGAATTTTTGTGCGTTATGACTCACAGATATGTTTCAATACTGATATGGGATTCTCATACAGGGGATGATAAAAGTGTTAGATACTATTCTCTTTATAATACCAAGCTTCAAAGAGAACCTTTAGATATTATAAAAAGAAATTCTAAGATTGATATATCGCCGTATATGGAAAAATATAATCCTGACAGACGTGATAATATCCTGTTGAATTCTTCTATCAGGCGGCTCCTGGATACACTCGACGAAGCCAGCAGCGACGCGGTCATAGGTTATGCAGAAAAAAGCGCCGTAACAATTACGCCGGAAGATTATAATATCAAAAAAACAAGAGTTATCGCTCATGAAATAAAGAATCAACTTTCAATTTGCGATTTGTACTCAGAAATCATTAGAAAACATCTTTCAAAAGAAATTGTAGACAAAGAGGGAATTGAAAATGCAGCAAATGCCATCTCAAAAGCATTAAAGATGGCTGGGAATTCCCTAATTGCACTAAAATCATCAAATGCACCAAATCTTGAAAAAAGCAATTTGGCTGAAATTGTAGAAAATGCAGTAGAACTTTCGAAAGTGTATGCAGAAGGTAAAAATATTAAAATAGAAGTTGAAAATACTCCTGATATTTTTGTTCTGGCAGACAGTGAAAAACTTGCAGCAGTTATTATTAATCTTGTAAAAAATGCGTCAGAAGCTTTTGAAATCGACGAATTATCAGAAAACGTCCAAAATGATAAGTATATTAAAATTGTAACCGAAAAGGAAGAAGATTTTGCAACAGTAAGAATCTCAAATAACGCACCCGGGATTGAAAACCCTGACGATATATTTAAAGAAGGTTTTACTACAAAATCTACAGGCAGCGGGTTGGGGCTTTGGATTTGCAAAAAATCTATAGAAGAACAGCTGGGTGAACTTGAACTTTCCCGCTATAGCGAGGATTACACGGAATTTACAATCCGCTTAGGTATAGTAAACCGAGAGGAGTAACAGCAGTGGATTTGATTACATCAAGAACAATGGAAATAACAAAACTCGGTATGGACGGGCTAATGGACAGACAGCACGCCATAGCTTCAAACATAGCCAACGTTATGACTCCGGGTTATCAAAGAAAAGAAGTTGCTTTTGAAAGTCAGCTCTCCGAGATTATGGAAAAAGAGGATTTGAAAGACTATATCAAATCCCAAAACAGTATTGAATACAAACCGCCAATGGTTGATGTCTTCACCGGAGAAATCCATACTTACAGAACCCCGACTTTACAAGAAAAAGCATACTTAAAAAGCAATACTTATGAGGATTTTAAGCCTCAATATGTCACAGATATTTACAGCGGAACTGACGCAACCGGAAATAATGTTGAACTGGAACGCGAAATGATGGATTTATCCAAAACCGGCATGAGATACCTTGTACTTTCAAACCTTGAAAGAAGATCTTTTGAAAGTGTTTCAAGAGTAATTTCCGGACAATAGGAGGTATAAAATATGAGTTTCAATATATTTGATATTGCTGGTTCAGGTATGACCGCTCAAAGAGTAAAACTTGACACAATCGCAAGCAATATCGCGAACGTTAACACAACCAGACAACCCAACGGGGCTAAAGGAGCATACATAAAAAAGGATGTTTCTTTTAGAACAATATACGAAGAGAATATAAACAGGGGGTATTCAAATTTTTCAAGTAATGCACCGGACGCACAGTTTGACCCCAAAACCGGCAATATGCTTATTAACGCCAATATAGCGCTTAATAACGGTATGGTTACAGGCGGTGTGGAAGTAGATGAAATTTATGAATCCGAAAATGCCATAAAAACAATTTATGACCCGTCTCACCCTGATGCAGATGAAGAAGGGTACGTAGATATGCCTAATATTAATATTGTAGAAGAAATGGTTGGCATGATATCGGCTTCCCGCGCTTATGAAGCTAACGCAACAGTGGCAGAAAACGTTAAAAATATGATGCAAACCGCTATGAATATATAGTTAGAGGTACAATAAATGAATTTTTCAACAAATATAGAAGGCTTTAACACAGAGTTTAACTTAAATGCCGTTAAAGAGTACAATCGATATCTGCAAGGACAGGCATCTTTTGAGATTGAGTCTGAGCCGACTGAGTTTGAAAAAGCTCTTGATACTGCTTCCAAAGCAGTACCCCTTGATGATAAAAATGATCCGTACGGGATGGGGAATTTTATGAACCAAATTGAATCCAGTCTCGGAGGAAGCCTCAATGCTGTTAACAGAGCCAAACTTGAAGCTGACAGGCTGCAAGAAGACCTTGCCGCAGGAGGTTCAACCAGTGTCCACGAAGCTATGATAGCCGCTGAAAAAGCAGACCTGAGCCTTCAAATGGCAGTCCAGATAAGAAACCGCATACTATCAGCTTATACAGAGATTAACAGCATGGCTCTATAGAGGAACATATCCTGAATAAATTACGCTTGACCAAGTTTCAAAATAACTTATCTGGGTCAAGGAACCGGTTTTTATAAGCATCTTAAACTGGCTTTCAGGAGGAAGATTCAGAGCTTTAGCCAAAGCAGACTGAATTATTTCGGGAGATGTCACAATAATTATACGATTACCCTTGTTGCTGTTAACAAGCTTGTCAATAGAATCTGAAACTCTTTGGTTAAACGCTTCAAACGATTCACCATTCTTAGGAGTACCTGTTATAGCCGAAGGTCCGCCATTATCAAAAAGCTCTGAGTACGAAAGACCATTCCATTCACCATGGTTTCTATTAGGGAAATCGATTATATCAACCTTTCTCTTAAACATTTTGGCAATAATTTGGGCAGATTGAGTACAGCAAGCAGCCGGGCTGGAATAAATCCTATCATAGGGAACTCCCCTTTTTTCAAGATATTCACAGACTTTTTCCATCTCTTCTTCCCCAAACTCATTAAGCTTTGGGTACTTTAAAGTATCGCATATTATCCCTTCAAGCGAATGAACAGTTGCACCATGGGCAATAAAAGTTATTTTACATATACGTTTAAATATCATAGAAACATCCTTTTTCCCTTCATTATATCACATTTTTAGCGGGTTTAACAGTAGGATAAAGGCAACTGTCAAGTTTATATTTTAATTTTGTTACAATGCTTGGGTGCTCCCAAAACTACAGCTTAGAAACCTTATTTGATGTGGTAAATCTACCATTTACCACATCCTACGGACTAGTGTTCACACAATGCACATGGTATATAATATTAAAAGCCCGAAACCTTTATGGCTCGGGCTTTTTAAATGGAGGAGGAGGTGGGATTCGAACAAATATTTCTGCTATTTGTAGTTTCAAATTTCATCCCGTAACCTCTAGTATTATTTAATCTTGGAAGTTCCTTCTTTTAGTAACTTTTAATAATTTTTAGGGACTATTTGTAAAATTAGTCCCTTTTTAGTCCCCTAAACTTTATTATTTTGTTCTTTGTAAATTCTGGCATTTTCCCAGTCTTTAGGTAACATTCTTAACCAATCTAATTTAATTTTGTCATTTTTTGCCTCTGCTACAAGATTTATTCCCATGAGTTTATCAGAACAAGTGATTTTTTCTTTGTATATTTCGCTAAGCATATAAGTTAAGTACCTATGCAATAAAAGCGAAAAATAAATCAAACTATCACAAGTATCATACAATGTTTCAATTATACTTTTAACTTTTATTATATGTATTTCTAAACAATTTATGGCTTTCTTTTCGTCATCCGTTAATGAGAAATTATCAAAAGTTAATATCGTATTGTTTAGTTTTTCTTCATATTGTAAAACTTGATTTAAAGCACTCATAGCACCCTTGCTTGTATTAATCAAAAAGTCATAATCTTTAATGTTAACAGGTAATAACCATGAAGAAAATGGATATTTTTCAGTTGCTACAGTTAAATTTCCTATCTTTATTGCTTTGAGTTTTGGAATTAAAGTGTTGTCCCTGTAATCAATTAAAGCAGGTGCTTGTAATTCAATTAAAGTATGCAATATTATTGCTTTATTAATGTTTATTTTATGTTGTTCCTTTTCTCGCCTTTTATCAGTTAGCCAAGCTCCAAAATACACTGCACCAAAAGAAGCAATAGCCGTTATAAATGGTGTTGCCACCTGCCACAAGTTTATATTAGAAGTTGTTTTAGCTGAATTTAGGACAATATCTAACATTTTAATCTTTCTATTACAAATTTTTCATAGATTTTATTTAAACTTAAACCCACTTTTTTTAAGTAACTTCTTTATTTCTTGCTTGGCATCTTCTTTTATTTGTTCAACTGTATTATTTATCTCTAAGTTTTTTATAGAAGAAAAATCATTTAATCTGCCACAATTTGAACATCTAATCATTTCACCTTCTTCAGGTTGGTATCCTTCGCAAGGTAACTCAAACATTTCACTTTGACAAAATATACATTTTAATTTTGCTGTATACTTTTTATCTTCTAACATTCTATGCTCCTATAAGTCTTTTTATCACTTCTATAACACCTGTTGACAGTATCTTACTAACAATAGGATTATATGCAAATTCTTTTAATTTGTTCAATGCATTCTTTTTTTCTTCCTCTGTAGCATTAGCTTTATTTATTTCATCTATTAAATACTGAAAAGTGTTTTCAATATTTTGTGTATTATTATTTCCAACTTGTATATTATCACCATTTATAGAGCCTATATGAATATTTTGTGTATTGTCTGTTACTGACTTTTTATACCTTCCTCTCACTACAGATGTCGCACGAGCGAAACCACTTTCAGTTAATTGTATCTCTTCAAATTTTTGTGTTCCCATATACATTTGTTTTATGTATTGATGAGTAAAACAATAATTCATTACTACTTGAAACATTTCATCAGTTATTGGTGTAATATTTTTGAATTTTGTTAAGTCAACCCCCTCTGTAAAAATTTCATCCGGTGCATTAAAATATTTTTGAGTATAGGTTAAATGAAAATCAAAATCTTTTGTTTTAATAGATTGACCATCTTTTTCAAGTTCATTTTGCATATATACGAGAAGTTCATCTGCAAAATTTTCTTTTTGTTCTGGTGTTAGTTCATTGATTTGAGCTTGTGGCATATTTTCTCCTTAAATAATAATTTACATTCTTAGTATAAACTTTAAAATTTTAATTAGCTCTATAATTAATTTTTTTTTAATTATTTAAACTACATTCAACCTCTGATAAAACTCATCCATTTTATTAGCGACCTGTGCTTCTTTTGATTTGATTATGTGAGAGTAAGTGTTTAGGGTTACGTTTTTATCAGCATGACCAAGTCGTCCGCTTACGGTTACGATATCCTCACCTGATGAAATCAGCAAGCTTGCATTTGTGTGGCGGAGTTGGTGGAATGTTATTTTTGGTAAGTTATGACGATTTAAGAATTTCGTAAACCACTTATACGGCAACTGTGTGCTTATCGGACTGCCGTCCTCATGCAGGAATACATATTTACCGTTTTGCCACGCTGTACCAAATTTTAACCTGTTTTCATTTTGTTGCTTTTTGTATTCTTTTAAGAGTGATATTACAGTCTTTGAAGCTGTAACAGTTCTTATTCCTGCCTCTGTTTTTGGTTTACCTTCAATATTGCCATAACCTGCAATATAGTGTCGTTGCTTATTGATATTCACTTCACAGGTGTCAAAATTTATATCTTCCCACTTCAAGCCTGTAAGTTCACCCTCTCTTAAACCGATATCTATTGCAAGATAAATCATTGTCATATACATTAATGGTTCACTTTTCAAGCAGTCCAGCATATTTGCCACCTGCTCATCATTGTAATATTTAGCTTTGGGTTTTGTTGCTTTCTGTGGTTTGGCTCTTTCAGCAGGATTATTCATTAAGATGTTCCAATCTACAGCGGTTGAAAGTATTGAGTGAATTACAATGTGATGATTTTTGATTGTTTTTCGATTTAACTTCTTTTCTGAATTACCTTTAAACATTCTGTTGAAATCTAATTTATAGCAATTACAGAGTTTTTGAGCGGTACTGTAATTTGTTGCTTGTCCATTTTTAAGCCTTCTGCAGGTTTTAGATGATATCCCTGTAGTCTTAATTATGTGAGAAATAGTCAATGGTTCAAGATATTTTATCAGGGCTTTGGTAGGGGTAAATCTGCCGTCAAGTCTTACTCCTTCTTCATCAAGATTGTTGTAAAACTGTATCAAATGATGAGGCTGTAATTTGCCGAGTTTAATATGTCCGATAGCAGGCAAAATCCGTTTGAGCATGATTTTATATGATTGTAATGTCGTCAGTGTAAGATGTTTCTCTGCGTAATCCTCTAACCACCTTTGTGTAAATTCTTCAAATGTTATCTTTTCGCCGTCTAAGTAAACCCCGTTTAAGACTTCGTTTTCAAACATAACCATTTGACGGTTAAGCTCTTTTTCAGCCTGCTTAGCGGTTAATGTTTCGTCTAGTTTAATTGTTTTTCTTTTGCGTAACTTTTTGCCTTTGGAGTCGTAACCCTGACAAACTGTCAATCTATATGTATAATCTGAAACTTTTTCGTAAAATGCCATTTTATTTTCCTTCTTATCATTTTTTATTATCTCCCTTTTTCATAATTTCCAGCCTCATTTTCTTAATTTTTCTTGTTAAACAAGGATTTCAGCCCTTTCCTTTAATACACTTCATATAATGCTCGTTAAAATCCTTACATCCGCAGGTTGTGGTAACACGCTCGAATATCGGATATTTAGCCATAATCTTTTCAGCAACTTTGTTCCCTTCCTCATCATTATCGACATACAGGCAAAACCTTTTGTACTTTGAAAAATCAACCTGTGAGATGTGTTTTAGCAGGGATTGAATGCCGTTTGACGGTGTAACAATATGATAATACTGAATTTGCTTTTGTTCTTTAAGGTGCTGATATAGTGCATAGCCGTCGAAATAACCCTCTACAACCGCTAACACTTCCATTGTGGGTTTGTACGAGTTAATCATAGCTAACCCCGTAGGAGTGCCTTTTTCACGAGTTAAACCGTCTTTACTGAAATTAAACGGTCGGTATTCAAAGCCCAAAATAGTATTTGCTCTTTCTGTTGAATACTGAAATGTAGGTATAACCCACCTTTTCTTATTCATGTCAACTCCGAGTTTTACATCTCTAGCAGTTGATAGGTTTAATCCTCGTTTTTTGAGCAATATAGAAGGCAAAATGTCTATTGTTAAGAGCCTTTCGTTGCACTCCTGCATATATATCTTAAATTCAATCTGTTTCTGCATTGAGAAAATATGCTTATATCTGTCATAACTGTTGTAATCAGCATTAGCAGGTTTAAGGTTTATTTTGCCCTTTTTTAGTATTTCTTTAAGTATCTGTGGTGCGTGGCTTTCGTTTGCAAAGCACCACAGTATGCCTTTTTCAGCATTGAATTTTAAGTTATCCCTGCCTGTATCCTTGCAGAGGGGGCATTGCCATAGATACTCATCACCTGATTGTTTTTCAGGTTCACCTAATACTTCGGTTAATAATTCTAATTTTAAGTTATTGTTTTGTGTCATGTTTTTTATTCCTTATGGTTTTTGCGGTAATTGCGGTCAATCCCAGTATTAACTTGTATTTTGACAAATGCAATGGCGGTAATTGCAGTAATTGCTTTTAAACACAAGTATTTACAGGGATTGACGTTATACCTTGGTTTAGATTAAATCTTCAAGTTGTTGAATACCGTCGCTCAAAGCCTCTGATTTTGCAGTAGTGAGCCAGTATGCACGACCTGAATTATTGTTTATAGGCTTGCTTAGAAGCTGATAGCCTTTATACTGTGCAATTTCGGCAACGCTTTGCATATCGTCATCAAAACTTTTTTTGAATTTGTTTCGAGATATACCAAATTGTTTGAAATGCGTAGTTGTCAAATCGTTCTTTTTGAACTCTTTGCCAATATTTTCAAGGAAAAATCTGAAAATCCTGTCACATCTATCTTCAAAAGTAGGTCGGTAATTTAAAAATTTTATAAAATCAACACTTAACTTCTCAACCTCATCAATAGCCATTTCCATATCCTCAGGGTTTATAAAATGTACCTTCGGATGATTAAGGCTAGCATATTGACATGAGATTTTTAAGGCTTTTAGTTCACGAGAGCGAATTTCTCTTTTTATCAAAGGATTTTCTTCTTTTTCAGCTATTGACGAGAGTTTAAGTTTATAAGGGTAAAAAACTTTGACATAAGTTTCTTCCGTAAGCTCATATTGGGCATTGTTTTCAATCGCCTCGAAAATCTCATGCAACTCGAGTCCAATAGCTTTTAAGTCGCTGTAATATTTTTCCTCTGCTTTGTAGGCTTTTCTTCCGTCAGGTTCTTTTTTATGCGGTTCTAATTCTGACATGAATGTCAATATACAACGGCGAATTAAGCCTGTTTCCATAAGCAAATTAAAAGATTTAGCTAAATCAGCTTTGAATAATGTTGGGTCTGAATAAAAGAGTAGATTTACAGGCAAGTCCTCAATGTCTTCTTCTCTATGTTCTCCCTTGATACTTTTCGACCGTATTATTCCACTATATGCTTCAAATAATAGATTAAAGAATAATTTCTGTTCTGTTGTCATATTGTTTAGATATAGCCCAAGCTCGGCGATTTTAATCATTATGCATCCAAAACCTACTCTTTTAATAACTTTGGCATCACGAAACAGCCCCTCTCTTGTACCGTCAGAAACTTCTAAAAATATGTTGCCAAATTCTCTCATTTTCTCGTCTACATATTTTTTTCGCTGTTTTTGTTTATCTTCTTCGGGAAACTCTCTTTTGGCTTCTTTTTCCAACTCAAATCTGAATTTTTCTCTCAATTCTTGAACTGTGCATTTAAACCAATTTCGGAAAGGATAATACATGAAGTTGTCGAGTTCATCTGACATGAGGTCTTTACCTGCCCCAGACGGCATAAAGTTAATTCCATAATAATTACAATAACCCACACGCCCTTTTTCCACATATTTAACCCCTTTTGCTGTTAACATTTGTGCGTTTTTAGCAAGAAGGGTGTTTATTATTGAGTTCATACGCATTTCAGGATGTTGTTTGCTCATAATACACGCTGCATAAGCTAACGGTTTAGGCATTTTTCTATCGCCTACTTCACAAGTAAGCTTTTCTGAAGCCTCTATCCTATTGTACAAATCTACAACCTTCGAATTCATTTCTATTGCTCGAACTACTGTTGCTTGTTCAGTTTCTTCCTGTGACATTGTTTCGTCTTCTTCCCAAATCGTATTTATTGGTACTTTTTCCATATTAAATCCCTACCTTTCTAATTTTACTTGTGTTTTCTGTGAGTTCTTTGGCTTCTGTCTGTGCTTCCCCGTTGTTCAGGTATTCAACCAGGTTGTCTACATTGACAAGGTATTTCGAGCCACTGCGAACATATTTTACTTTCCCTTGTAAAACTAACCGACGGACATGGTATTTTGCCAATCCGACAATTTCTGAACATTCACTGATTGATTTCATTGTTGGAATTTTTTCCATAATTTTCTCCTTTTTTTATTCTTATTTTTGACTTATTTTTAGAAGAGAAAATAACATACCCTTCTACTTATATATGCGTGTTTTTTGCCACTTGACGTGTTTTTTTAGAGAGTTTTATTAAGAATTGTTAAGAGGAATAGAGCCCAAAAGACACCTGTAATCTGTGTTATCATTGAGTTTAAAGAATTTATTTCTTTGTGCAAAATTTGTATACAAAAAGCACTTTTTACAACAATGTAAAAAGTGCTTTTGATAATTATATTTTTAAGTTTATTTTGTTAGAATTTGGCAAATATATTAATTTATTTTAGCGACTTATAAATTCTGTAGAGGGTTTCAATATCAACCTTTTCATCACGAATAGCGTTGATTAATTCTTCTTTTAAGATTTCTTTTTCTTGCAGGTAGCCGAAGTTAAACAGTTCATCAATTCCAATATCAAGAGCCGTTAATAATTTGGCTAGTGTTTCAGCAGAAACAAAGGCATTACCTCTTTCAATTTTAGATAGTGTTCTCTGTCCTATGTTGAGCTTTTCTGTAAGCTGTTCCTGTGTAAGACCTTTTCCTGTCCTTAATTCTTTAATCCGTTGTCCTAATAATTTTTTTATTTCTAGATTAGTTTCCATTACCGCCCTCGTTGTTAATAATAAGTGATTTCATCCTTTTAAAACAGACCGCAAGAGTCGCAATCAAACTTGCATTTACCACTGTAATGCGTTAAAATATTCACAGAAGTGGTAAAACATGTTTGCATGAAGCCTCTAAGTTCTAAAAACAAAAGAAAGGAAGTTATGAAAGCTCTGAAAGAAATATTGATTAAGAATGAATGGTTCACAAGGCAGGAAGTAGAAGAACTTTTTACATCAGAAATTCAGAAATGTATCAACGAATGTACAAGACCAAGTCAAAGCGATATATTCAACGCATTTGACGGATTAAAACCACAGGATGTTAAAGTGTTGATTATCGGTCAAGACCCTTACCCTGATGAGGCAAAAGCTCATGGGCTTGCATTTTCTTACAATAACGGTGAAATTCCTGCGGAGGATTCATTACTAAATATCTTTCGTAAAATCAAGGAAGATGTAGGAATTGATAACAGTTATACAAATTTGTCAGCTTGGAAAAAGCAGGGTGTTTTGTTGTTCAATACTGCCTTAACCTTTGCACCTGACAATCAGGACTTCTATATAAATGCTTGGCGTAATTTTGTAAATCAGGTAATATCTAAGCTTCTTAAAGTTAAGACCGAGAATAAGCAGCCTTTAGTAGTCATGTTATGGGGTGCAAAAGCAAATGAACTGAAAGCTTTAGCTTATAAAGGAATTAAGCAGGAAGCAGATTATCAAGAGAAATTCCCTCTTGTTAAAATCTTGCGTTCTTCTCATCCGTCAAATAACTATCAGGCTTGTACGAAGTCTATTTGTAATGGCGAAGTTCCTGCTTTTAAGGATACTGATTTTAGACCTTTCAAAGAATGCAACGAATTTTTAGAGGTTAATAATGCTGATATAATCAACTGGCATACAGCTTAAAATATGTGAAAAGGCTCCATTTTAGGAGCCTTTAAGTTTTATTTATGATTTTGTTTCTTTGGATGTATTCTTTACCGCTCGGCATTTCTAAATACATAAATTTGTACAGGTAATTTGATGAATACACCAGATTGAATTTTTCTTTTTCATCTTCATTTTCCAGTAATTTTAATAGCCGTTCAACATCTCTTTTACAAACAGGAATTTTTTGTACAAGCTGTGTTCCCTCATATTGCCAGTAGGGAATATTATCAATCCTTGCAATTTCGACCTTATCAAGGTTTGCCTTTTTGACTAAATCTTTTCTATTATCTACTCCGTACTTTTGATATAGGGAATTCACCCTGCTGTCGCAGGTGCGAAGCGGTTCATTTAACTTTCGGCTTATTTCCGCATAGCTTAAGTTTTCTTTCAAGCCCTGCAATATAGTTAGTTCATCTTTTGTTAAGTACATTTTTACCTCCAAATAATTTTCTATTCTTAACTGTAGGTTTTTACCCACTTTAGCTTACAACTGCCTTTATTCTGTCTCTTAAAAAGATTTTTAATTTTATGTTCCGATTTTTCCAGTTTTTCTATTAAATTTCAATTTGATTGAATTATTTTCAGGTTTCGCCTGAATTATCTCTATGATATTTCTTCTATCGTCAGGAATGTCACAGTTGTAATAATCTTCCCGATAGAGCAATAAGACCACATCCGAATATTTCACAAGATTTTTATCTCGTAAATCTGTAAATTTTGGATAATAGTTTGTTGTGTTGCGAGGTTCCCTGCGTGTATTTGCTATTACAAAGATTATTAAATTATTCTGCTCTGATATTTCCCTCAATTTTTCAGAACTTAGTCTATTCCTGCTGTTAATATGTATGTTGATGAACAAATAATCAGGTTTGTAGTTCTGTATTATTTGTTTGATATTTTTTATCCTGCAAAATTCTGTAGATTTTATAAACAAATTCCAACTGCTTAGTTCTTTTACTGCTTGCGTGAAATTTTCTGTTTGTATCTCTAAACTTTCCTGCCTGTTTGGATTTGCAACTATTTTTAATAACATTTCTGTAATTATTTGTTTATTGTAATCTGTTACATACAAGCATTTATAACCTTCTTTACAGAATAGTTCAACTAAATTCAAAGCAAATGTTCTTTTACCCATAGCAGGACGACCGCCTATTGTAATCAGTGAACCTTTTGCATGATATTGTAAGATTTTCTTTAATTCTTCTTTGTTCATATTACCTCTGCTATTTTTATAGTTTTATCTTTTCTTTGTCTATAACTTTTCAAAAATAAAAATATTCTTAAAGGTAGCTACATTAAATCCGCTCTTTAAGGCTCTACAATGCCATAAGGCTTTTGCTGTACTAGATTCAAGAGTTGACCATTTCCAAACTTCTTTAACTATGTGAGCTTTTAAACGCAATCCATGACTTGTAAGAAATTGAGCATATTCAAAAGCTTCAAGGTGCAAAGTTGAATTTGAATATGTATTACCGATTATTAAAACGACAAATCGACCTTGCTCCAGGCTATCTATGCCTAATTTTGCAAATTGTTTGAATGTGTTGAAAAATTCTTCTGTCTTACTTGCTCTAATATCAGTTACATCAGGAGTGAGTAATAATAGCTGAATATTCTTTTGCTCAAGTTCTTTTAATTTATTATTGACTACATCACGCAAAGAATTATCATATTCGTAATCTTCTATCTCAAGATATTTTCTATCTAGCTTTTTTGCTTCTTCTTTTGCGGATTCAGAATTACAGAATATATTCAGAACTAAATCATTTCTTTTAGTGTATCTTTTATAAATTTGCTCATAAGTATTAACTTCATACTCCCAGAAAGAGTTAGTTTTGATTTCAGGATAATTTTTCCAATTTTTTAAATCAATTTCATTGTAACCTGTTGTATTCATATTTCCTCCTTAACTTCTAATAATGTCGTAACCCATATTTTTAGCCTTTTGTCGGGCTTCAAATATGTTGTGTGCTTCAATAGTAATTTCTTCCTGCCTTGCGTATTTATCACCCCTGACACGCACCAACATATTGTATTCGTTAGTATCTTTATGATGATATTCAGGCGGTTGAGTGCGAGAAATAAAGCTATTGTCAAATTGCGGACTATCGTAAGTTTGCTGATTGCAGGAATAATTATTATTCCAATCGTCGTTGTCATTGTAGTCATCTTCCTCATAGTAACCGTCATTGTCACTGTAACTGCTTAATCGCTTTTTAGCTTCTTCAATAAAGCCGTTAATAAAAATGTAGATTACTAAAGCTATTGCTAACCATTTCATAAGATTGTTTCCTTTCTGTGCTCTTGAGTACACAAACTTATAATAAACTGTTTTTCAAAAACTTACTCTCAAATTCATCGTTTCGATTGTTATGAAAGCATTTCAGAATTAAAATTTAGTATATCTTGCAAAAAGTATTAAAATATTATTTTGCTAATTTGACATTTTGCATAATTATTGGAGTTGGAGGCTCTTCCCTATCTATGAACTTTTCTCCTGTAATAATAACTTGATTATTAATCTGCAATAATTTATCGAACTTTTTTATTTCTCTGTCAAAACAAACACAATCTATTGTACCTGTTTCGTCTTCAAGCGTTATAAAGCGTATGAATTTATATGGATTAGATTTTGTTGGTATTTGAATTGTTGAAGTAATGGTTCCGCAGATTGAAATTTCAGTACGAGACTTATCTTTCAGCAATTCATTGTTTGATAATTCTTTAACTTGATTACATTTTAATAATTTCATAAGTTTGTTTCCTTTCTTTGTTCTTTGGTACACAAACTTATAATAAACTGTTTTTAAAAAACACGCTCCCAAATTCTTGACTTCGATTGGTATGAGAGGGTTTTGGGGTTGCAAGGTTATGTAATTTATTAATATTATTTCCGATTTCGGAATTTTGGCATAACAAAACAGACCAATATTTATATGAATATTGGCATTAACCGCAATTACTACAGGTGGAAATCCTGAAATCTATGTGCTACTTGGGATTGACCGCAATTACCGCAAAAACCGTTATGTAATGTTGAATTTTGCCTGATTGCAGAAATCCTCTAAAATCAATAAATTTTTTCAGCAGTCCCTTTTTAGTCCCTTTTGGGACTATTTTGGCTCATTTTTGCAGTTTGGGGACAGGGTGGAAATGCACTAAAAAAGAGCCTTTTCAGGCTCTTTTTAAATGGAGGAGGAGGTGGGATTCGAACCCACGGAACGCTCGCACGTTCGACGGTTTTCAAGACCGCTCCGATCAACCGCTCTGGCACTCCTCCGAATATTATTCTTTGGTTTGCCTAATTATAATAACCAAAACATAAATTATTGTAAAGAGGTTTTTATTCCTTACTGATTTATTATATAATTAGCTTAGAGGAATTTATGTTTGATTATATTAAAGGATTTTTATCAGATAAAAGAAAAACTTCTAAAGGAACTTTTCTAACAATAGAAGCTTCTGGAATCGGATACATGTTTGAAGTAACAGAAAAAGACTTTTCTGATTTTACTCCTTCAGAGATTGAAAAACATAAATTTTATCTTTCTCTTATTCACAGGGAAGATTTAATGGCTCTTTACGGTTTTTCCGCCAAAGAGACCCGAGATATTTTTCAAATCCTGCTATCTGTTTCCGGCGTAGGAGCAAAAATGGCACTTGCTCTTCTTAATGAATTTGATACATGTGACTTAATATCTTTTGTTATTGACGGCAATTACAAAGAACTCACCCGAGCAAAAGGGGTAGGTCCAAAGCTTGCTCAAAAAATAATTCTCGAGCTGAAAGACAAACTTATAAAAACGGAACTTCCGCGCACTACTTCATCTACGCTTCCTCAAACACCAGCCCTTAGTGATACTCAAGCAATACTTCTTTCTCTGGGTTATGAGGATAAAGAAATTGAAGATGCTCTCGGTAAAGTTATAAAAACCATTGATGACAACTCTAATCCGGAGGAAATTTTAAGAAAAGCGCTGACATGCCTTTCTTTGTAAAATATTGTAAATATTATGGCAAATTTTATTTTTAGGAATTTTAATATCATTGAAAAAGGTTTAATCTATGAATATAAACATTCCGAAAATTAGCTTTAATGTTGCAAATACTGGTTTTCAGAGGGCAAAGTATAATTATTCACAACAACCGGTATTCAAAGCTAACAACCAACAAAAAGATACTTTCGAAATGTCTGTAGGGTATGTAAATGATTTACACGGACAGACAAATAATATGATGAGAATTTTATCCGGCATAAAAGGGGACTTAAAACTTTCTGCAGGTGATAATGACATCGGCGATGAGAAGAATGAAAGCATTCACTTAGCTACAACCAAATTTTTAAATATCGCAGAAATTAAAGCTTCTGCTCTGGGAAACCATGAAATTGATATGTCTCAAAAAGATTGCATTGAAGCCATTAAACGATTCAACGGAGAGATGCTTACCGTTAACTTTGAGCAGACACCGCTCTCAGAACAAGATGAAGCGGATATTAAAAAATTTGGCAGAGCTGATTTAAAATCATATTTGAAAAAATCTACTATTGTTGATGTTAAAGGGCAAAAAATAGGCTTAATCGGAGCTTGCCCTATGGACATGCTTGAACGGCTGACACATCCAAATTACTACACAGACTGTTCAATTGATGACTTGGATGATACTATTGAATTGATTGAAGATGAAGTCGAAAATCTAAAAGAACAAGGTGTTAATAAAATTTTCTTACTATCCCACCTCGGGCATAAACGTGATAAGATTGTAGCTCAAAAGATTGAAGGTATTGACGTTATAATCGGCGGACATACCCACGAACTTGTCAAAGGGATTAAAGAAGGCGAAAACTTATTCTATTCAAAAACCGGAGAACCTGTAATTATCACTGAAGCAGGCAGAGACGGAAATTATTTCGGACAGTTAAACCTTACGTTTGACAAAGACGGAGTAATTACAAAAGCTCAGAATAATATTGGCGAAACAAGATTATTTTACAAAAATATGATTAACCAATATGTATTTGATAACATACTCGGAGTACCGGAAAAAGTCGGATATATAAAGAAAGCTCCGCCGCCTCCGAAAAATCTTGCAGAAGAAAACCCTCACGCAAACTTTGTATGCGATATAATGCGGGAAAAAACGAATTCAGATATAGCTCTTTGGCACCACAGCGGAGTTAGAAATTTCTTCCATGAAGGAGTTGTTGATTCGCGAGACATAAAGGACATGGCACCTTTCCTTGATTATGTCGTTGTAGCCGATGTTCCGGAAAAAACACTTGTTGAAGCTTTTAAAAAAGCGGTTGAAGTCACTTACTCATCTCCTATTCTAAAACCGGGGCTTCTGGCTGTTTCCGGTCTTAACTATACAGTTAATCCTAAAGAAGGAAAACTGGTCAATATGAATTTTATAGACAAAGACGGTAAAGAACACCAAATTGATATAGATAACCCAAGAGAAGACAAAACCTATAAGATTGTAACTGATGAATTCTTAATGTCAGCAGGCGCAGATTATAACATTCTTGCCCCGGAAGATATGTATATTCAAACCTTACCTTATGATAAAGATGTTATGACCAGCGAATACATAAAAGAGCAAAAAAAGCCAATCGAAATTAATCAAGTCGGACGTATCAGATATACACATGATGACGACTAATCTGAAATAGCAAAAAACTTTTTTCAGAAGTTTTATTACCCAAAAAGCAGGAAATAATGAATATCAACTTATCCTTATATAACATCAAACCATATACATTTACATTTAGACAGCAAGAAGGTTCTAAACAGATTCCTCTGGAAAAAACTCCGGCAAAAGATACTTTTGAGCTTTCAGTAGGTTACATCAACGACTTACATGGACAGACAAACAACATGACAAGAATCTTATCAGGTCTAAAAGGAGATTTAAGACTTTCAGCCGGAGACAATGATATTGGAGATGAAAAAAATAAGCTTGTTAACAGAGCCGTTGTAAGATTTATGAATATGGCAAATATTAAAGGTTCCGCTCTTGGCAATCATGAGCTGGACACAAAACAAAAAGACTTTTTGGATACAATCTCGCAATATAACGGCAAATATTTTGCCGCAAACCTAAAACAAGAACCTATAGAAATAGAAGACCCGGAAGAAGTTGAAGAACTGCAAAGAGCGAAATTAGACAACTATATAAAAAAATCTGAAATTATAGAAGTTAAAGGAGAGAAAATAGGTCTCGTGGGAGCTGCTCCTATTGATTTGGCTGACAGAATAACTCACCCGTCTTACCACAAGGACTGTTCTGTAGATGATTTAGAAGACTCCATAGAAGATATCCAAAAAGAAATTAATCAACTAAAAGAAGCTGGGGTTAATAAAATTTTCTTGCTATCACATCTTGGGCATGAAAAAGATAAAATCGTTGCTCAAAACACCGAAGGAATCGACGTCATAATAGGCGGTCACACCCACGAACTTATAAAAGATATTAAAGAAGGACAAAACTTATTCTATTCAAAAGCCGGCGAGCCTGTGATTATTACAGAAGCCGGAAAAAACGGAAATTACTTTGGACAATTAAACCTTACATTTGATAAAGATGGAATTATTACAAAAGCCCAGAACAATATTGGAGAGACAACGTTATTCCATAAAAACCTAATCCATCAATACGTTCTAAATGAAATTTTAGGAGAGCCTGAAGTTGTCGGATACATTAAGTCTGTAACCCCGCCTCCTATGACCCTGATAGAAGAAAATGCTCATGCAAATTTTATGTGTGACGCAATGCGCCATGAATTAGATACAGATATAGCCCTCTGGAACAACAGCGGGACAAGGAGCTTTTTCAGAGAAGGCATAATTGATTCCAGAGATATCAAAGACATTGCCCCATTTGAAGATAGAGTTTCTGTTGCAAATGTATCTGAAAAAAAACTTGTAGATATGTTCAAGCATACGGTAGAGACTACATATAATTCCCACGGTAATAAACCGGGACTGCTTGCAGTATCGGGATTAAACTATACAGTTGATCCGGAAGAAGGGGAACTTATTGCAATGAACTTCGTGGACAGAGACGGAACTGAACACCCTATAGATATTGATAATCCCAGAGAAGATAAATTATATAAAATAGCACAAGATTCATTTATGATGTTTGAAGGAGCTGATTTTGATATTCTTGCTCCTAAAGAAGAGTGTATCAATTATCCGTTTAACAAAGATTATCTTGCCTGCGAATATATCAAACATTTAAATAGACCTATTGAAATTAACCAAACGGGAAGAGTTCGATTTGAATCATAAAATTTCTTTTATAGCTTTGTGTATATACCCGGGCAGTTCAGAAGCCAGCACTGAATATTCCGTTAAGTCTCCGGATGCAATTTCTCCGGCTCTGGAATGCAGGTAGATTCCAAGTTTTGCAGCCTCAAACAGAGACATTTTTTGAGCAAGAAGTCCTGCGATAATTCCAGCCAGGACATCACCTGAACCTGCTTTTGCAAGAGCAGAATTTCCGTATTCATTAATAAACAAATTATTTTTATCACAAATTATTGTTCTGTGAGTTTTTAAAACAGTGACACAATTATACTTCTCAACAAGTTTTTTAGCACTTCCTTCCAAATCAGACAGAATATCTTCAAGATTTAATCCCAAAAGACGGGCAGCTTCAAGCGGATGAGGCGTAATAATCGTATTTTGTGGGAGTTTAATTTGAAGTTTTGCTAATATATTTAATCCGTCCGCATCAATCACTACAGGCGCGGTTTCTTTTTGCAACCGAGTTATAACCTGCTTAAAAATCTTTACTGAAGCAGATGTCAGCCCTAATCCGCAGCCAATTAAAAATACCGAAAAATTGGTAATATTTTTTAGGATTTCCTTCCTTTCCAAATAAACCGCTTCCGGCAGCATCGCTGAAATAGAGCGAATAATATTTTTTTCAGTGCCTAAAGCCGCAAAACCTCCGCCGGATTTCAAAATACTTACAGTAGATAAATAGGCTGCTCCTATATAATTTTTTGAGCCGGCTATGTTAAGAACTTTTCCGAAAGTTCCTTTATTGGATTCTTGTTTTCGTTCAGGCATTTTATATTCTGTCATAGAATCAGCCTCCTCTCTATCACTGGGAACCTAATTATAAGCCTATTTGTCTTATAACTTCGTAAGCGACTATTGCAACAGAGTTTGAAAGATTTAAACTTCTCTGACCGTCTTTCATAGGTATCGTAAGTGCTGTATCTTTCGTAACATATTCTTGCGGAAGACCTCTTGTTTCCGGTCCAAAAACAATGAAATCACCCTCTTTGAATTCAATATCAGTATATTTTCTTTTTGTTTTTGTAGTCAGATAATAGAAATTACTATCAGGAAATAGTTGAAACAATTCCTCCATGGAATTAATTTTATGTAAATCTACGCTATCCCAATAGTCTAAACCTGCTCTTTTTGTATATTTACTGGACAGGGAAAATCCCAATTTCCCCACAAGGTACAAAGAAGCTCCCGTGCATGCACAAAGCCGGGCTATATTACCAGTATTTTGCGGAATTTCCGGCTCATATAGAACAATATTGAGTTTAGGCATTCTCCTTGCCTTCTTCTGTTTTTGGTTCAAATAAATACTTTGCTTCAATAACTACAGGCAAACCTCGGACCACACAAAATACTATTGCAAATACCGCTGCCCAAAAACCTATAGTGCCAACAATTTCTCTATTCGGACATACAGGAACCTGAGCTGTTATTATTAAAACAAATGCTAAAACTTTTGCAACGGCATAGCTTATTCTCATAAATTTAGAACCGGTTATAAATAAACAAATAGGATTTTTTTGCATGCTTGTCTTGCCAAAGGCTGTCATGCCCTGCTCCATAGCAGCGCTCCTTATCGTATCCGTAATAAACCCTCTTGTAATAGCTATAAGCGGAAATAAAATACTCAACCATCCCATAACTGCAAAGAGTATCCAATAGGTATTTTCAACAATTCTGTCACCCATAATATCTAAAAGGGCACCGAATTTTGATTCTTCATGGAATTTTCTTGCAACATATCCATCGACACCGTCAAGCGCAAATGCAATGATAGTAAGAATTAAAGCCCACGTATACGCAATTGCATTTCCTTGACATGTGTATATTAAATACACTGCAACAAACATAACTAAAACTCTGAATATTGAAATAAAATTTGCCATTTTTCAACCTTTTTATTCTTATAAATCCGCTAACCCTGTCCTACTCCCGCAGCAGGAGATGGAATCTATTTCCTACACTTTCATTCTGGAAAGGGCAAAATCTTTTTTGTTCAAATCTTCCAATTTAGAACCAAGCATAATTTTTTCTGCTTCTTCCAAGATACTAACAACTGTATAACCGTTTTCACCATCCGAACGGGCTTTGTGACCTGATGAACAGCAGTTTAAGAAATGCTGGCACTCAAGTTTAAGAGGCTCAATCTCTATATAATCCAGCGGATAATTCTGAGTATTTGCCGGAATAAAGTTGTCGTAAACTTTTAGTTTATCTGTCGGAGCTGTATCATCAAAAATAGCAGTCGCTTTTGTACCTCTTACAAGCAAAGTTACACGTTTTTGCGGCGTTATCCAGCTGTCTGAGATATGGGCTATAAGACCGCCTTCAAATTCTACTCCTATATGAGTAATATCCATAATCGCATTTTTTTCGGAAGAGCAGCCGATAGCTGATATAACTTTAACTGGATTTTTACCTGTAACATAAGCTATCATTGAAACATCATGCGGAGCCAAATCCCACATAACACTTCTGTCATTCTTATGATAATTTACATTCAATCTGTCGCTTTGAGCATAAACAAGTTCCCCCAAAGCTCCTTCTTCAATAAGCATCTTAAGCCTGTTAACAGCAGGATGGTACAAAAGAAGATGCCCCACCATTAATATCAAACCTTTTTCCTCTGCAAGTTCCGTAAGGACTTTAGCTTCTTCCGCTACGGTCGAAATAGGTTTTTCAACATAAACATTCTTACCGGCTTCAAGCATGGCTTTAACCATTTTAAAGTGAGTATGACTCGGAGTCACAACCGCAACACCGGTAATAGAATCGTCATTTATAATGTCATTGAAATCCTTTGTTACTTTTACGCCCGGATATTGTTCTTTTACTATTCTCAATGACTCGTCATCCAAATCACACACAATATCAAGAACATTCAAGTTATAAAAATTGCGGACAATATTTCGTCCCCACATTCCAAAACCGATTACAGCAATTTTTTGTTCTTTCATACCTTCTCTTTTCCTTCTTAATAAGGTTATTATATTACAACGGACAATTTCAGTAAAGAGCGATGATATTAAGATTAGATAAATATGCAGAATACCAATTTTCATATCAAGGTAATTTTCTTTAAGTTAACTTAATATAAATTTACATAGCTCTTTACAAATTTGCGCAAAATCATTTTTTATGATAAGTTTTGTATTGTATGGTAGGGTTAGATTCCATGCAGTTTATGAGGTGATATGAAAAGTACTACGCTAAGAAGATCAAACATTACCAGAGAAAAAGTTGCTATGATGGAGAAATTATCCCGTTATAACAAGCAGCATCAAGATGAAGATTTTTATAAGTCACAGAATAAAACAAGAGAACTTGATGTTCTGTGGCAATCTTTCGGTGTTAAACCTAACAAAAACGAAAAAGCCCCTCAAGTTTATTTCGTAACCGGGTTGATTCTGGGTGTTATAGTTACTCTTGCTATCACCACATTAGTAAGCCTTTTGGTTAGTTTTTCAACACCAAAGGATGATATAGTAGTACCTCCTAAGAAAGCAGCAGCTGAATCCGGCAAATTTTCATTTATTCCTGCGGACACAGCTTCTGTAAAACCATCAGCCGCAGTTCTTGCAAATGAAGAATATGTCGTAAAAGAAGGAGATACTTTAGAAAGTATCGTTATCAGATTTTATGGTTCTTTTGATATGAACAAAGTTAATGCTATTCAGGATGCTAACAAGATGGCTAATCCTAATGCTTTGTCAATCGGTCAAAAGTTAATTATTCCTATGAATTAATAAGAGATGGCAAAAGTTAAAACCAAGTACGTATGTCAAAATTGCGGTTACGAAACTGCAGGATATCTGGGTAAATGCCCCGAATGCGGTTCTTGGGGTTCTTTTGTTGAGGAAGTTAGCGGAGATAAAACCCCGCAAAGTGTCGAAATTCTTCCTGACAATACTCCGCCTAAACGACTCAGTGAGATTGAAATGGATTCAGAGATACGTGTATCTACCGGCATTTCAGAATTTGACAGAGTATTAGGAGGCGGAATTGTTCAAGGCTCTTTGGTTTTAATAGCCGGAGATCCGGGAATTGGAAAATCCACGATTTTATTACAAACAAGCGGCGCACTTTGCAAGAATGGTAAAAAAGTCCTCTATATCTCAGCAGAAGAGTCTTCCAGCCAAATTAAACTTAGAGCCGAAAGATTAGGGGTTCAATCTGACAACCTTTATATTTATCCGCAGACCAATCTGGAATTAATAAAAAAACATATTTTGGAAATGCAGCCGGATTTGGTCATCGTAGATAGTATACAGGCAATTTACACATCTTTGATACAAAGTTCTGCAGGAAGTGTCTCTCAAATAAGAGAATGCTGCAATGAATTGATGGGAGTAGCCAAGACTAACAATACTTCAATTATTGTTATCGGGCATGTCACAAAAGAAGGAAATATAGCGGGACCTAAGGTTCTGGAACACATGGTGGACGCTGTTATACAATTCGAGGGAGACAAATACAAAACTTATAGAATTTTACGCTCTATTAAAAATAGGTTCGGCAACACTTCTGAAGTCGGAATTTTTGAAATGAGCGCAAAAGGATTAACAGAAGTAATTAACCCCAGTGAACTTTTCCTGAAAGAATATAATCAGACCCAGACTCCTGGCAGCACTATTATTGTGACAAGCGAGGGGACAAGACCTCTTTTGGTAGAGATTCAGGCATTGGTCGGAACAACTCCTTATCCGGCTCCGAGGAGAGTTGCAAACGGTGTAGACTTAAGCCGTGTATTACAAATACTTGCAGTTCTTGAAAAAAGAATCGGGCTTAACCTCTCCAAACAGGATGTTTATGTTAATGTTATCGGCGGGATTGATGTTTCTGAACCTGCTGCAGACTTAGGAATTGCTCTTGCCATAATTACTTGCGTTAGAGATGTTGTCTTTGATTCTCATACAGCCATTGTCGGAGAAATAGGGCTATCCGGAGAAATCAGAGCGGTTAATCATATTGACAAAAGGATTAATGAAGCACAAAAACTCGGATTTAAAAAAATAATTATACCTTATTCTAATGACATATCGGATGATATTTCCGGAATCGAAGTTGTTAAAGTCAAGAGAATTATTGAAGCTATAACAAGAGCTGTTAAAGGATAAATGATTAAAGATAGAGTTTATAAAATTGGCTTGGCTGTTATTTTAGCACTTGGGATTTTGTTTAGGTGCTATGTTTTTCTTCGCAATCAATCGTTGTGGTGCGATGAAGTTCATCTGGCTTTTAATATTTATGAAAAATCTTACTGGGAATTATTAAGAGGATTAGATAGAATGCAGGCTGCACCGCCGGGATTTAGCATTGCCTCTAAACTTTTGTTAAATATATTTAATCCCGCAACAGATTATTACCGCGACATGGTTCTGCGAATAATACCTTTTGTCGCCGGTTTATGCACAATTCCGGCTTTTTATTATCTTTCTAAACTCGTCTTTAATAACAAAAAATATATATTCTGGTCTCTTTTACTTTTTAATCTGAATCCCTGCGCAATTATTTATTGTGCACAATTTAAACAGTATTCTACTGAATTATTATGTTCAATTATCTTACTGATAATTTTTTATAAAATAATTGCTCAAGAAAAATTAAAACCAGCTTATTCTTTTGTAATTGCATTAATTCCTTGGTTTTCATATTCTTCATTTTTTATCATAGCCTCGGGCTTTTTAGTATTGTTTATAAAAAACCGGAAATCTGCAACAAAAACAGTAATTCCGTTTGTTTTTTCCGGAGTAATATATTATCTGATAAGTTTAAAATTTGTATTTGGTCTGAATTACAATAGTATGGAAGAATTTTGGAACAGAACTTACGGATTTTTAAGCTTAGCTCATCCATTGAGATTCTTTATTCGTTTTGGGGAATTATTTGCAGCAGGAAAATTCTTATCTGTTATATCAGGATTAATAGTACTGGGCTTTTTCTTTTGGTATTGTATTGCTAAGTCCAATTTACATAAAAAGCTGCTGCTGATTGTTCCGGTAGTATTACTTATATTTGCTTCCTTGGTTCATAAATACGCTGTTCAACCAAGGTTAATTTTATTTGTACTTCCTTGCTTTATTATAATGTTATCGTCAATTGAAAATCGAGCAGCAAACACTATAAAAATTCTGCTTGCACTCATAATGATATATTCACTCCCTAATTATTATCCGGAACAAACCGGATTTTCATACTCTTATGCAAGAGAAGCAGCTGCATACTTAAAAAATAATCTCAAAAAATCCGATAAAATAATTTTAAATCATGATTATACTGATTATGAACTTTATCTCAACAAGATAGGAATTCAACCCTCTGATACAATTATTATACATTGCAGCACCCTGGATATTGAAAGCTGCCACAATGCACTGAAAATGCTTCCGCCCGGCAGTTACTACTTTTTATCAATTATTCCGGGCGCCAAAGAAATGACAAAAGTTGACGGCTTTGCAGTAAAAGATTTAAACCTGGATTTTAAGCCAAAGCAATGTAAAGCAGTATATTTTGAAAAGAAATTTTAAGGGAAAAAAGAATGATAATAGACTCACATACACACATCGGAAACTCTAATTGGGGAGATTTTTCTCCGGAATATCTCTTGGAAATTATACAAGAGGTTGATTATGCAATATGCTCAAATCTTAACGGTATAGACGCGGCTTTCCCTGAAAGTTTTAAAAGAGAATTGGATTGTAACCTTGAAATGCTTGACATTACAAGAAAGTATCCTAAATTAAAACCTCTTGCGGTTTGCCAGCCGAATATAAGTCAAGATAGCAATACTATGAGAAATTTGCTTGAAAAATACCCTGATTTTATAGGACTTAAAATTCATCCCGAATATATGAGACTCCCGGCAGACAATGAAAAATATGATAAGTATCTTGAAATAGCAAGAGAATTTAAAAAACCTTGTCTGTACCATTCAGGACATATTAAATCAAGGTTCTCTTCACCCGTACTAATATACAAAAAAGCTCAAAAATTTCCTGATGTACCTATAATCCTCGGGCATCTGTCCACCGGACCAAAAGAATGCCATCAAAAAGCCATTGAGATATTACTGGATTCCATTGAAAATGAAAAAGCCAATTTGTATGTCGATATTTCGTGGATAGATTTTGCTTTTGAGAGAATAAATGAATCCTTGGATGATACCCTTATGCTTATAAAAAGCTTGCGCAGCACAAAAAAGGGGAATCAAACCTTCAGGATTCTATGGGGTTCTGATGCCCCGGTAGGAGCTTTTAATCATACAAGAAAAAGTTACAATTATAATCTTGAAATCTTTAAAAACAGAGTTCTTGAATATTTTGAAGATGAAGAACTTTTAGAAAATTTATTATCCAACAATGCAAGAAAGCTCTATGGTTTCTGATTCTTTTTTTCTTGCTGCATTTTTTCAAAAGATTCAAGTCCTACTTTCCAGCTGTCTTCATAATCAAAATCACTTAATGCGATTTCTTCCGGCAAACCGGCATGATGAATACTCGGAATTAAAAATGATTCCGGCATCTCTACCGGGGCATCCAACCCGTCATCAGAATCTTGGCAGATAAATATAACTTCACCATCAGGAGCCGTCCTGTAGTCAACTATTGTAATTTCGTGCCCGGCTAATTTGTTATCATTATCCGGATCCGGCCAAGTATAGCCTATAATGATATTATGTCCCATATTCAATGTATCGAGCAGTTCTTTTTTTATTGTTCCAAAATCTTTTTCATAACCTTTTAGTTTTCCATTTTCATCAACAGACTGATATATAACAGAAATTGTATTTTTATTTTCCATTATGGATTCAACGTAAGTTTTTTCAAAATCAATTAATCCGCCATCTTCCTCTGTCCAAGCATTAGGTTCTCTTTTATCTGTAAGCGAGTCATAAGTCTGCTGAGAACCAAGCTGCATCATTGTGGACTGCATTAAGACATCAATTATTGAACGCTCCCCGGAATCTCTATGATTATTTTGAATTCTTGCTCTTATAATGGCATTTTCATCCGGTTTTAATTTCACTACTGCCGTATTAAAATCCATTATTTCATGAGGAGTTTTAAATTTATTTAAGAGCCAAACCGCATCAAGCGTTTTTTCAGAGAGACTATCCATATTAATTATTTTATAGACCTCATTTTGCGGAGATGTAAGCCCTTCTACTATCCTGAAAAATTCTGCAGGATTTTTGGTTGCAAGGTCAAACTCAACACTTGCTGTCGGGCATGTCCCGGTATGCATTGTATCCAAAGCTTGGCTTGTTGCACGAACTTCTTTCATATTTTCGGACAGATTTGTAATAAGACCAATTACAGGCAGCTTATATTCTTTTGGAATATCTTCGCAAGTCTGGGTTATGACGTAAGGATTATAAATAATATCCAAACATTCTTGCAAAATTGTTCTTCCGTCCAGTCCCGGGTCTCTTTCTTCTTTTAAGATTTTATGTAAATTTTCTAAAACTGAACTTTTATCATCAGAATTATTTTTAAGTAAAATTCCTGATTTTAATGCGAACTCCAATTTTTTTCTGTATGTTGAATTTAATTCTTTAGACAGCTCCTCATACATTTTTTTCTCTTCACCGGTTGTAAGTTGTGTTCTTACCGTAATAGCATCCTGATAACCTTCCGCCCTGAATGATGGTGCAGGCGGGAGCTTAGATTGCTCTACAGGAGAAGAGGAAGGAGCGGTTTGGATTTTGTCTGCCGTGCCGCTCGTTTGATAAACCTTTACATTTTGAAAATTTACACTAACCATATATATAATAAAAACATTTTAGATTATTAATTTGCCTGGCTGTGAAGTTTTGTAACAAGAATAATTTTGGGAAATTTTTAAATTTTTTACTTGCAAGAAAACTTTCAAGTGATATTATGCTAAATGGATTTATGACACAGCCGATTGGAAGCATATAGAGAGATTGATACACCACCCTCAGTTTGTTGTGTCAAAAATATACATAGGAGAATAGAAATGGAAGAAGAAAAAGCAATTTCAACAATAGACGGTTTAACACCAAGTGCTACGGTTCATGAACTTAGCGACAAGGTTATGACCGGAAAAGCTGATTATAGTAAAACTAAAATGATTACACTTGCAATCGCTGCAGGTGCTTTTATAGCATTTGGCGCCCAAGTGTCTTTAACTGTTATGACCGGTGATTCAAATATGGGCTGGGGATTTACTAAGCTTATCGGAGCTATGACTTTTGCTACCGGCTTGATTTTAGTTACTTTAACCGGAGCTGAACTCTTTACCGGAAATGTTATGATGACTTTCGCGGTATTAGAAAAGAAAATATCACTTGCAAAACTCTTAAGAAGCTGGACAGTTGTTTATATCGCAAACTTTATCGGTTCAATTCTTTTAGCATTCTTAGTTTATTTTGCGGGAATGGGGCATAACGGCGGAGATGCAGTCGGAGTTACAGCTATGCAGACAGCTTTTTCTAAAGTTAATCTCTCTTTTACAGAAGCCTTCTTTAGAGGAATCCTCTGTAACTGGTTAGTTTGCTTAGCTATATTTATGGCATCAACTTCTAAACGTGTTATCGGAAAGATTTTTGCAATATTTTTCCCGATTACAACATTCGTTGCATCAGGTTATGAACACAGTATTGCCAATATGTTCTTTATTCCAAACGGAATTCTAATGAAACATTTTCCTTCAATAGTTGCAGCATCAGGATTTACTCCTGACCAATTAGCAACTATGACCTGGAAAGCTTTCTTTATACATAATTTAATTCCGGTTACTTTAGGTAACATAGTTGGCGCGTTTGTCTTTGTTGTTCTTTTATTCTGGACAGCATATTTAAGAGAAGAACGCAGGCAACATTAATAAAAATCTAAGTAAAAGACCAATTTTGCCATTGGTCTTTTACTCTTTTGAAATATAGAATGTCGTTATGAAAAAGTTATTGCCAATATTAATAGCAATTATATTAACAGCAGCCCCTGTCTTTGCAAAGCAGAAAGACGGATACCTTGACGAAGTTATTTTAGAAGAATCGGCAACGATTTCAGAACCGTCGGAAGCTTCGCCGGAGACAGAATCTGATATCCCGCAGGAAAAAACTTTGCGTGAAAAGTTAAGTGATGTTTATCATTTAGAAGTAGACAAATATGATAAACCAACCTATCTTTTTCAAGATATTTTGACTAAAAAGTTTGATGAAGAATCCCCTATGGAAAGCCTCCAATTATGGGGCGGATATAACGGCGATATTGGTGTTTATATGAATGAAGATGCATCTTCAAACAGCCAGTACGATTTTAATACCATTAACGTTGGTTTGGACGGCAAACTAAAAAACAATAATGCGGACTTTAGGATAATGTTTAACTACGCACCGCTTTCTTCAAGAAATGTTATCCAAAACCTTTTTGCGGATATGTATATTGCAACAAATAAAATCCCGCATCATAGGGTTTTAATTGGACATTCAAGACCGCCTGTCGGTATGGAAGGCGGTTATGGTCCGTTTGTTTTGCCATTTATTGCCAGATCTCAAATATCAAGAAATTTCGGTACAGTACGTAAACTTGGTGCCAGAGTATCAGGGGACTACAGCCTGATTGATTATGATTTAGGGGTCTATAGTTCTGACACTTATTTTCAGGAATTTTTTCCGGGAACAGAATTTATAGGCTGGGTTAATTTAAAACCGCTTGCTAAAACAGATGGAAAATACGGCAGCCTCAAAATCGGCGGAGGTCTTGATGCAGGGAACAGAAGCAACTCTTTTTGTGTAGCCGGAGCTTACATCGGGTATGAATACAAAAGATTTATGGCAAATTTTGAATGGGCAAATGCTGACGGATATAACGGCCCGAGCGGGTTCTCAACAGATAAGCATGCCAGCGGTTTTTACGCAACATTGGGTTATATGCTCACTAAAAAACTTCAAATCCTTGCAAGATATGACGAATTTGATCCGGATAAAAACATTGCCCATAACAACCAGAGAGAGTATTCTCTTGGTTTAAACTACTTTATTAAAGGTCAGGGACTGAGATTAATCCTGAATTATGTTTTCTGCCAGAACGATGCTGCAAAAGATTCTCACAGAATCCTCGTCGGAACACAGATATTGTTGTAGGGGTAAAATTTATCAATAAAAAAACTTTATATAAGTGCGATTTTGTTACCTGCCGACTAGCAGGTGGGTGAGTGCCTTAGAATATCCGTTTCCCGCTGGCGATTTTGTATCGGCGGGTATACTTCGCAAACTATAGAGCTTACTCTCCCTTTTTATTAAAAATGTAGGAACAAAATAAACACCTATATAAAGTAATAATATTATGACACACTTTTTTAGTGTTTTCAATCCCAAAGTGTCTGTGTTACAATCCGACTATGAGGGATTTTATAATAAAAGAAATAATAACAGAAAATATTGAATCCGAACTCCGGAAAATCGGATTCGATTCCTGCTATGTTCACAAAGCAGCGGACAAATACAAATACAAAACAATAAAAATATATGACCTTAACCCGGCTCAGGCAAATATTTTAAAGCAAACTGCTCTTAGTATAGGCGCCGATTGCGGTGTACATAGAGAAGTCATAACCGGAAAAATTGAGATTTCTGATGCCATTTTAGGTGGAAGTCTCTCCCAGCTCGAAAAAATTGCCTCAAGGCTCAAAGAGCAGCCTTTTTCTTTAAAAAATCTTGGAGAAAAGATTGAAAATCTGGTTCAAGCTGAACAGACCCGTAAAACAAAACTTGCCGGAATCCTAAACCTTACACCTGATTCGTTTTCCGACGGGGGTAAATATTATGGGGGTAAATATTTGGGGGGTAAAGATGATAAACCGGATGCTGCTTTTAATCACTTTATTGAGATGATAGAAGATGGTGCTGATTTAATAGACATCGGAGCCGAATCCACAAGACCGGGTGCCGAAGATGTCGAACCCAAAATTCAGATAGAAAGATTAAAGCCTTTATTAGATAAAATACAGAAAGAAAATATAACTTTCCCTATGAGTATTGATACAAGAAGTTCTGAAGTTGCAAGGTTCGCACTTGATTACGGAATAGAAATCATTAATGATGTATCAGGATTAGAGTATGACCCGAAAATGGTTGATGTTGCAGCGGAATACGGAGCTGGAATAATTATTCAGCACTCTAAAGGGAATCCCGCTGTTATGCAGCAAAACCCTGTTTATGATGATGTTATAGAAGAAATTTATTCTAAATTGCTTAAAAAAGTTGATTTTGCGCATTCTAAAGGAATAAAAAATATTATTATTGACCCCGGAATAGGTTTTGGGAAAACAAAAAAAGATAATTTTGAGATTTTGGATAGAATTGAAGAGTTTTATTCCCTGAATTGTCCTGTTATGGTCGGAGTTTCAAGAAAATCTCTGCTCGGAGTAAACGGAGAGAATAACGAACTGAAAGACTCGCTTTCTGCTGCAATATCTTACCCTTTAATTAAATCAGGTGTTGATTATTTAAGAGTGCATAATGTAAAACTCCATAAACAATTAATCAGTTTGGCAGAATAAGATTTACCCGCCCGGCTAATTTTTATTTAAAAATTATCGTTTAGTATAATAATACAGTATAGTCAAAGTGAGAATAGTCAGATGAGTATTGCTAAAGATTTTTTATGCATATCTGTATTTTTATCTTTAATTCCCGTCCTGTATTTTACAGGACAAGAGCTGCTGCTATTAACTTTAACAGTTTCATTAAGTTTGTTTTTGGCTATAAAACATATAAAAAAATATACCGGTTTAAAAAATAAACTAATAAAACAAAGAGAATACTTTATAAAAACACTCAGCCATGACCTCCGTGTTTCAACCCTCGCTCAAATACGAGGATTAGAAATTTTACAAAAAAAACTTTCTGATAAAGAAGATTCCTCTCTGGTCGCCGATATAAATGATTCCTGCAAATATACTCTTGATATGATTACAATGTTACTTAATACATTCAGATATGAAAACGGAGAACAAGTTCTTACCTATGAATCAATCAATATACCCGAACTTGTTTCATCATGCCTAAAAGATACGACAACTTTTGCTGATGAAAAGAATGTAAAACTTCATTTTTACCCAAACAAGCTCCCAGAAATGTTTGAAGCAGATAGATACAGCATGGAAAAACTATTTACAAACCTTCTTTTAACTGCCATTTTTAATTCTGTAAAAAATGGAGAAATACATATTCAGTCTTGCGGTAATGCAGGCATGGCGAGATTTACAATTACATACACAGGCATACCTCTGAGCGAAGAAGAATGCAGAAGAATGTTTTCTGAAAATCCTCGTTTTTCCACGGTTGGACATGGAATACGGATGCATTTCTGTAAAAAAATTATAGACTTTCATGGCGGCTGTATCAAAGTTAGCAATAAAAATGGTAATATTAATTCATTTACATTTACAATTCCTGTTAATAAAAAACAAACATCCGCAAATCACCTTCCGGGAGTGTTTTTACAACCTTTTACATATTAGATTATTTAAATTGTTATGTAAACAATTATTTTAACTTTTGAGAAAAATACTGAAAATATTTTGAAATAATGTTAATATGTTGATAAGGACGTTAGATTGGATATGTGATTTGAAGAGTAATTGTAAAATTTTTTTAACCAACTAAAAAATTTTGTCAAAAAATATGTTTTATTTGTTTTATATAGCAATATAAAGTAAAGGTGCTGGTGTGAATAATAATCAAACGATTCATAATAATAACTCGCCAAAGAATAATAACATGAAGCCTGTAACCTCCCCTATCGGGCAGGACAGATTAGTGTCTAAAGTCAATGCTTTGACCCAAAACCCGGCATCCGCACACATTAACAATCCTCAAAACCTTGTTTTCAATGAAAAAGGAACTACTTTAAGTTATAAATATGTCGTTGATGAATTAATTAAATTATTTGCTTCCAATATAGAAAGTATTGGGGATTTTTACAGCAAAATATACTCTATAATCCACCAGAATATAGATTCTAGTTTTTATGCAATCGGACTTTTCAAAGAAACTTCAAGCTGCATAAATCTGAGATTACAAGATAAACTTGGCAACAATTATTCAACTAAAGTTTTTCTAAAGGACACCGACAATCCTATCATCAAAGTCTTTAATACTCGAGAACCAGTATTCATAGAGGGTGAAGACTTTCTTAAACTGGCATATTATAAAGATTATTCAACTGCCATTCTTCCGTTAATCTCTGTTAATAAATGCATAGGTGTTTTTATCATAGAAGATGATTATGCAAGACAGAATATTACATTATATTCTCTTATTGCAAGCTGTATTGCAATGTTTGTACACAATTACTATTTAATGGAAAAAAGCGACGAATATGCAAACACCGACAGATTAACTATGCTGTACAGTCATAGAGGGTTCCAGGAGATGCTGACCCGAGAGCTTGAAAGAGCAAAAATTAATAAGAAGAAAACATCTATCATAATGATGGACATAAGCAATATTACCAAAATTAATCGGGAATTCGGACACGCAAAAGGTGACGAAGTAATTAAAATTGTTGCAGAAAAGGTTCGCCAAAATATACGAGAAGGTGATATTGCAGGCCGCTACGGCGGAGATGAAATCGCAATAATTCTTCCAAATACACCGGTTGAACAAGCTAAATATGTTGCAGAATATATAACTTATTCATTATCTTGCTGTTTTATAGACGACATCGGACCTATTAAGGTTTCAGTCGGGGTTTCTACTTACCCGGATTGTTCGGAGGATAAAGAAAAACTCCTTATACTTGCTGAACAAGCAATGTATATCTCTCAAGCTAAAGGTTATAAAGACGGTATGTCGGCTATTATAAGCTCTGCCGATTTTAACTTCTGGGATGATGTCGCACTTAGATCTTATGCAGAAGTTGTCTCAAAACGCCATTCTCAGCTCGGAATTAATTTTGAAGAAGAATTGATTGAAAAATTCAACACTGACCACAAGCAGTCCGGTACAAAAATCTGGGATATTGCAACATCGCTTGCTGCCGCTATTGATGCTAAAGACCCGTATACAAAAGGTCATTCCACTTCTGTATCTAAATATGCAGAAGCACTTGCCAGAGCAATTAATCTTCCTGAAAAAGAAGTCGACCGAATTACACTCGGTGCCCTTCTCCATGATGTGGGTAAAATCGGAATACCGGAAACCGTTCTTAAAAAAGCTGGACCTCTCTCTGACGAAGAATGGGCTATTATGAAACAACACCCTGTTATCGGAACAGAAAAAGTTCTGCAGCCAAACCCGGCGTTAAGAGATTTGATTCCGATTGTAAAATACCACCACGAAAGAATTGACGGCAAAGGATATCCGGAAGGTTTGACAAACGGAGATATTCCGCTGGCTGCAAAAATTGTGGCTGTTGCAGATACCTACCACGCACTTATAAGCGACAGACCTTACAGAAAAGGTATGAATATAGAAAAAGCTGTCTCTATTCTGGAAGATATCGCCGGTTCACAGCTTGACAGAGATTTAGTAAGAACATTTATCCAAATTGCTCCCTCATTAGGAGTTTAGATTTAAGATGAATAAAAAAAAGGCAGGAAAGCAGAGCCTTCCTGCCACACAATAGTAATTAAAATCTATTAACTATAGTGCCTTTGGAGAAACTTTCCATTCGTTAGGAACACTATTCAATACTGTACCTGTTGGTTTTAAGTCTGATTTTCTCCAGTTTGTTTTTGATTTCAGGTATTCAATTCCCATCGGGTCAGCGGGAATAACGTGCCCGTCCCCTGAGACTATTAACTTAAACCTGTCGGGATTCTTGCATTTTTCTGCATCATACAGACAGTTATTTCCTTTTTCTTTTCCGTTGATATCAAAATAGATATCTGTCTGATAACTTGTAGTTAAGTCAGTATTGGTACTGATAATAAACCCCAT
>CALVEA010000003.1 GCA_944326455.1 Candidatus Gastranaerophilales bacterium | reverse complement strand
AGACTAAAGTCTGCCCTACTGTAACTTTCTTTTTTTACGATGAGAAAAGAAAGAAATACACACAAAGAAAGAAAAATCCGCGCTGTTGTATTTTTCGGCAGAAAAATATTTTAGTAGTAAGGTAGACTGAACTCTACCCTACTACTACTGCATTGAAGATTAAAAAGTAGGTTAAAATCAACCAAATAGTAAGGCAGACTGAAGTCTGCCCTACTGTAACTTTCTTTTTTTGCGATGAAAAAAGTAAGCGTAATGGTTATTTAAAAGAGGAATGAAATACTCATTCCTCTTTTTGCTGGTTATTATAAGTTACAATTACCATATTCGCAAGTTTCATCGTATTCAATTTTTTCGCAGTGATGCATTGTTAGAGCCGTAATAACTGCACTTACGCCGACAAGAGAATAAATGATTCTTGACAGGATAGTCATGTCGCCAAATACTGCTGCAACAAGGTCGAAGCCGAATAAACCTACGAGTCCCCAGTTAAGAGCACCAATAATTACCAGAGCATAAGCTCCATATTTAAGGATGTTCATCATAATATACCTCCTTTTCATGTTCCTTTTTTATTATTACCCAGCTTTCTGTATTTTAATCGGAGAAAAGGAGTACATAATTATATTAATTTTTATCATAAAAAAAGCTTAACTTAGTTAAGCTTTTTTCTTTGTTATACTGTGCTGCTTTTCTTAAGAAAAGAAGCTTTAAATAACTTATTTGATTTTAAATGTTATATTAGCAACAGCTGTAACTTTTTTATCAATAGTAGTTGCATCGTTTATACCCATATCTGATACATCTGTTGAGTTAACAGGTGTAATTTGATATACGCCCATTCTGACGGATTGTATTTTACCGACGCTGTTATGAGTAGCTTTTAACATTGAGGCAGCTCTTGCTTTAGCGTCCATAGAAGCTTTTTCCAGTAACGAAACTTTTAATTCAGGTAATTTTGAATAATGATAAGATACAGCAAATACATTTACATCAATACCTTGATTAATTAGACCTGTAATATCGTTTGAAATTGTTTTAATTAATTCCACATTATCGGAGCTTATCATGAATGGTTGAGAAAGATTATAGGCTTCTGCTATGTCAGTATAAGCTCCTGTTTTAGCATCTCTTTTATAGCTGTAATATCCGTTAATTGTTTTTCGTTCAATATCGTTAATATTTTTGTCTTGCAAATATTTTTCAACAGTTTTAATTTGAGATTGAATTGCCGCATAAGCTTCTTGTTTTGTTGGTCGTTTTACTGTTATATTAAAACTTAAAGTTCCTGAGTCTGATTTTACAATTTCGTAAGCGGAACCTGTTACCGAAATTGAATTCCCTGAAAATGTTGCTGATAACATTTTAACGCATACTAATACAGTAAGAACTGCCAGTATGCCAACTGTTAAAACTTGTAATTTCTCAATTCTTTCTAGCATAATAAACTCCTTATAAATATATTATACGTTGCCGGTAGAGCTGTTTC
The DNA here is from genome assembly GCA_944326455.1 of Candidatus Gastranaerophilales bacterium. Classification (GTDB taxonomy): domain Bacteria; phylum Cyanobacteriota; class Vampirovibrionia; order Gastranaerophilales; family Gastranaerophilaceae; genus CAG-196. The sequence continues at coordinate 128,446 of CALVEA010000003.1, read as the reverse complement.
TGTCATCTTCCAGCTGCTTGAGCTGTTTTGCATCGACTTTTTCATCCGGTGCGTAATTAGTTATTCTTGAAACCTCAATATCAACATTAACATCAGCGTCAACCATTTCAATTTCGGTTTTATCAAATTCTTTAATCTTGCCGTCTTCAAATTTTACAGCAACAGAGTTATTTAAGAATTGTATAAAGCAAACTTTTCCGAGTCCTGCCGGAGTCATAACAGTGGAACCTACCGGCGGCATTCCTTTAGCAGCTTCTATATAATTTGAGTATTCATAAGTAAGACAGCATAATAATCTGCCGCAAGTTCCTGAAATCTTTGACGGAGCAATCGGCATTCCCTGGTCTTTTGCAAGTTTAACATTAATGGACTCAAATTTTCTTAAATACGAAGAGCAGCAGAATGGTTTACCGCAGATACCTGTTCCATCCATTATTGAGGATTCGTCTCGTACTCCGATATGTCTTAAATCTATTCTCATTCTTTTGAAAACTTGAGTCAAATCTTTTAAAAGTTCTCTAAAATCTACTCTTTCCGGTGCGGTATAGTAAAAGGAGATTTTTCTTCTGTCAAAAGTGAGTCTGCATTGCACCAGATTCATATTTAATTTATGTTTTTGGACTAACTCTTTGCACTTGAAGAATGATGTTACTTCTTCTTTTTTTATCTCTTCGTAAATCATCATGTCTTCCTGAGTCATAACTCTTATAAACTCAAAGGGTTCCGGAGTTTTTTGTGAAACTTCAAACTTTTGGGCAACTTCCGGGTTAACAAGAAATGCTTTCAGGACTTCTTCACCTTTTTCTGTCCTTGCGAGAACAAGTTTACCGTCAATATTAGGAACAGATTCTCCATCAGCTCCTTTTAAAGGCACGAAAGTATTTTTAAGGTAGTGAACTGCGTATTTAATCATAACTTTCTTCCTTTTTGAGTTTTCTGTTCATAAGTTTTGATAAAACTTCCTGTGGAGTAATATCTGTGTAAACTGCTTCATATATGGCACTTGAGACCGGAACTTCTACTCCGAGTTTTTGGGCAAGATCACAGACGGCTTTTGAAGTCTTAACTCCTTCTGCAACAGAGCCAAGTTCATTTAGGATATCATTAATCTTTTTCCCTTTCCCGAGCATAGAACCCACGGTATAGTTCCTTGACATTGGGCTTGAGCAGGTTGCAATCAAATCTCCCATACCGGAAAGTCCGTACAGCGTAGAAGGGTTTGCTCCAAGTTTTACGGAAAGTCTTACAATTTCAGCCATTCCTCGTGTTAATAAACTGCCCATACAATTATCTCCGAGGTCCATTGTATGCGCAAACCCGGAAGCAATAGCAATAACGTTTTTGAGACTGCCTCCTAATTCTACTCCAATAACGTCACTGTTTGTATAGAGTCTGAATCTGTTTGGAACGTTACAGGCTTTCTGGACAAATTCAGCTGTCTTTAGATCTTCGCAGGCAACAGATGCTGCAGTAGGTTTGCCTTGAAGAACTTCTTTTGCAAGAGTCGGTCCGGAAAGAATAACTACTTTCTGGTTAGGCAGGACATCTTTTATAACTTCGGACATCCTCATCAGCGTATTTAATTCTAATCCTTTTGATGCGTTTACCAATGGCGTTTGCGGGTTAATTCCCGCCGCTTTTAATTGTTCACAGACTGGTCTTACGCCGCTGGTTGCAACTACCGAAAGAATAATATCAGCTCCTTCAATAGCTTTTTTAAGGTCAGAGGTTATTTCAACCTTTTTATCAAGCTGTACTTCCAGAGGTTTAGAGCAGTGTTTGTTAACTAATAAATCTTCGTTTAAATCAGATTCTCTGCCCCATACTACTATTTCTTCAAAGTTATTATTCATAAGCCAGGCTAGCGTTAAACCCCAGCAACCCGGACCAAGTACGGTTAGTTTCATAAAACAGACTCCTTATATATGTTTCAATTATACTATAAATTTAATATTCAGGGTATGTAAATATTTGTAAATCGGATTTCTCTTCTAAGTAAATATTTTTTAAAATTAAGACTTTATATATGTACGAGGATTCTTATGTCATATCAATTTTTTGATTTAGCACGAAAAAAAACGACTAGTATTGAACTTGAAAACTGTACTATAACAGGAAACAGTTCTCAATATGTTGTCAAAGATGGCGAAATTACAAAATATTCAATAATTAATGGTAAAGTTGATAAATCCAGCGGTGAAGTTGTTTCAAAAATTGAACTTACAAATTATCAGATGACGTTTATCGACTTTTTAAGAAAGCAGGATGATAATGAAGCCAAGCTGGATACTGGCGACTTAAAAGACCTATCTCCATCTGTACTGGAAGAAGAAATGAACAAACTTTATAAAGAAAAAAATGTTTATGAAGTTTTATCTTCGGATGCTTCAAAATACAATGCAGATTTGGAATTGGAAGATTCAAATGACAATAAAAGAAAAATTTCCATTCAGTTTGAAAAACCGGGTTTCTTTAAACGAGTTGGAATGTTCTTTAAGAATTTGTTTGCAAAAATAAAAAATTTCTTTGCTCCAAAACAAAAAAAAGAAAAGACTGTATCAACGGAATTAGATAAAATATTTTCTAAAGATGTAGAGATATTACCGGAAGAAGTTTATACCGCAAAAGGCGGCGAAAAACCTTTCCAATTGTCAAATAAACTGGGTGTATCATTTTATCGATTAAAAGCTTCAAATCCGGATGTTAATTTAGACTGGGTACTGGAAGAAGGGCAAACATTTGTTATCCCTCAAAGGGTTAAAGTCAAACCGGGCGCAGCTAAAAATCTCTCGGATATTGCAAAGATAACAGGTGTCGGGGAGGATTATATTAAAGATATTTTGTTTGGAATAGAAGGCAGGCATGCTGAGCCGGATTTAAAACCGTATTATGACGGTGTTCCAACACCTAAAAGCCCTAAAGGAGTTTTAACAATAGGTTTTGGGCATACAGGCAGAGTCCGCGGAATTGAGATGAATTCCAAAAACATGGACAAAATACGGATTACTAAAGATGAAGCCTATGAAATCCTTGCGCAGGATATTATTACAGCTAAATTAGATGCTATAAAATATTTTGGAGCAGATTTTGTGAAAGCTCCTGAATCTATCCAAAATGCAATTATTGACATTGTGTTTAATAAAGGTGTTCCGACAGGTTTTGAAAAAGAAGGTTCTTTGACAAATAATCTGAAACAAAATCTTGCGGACGAAGATTATGTCTCAGCAGCTGTTAACACGCAATATTTAACTTGTAACAAAGGTTTAAAGAAAAGGAATGTTTACAGATTTATTTCAGCACTCCAAGACCTTTCTAAGAAAGATCGCAAAAAGGCGATGGCGCAGTTTGAAGGTTATTATGATGAGGTATTGAGCCTATTCAAGAATAATGAAAGTGAATATGCACTTTTACAAAAAGCATGGGAAAATGCTTCAAAAGGAAAGTGCAGCGGCTTTTTTAGCTAAGCATTAATCCTTGCAAGTGCTCTTCTTAAGACACCGCAATTTTTCCTCAAAAGTTCTTTAGCCTCGTCTTTTGAAAGTTTGCATTGAATCATCAAAATAGCTGTTTTAACCGACCAATCACATTCAAGAAGAGTTTTTAAGGCATCTGTATGACTTACGTCTGCAATTTCTGAAACAATTCTTATTGCTCTGTCTTTAAGTTTTTCGTTTGTCGGTAATAAATCTATCATAAAATTTTCATAGGTTTTGCCAATTTTTATCATAGCACCGGTTGTGAGCATATTAAGTACCATTTTTTGTGCGGTTCCTGCTTTCATCCTGCTTGAGCCGGCAATTACTTCCGGACCGACTTCAACACAAATCCCGAGTCCGACTTCGTCAAGGATTGCAGCCTTATGGTTGCAGGTAAGTGCAATAGTTTTGCATCCGATTTTTTCTGCTTCTGATAGGACTCCTAAAAGATATTTAGGGTTCCCGCTTGCGGAAATTGCGACACAGACATCATCTTTTGTCAGAACTTTTGCGTCTTTTATTCCTAAGTCATAGTTATCTTCCGCTCCTTCAATAGAATGTCTTAATGCGGCATCTCCTCCGGAAATAATACCGACAACCATATCAGGTTCGACTCCAAAAGTAGGAGGACATTCAGAGGCATCCAATACACCAAGCCTGCCGGAAGTCCCTGCTCCAAAATAATACAATTTCCCTCCCACAAGAAATTGTTTTGCAATAATATCTATTGCTCGGGCGATATTAGCCGTTTCGTCCTCAACGGCACGAGCTACTATCTGATCCTCTTCATTGATTTTTCTTACAATATCAATTGTGGAGAGCAAATCAATGTTTTTAGTATTCTCATTTCTGTATTCAGTAATAATATCGCTCATTCACACACTCCTTCTGACCGGTATACAGCCGTTAACTAAATAATAAACACCTTTTGATTATAGTTTGCTGACTAAACTTGCCATTTCAATAGCAGATTTAGCAGCGTCAGACCCTTTGTTTCCGGATTTTGTTCCGGCTCTTTCTATGGCTTGTTCTATATTATCAGTTGTTAAAACTCCAAATATGACAGGAACTCCTGTTTCAAGTGCCGCTGCCGCAACCCCTTTTGATACTTCGGCACAAACATAATCATAATGAGATGTAGAACCTTTTATTACAGCACCGAGAGCAATAATAGCATTGTATTTTCCGGATTTTGCACATTTTTTTGAAATGAGCGGAATTTCAAATGCTCCGGGACACCAAACTACATCAATATTTTCATCGGATACACCGTGTCTTTTTAATTCATCCAAGGCTCCCGAAAGAAGTTTTGCAGAAATAAATTCGTTGAATCTTGATACAACAATACAAAATTTTTCGTTTGTGACAGTTAATAAACCTTCTATAATTTTCATTATTACCCCTTTGTCTAAGTGTGTGTATAACCATTATACACCATTTTTTGAATTTCGTATACAAGATTAAGCTATGTTTATAAACTTGTAACATAAATTCTGTACATGGTAAAATTAAACCTATGCAGAAAGGACAGATTTTTAAGATACATTCTGATTTTTATTATGTAAATTCTGACGGGGAATCTTATGAATGCAAACTCCGCGAGATTTTAAAAAAACAGAAGCAAAAAGTCTATGTAGGTGATTTTGTGGAATTTGAAAACGGGGCTATAGAAAATTTGTTGCCTCGTTATAATCATATACCGCGTCCGTCTGCGGCTAATATAGACCAAGTTATAATTATATCGGCTGTTAAAGAACCGGAACTGAGTTTTTCACAGTTGAATCGTTATATTGCATTTGCCAAATATCATGGAATTGAGACGGTTCTTTGCTTTAATAAAAATGATTTATCAAATGACGATTCTACAATTGAAAAAGTATTTTCAATATATGAACCTCTTGGCTTTGATATTTTGTTTACATCCGCTATAGAAGGTGATGGAGTAGATGAATTTAAGGAGCTTTTAAAGGGCAAGACTTCGGTGCTTTGCGGTGCCTCCGGAGTTGGCAAGTCAAGTCTTATTAATGCTGTGAGTCCGGCAGGGATAAATTTGAGGACAAAAGAAGTAAGCAAAAAGACTCAAAGAGGTATTCATACAACTCGTCATTGTGAAATTATAAGTATTGATGCAGATTCAAGGATTGTAGATACTCCGGGATTCAGTAATTTGAAATTTGATTTTTTGCTGCCGGGAGAGGTGGATTCATTATTTGATGAAATCTATAAATATAAGAATAAATGTAAATTCCCTGACTGTCTTCATTTATCCGAGAGCGGCTGTGCGGTTAAGGCGCATCTTGAGAGTATAGATGAAACGAGGTATGCGAGTTATAAGGAATTCGTTGAAGAAGCCAAAGACTATAAGGAGAGGGTTAAATATCAAGGTGTGAAAACCGAAACTTCTCATAAAAAGATTAATAACAGAACGGCTGCCAAAATAAGTTCAAGAAAAAGACAGCGAGCCAGAAATACTGTAAATCAAAATATTTATAAGGATGTAGAAAATGAAAGAATTGATTAAGCTTGTAGACGAGTATTTGGATAAATATCTTCCTATAAGTTATCCGGAAGATATATTTAAGGCTATGAAGTATACTCTTTCTTTGCCCGGGAAACGTCTTCGCCCGGTTATGTGTCTGGAAACGGCAAGAATGCTTGGCGGGGATATGATGAAAGCTATGCCGACAGCGTGCGCAATTGAGATGCTCCATGTTCAAAGCTTAATCCATGATGACTTACCATGTATGGATAATGATGATTTTCGAAGAGGAAAGCCTTCTAATCACAAGGTCTTTGGAGAAGCAAATGCTGTCCTAGCGGGCGATGCTCTTCTAACTTTAGCCCCTCAAACAATTATAGAAAAATCTACAGGATTAACTTCTGAACAGTTGGTTCAAATTATCCATGAGTACACAAAATTTGCAGGAGCTTACGGCTTAATTGCAGGTCAGGTTGTGGATATTGAATCCGAAGGAGGAAAATATATTAAGTCGCCTGAAGAGACTTTGGATTTTATACATCTTAATAAAACAGCTGTTCTTTTTAGGTTAGCTGTGCGCTGCGGTGCAATAATAGCAAATGCATCTAAAGATACAGCTGAAGAAATGGATGTGTTTGCAAAAAATTTCGGGCTGGCTTTCCAGATATATGATGACATTATGGACGAAATTTCTACCTTTGAAGAAATGGGAAAAACAATTGGTAAAGACAAAAATAGCGGAAAGCTTACCTATGTGTCATTGTACGGTTTAGAAGAAGCTAAACAGAAGTTTAATTCCATGCTTGAAAATTGTTATGCTATAATTGACAAGTACGAATCAAAAGTAATTAAGGAAATTTTAGATAAGTTGAAGGGCAGAATATCAGGAGTTTAAATGCAGTTAAGTCAATTTTATAATACGGGATATGAAGTAATTTTTGTAGCTTTTTCCGGAATAGTTGTGGCGCAGATTATTAAATTTTTCTTTCATCTGATAGTGAAACGACAGGTTGATTTAAGGTTGTTTACAACTACCGGAGGAATGCCGAGTTCTCATGCAGCCGGAGTGATGGGATTGTCTACGGCGGTAGGTTTAATAAAAGGCTTTGATTCAATAGTTTTTGCTATAGCATTAGGCTATGCCTTTATTGTAATGTACGATGCTGCAGGGGTTAGAAGAGCAGCCGGTAAGCAAGCCGCCTGCTTAAATCGGATTATTATGGATATTTATAAGCAAGACTTGCAGGAAGCAGGAGGAAAATTGAAAGAGTTACTCGGGCATACTCCGCTCCAGGTGTTTATAGGAGCCTTGTTCGGTGTCTTTTATGCTTTTTATATTCATAACTGTCTTGCAGCTATTGCCTCTTAACTTAAGGAATCTTTACAAACCTATTGATTTTACAAAGTATTTGAGATAAAATTTCTTTGTCAGAAAAGTAACCCGCAATTGAATATACTTTAAATGCCTGGAAAGGTGTTTTTTCTCTTTGGTTATTTGATTGCAAAAATATTATAAAAGCAATGTTAGAAAAATAGGAAAGGTATAACATGTCAGAAGAAAAATTAGAGACACAAGTCGAAGAAACTGTTGAAGCTGCTGCAGAAGAAAATACTGAAGCAGTAGTTGAAGAAACAGCTGCAGAAGAAGTTGTTACAGAACTTCCTGCAAAAAAACAACGTTCAAGAAAGAAAAAAGTTGAAACACAAGAAGTAAAACCTGAATCAGAATGGAAAGAACAGGTTGTTCAAATCCGCCGTGTAACAAAAGTTGTTAAGGGCGGTAAGAAATTAAGCTTTAGAGCTATTGTTATTGTCGGAAACCAAAAAGGACAAGTTGGTGTAGGATGTGCAAAAGCTTCTGAAGTTATTATTGCAATACAAAAAGCAATTGCAGACGGAAGAAAGAACTTAATTACTGTTCCTATCTTCAAAACAACAATTCCTCACCCTATTACAGGTCGTTCAGGAGCCGGTGCTGTTATGTTAAGACCTGCTTCTCAAGGTACAGGTATTATTGCAGGCGGTGCTGTTCGTTCAGTGCTTGAACTTGCAGGTATTGAAAATATTCTTTCAAAATCTTTGGGTTCAAAATCACCGCTTAATGCAGCAAATGCTACATTAGAGGCTCTTAAATCATTAAGACCGTTCCACGAAGTAGCTAAAAAACGCGGTTTAACAATGGCTGAATTATTAAACTAACAGGCTATTTAAGTTGAAGTTTGAAATGAAATAATAAGTATAAGGAAAATAATAAAATGGCTAATTCAAAACAAATAAAAATAAAACTTGTAAGAAGTTTGATTGGATGCCCTGAATCTCAGCGTAAAGTTGCACAGGCTTTGGGGTTAAAGAAACTTAATCAGGTTGTAGAACATTATGACAGCCCTACAATTATGGGTATGGCTAAGAAAATCTCTCATTTAGTAGAGGTTAGTGAGTAGTTGGTGTATATGAGCTAAAACTCTATTCACTAATCAAAATTCACTATATTAGAAAGGAAAATTAACATGGCAGATAAAATTACATTAGAAGATTTGAGACCTGCAGAAGGCTCAACAGGAAAATCAAAAAGAGTAGGTCGCGGTCGTTCATCCGGATGCGGTAAAACTTCAAGCCGCGGTCATAACGGCGAAGGACAGCGTTCCGGAAGAGCTTCAAAAAGAGGCTTTGAAGGCGGTCAAATGCCTGCCTACAGAAGATTGCCTAAATTAAAAGGTTTCCAGATAATTAATTCAAGAAATTATGCTGAAATCAATGTTGGCAGACTTGATGCTTTAAACTTGAAAGAAGTTTCTTTGGCTTCTTTAAAGGAAATCAGAAAAGCACATCCTTCTTGTGATGGCTTGAGAATTCTTGGTAACGGCGAAATAAAAAATGCTATTACCGTAAAGGCTGACTATGTAACACCATCAGCAAAAGAAAAAATTGAAGCAGCAGGCGGAAAGGTTGAATTAGTATAATGACAGGCGGAATGAGAATGCCGACAACGGCGGATTTGATGTCAATGTGGAATGCTTCGGGCTTGAAAGAGAAGCTTATCTTTACTTTTGCAATGCTTTTGTTATTCAGATTCGGCATCCACTTACCGTTGTTTGGTGTTAATAATGAATATTTTTCTAATCTGGCGAGCCAGAATAATATTTTAGGTTTCCTGGATTTATTTGCAGGCGGCGCTCTTAGAAAAGTATCAATTTTTGCGTTAGGTATCGGACCATATATTACTTCATCAATTATTATGCAGTTAATGGCGGTAATAGTACCTGCGCTTGAAAAATTACAGAAAGAGGATGGCGAAGCCGGCAGAAGAAAACTTTCTCAGTATACAAGAGTATTTACTGTTATATTGGCGGCTTTTCAGGCTGTGATTTTTATGGCATTTATGGCACATACTAATGCTATTACAGCAGGTGTTAACCATACAATGTTTTATATCTCTTCTGTATTGACACTTACGGCAGGATCAATTCTTGTTATGTGGATGTCAGAATTAATAACCGAAAAAGGTATTGGTAACGGCGGTTCATTGATAATTTTTGTAGGTATATTATCAGGAATACCTCTTTATTCTTCAAAAACTGCACAAATGATTGCCGGTACCCCATCTTTGGGGTGGAACTTAGCCCTCTTATTGTTTATATTCTTCGTAACTATGATTTTCATTGTAATTATGCAGGAAGCAATCAGAAAGGTTATTATTGTAAACCCTAAAAGACAGGTTGGTAATAAAGTTTACGGCGGTGTAAATACGTTTATTCCGTTCAAACTTAATCCGGGCGGTGTAATGCCTATTATCTTTGCGGTAGCAATTCTTTTATTCCCATCTACGATTTTAAGCCTTGTTGGACAGGCTAATCTTCCGGAAGGTTGGATTTTGAATACGGTTACGACTTTAACTAAATTCTTTAATCCGAGCGGGGCTACATATTATGTCATATACTTCGTAATGATTGTTGCGTTAACATTTTTCTATGCATCAATTATGCCGAATATGCAGCCAAAAGAGATTGCTGACAATTTGAAAAAATACGGCTCATCAATTCCTGGTGTGAAACCGGGAAGACCAACTGCGGAGGCATTGGATAAAATCCTTACTAAAACGACCTTCATAGGAGCGATGGGTTTGGGTATTATTGCGCTGGTGCCGGCGTTTGCAAGTTATATTACCGATATAAAGACCTTGCAAGGTATTGGTGCTACTTCCCTAATCATTATGGTCGGTGTTGCGCTTGATTTGATAAACCAAGTCCGAACACACCTTTTGGCAAGGAATTATGAAACATTCTTAAAAGAATAAATAAAAAAGGAGATTCTTGGAATCTCCTTTTTTATTAAGTGTTGTAACAAAAAATATATCTTTTGAAATCAATATATAAAAACAAACTTTATATATAAAGAAAGCATTAACAAATACGTTAGAAAAGTGAGGAAATTTAAAAATCCCGGAGACGGGATTTTTTTATGTATATATGAATTAAAATAAAAAAAAGCAAGGATAAAAATCCTTGCCCTCTTTTAGAGTAAATATATATAGTGTTACTTATTATAGTAAGTTCAACGCTATACTTGGAGTTTGGTTTGCAGTTGACAATAATGTTGCTGCTGCCTGCTGCAGAATCTGTGCTTGAATATAGTTTGAAGATTCTTCCGCGATATCAGCATCCTTAAGGGTTGATAATGAAGATGTGATATTTTCAGTTTGAACATTAATTGACTCAATTGCTGAATCGATTCGGTTCTGAACAGCACCAAGTGTTGTTACGCGATTAGAAATTTCATTAATTACCTCATCAATTTTATCAAGCATTTCGCTTTGACCGCCTTGAATTGTTCCGTCTGCACCAATACCGGAACATTTTTGAGCAACGGTTTCTGCGTTATCGCCTCCAAATAATGTGCTTACATTTGCTTCTGCAAATAAATCTGCATCAAGAACTATTTGGCTGTCTGCAGAACCGTATAAACCTACTTGCAGAGCAATATCATCCAAAGAACCGTCCATCATTTTCAATCCGCTGAATTCACAGTTTGAAGCAATACGGTCAATTTCTTCCAATCTTGCACTAATTTCTGATTGGATTGCTTTCAATGATTGAGAACCATAAGTTCCGTTTGCTGCTTGTTCTGTCAAATCTCTAACACGTTGCAAGTGAGAAGTAAGCAAAGAATAGGTGTCTTCCAAAGTTGTCAACATGTCAGTACCTGTTGCAGCGTTGTCAGCAGCGACATCAAGTGATCCTAACTGGGTTTCCCATTTTGCTGCAATTGAATACCCTGCAGCGTTGTCTGAGGCGTGGTTAATCTTGTAACCGGTCGTCATTCTTTCGATAGCTTGGTTCAAAGATGAAGTCGCTTTGTTCAAGTTTGCCTGTGCTACCAGTGACGAAATGTTTGTGTTAATTGTAAGTGCCATTTTTTACTCCTTTCTGGCATTCGCATCCTGACGATGCTTCCCTGCATCTTCTTATATATTCTTAATTCCACATTTTTGGATTTCGATAACGCTTTTTTTTAAAATTTTTACAATTTGTTACATTAGAAGTCTGAAAACCTTGTTGATGCTATACTTTTATTTGGAAGTAGGAGTAGATATGGGAAAAATTGTAATTGATGCTAACCGTTGTAAGTCTTGTTATCTTTGTGTATCAACCTGTCCAAAAGGCTTGATTAAAAAGAGTGATAAGACAAACCGTCTCGGAGATTACTTGGTTGAGTTTGATGATAAGAATAATGAGTGCATAGGCTGTGCCATGTGTGCTAAGAGATGTCCGGATATGGCTATAACAGCGGTTTATAAATAAGTCAAATTGGAGGTTTGATGGCTGAAAGTAATGAAAAAGTTTTAATAAAAGGAAATTACGCCATTGCGCAGGCGGCTATTAATGCGGGCTGCCAGTGCTATTTTGGATATCCGATAACTCCGCAGACGGAAATCGGAGAATATCTGTCTGCTGAAATGCCAAAGCTGGGCAGGGGATATGTTTGTGCAGAAAGTGAAATCGCCGCTATTAATATGGTTGTAGGTGCCGTTTCTACTGGAGTAAGAGCAATGACAACATCATCTTCTTTGGCGGTTGCACTGATGCAAGAAGCTCTTTCTTATGCTGCATCGGATGAACTTCCCGTAGTTTTGGTCAACGTTATGAGAGCCGGTCCGGGATTGGGTTATATATATCCGGCGCAGGGTGATTATAACCAATCTGTATATGGCGGCGGAAACGGGGACTATAAAATTATTGTACTTGCCCCTTCTACAGTGCAGGAATGTATTGATTTTACTTATAGAGCATTTTACCTGGCTCAAAAATATAGAAATCCGGTTATCCTTCTTGCAGACGGGCTTTTGGGACAGATGATGGAGCCGGCATGCTTTGGTAAAGACCCTTATCCTGAGGTTGATGTGTCCTCATGGGCTTTAACAGGTGCTAAAGATAGAGAGTCAAGAGCAATTTATTCTATTGGTACAGACGAGAAAAAACAAGTTCAGCATATCTATAATTTGTTTAAGAAATTTGAAGTGATTGCTGAAAATGAAACTTCCTATGAAGAGTTTGAAGTTGAAGATGCTGATATCATATTAACAGCATTTGGTTCCATAACACGTAATATTAAAGCTGCGATGAAAGTTTTAAGAGATAAGGGTGTAAAAGCAGGTTGTTTCAGACCTGTAACGCTATCACCGTTCCCGCATAAAAGGATTAATGAACTTGCATCAATGGGTAAAGATTTCGCTGTTGTAGAAATGAATATGGGACAGATGTTCAAGGATGTTAAGTATGCTGTTGAGGGTAAATCCAATGTAAGCTTGATTAACAGACCTGTCGGTGAATGGTTAAGCGTAGAAGAAATTGTAAGTGCAGTAGAAAAAATAATGGAGAGTAAATATGCAGCAAGTATTCAGTATTCCTAAATCTATGAAAAAAGATTTTAGATATACATTTTGTCCTGGATGTGACCATGGTGTTGCAATAAGACTTGTTGCAGAACTTTTGGATGAAATGAATCTAAGAGAGAAAACAATATGTTCAACGTCCATAGGCTGCTCTGTATTTTTGTACGACTTTTTGGATGTGGATTGTGTGGAGGCTCCGCACGGCAGAGCCTGTGCATCAGCTACAGGGGTTAAACGGGCAACTCCTGATAAGTTTGTATTTACATACCAAGGGGATGGTGATTTTGCATCTATAGGTTTGGCTGAATCTATGCACACTGCGCTCAGGGGAGAATGTGTTTCGGCTATTTGTATTAACAATACAACCTATGGTATGACTGGCGGTCAGTTGGGTCCTACAACGGTTATGGGACAGATAACAACAACTTCTCCTTACGGCAGAAACAGAGAATATTATGGCTATCCGATAAGAGTGGCTGAGCAAATTGCTTTATGTGACGGTACTGCTTATTCCGCGAGAGTTGCATTAGATACTATACCGCATATTAATCAGGCTAAGCAGGCGCTCAAAAAGGCTTTTGAAGTTCAGCTTCAAGGTTTGGGATTCGGTTTTGTTGAAATTCTTTCTTCTTGCCCGACTAACTGGCACATGTCTCCACAGGAAGCTCATATTAGAGTTAAGGAAGAAATGATGCCGGTATTTCCTCTTGGCGTTTATAAAGATGTAACAACAGAAAAAGGTGAATAATGGAAAAGAATTTTATATTAGCAGGTTTTGGCGGACAAGGAATCCTTCTGGCAGGTACTATTCTTGCAAATGCTTTTATGCTTGAGGGTAAGAATGTTACTTGGTATCCGTGTTATGGAGCTGAAATGAGAGGCGGAACCGTAAATTGCGAGATAGTAGTCTCTGATTCGGAAGTCAGTTCCGTTCATAAACAGGATACAGACTATGCTCTGGTTTTAAATCAACAGTCTTTTGATAAATTTGTCCACAGAGTTAAATCAGGCGGAACCATTGTTTCTAATTCATCTCTTGTTGCGGAGTCTCGTCCGAGAAGTGATATTAAGTATGTTTTTGCGCCAATGACTCAAATTGCAAACGACTTGGGTAACAGCAAGGTAGCAAATATGGCTGCGCTTGGTGTTCTTGCATCAGTGTGTGATGTTGTATCAAAAGAATACTTAGCTAAAGGGTTTGAAAAAGTTATGTCCGGAAAGAAAAAGGAGCTTCTTCCGCTGAATATTAAAGCTCTTGAGCTGGGTTATGGTATTCTTACTCAAGCTAAGTAATCTAATATAGCACCGCCAATTTCCTCGTTTGGATCAAACGGGCAATTTTGGGGAGGGTTTATGGAATTCCGGATAAGCATCGCCCAAAGAGGTCCGAAGGCATCGGGTATTTTGGTTTTGCGATAAATCCCTGCTAAAAATGTTTGGACGTTTGGTGAACTTGTGTTGTTATACTTTGATAAAACAGGGTATAACTTATCAATTCCGTTTACTCCCTCATCAAGCATTCTGTTTAGAATATATAAATCTTCAATTACTTCGGCTTCGTTATTTGGATTTTCAAGTGATTTTTGAATCTGTGAGAGTTCGTTTTCTCTGTTTTTGATTCTTGCAGAAATCCTCTCTTCATCAAAGAGACAATAATTTCTATATTGATTCGGATAAGTAATATTCATCATAGTTTTGTAAAAACCTGTAAATTAAAAATTTTTTATTGGAAAAATATATAAAATATTGTAGCTGCAGCAAGAGCCGGTACAAAAGGAAGGTATGTTCTTTTTGTTTCATTTTTAATATTTTTCAAAATTGAGACAGAAAGCAAAAGTCCGGAAATTCCGACTGCTGCAAAAGTAATCCAATTTTGATAGGCAGCTTTAAAGATTACTGCTGATAGGGCAAAAAGAACAAAGAGAATACACGTAGATTTGTTATTGTTCTTATATTGATTGAATAAAAATGCCGGAAGGGCGAAGAGAACAGAAGCAATGAGTGAATAAACCAATACAATGCATATACCATTAACTCCGAAAAAAGCTCCCAAAGCTCCTGCAACGTAGGTATCTGCTTCTCCCATTACCCGTATTTTAGGTTTGATAAAATAACCAAGTCTGGCAACTGCTTCAATAATAACAGCTCCCAGAATAAGTCCCAGGAATGAATCGGTAATACTTTCTACTCTCAAGTAGCTGAAAACTAATCCGCACACTGCTAATAAAATCGCTATATTACAATCGACTAATTTTTCTTTAAGGTCTGTTGTTGTCATAATAATCAGTCCTGAAAGTAAAATTATCCCAAAAATTGAGTCTATGCTTAATCCAAATTTTAAATAAGATGCTGCAAATGCAAACATTGTAACAAGTTCAACTATCGGGTACTGAATACTAATTTTTTCTTTACAAAAATAACATTTACCGCGAAGAAGAATATATGAAAGAACCGGAATATTATGCCAAGGGTAGAGTTTATGATTACATTTCGGACACTTTGAACCTGGAAAAACAATGCTTTCTCCGCTAAGCGAGCGCAAAATAACAACATTAAAAAAACTTCCGAAACAAAGTCCTACAATACAGAACAAAAAGAGGATATAATTATCCATTTGTTATCTCCTGTTTGGAATCTTCCAGTTCTGCAATCATTTTATAAATTATTGAAAAAGCTTTTTTCATTCTTCTTGAAATCTGCATTTGGGTAAAATTAAGTTCTTTGGCAATTTCTTTTTGATTCATATCTTTAAAATAGTACATTCCGATAATCTTTTTTAGTTCCGGCGGAAGTTTGTTAATAACTTCTGTCAAAATTATTTTTGCATCGTTAATTTCGGATAAGTCTTGGTAATTTTCTATAGAAAGTAATTCTTCATAGTGAAAACTTTCTTGGTCAGCACGGAATACATCTTCAAGAGAGAGTGTAGAACTTCTTCTTTCAGCTTGGCGGGCAGCGGCAACATCTTTAGGTGAAATCTTTAATGCAGTTGCGACTTCTTCATTTGTAAGCTCATTAATTTCGTCAATGGTAAGTTCTTTTGTAAAGTTGCTTATACGATAGGATAGTTCTTGTATATGTCTTGGAACACGTATAGCATTTAATCGGTCTCTGAGATAATGTTTCATCTCTCCAATAATAAGATAACCCGCATAAGTTCTAAAGTTGCCGTTTTTTTCCTGTGAATAGCTTTCAATGGCTTTTAAGACTCCGATAGCACCGGCTTGAACCATGTCTTCAATAGGGTCGCTTTCACGTCTTGCAATCGTTTTGGCTATATATTTGACAACAGGAAGCATTTTAGTAACAACAAGAGTTTTGACTTTCGCCCGCTCCAGTTTATTATTTGAGGAGTGGTATATTTCCAGCCATTCTTCAATTAAATCATAAATGGATTGATACTTATTAGTCAAAGTGAAACTCCTGTTTTGATAAGAGCATGATATCATACGCATAAGCCTTTTTCAAACTACAAATAGAATACAAGATTAATTATAAAGTCAGCGAAAAGCATATAAACTGTAGATAAAACAGCTGCTCTGGTTGTGGATATGCCGACATCTTTGGCTCCGCCTTTTGTCTCATAACCTTGGGTTGCGCAGACCAACGCTATCAAAATCCCGAATACAAAAGCTTTTAACAAACTTATATAAATGTCTTTAGTGCTCAGCCAAAGCCACACAGAGTTGATATATCTTGCGGGATGAAGCCCAATTGTAAAATACGAAACTACAAGTCCGCCTAAAATTCCAACAACTTCTGCTATCAGAACAACCATTGGAACGGTGATTCCGGCAGCTATTATTCTTGGTGAGAAATAGTATCCCACAGGGTCTACTTTAAGTGTTTTTATTGCATCTACCTGAGATGTAACTTGCATGTTAGCAATTTCTGCCGATATTGCTGTTCCGGCTCTGGCTCCTATTGCCAGGGCAACAAACCCCGGAGCTATTTCTCTTATCATTACAATTGCAATCGAACCGCCAACATAGGCTTCTGCGCCAGACATGAGAAATTGTTTTGAAACCTGTATTGCAATAACTGCAGCAGATACAAATACTATTACAAGAGAAATAATAAGTGAATCATAGCTTATTGCAGCAGCTTGAGCTATTACTGAGCTGAACCTTGAGCGACCCGTTAATGTGTAGAGGGCGCTTAAGTATAAATTTATCATGCATTTTCCGAGAAATTTAATCATATACAGCAATACACCAATCTTTATATTTAGGAACATTTCCTTTTACAACATCAAAATAAAGGGATTGAAGTTTTTTCGTAACAGCTCCTATTTTTCCTTCTCCAATTAATCTGTTATCAACTGATTCAGCGTGGACAATTTGGGCGCCGGTGCCGCAGCAGAAAACTTCATCTGCAGTATAGAGTTCTGTTCTGTCAACAGCTCTTTCTTCAACTTGAATTCCAAGTTCTTTAGCAAGTTCAATAACCGTGTTTCTTGTAACTCCTATAAGGATATCATCCGTAGTATTTGTAGTCACCAGCTTACCGTTAATTACTAAAAATATATTCATTGCAGAACCTTCCGTAACTTGTCCTGCTTCAGAAAGTACTATAGCATCATCAAAACCTGCATTATGTGCATCGGTATTTATTAGAGAAGCATTAGCATAGGCGCCGCCTATTTTTGCTCTTGGCGGAATCGCATTGTCAGATGTTCTTCTCCAAGAGGATACACATAACCTCAGTCCCCTTTGTGGTTCATAATAATCCCCAAAAGGAGTTGTAAACAACAGAAAAGATTCTTTAGCATCACATAAAGTCGGGCTTATGTTTGCAGAAGCATTGTAAAGAGTCGGACGAATGTATACATCTGTTTTATATTCACATTTTTTTAAAAGAGCTTTTGTTATGTCTATATACTCGTTAATTGAATATTTGCTTTTCATCCAGATAATTTTAGCGCTTGCAAGCAGTCTTTCGTAATGTTCTCTTGGTCTAAAAATATATAGCTGAGAATCCTCCTTATTATAATAAGCTCTTATTCCTTCAAAAACTGATGTGCCGTATAAAAAAGCATGTGTTCTTGCCGGAATTACGGCTTTTGATGCTTCAATATACTCTCCGTCTAAAAATACGTATTCTGTCATATTACCTCTCCTTTGTTTATTATAATATAATTTGACCTGATTCCAACCATTAATTTTTGTAAAGCTTTTTTTATAGAAAAGCAATAATTTTTGTTAAAAGTTTTTATTATATATATCAAAGTGTGGAGGTTTAAAAATGGCTGTATCAAATATTAACGGAAATAACGGCAAGTATGATAATAAGGTGACAGATACTTCAGTCAAATACGGGCGAAATGCTGTAGAGAACCATATAGATTATTTAGAAAAACCTCTTGTGAATGATAATTTTGCAACGCCTCCTATTCTTGAATTCGGTGTTGATGCTGCTGCTCAACAGCGAAATACAGCTAAGTTAGAAGAATTTGTTAAAAAGAATGATGAGTATTTAAATTCGTTGCCGCCGCTTGAATATGAATATAGATATATGCCGAATAATGGGATGGGAAATGTTGATAAAAAAGCATTGTTAGGTGCAGCTTATCAAGAAATGGGAGCTTTGGAATATCCGGTAGAAAAATTTGAAAAGAATTTTCTTATTGATAATACTTTTACTGCAGAACCTCTTGATATAAATAAAGACGGGAAAATAGATGTTTCGGAATACAGCACTAATATCCTTGCTGCCGATATGTTAAGCAAACCGTCTCCAAATATTTCAAACATAGATGGAACTATTAATTCAAAAGGTTTTAATGCTGTGATTGAGTATTCAAAGAAGGCAAGAGCTGCAGAAGCTGCAAAACTATATGCCGATCTTTATAAGAACTACGATTTAGCCTCTGCGTATGATTCTTTTAAAGCAGACACGAACAATACTATTAAATAGTTCTGTTGTGATTTGAAATAAATTTCCTTCGTATGATATAATTGTTTTAAAGATATATTATACAAGGAGTGATTTTATGAGCGAGGTTAATATAAAAGAGGTTAACGGGGTTGATATTGTGCAGTACCAGCCAAAAGGTGTTTGCAGCAAGATGATGCAAATACGTATAAAAGATAATATCATTGAAGATTTTGAATTTGTTGGGGGGTGCAATGGAAATCTCAGCGGAATCGGGATGCTAATACGAGGAATGAATATTAATGAAGTTATATCAAGACTTCAAGGTCTTCCTTGCGGGAGCCGTCCTACAAGCTGCCCTGACCAGCTTACTAAAGCTCTTGCTGCATATATAGAAGCGAAACAAACCGTTAATGCATAATTTTAAGAAGGACGTATGAAGAGAATTACTTTAATAAAAGGGGATGGTATAGGTCCTGAGATTGCCGAAGCTGTATTAAGAATTATTGAAGCTTCCGGTGTTTCAATAGATTGGGATGTCCAAACTGCAGGAGCCGATGTGATTTTAGAAGAAGGAACTCCTTTACCGGATAGAGTTATTAAATCAGTGACCGCAAATGGTGTTGCCCTGAAAACACCGGTTACAACACCGATAGGTAAAGGTTTTAGATCCGTGAATGTTCAACTAAGAAAAGAGTTGGATTTGTATGCAAATTTAAGACCTTGCTATAATCTTCCCGGAATAAAAACTCGATATGACAATGTTGATATTGTTGTTGTGCGTGAGAATACAGAAGATTTGTATGCAGGTATTGAGCGTCAGGTTGATGATGATACAGCAGAAAGTATAAAAAGGATTACAAGATTTGCTTCAACACGGATTGCTAAATTCGCGTTTGACTATGCCGTAAAGAATAATCGTAAAGAAGTTTGTGTTGTGACAAAAGCAAATATTTGCAAACTTTCAGATGGGTTGTTTTTAAATTGCGCCCGTGAAGTTGCAGAGAAATTCCCGCAAATAAAATTTAGAGAAATTCTTGTCGATAATTGCTGTATGCAGCTTGTCCAGAATCCGGCTCAATTTGATGTCTTATTACTGCCAAATTTATATGGGGATATAGTTTCAGACCTGTGTGCGGGCTTAATAGGAGGCTTGGGAATCGCTCAGGGTGCTAATATTGGTACGGATTGTGCGGTATTTGAGCCTGTTCATGGTTCAGCGCCGGATATTGCAGGACAAAATAAAGCAAATCCTACTGCTCTGCTTATGTCTGCAATAGAAATGTTGAATTATATTGGTGAAAGAGAGGCTGCGTATAAAATTAAAACAGCTTTGTTTGAAACACTCCGAGCCGGGATTAGAACTGCCGACATTGAAGGTCATTATTCGTGCAGTAAATTTTCAGATGAGATTATTAAAAGATTACGTTGTATAATATAACAAGGAATGTTTTGCCGGTGTGGCTCAGGTGGTAGAGCAACTGATTCGTAATCAGTAGGTCGGGAGTTCGAGTCTCCCCATCGGCAGTTCTAAAACTAACAATATAGTTGCCTTCTGGGGAATTGTATGACATTTGATTTTTGCTCTTTTTCTTTTATGCTCACATTTTGCTCACATTTTTCAAATTAATAAACAAAAAACAGGGCTTCAGCCTCAATCTGCCGCGTTCTAAACTCCAGACAGGGATTTTGTTCTTACCCCTTGTTTGTTATAAAATTAATAATAAGGAGGGGTAAATGAGTATCTGTATTTTTCCGGGGACATTTAATCCTATACATAATGCTCATCTGGAGATGGCAGAGTTTGCGCTTCAATATTTCGGTTTTGAAAAAATTATTTTTATTCCGGCATATATTCCGCCGCACAAAGAATTATCATCTAATCTCGCAAGCCACAGATACAAGATGGTGGAAATAGCTGTCTCAAAGAATCCGAAATTTGAAGTTTCAGATATTGAATATAAATCAGATTCTCCTTCATACTCTCTTATCACTGTAAAAAAAATTATTGAAAAATATAACCTTAAAAATCGTCTAAACTTTATTATAGGAACAGATGCTTTTGCCAAACTCGAAACTTGGTATAAAATAGATGAACTAAAAAAACTGGTGCATTTTATTGTTTTTCCGAGACGGGGAGATGAACCTGATTATACATGTTTTAAAGATAAAGGGTTTGATTTTGAGGTTGCACCGATGAAATATATAGATATTTCGTCGACAGAAATTAGGCAGGAAAAGCCGGACGGGGAAACGACAAAAGCTGTGGAGGATTACATAAAAGAAAATGGATTATACATTAATTAAGAACTGGTTGAAAGAGAATTTAACGGAAGAGCGATATCTTCATTCTTTGGGAACTGCAGAATGTGCGGCGGAGCTTGCGGAAAAGTATGGGGTTAATAAAGAGAAGGCTTATCTTGCAGGGCTTATTCACGACTGTGCAAAATGTCTTAAGAACGAAGAACTTTTAGGTATACTTCATAAAATGGAAAATATCCACGAAGATGAATTTATTAATCCTAAAACATACCATGCGCCTGCTGGTGTACCTGTTGCAAAAAAAGAGTTTAATATAACGGACGAGGAAATTCTTTCAGCTATAAGATGGCATACCCTTGGCAAAGCAAATATGACAGACTTTGAAAAAATAATTTTCATTGCTGATAAAATCGAGCCCAGAACCCGTACGGAAGATTATATTCAGCCGATACGAGATGCTTTGAATGAAGAAAACGGACTTAATAAAGCTCTTTTTATCTGTTATAAAAATACAATAAAAAGTCTTGTTGACAGAAATCTTCGGATTTGTCCGCAGACAATTACCATCTATAATGAATTATTATCAGTGTTGTAGACTTAATTTTAAGAAAATAGTATAATTGGATTATGATGAAAAAGAGACTTGGGCTTTTATTAATAAGTATGTTCCTGTTTAACAATCTCGTTTTTGCAGTACCGGATACATTTGAAGGTCATGCGGAATTTGATGATGAGTATTCATCTTTAGATGAAAAAATGTTTACAGGAAAAACCGAAACTCTTGAAAAACGCGACACAATTGAAATGACTGTCTCTCAAGTTCTTGATGGAAGTTTTTCTTTTGAAGGAGATGAATTTTTTGCAGAAGTCACAACTGATGTTATCGGAGACAAGGGGATAATTATTCCTAAAGGAACAGTTGCACACGGTGTAATCAAAGAAACCAGCGAAGCCAAGAGATTTGGAAGAGACGGATATCTTGATTTAAGCTTTGATTATTTGGTAACTCCTGACGGTCGTGAAATTCCAATAGAGGGAAAAATGTCTACAAAGCTTCATCCGGTTAAAGCTGCTACAAAGATTGTTGCGACTGATATCGGATATACTGCTCTCGGCGGACTTGCAGGTGGCGTATTTGCGGCACAGGCTCTCGGTATTGAAGCTGCGATTGCATCTCAAGGTTATACCCTGGCAGGAGGCGCTGCTATCGGCGGTGCAATAGGATTGGGTATGTCTCTTTACCGCAAAGGTAAAAACGTGCTAATTTCTCCGGGTGATGAAATTAAGGTGAAAATTCTTTCAGATGTGGAACTGCCTGTTTATAAAGAAGAAGCTTTAAAGAAAAAGGAACAAAATTATCCGGGGCTTGAGATAAGAATCGCCAATATTCTATATGAGAAAGATCCGTTTGGGGAGGTTAATACAATAACACTTTCTCTGTCTATTGCTAATATGTCAGACAAAAGCTTTGCCGGCATGGATTTGGCACTTGTGAGCGATTATAACACGGTTTATAATCCTTCAATTTTCGGTGATACAAAGCTTTTGTTTTCTCAGTTCAAGCCCGGTGACAGAAGAGCCGGTAAAATATCTTTTGCGGTGAGTAACGTGAAGCATTCATATTGGCTGGTTGTCAATGATCGTGCAACAAACAAGCCGCTTACAAAGATTTCTCTTGATAATGCATACAAAACTGTTTCAAAAGATGTTAAAAAACGGAATGCAAAACTAAAGAAAGCTAAAAAGAATTATTACAAAGAAGATAATCCGTTTGAATTAGAATAAATTTAATCCAAATCGTAATCAAGCATTGTAACTACCTTAACACCTTTTTCTTCAATTTTTTCTCTGCCCTTTAGCGGTGTTAATCCAATAATAAATGCAGCGGCAGCAACTTCTCCTCCGGCTTTTCTGACTAAGTTGCATGCAGCAGCGGCAGTTCCGCCTGTTGCAAGCAAATCATCAATAACAACAACTCTATCACCTGGTTTTATGGCATCAGTATGCATTTCTATTGTATCGGTGCCATATTCAAGAGAATAGGTCTCTTTTATCGTTTCTGCCGGCAGCTTATTAGGTTTTCTTATTGGAACAAATCCTGCATTTAGTTTGCACGCGAGCGGTGCGCCAAATATAAAACCTCTTGATTCAATCCCGGCAACATAATCAATTTTCTCATCCTTAAATTGTTCATAGAGGAAATCAATCATTATATTCATTGATTTTGCATCTTTTGTCGCCGTTGTTATATCAAGAAAAAGAATTCCTTTTTTAGGAAAATCAGGAACCATTCTTACATGATTTTTCACATACTGATAATTATCTGTCATAGTTACCATTCCTATTTATACCTCATTTAGCTCGTGTTCTTGTCTGATTTGTTCTTCCACAACCAGACCATGGGCTGTCTTGCCCCATTTCATATCTTTCTTGCAGAATAATATTTTACCACAAATAAATAACACCATCGGAAACCATATTATAAAGAAATAAAAAGTAGTTTCAGCAGCTTGTTTAATTGCTTTAAGCCTAGGTACAGCGTCGTATCTTCTCAGACTGTACCTTATAGCAAGGAAAAATCCTAAACCGACTACCGATGATACGATTAAAGATGACCATAAAACATTATGTAAACTGTATGGGTCAATCTTATCTGTAAATAATTTTATAATTCTGAAAACTATTTCAAGGATAAACCAAAGCGGCATTATAAATTGAGTAATATAGACAGCCATATCAAATCTGGCACGAAGAGACATATTCTTTGATTTCATGGCTTCGCCAAAATACTCCAGGTATCTTCTAATAGTGCCTTCCAGCCATCTTCTTCTTTGTCTGAATAGCGGAAGAAGATACACAATTCCTTCTTCATAAACACAAGCATCCGGACAAAATCTTATATCCCAACCCTTAATATGAAGCCTTGTAGACATATCCAAATCATCTGTAATAGTATAATTATTCCAGCCGCCAATATCTTCAAGAGCTTTTCTTTTAATTAATTCTCCGTTGCCTCTAAGTTCAACTGCTCCTTTTACAGCATCTCTTCCGACCTGAAAATGAGTATCTGTTGAGTATTCATTATTCTGGCATCTTGTTAAAAAGTTATAGTCTTTATTTCTTATAATTTTTCTTGCCTGAACAGCTCCTACATCAGCCGGCTCAAGGTTTGGTATAAGTTTGTTCAAAAAATCCGGTTCAACTGTTGCATCTGCATCAAAAACAAGGATTGCGTCTCCTTTTGCAAGTTTAAAAGCATCATTTAAAACAGCCGATTTTCCCGGAAAAGCATCTTTTTCTCTGATAAGAGCCGTTACTTTTTCATATTTTTCTTCAAGCTCTTTGATAACTGCCGCAGTGTTGTCGGAACTTCTGTCATCAATTACAATAATTTCAAAATTCGGATAATCCATTTGTAATATGTTTTCAACGGTATTTGCAATAACATATTCTTCATTATGTGCCGGAATCATTACACTCACAAAAGGCTTGTAATTTTCATTAATAACGGGTGGATGCTTTTTTAATTTACGTTTTTGGTATTTGGTCGCAGCTATCAGATACAATCCGTAGATTGACATACACACACACAATATAACAAAACCAACTACTGTGTTTACGTAGTTTTGGAATACAAAAAGGAATACTCCTAATATTGATAATATTATAAATAAAAGAATTCTTTCTCTCATTGCCCCACCAGCACAACCATGATTATATCAGAAACAATATAAAGTTTTGTAAAAATTAATTTTCCTTCAACAACAGATGTTACTTATTTTCATGCTGTTAAAATTTATTGCGATTTTCCCCAAAAATTGAACCAAATGTTACAAATCTTAATATTTAGGAGTAAAAAAAGCAATTTTTGCAGATTGATATACTTTATATATATGTAAGAGATAAATACAGGAGCTTTAAAAGATGTTATTCACTACAAATACTGTTAATAAAGAAGAACTTAATTCTATTAACAATTTCTTCAATGAATATGACAAAGAAGTTGAAGTAGTTGACGTGAATGACATAGTTGAAGAAACTCCGGTAACTAAATACATCTCTTCACTAGTTTCTTCACAATACCAAAAATCTGTTGAAGACATAGAAAACACCAAAATCGGCAACAGAGTAGTCAGAAAAAGATCTCTTCAGCAGGTAATGAGAGAATCTTTCTTCTACGGAGCAAACAGATTCGGTAACAATTTCATCGCTTAATCAAAAATAACTCAACGGGGGTTTCTCTTACATTATTTACCCCCACCACTCTCTTATATTTACATCTTACAAATCTTACATCTTACAAAAGCTTTTTCCCTCCTTCTCTCGGAGGGATTTTTTTTGTTAGTGACTGGTGATTAAGTGACTGAGTGAATAAGTTAATAAGTGAATAAGTTAATAAGTGAATAAGGGTTTCACCCTCCCCAGTTTGGTACAACTGTCCAGGATAAATAATCTTCCTCTCTTGTGAGGGAGGATTGAGGTGGGTGCTGGTTGTAGATAGTGAGTGGTGAGTAGTGAATAGAGGTTAAGTGACTAAGTGACTGAGTGATTAAGTGAAAATAAACTAAAATGTCATCCTGAAAGATTAGAAAAACAAACGCAAGTGTAGTTTTTCAATCTATTCAGGATCTTACCAAAACACAAACATAATACCCGACTGGTAAGATTCTGAACAGTGCGAAAAATTGACTGTATTAAATAAATTAATTTTTCTGCACTTTCAGAATGACAGGAGTCCTATTCACTAGTTGTTCCCCTCTCCCCTTCTTAGCACAACTGTCCATAATAAATTCATCATTAATAATCTTCCTCCCTTGTGAGGGAGGATTGAGGTGGGTGCCGGTTGAGGTAGTGATTGAGTGATTGAGTGATTGAGTGACTGAGTGATTAAGTGATTAAGGTTTTTTTTCACCCTCCCCGGGAAGCGTAAGCGGAAGGCGGAGAGAGAAGGATTACTTTGCGAACTTTAATGAGCTTAGGAATCCGGGTGGAGAATAAGCTGTTGTCCTAATATAAATCAACCTACAATAGCGCAAAAATCCAAGTTTACACAATTTGTGCAACATAATTACTATTGTGTTGTATTATTACTATAATATCACACTATGACTGGTTTGTACAGAGTACGAAATTATAAGAGATTGAGGGGAGAAATTATTCCCTCAAACACGCTTCGGCTGCGCCTTTCGCTATCGTTTCGGGAACAATTTCTCCCCCTTTTTTCGTCAAGCCTGTAATGCCCTCGCCAAGCTGGTTTCATTTACCCCTGCAACACAATAGTAATTGTGTTGCAAGATTGACATTAGAGCAGATATAACGCGGGTTTGAGGTAATTCTTCAAAATCCGGTCTTGAAAGCGAGGACTTATGAAACAACGCGGATTTTCCTTGATGGAAATGATGATAGTGCTGTTGATTGTAGCAATAATAGCGGCTGCATCAGCACCAATGGTGAGCAAAAAGATGATGAGAGACGCCGAAGGCGGAAGCCCTTGGATGTACGCAGGTCTCGGCGGCTCTATTACATACAATCCGGACGGAAACCAGAATAAAACCGCAATGGTCGGAACAGGTACTCTTCCATCAAACGCAGGCAAAGCACGATTCTATATAGAAGGTACGCCGCAGATAGCATTAGGAACAAGCGGCAGTTCTAATGTAATGAATGTTACGTCAAAGAATTACGGTATAAGGATATCAGAAAGTAAATCCGGAAATTTATCTAAAAACAGTGTCGGAATTGGATATAGATCAGAAGCCAGCGCAACTGATACAATTGCGTTGGGTTACTCTGCCCAGGCAAGTAAAAGTTCTGCAATCGCGTTAGGTTACAAGGCTAATGCGAGTGGAGGTTATGCAATCGCGTTGGGTGGCTCCGCCAATGCAAAAGCAAGTGGTGCAACCGCGTTAGGTTATATGGCTAATGCAAGCAGTTTTGCAACCGCCGTTGGCGCCTTTGCTAATGTAAGTGGAAGCACTGCAACTGCGTTAGGTTATTCTGCGCAGGCAAAGGGAAAATCAGCAACTGCGTTAGGTTTCTCTGCCAATGCAAGTGGAAGTAATTCAATCGCGTTAGGTAATGTTGCCAGATCAAGTGGAAGTTCTGCAGTAGCATTAGGTTTCTCTGCCAATGCAAGCGGATCTTATGCAACAGCATTGGGTTGTTCATCAAATGCCGGCGGATATAATTCTACAGCTATTGGAAGTTTTGCAAAGGCTTCTGGGGCTATTTCTACTGCATTTGGCGATTTTGCTAATGCATCGGGTGGTTATTCTACATCATTAGGAGCATCATCAATTGCATCTGCTTCTTATTCGTCAGCATTAGGATGGGGGGCTAATGCGTCGGGATATTACTCAACAGCATTAGTAGGAAGCGCCAAAGCTTCTGGAAATTATTCTATAGCCTTAGGTTATAAAAGTAATGCAAGCGGCAGTTACTCCACAGCCTTGGGTTACAACAGTAATGCAACCCAAAGTTATGCAACCGCATTAGGTGCATCATCAGTTGCCAAACACAGCTATTCCACAGCAGTAGGTTATGGAGCAACAACATCAGCATCAAACCAAATTGTTCTTGGTTCCAGTTCAACCACTGTTTACATCCCGGGAAATTTGGTTGTAGGCAGAAATACATACTTAGGTGCGGATTATGCTCCTTCGATATCTACAAGATCTCCTTTATATATTAGGTTCAATGTAGGCTCATTCTCTGAAATGTCACAAATTTGTGAACATTCTGGGCGCAGTGATGATCTATTCAGATGGGGTAATCATACTGTCAACTATTCCGACCGCAGGCTCAAGAATGTAGGAGAAGTGTTCTCAGGCGGATTAGATAAGATAAAACAGTTAAAAGTCTATAATTATACATTTAAAGACGATAAGAGCAAAACTCCTCGTGTCGGTGTAATAGCTCAGGATTTACAGAAAGTTTTTCCTGATGCAGTAACCAAAGGTGATGACGGATTTTTAAGAATCAGATGGGAAGATATGTTCTACTCGCTCATTAATGCAGTGAAAGAGTTGGATTTAAGAATAACTGCCGAAAACACGGAACTCAAGAAACGAGTTACGAATCTGGAAAAAGAGAACAAAGAGCTGGAAAAGCGTTTAAGCAAGCTTGAAAAAAGTTTCACAACTAAGTAGATTTTTGCCGGGCGGGCGGGATAAATACCCCACAAATCACACCCGGCTTTTTTTTACTACGTGCATAGCACCTCCCCGCTTTTTTATGTTTTTTGTTAGGTTATAACTTATCCCCTCGTCATTCCGGGCTTTGACCCGGAATCTATCAATGTTTATTTATCAAACGGATAGACCCTATAACGCCAAATTGGTAAGATCCCGAAATAAGTTCGGGATGACATTTTAGTTTATCACCTCTTCTGCCTTTCTTCTGCATACAACATATATCGTTACTCATTTTTCAGTTTTTTATACAAAATTACCCTAGACAGTTGTGCCCAAATTGGAAAGGGCGAAAAATCCTTATTCACTTATTAACTTATTTACTTAATCACTTAGTCACTTAATCACTCAGTCACTCAGTCACTTAATCACTTAATCACTTAATCACTTATTAACCCCGTCCCCCACCCTCTATTCACTAGTCACTATTTACTAACCACCAGTCTTTAGTTCCCCCTCTCCTATAGCAAAAATTATATCAAAACTTCTTTTTCGTTTTTGTATGTCACATAGCCTAAAGGGGCAGCTGGCGGCTTGCGCAAGAATTTGGCTCTTGTGTAAATCACTCCGACTTTAGAAGGCTGGGAAGCTGAAGAGTATTCTCGTGCGAGTTTGCAGCATTCAAAAAGAATCCTTTCGTCCGGCTCTTTCTCTTTGACCTTCAATAAAACATGGGAACCTGCGCATAATCTTGTATGAAACCAGTAATCATTATCTTTTGCAAGTTTGGATACAATATAATCATTCTGTTTATTATTTTTGCCGATATAAACTTCAAACCCGTCAAGCTCAAGTTTTGTTACTGTAAGAGGCTGCTTTTTGTCCGGCTTTTTGGTCTCAATTATTCCAAGTTCCAGCTTTATTTCATCCAAATCTTTAAGAGAATCTGCCTTATCAATGCTATAGATAATGTTTTCCATATATTCACGCTCAATATTTAAACCTTCAAGAAGCTGGCTTGATTTTTCTTTGGTGGTTTTGGATTTGTTATAGAGTTTATAATACCTCTGAGCATTTTCATTCATTGTTTTGGTTGGGTCAAGTTCAATTTCTATTTTTTCACCTGTTGTATAATCTAAAACTTCAACTGCAGTTTTATAATCAGCTTTAAGATAGAGATTCGCTGTTAATAAATCTCCCAGATGTTTATATTTTTCGGTATTATCTCTTTTTTTTAGCAAAGTTTTAATTTTTGATACGGAATTTTTAACCTTTTTTAGTTTACTTTCCGTGATATTAAGGAGTTTAGATTTTTCGCTTTTTACATTTACTCCCTCTTGAATTTTGGAATAATAGTTATCAAGAGCGTTACTCAAGGAAATGTTTGGATATTCATTCCCCAAAATCTGAAACAGTGGTGTTTCAATATTAGACCTCTCATTTACCTTTGGGGGGTAAATGTATTTGAGTCCGCCTTGAAGCTCTCTGTATTTACTCTTTTCAGAACCTATATTATGCGCGCAGCCTAGAATTATAGAGGTTTCTCTATCATAAAGTATAATATTGGAATGCTTGCCCATAAGCTCAACAGCAAGGCAAAGAGAGCGCAGCTGAGATAATTCATCATAGGTTTCAAAATGAAGCTCAAAAATCCGCTCATTTTCAACTGTTAAAGCATCTGAAACCTTTGCTCCTTCAAGATATTTCCTTAACAGCATGCAAAACATCGGCGGATGAGATGGAATCTGAATATTTCGTCTTTCTTCCCCCTCCTTTGTCATAAAGCAGATATGATAAGTTTGAGGGTTAATATTTATGTATAATTTCCGGCTTTCGCCGTTATTGCGTAAAGACAGAATAAAATCTCTCCTTGTCGGCTGCTGAATCTTCTGGAGTCTTGAGCCGATAAAGAAGTCTATATTTTCTTCAAAGAATTTGTTAAGAGTTATATAATCCAGATTAATCAATATCTTCCGCCTCTATAATATCTTTGAGAATGATAGTTGTTAAAATTATTATAACCTGAATAGTTTGTATAGCCACGGCTTCTTGTCGCAAAATTTGACTGACGCTGCCAGTACGGTATGGTTTTATTATTAACCTGACGGTTATAGTTATTCCTGTATGACTGATTAGTCATGGTCTTATAGACATAAGGATTAATACTGTCTGCAAAAACCGGAGAACAAATTAAATATAGAAGAATTAATGAAATAACCTTTTTCATAAGAATATTATACACCATTCTCTATGTATTTGTATAATAACAATGGCGGGCAGCGCTTAGCGCTGCCCGCCATATTACAAAAGAAATTTTATTCAATACACTTGGCAGTTATAAATGCATTAACAAAAGCAACATAAGAAGCTAACATTGCAGAAATAAGGGTAGTAATCACAAGCCAGCCTATTGACCCAGCGCCCAGTGCAGACAGGACTCCGCTTATAATACCTAATAAACCATTTAGCACAATGAATATCAAAAACCATTTATTATAAAGAGAAGATTGTTTAATCATTGCAGTTGCCTGTTTAAATTTGATAAAAGAAGTCCAGCTATCAGTATCAGCAAAAATTTTATTCAATGCTAATGCATAATATGCAATTATGAGAATCGGAAACACCATTACAAATGTAATCCCGACTATTGCAAATACTTTAGCCTTTAATATACCGGCAATTACAGCAATAACAGCAGAAATAACAGTACAGCCGATACCGAAAATTAAACTTAATATAAGTACTGCAACCCAAAACTTAAAACCCGTAAACATATTATGTTTATAGTTGAATCCCGGAAGCAGGTAATTTTCCTTCTGCCCGGACAAAGCTCTGATACAAGCTACTATATATCCCGTGGGAATAAATAATATGATGATACCCAATATCAAAAATAAAGGTGCAAAAATCTTTAATGACCCTAAAACCGGTGAATTCCCAAGATTTGTAACAAAAGCGCCCAAAAATGCGAAACAAAAATACGCAGCCCACTTTTGTTTAAATAAATTGTCCTTGAACATGTAATTAAAAGCTTCTTTCATAGTTCTCTCCTTGATAATTATGGACATTAGTATAGTTTATTTGAAATAAAAAAACTTCATCTAAAAAAAGTAATTTAAAAATAAAAAGGAGTTGGCAAAGCAACTCCTCCGTAGTTAGAAGATAATATTTATTTTAACTCTGCGCCGCAGCAGATGTTGTATCTGTTTTTGCGGCAACAGCTTTATAGTAGCTGATATAGTTTACCAAACAGTCGAATTCTGTTTCGTAAACCATTTTATTTACGCTTAAAAGGTTTTCTTCCATCTGGTTTAAATCAAGCTTGGCAATAACTCCTTCATTAAACCTAACTTGAGATATTGCAAAGTCTTTCTCTTCCAAAGCCTGAATTTCCTTCTGTTTAGAGAGTTTTTCTTTGTCCATATTTACTGTAACCAGAGAATCGTTCACCTCTTGCATAGAAGTTAAATTAACTTTTTCATAGTTCTTAAGGCTTTTTTCATACGCAATTTTTTTAGCTTTCAAATTAGCTTTGAGTCTTCCGCCCATAAACAAAGGTTGGAATAGTCCGCCGCCAAATCCCCATAACATATTAGATGTTGTGAATAAACTTTCTAAATATTTGGAATTAAAAAACAGCATGCCGCCAAGATTAATTGTAGGGAAAAGCTCTTTTCTTGCTGCTCTTACATCCAATCCAGCCTTTTCAAGCATTTTCTCTGCTTTCAAATAATCGGGTCTTTGCAAAACAATTTCTGAACTTACATACTCAGGTATAACACCGCTAAACGCCAATGAGTTATAATCAATTCTCTTATACTCTTCTATATTATTAGGGCTGTCTCCTACAAGCACTGCAAGCTGATGTAAGAGTTTTGTGCGTTTTTTCTTAAGGTCAGTTAAATCAGTTACACCTGAAATATATGCTTGATTTGCTTTTACAAGATCAGATGTTGATACAATACCTTCCGCATTGCTTACACTCATTATTTCAAAAATTTCTTTTCTTAAATCAACAATCTCTTCTTGTAAATCAATTAAGGCGTCATGTCTGACAATGTCTATATATGTACTGCCTACAGCAGCAGCTATCGAAATATAGGCAGCTCTTTCATCTAATATAGAAGATTCCCACAATTTCTTAATGGAATCTGTTTTATTATGATTCTTCCCAAATAAATCAAGCTCATAATTAGCAATTATAGGGAGTGCAAAAGAACCGGCAGACGAGCCGAAAACCTTTGCGTATCCGGGCATAAATCCTGCTTGGATAGATGGCAGCTCGTTTGCTCTTTGGGCTTTTACATTCTGATAATATTCATCAATTGTAAGTGTCGCCATTTTTAAATCTTTGTTGTTTTCAATGGCTTTTACTATATAGCCGCTTAAAATATCGTCATTAAAACCTTTCCACCATTCAAGATTTACGTATTCATATTTGTTCTTTTGAGGGGAAACCTTTTGAGATTTATTTTTCTTCGTTTTCTTTTCTTTTTTCTTATCTGTTACAACAATCCCCGTCGATTTATCTGCTGAACCAACGATAGTATCTTCTATAGCCAGAACCGGCACTGTATATGAAAGTGCGAGCGATGTAATAATCGCAAATGATAAAAACTTCTTCATCTCTTTTCTCCAAGTACTTGATTTTTTCTAAAATAAATGATAGCATAAATATGTTGCAAATGCAACAGGTTGATAAAAAAACATACACTGTTGAGAGGATTTACAAAAAGGATTTATCGTGAAAGAGACGGTATTGGGGAACCATTTTACAGATTCAATATTTTATGAAATAGAACTTACCGCTAAGTATTGTAAAATGCTGGGTAACCAACTTTTTGAAAAATTCAATATACATGAATTATCAATAGAAGAATTTGGAATCCTTGATACATTGTTATGTAATCCCGCAATTTGTCAAAGAGATTTGGCAAAAATAATCTTAAGGGACAGGGCAAATACAGGAAAGCTTTTGGATAGCCTTGAAAAAAAAGGATTGGTGAACAGAAAGCTTGCCATTAAAAATAATAGACCTGTTAAGATTGCAGAGCTGACAGAAGCCGGTATTAAAAAAACAAAAGATATTACAAATACTATAAGACCACACATGGAACTTGTAAGAGAAAAAGTTGTTAACAGGGATTTGGACAAGGTCAAGACCTTGCTAAAAGAATTAAGAGATATTTTAAGTGAATCATTAGAAATACAAATATAAAGGTGAAATTATGAGTGAAGAAAAAGATATTCAAACGGAAAACGGAGAAGGGAAAAATAAACTACACACGAAACGCTACTGGGTAATATTGTTCGGAGCGATTGTACTGGTTATTGTCGGATTTTTAGTATATGAGTTTACAAAATACCAGTCAACAGATGATGCTTATGTTGAAACAACAACAGTATCAGTTTCTCCAAAAGTATCAGGTCAAATAGTAAAAGTTCTCGTTGAAGATAACCAAAAGGTTAAGGCTGGTGATGTTGTTGCCGTGATTGATAAAGTTGATTACGAAGTTAAACTTCAGCAAGCAACTGCGCAATACGAAAGAGCATTATTAAACCAACAAAATGCGCATGCAAACTTAAATGCCGCAAATTCTGAAATTGAGCTTGCTAAGAAAGATCTTGAAAGATACCAAAATCTTTATGAAGCCGGAGCTGTTTCAAAACAAACTCTTGATAAAGCTGTAACTAATTTAGAATCTGTTCAGGCAAGACAAACAACAGCAGAGCAGTCAATTTTCTCCTCAGATCCGTCTAAAAGCGCGAAAGTTGCAGATGCGGAGTTGAATGTTTTAAAAGCTCAAAAAAGAGCTGCAGAACTGGCTTTAGAATACACCGATGTTTTGGCTCCGATTGACGGAACGGTTTCAAATAAAAAAGTTGAAGTCGGTATGATGGTTCAACCGGGAACTCCTCTGTTCGTCATAGTTCCAAATGACGTATGGATTGTAGCTAACTACAAAGAAACTCAGATTAGAGGTATGAAACCCGGCATGCCGGTTGATATAAAAATAGACACCTATCCGGGAAAAGTTTTCAAAGGTAAAATTGACAGTATACAAAGAAGTTCAGGGGCAAAAGCCAGTCTTTTCCCTCCTGAAAATGCTGTTGGTTCTTTCGTTAAGATTGTACAAAGAATTCCTGTGAAAATAGTGTTTACGGAAAAGATAGACCAGAATGAGTATCCGATTATTCCCGGGATGTCTGTTGTGCCAAAGATTAAAACAAAATAAATACAGCAATTATAATTCCATATCACGGCGGATTGGATTAAACTAATCCGCTTTTTTTTGTTTAAAAATACGAATAATTCTCCATATTGGTAATTAAATAATTATTATTATATTGTATTCTATGATATGCTTAGTAAGGAGAGTATATCTATGAAAAAAAATGTTTTAATTATTTTACTTATTTTTTTAGTTCCGCTCGCGGTTTATTTTGGATTAACAAGAGATAAAAACGTGGCTGTTTTACCGTCCCTTGCATCCGGTCCGGAAATTATTAAATTTTCTTCACCTATGTGTTATGAGTGTCAAGAACTCGAAAAAGTCTTTGAAGAGGTTTATCCGGGTTATGCTAATAAAATTACATTACAGAAAATTGATGTAACTCAAAAAGATAACAGAACTAAAGAACTAATCAGAGAATATCAGGTAAAACTTGTTCCGACAACAATCTTTAAGGATTCAGACGGAAATATGACAAGAAGAATAGAAGGCGCTATCCAGCCGAAGATTCTTGAAAATTATTTTAAGGAAATAGTTCATGAATAATTTAGTACAAATATTTTCAAATGGTGCCAGTGCTTGGTATTTATTGCTGGGTGCTGCATTTTTAGGCGGAGTTATTGCATCTGTGTCCCCGTGTTCCCTTGCAATGCTCCCGCTTATCATAGGTTATGTCGGAGGTTATTCAAAAGAAACTCCCTTAAGAACTTTTGTTCAGTTGTGCTTCTTTATTTTTGGAACAGCAATTGTTTTTAGTGTAATAGGAATACTTTGTGCTGTAACAGGGAGTGTTTTTGCTTCAGCATTCGGAGGATATTTTACGCTGTTAATGGCATCACTTCTTCTGGTAATGGGGTTAAAATTACTTGATATCCTAGATTTTGAATTACCGGTAATCGTTAAATCCATGCCTGTGAATAACGGGTCGTCTTTAATATTATATCCAACACTTTTAGGGATAACTTTTGCTCTTGCCGGAACTCCGTGCTCAACTCCGATTCTCGCCGGGATAATGGCTTTTGCGGCAATGGGGAAAAATCTTACATTTGCGGTCTTGCTGCTCTTTATGTTCGCACTGGGGCAAGGTGTTATTTTAATTGTCGCAGGTTTGTTTACATCCGGAGTCAAAAACCTTAAATCAATAGCAGCATTTACAGAGGGCTTGCTAAAGTTCAGCGGATTGTTACTTGTGCTGGTGAGTCTTTACCTTTACTGGAAAGTTTTCTCTCCGCTCATTTAATAATTTTGTTTCAATAATTTTTGCAGCATAGCGGATAAACTTTTCGCAAGGTCTTGAATGATAGTACTCTTCAGTTCTTTTGGACGGTTCCGGCTCATCTGCTCCGGGTGGAAGCCCTAAAAGTTCCCGGCAGATAATTGTATCAAATTCGCTTTTAAACTCATTGGCTAATTCTTGAATAAGTTTATAATGCTGAGTTTTAGCTTCCATATCTGCAGGTGCAATATAACCTTTCTCCAGTCCGGCAATCATAAACATAGCAGATACGGCTCCGCATACTTCTCTTAGCCTTCCCATGCCGCCGCCGAATGAAGAAGAAAGCTTCAAAGCTGTTTCGGGATTAATATTGTACCTGTCTGCAAAGGTTAAAAATACTGACTGAGCACAGTTATAACCGGTTAAAAAATTATGTGCCGCTATTTCCGAATAATCTTTCATAAAAATATTTTAGTATAAAAAAATGAACCATTCTATTAAAAAAATCGTTATGATTATGAAGTGAGTTTATTGTTTAAAAATTAAACCTAAAGGAGGACAAATTATGTCAGATGAAAACCACAATGTAGAAGTTAAAGAAGAAAAATGCAATTGCTTCTGTCATTCAAAGGGATTTAGAAAATTTTTGGTAGTGGCGTTAGGAAGCTTTGTCGGTGTATTTTGTGCATTGAGCTTGTTTGCTGCACTCCATAAACCGCCAATGATGATGCCTTGTCCATGCGGATGCCAGTTCATGATGCGTCCGGGTTTTGCACAACACTTTGACAGAGGTGATTTTAGAAAATTCCATAAACATCACATGAAACACATGGATAAATTCGGAAGACCAGACAGACCAATGCCGCCGAGAGGTATGGAAGGTCCTGGAGCGGTACAACCTCCTATTCAAAAATAGTTTGATTAATCAAAGAGAACCGGTTTTTAGCCGGTTCTTCTTTTTTACTTGAAATTTGAAAATGTTTGTGAGAGAATGGTCTGGCGGTTTGGTATTACCAAGCTGATGACAAATAAATAGGGTAAATTATGGCAAGGTAGCCGACATTAGTTCTGTGAGCGAAGCGAGCTAGAAATAATGGTGTCCTGAACTTGTTTCAGGATTTGAGCGGTACCGGGTGATAATTTAGTATGATAATTATGGCAAGGTAGCTCCCCGAGTGAGTGTAACGAACGAGATTATAGAAATCGTGAGAGCAGCGCTCGAAGCAACTGAGCCGATGAAAAATGAATAGTATAAATTTTATGGCAAGGTAGCTCAGTTGGTGAGAGCGCACGGCTCATACCCGTGAGACCTAAAGCCAGAATTGACAACTAAATAGAATTTATTAAATGGCTGGGTAGCTCAACTGGTGAGAGTGTACGGCTCATACCCGTAAGGTTGGGAGTTCGAGTCTCCCCCCAGCTATATTTTTATGTCCATATTGTGTCCACTTTCTGATTTGAATTAAATACTGTTCTTATGAATTATAAACTATTATAATGAGTTGTGTTCGTTGTAGATTTATATAGATTTTCAAAAGGTTATTATACTAAGGATTGAATGAATATTGTATACATAAAGAAAAGCCACCCTATAATAGAGTGGCTAGTAATACTACATCAGAATAAAACTTATGCAACATCTAAGCCTGGTGCTTTTGATACAATTTCTAATTTGGTAGGTCTTATTAATCTTCTAACCCTATTACAACTATTGCTTCTGCTGTCATCATCATAACACCCACAATAAGTATCAATAGTACCTACACGAGCGTTAAATGTAATAATGTCATACTCACAGGTAGTTTTAAATTGCTTGCCTAACTCCATTTTAATTTCTGGTTCAAAGTCAACATATTCATTACCATTAAATATTTTCACATTATTCAATATAATGCGTTCTTTGTTCCAATAATCTGGTATTCTAATTCCCCAATGTTTAGGGTGTATTTCATCAATAACACGTTTACCTACCGTTGCCATAAATTCATATCTTTTATTCATGTCTAATGTATACAAATTAATTTCTTCCATTTTTATTCTCCTTTCTTAATTGGAATACTTGTTATAATTTCCCAGTTTATTAATTGCTTCCATTTTCCTACCCGGAATTACGTGAGCATATCGCATAGTAGTTGTTACGTTGGTATGCCCTAGTATTTCCATTAAGGTAAATAAGTCCACCCCTGCCATTACCATACGTGTAGCGAAAGTATGCCGAAGGTCGTGAAAACAGAAGTTTTTAATTTCTGCGTATTCCCTTACAAGATTAAAAGATTTCTTAATATCCACATACGGTTGATTAGTTTTAGGGTTTATAAATACATATTCAGATATTCTCGGTATAGATTGTAATATTTTATACAATTTATCTGATATAGGAATTTCACGACTTTTACCAGATTTAGTGTCTAATACATAGATATTGCGATTGTTTAAATCTATATTATCCCATTTCATGCCAAAGATTTCACCCCTACGCATTCCTGTTTGTAGGGCTGTAGTTACTATTGGTCTTAAATACGGTGCTTTAAGGTCAATGCTTGCATATAATCTGTTTTCTTCTTCGTCGGTTAAGAACCTTATTTTATGATTATCTTCTTTTAATTTAGGTACTTTCCTAAGTGGATTGTCGGTTAATTCACCGTTATCAATAGCCAAATTAAACATCTTACTTAAGATTTCAAGAAATCTGTTTATACTGGAGTTCTTTCGTTTTCCACGTTTCCCACTATTTTTAAGGTATTCAATATATTTTAGAATATCCTCTGGTTTAATCGTATTAACAGGTTTACCATTATTAAAATACTTTTCCAAGCCATGAAGATAATATATCTGGTTCTTATACTTCTTGTGATTAGTTTTAGCATGTTTCTTATATAGTTCAATAAGACGGTTAAAATAAACATTCTTTTGGTCTTTAGGTATTACACCATTCTTTTGTTGCTCTATCTTGTACTTTAGAGCATTTTCAAATGCTTCGGCTTCTTTTCTCGTAGTAGCACCACGACATAATCTATGTGGTCGTATCCCAACACCACTTTGAAACCTGCAATACCATTTACCATTTTCATGTCT
Source organism: Candidatus Gastranaerophilales bacterium (assembly GCA_944326455.1). Classification (GTDB taxonomy): domain Bacteria; phylum Cyanobacteriota; class Vampirovibrionia; order Gastranaerophilales; family Gastranaerophilaceae; genus CAG-196. The sequence goes on along the minus strand of CALVEA010000003.1, from coordinate 89,812 downwards.
TTCAACTGTCATTGCTGTACCTACCTTATGCAGTTAAACCCATGCACTCTATGAATTGATTAACTTTAACAAACACAGTAGAACCAATAGTTATAAAACAGGTTGCGGGAATATCTCCCCTAAGTTTCCATGTTCTGATTGTGCTTTCTGGTTTACCCAGTTGTTTAGCAAAATCTTTGATACTAATTATGCCGAATGAATTAAATGTTGCTGTGTTCATAAGAATTTTCCTTTCAGTTAATTACTACTATAATGAATTAAATATTCGCTATTATAACTATAACACATGTGTTTTTCCTTGTCAACACATTTGCGAAATATTTATTCACAATAATGAATTATAATAATTTTTTATTTGCTTTTATGAATTAAATCTTCATAATTATTGCAAGTAATTATGCTTTATGGTAATCTCTATAATGAGGTGTAATTATGGATAAAACTGAAAATAAGAACCCTATTATTGATATAGATGACATTAAATCTTCTACTTTAGAAGCTCTAACAATGATTAAAGGTGCAAGGAATAAGAATGGTTGGACTGTTGCTGAACTATCAAAGATAACAGGTGTTAGCGTTGGTGTAATATCTGAGTTAGAGAGTACGACAAAGAAAGAGAAGAAAGTTCCGTCATTGGTTAATTTCATTGCATTGACACGTGCATTAGGAATGTCAAAGGAATTTGTATTAGGTTTAGTATTAGATTACAAACTATGCGATACGGAAAGAAATGTACAAGCAGAATTAATAAACAACTTAAAAGAATTAGGAATACATGACCGTGAGTCTATTGCGTTTATAATGCAGACCATTGAATTTATAAAGAACAGAACAAAGAATAAACGTATATAATTCTTAATATACATCTTGAAAACGCAACGAAACCATGTTATACTATAGGTAGGTACAATGACAGATAAACAATATACCGCAGAATACACACCAGAAGCATTGGAACAATACGCAGAATTAGACTCAGGCAGTCAAGATAAAATCTTAAGTGCGATTAAATCCTTTGAAATACTGGGAACACAGTACAAGAATATCAATAAGTTAGATTATGACTTGTATGAAATCAAACCCAGAGGTGTGCGTGCATACTTTCAATATGATAATGACCGCAGACGGATTATAATAGTCGGATTTATCACATTGAAGAAGACACAGGAAGCCCCAAAGCGATATATGAAGCAAGCTGTCAGAAACATTGAAAGATATAAAAGGAGTCTTACAGATGACTAAACCTAAAATTATAACTAATGATGATTTAATCAAAGCACTACCTAAAGAACGTCAAGATAAGATAAATGCCGAAGTTGAAAAGACAGTTGCTAAGTGGGGCGGTGTTCGTGCTAATAGTGGCAGGAAACGTGTAACAGGTCAAGTCCTAGACTTCACAAAACGCTTGACCGAGAAAGAAGCACGCTTTATTGATTATGTTAGAGAACATAATATTGATGTTAATGATTTAATGCAGGGGTAATTGGGCTGCATTACTACAATAATTCAGGTGTTTTGGTAACCATTCTGCAATTTTTGAGCATAAACACGTTACCATAATGCAATTATACTGTTACCTTCCTGCAATTAATTAGTTACCACTCTGCAATCAAATTGTTACTATCCTGCAATTGTTTTGTTACCATTCTGCAATTTTAAAAGCCCTAAAGTCTTATATTGACTGTATTTGAGGCTAATATAAAAGCTCCTATCTATTGTTTACCTATTGATTATTTATTGATTATTTATATTCATTTTTCATTAGACGACTAAAACAAAAGCTGGATAAACCCGCTTTCCCAAGTATTATGGATACTCCCTTTGGATGTTTCAATTTAATTCTAAATATTAAATATTATATTTTATAATGACGACTAAAACAAAAGCTGGGTATCCCAGCTTTCCCAAGCATTTAAGACCTTTTGGTCATTCCAATAAACGAACAATAAAAGGTAATTAACTTAATAATTACCTTTTTAATTTTCTTCCGCAATACCGAATTATTACATTTTATTTTGTTCGTAATTAAAATGAGGAATGATACAATGGTTAAAAAACAATTTAATCCAGCCGATTATCGGCAGAAACAAGAGAAAAAACTCAATCAGGGTAGGAAGCCCGGTTTTGTTTATGATGTCGTATTGGACGACGAAACCTTCACTAATGTTTTTAAAAACGCAAGTACAGCGTGCGTTTTGGACTATCTTGAAGGCAAACAATATTTGGGATTAATGTATCCATCTCAACCTTGCACTTGCATGGTGTGCAATCCTCTGCTTTTCAAGCTGCTAAATTTACCCACAATGTGGGCTTATGAGCCACTTACAGGCATGTATGTGTATTATTTCGCATCAACAGATGAGACAACTTTCAATAGGCTGGAAAACCTTGAAAACGAAGGAATAATAAGTGTTTCATCCTGTCAAGGTGTTATATTCAATAAATACACATTGCCGAAGTTATGCCCAGACTGGGCAGATTATAAGTTATCCAAATTACCACAATTAACCCCGAAAAACCTTGATTTAATTGAAGAAACCGCAAAAAAGGTTATAGAAAATAAAAATAACTTTTTTCAAGTCAACAAGTTCAAATCCATTTATAATATGCCTTTAGCCTTATCACAAAAGCTCGGAAAAGTCGTATTATCAATTAATACACATATCCTAATTGAACACCTATTGCAGTTTATGACACACAGCAGTGCTGTTATTGATAACACATATTGCGATGTGTATCTTGTTAATTATGCCCAATTTTGCAAGGGGCTTGCATTTCATGGTAAACACAAAAGGAAAGATGTTGTTATTAATGAAACATTTAAAGAGCTTCAATACCACGCTATTATTGATAAATTCAAAATTATAGATGATAAGCTAACTTTTGAATCAGCGTTAATTACAAAGCATATCAAGCAGCGCATACGGCGGAACATGGGCTATTATTGCCAATTACCGCCAACTAAGCAAGCTCCGATTATTGCAACATTCATTAATTACTTATATTGGATTGTTAATTGTCCTTCAAATTTTGGACTTATCATTTCCTGTTCTTTATCTATATAAAAATATGTATCACCTATAACTCTATAATTTTTATTTTTAATATTTATTTCCCCGTTTGCATCTGGAACCATAAGATAGTATTTTTCCATATTAGGGACATCTTCTTCAACTCTTGCAATATATGCGTTTACAGGTTTATTTGTCTTTTTATCAATCAGAGTTGTTATCCTTAAGCCACTTTCATCTAAGTTAGTTTTAGGTTTGAATTCAGGTGAGAGTAGTTTTTTAAATGTCTTAGAACTAATTCCTTGAAAATTCTCTTTTAATAAACTAACTTCAACCGTATCTGCTGCCGGCTGACGTACAAGGTCAACTTTTTTAAAATTGAACATCCTTTTAGTCGCAGGGATAATAATATCTTTAAATATATTTGTCTTTATTCCGTTTATTTTCATATTTTAATTCCTAATATCTTTTAAAACCCGTAAATATAAATTTTGCCATTGGTATTAAATTATTTTAACACTGCAAATGCAAATTATTTTTATGTTATGATAATTCAAAATTGAAAGGGATATATTTATGCAAATACAAGCAATACAAAGTTCAAGTAATAATTTAAACTTCGGGATGGCTGTAAAAATAGATTCAGAAGCTCAGAAATATATTAGAGATAATTTTAGTGCAAGACAATTAAAAAAACTTTCTAAAATTATTGAGAATCAAAAAAATAATCCATACGATATTTATTTGTCAACAAATACTCAATTAGTAAAAACTGGTATGTCTTCTGATTACAAACCTCTTTATAAAAAAGTGAAACATCTTTATGCAACAGTAAAAGAAAAGACGTTCAATAGTAATATGTTCTTTGATATGCCAATTTTTATGCTAAAAAGAGCTGAAAGATATGCAAATAAACTTGAAAAAGGAAAAATCCCTGACGTTGATAAGGTATTAAGTCAAGCTAAATAATAGGCAACCGCCTGAATTCCAAAGGCTTGTAGGATAATTATTTTTTAATTTGAATTTCGGAAAAATTGATACGAAAGCGACACAATAAGTCGGAAACGGTGTTCCAATTCTTTATCTTCAGAGTTAATGTGTGTGTACCATGAATGAATATATAAGCAAAGCTTCTAGCTCCTCACTCGTTGAAAAAGCAGGTGCAAGCACCGCTTTTAACTCGTTCGTCCCTATTAAAGAAATCGCACAGGCTAAGGGGTTAAAGAGCACTCGTTCAATCTGAATGGAAATCAACTAACCTGAAAGCAAATATTATTTACTATTGACAAGCCGGTTTTAAGAAGTATTATAGTTAAAAAGTTTATAAGGAGTTTCTGAAATGCAGGTAAATATAACTTCAAATCAAAATTTCAAGGGTAGTTTTTTACAAACAAAATCATTGAAAACTTTAAGAAAGACTTTGTGTTCTGCTGATAACTCTGTTTTGGATAAACAATTTAAACTGATGGAAAAGGTTAAAGACGGAAAAGTCTTTGGATATGAAACTTTTCCTAAAAATGAAGATGGAAATTCTTCAAGAATATATGAACTGGTAAAATATCATGGAAAAGAGTATAAATTAACAAAATTTAGTGCACCTAAAGAGGATTATCATTTTCTTTTTAATTCCCTTCATAATGAATATAAATATAAACTTGTGACAGGTATACATTTGGATATCAATGGGTAATCGGTATCGTAACTAACTGATTCAGAATGTCTTTATAGATGGAAATCTGTAGTTTGAATGTTGGACTTTCTTGAATTGTATCCCAACACAAAGTGTCCCAAAATAATCAAACCATCTGTAACAAGAAATCAAACCATGTGTTCTTTTACAGCAGGCTGTAATTTAACGGGACATTTTATCTGAACGCATAAAAAGATTATTCGGCAAAGTTGGCTTTGTGTTTGACCTTTAGCGGTCGGAAGTAATCGTTTTATATGTTACAAAATGGTCTTTTCTTGGTCATCATTGTCCGATTATTGTCCAAGAATTGTCTTAATTTTCTATTTTAAAACCAACGTTATAGTCTATTTCGCCCCTCACAATCTAACTTGTACGGCTAAAACGATTATTTGACATTTTAAGTAAATAAAGTCCGGTTACTATAAAAAGTTTTAAATTTTATGCTTCTCTCCCCATTCACATAATGAATATAGTATAGGAATAAGTGATTTCCCTTTTTCCGATAACGAATATTCAACCTTAGGAGGAATTTGCGGATATTCTTTTCTTATGATTAAATCATCCGCTTCAAGTTCTTTTAATACATTACTTAATGTTTTATGTGAAATCATTTTTAAATATTTTTGTAATTGATTAAAGCGAATTACTTTATGTCTATATAGAGCATATAAAATTGTTAGTTTATATTTTCCGCTTATTAGAGATAGAGTATAATTAAATCCAGTTTCTTCAAAACTTTCAACACTATTTATGCAATCTTTTTCTTCTTTTTCCATAAATGGTTCCTTTAAAGTAAGTAGGTTACCTAAATATCCGTACTTGAATAAATTACCGCTAAAGTTTATCATGCTTCTTGTAAAAAGTAAAGGAGGATTATATGAGAGAACAAATAGAAGAATTCAACACAGTTGAGAAATTAGCAAGAAAATTTATTGAAGCTGTTAAAAATGGTAATAGTGAAATTGTAAAACCTTATTTTTATGAAAAGGCAAGCTTCTATGGTCAATTAAATGAAAAAGAATATCAATCAGGTTCAATTCAACTTTTCTACGATACTATAGATAAAATGGGGGCTTGCACAGATGATTATGTCGCAAGAGTGGATGTTATTACATTAGAAAAAACCATTGCGGTAGTGAGGGTTATTGAAGATAATTGGCACGGGTATAAATTCACAGATTTATTAATTATGAATAAGATTAACGGTGATTGGAAAATTGTTGCAAAAGTTTATGATACATTATCTTATGGAGAGTAGTGATGAAAGTTCTTTTACTAAATGGTTCACCACATAAACAGGGCTGTACTTATACTGCTTTATGTGAAGTCGCAAATGTATTAAATCAAAAAAATATTGAAACTGAAATATTTTATATTGGAACAAATGCAATTTCTCCTTGCCGAGATTGCAGAGCTTGTGCAAAATTAGGCAAATGTGTTATTAACGATAAAGTGAATGAATTCCTTGATAAAGCTGAAAATGCTGATGGATTTATTTTTGGTTCTCCTGTTCACTATGCAAGTGCCAGCGGTATAATTGTACCTTTTTTAGATAGAGCCTTTTTTGCAGATTCTTTGAGCAATAAAAAGAGGTTTTATCTTAAACCCGGTGCAGCAATAATTTCTGCAAGACGTGCAGGAACAACTGCAACTTTAGACCAATTAAATAAATATTTTTTAGTGTCAGAAATGCCTATTATATCTTCAAGATATTGGAATATGGTTCATGGTTGGACGCCTGAAGATGTTAAAAAAGATGAAGAAGGTCTGCAGACTATGAGAATATTAGGTACAAATATGGCTTGGTTTTTAGAAATGAAAGAATTTTATATTAAATCTAATCACGATTTACCAAATATTGAAAATTATATTTACACAAATTTTATAAAATAAGATATGATGCATTAAGTCTAAAAGCAAAGATATAAGTGCCTTGCGTATTCAGATATTGAAAATTCCACGGAATTAATAGCCCGTGGAATTTTTAGTTTTCACATTTTACTTTACAGTTTGTAAGATGCTACCTTTTGAATTAGATTATTTCTTCGAATAAAATGATTATTTGAAATTTAATTTTGGGTCAGAAGTGATTTTTATAAACTGGAAAAGTTCACTGTTTATATTTAAGGAGAATTAATCAAATATTTATTCTCAAATAAATAAAGTTAACATTTCTAAATTAAGTGTAAAAAATAGACTCATGTTTTCGTCTGTCGCTCTTGGAGCGCACGGCTCCCTCTCGCAAAACGATACTTAATCGTTTTGCATCGGCACAGTCCGTGAGGTCGAGGGGGTAAATATATTTTTGATAATTTCTCTCTTAACCAACAATGGTATGGTAACAAACCTCTTCCTTGCTAATAAAAAGAGAGAGAGTATTTCTATCTCGTTTTTAATTCTTTTAATTTTTCGGTATTGATTGTTATTTTTGCAAGTTCTTTATAGTTCTTGATAAAATCTTTCTTAGAATACTTAATATAAACATCGCTGTTATGAGGATTGCTTAAGTAAACGAATTTATTATCTGATTTTTGGACATAATATGCATGATTTGTAATAACGCAATCGTCCTGATTTTTAAATGATACCGTTATAATATTATTGCTTCCGCTTGAATCAGCTATAATATTCTTCGCGACATCCGGCTCGGTTTCATCATTTTTATAAACTTTTGATTCACAAGCTTCTCCATACATTAACTTTAGTGCAGTATCAAGATTTCCGCCCATAGTGAAATTTCCCGGAGAGAATAGTCTTGCTTGGGTTTCCGGTTTTTCAACCGTGTCTGAATAAGAATTTCTGAGATAATTAACTACAACACCTGACATAAATCCGAAAGAAAGTTGTTGTGAATCCGGCTTTTCGGGTAATGCAGGTTCTGAATTTGCAAGATAATTTCTCATATCTGCTATCATTTTTTCTCTGTCATCAGCAAAACGAAGATTTCTTGTAATTATTATTGAGTATTTATCTTCCCCGGTTGAATTAATATAATAATTATAAAATTTTGTCCAGTCCTCTTCCGAAAGATTAGACGTTAACAAATCTGCTGATGGTTTTTCCGGCAGAATCGGAGTGGATGAGTTTATATATTCTTCTATTTTCTCTGAAACTGCCATATTTCTTGATTCTAAATCATCATTGTATTTTTGTACTGCCATTTCAAGAGCTACAGCATCTGCATCTGTACTGCCGGATTTATGTTTCATAATTTCCGTACGAGAAAATGTATAGGTGTAAGGTTTTCCTTCTTCATTTTCAGTCCCGCATAAAGTAATTGTTACATTATACTCATCGTCTACTTGAAGAATATCGCTAAGCATACCTTTATCAGACAGAGCTTTAGACGGAGCTAAAAGCCAACACGAACCAAGACCGCCTTGTTTGTTATTTATTTTACCATCTGCAACACCCATTATTTCATTAAAAATTTTACGTTTTGAAGATTCAAATGATTGAGCATTTTTAATTTCCTCATTTGAAATATCGCCATCTTTATCAGTATCAGCGAGTTTGAGAATGTTTAATTTCTCCATAATTTTAGCAACGGGGTCGGCTCCGGGTTCTCCTTGCTTTATTCCGAGGAAGGTACTAATAAATTTTATAATAACTCTGGATGCATTAGAGGATTGTATATAATCTGAAACTTCGTTTATACTGATTGTTCCATCCTTGTTTGTATCTAATTTTTTTGCAATAAGAGTTTTCCCAAAAAGTTTATCAAAAATACTTCCTGAGTCTTTTTGGCTCTGTGTATTTGAAGATGAAAACTGCTGATTAGCATTTGTAGGATTTTTATCGGACGGTCCATTTACAAACATAGTTACTCCTTAATTATACATGCTGTTTTACGGCATATTAAAGAAAAAACTTTAACACATTTTATGTATATGTAACAAATATTTACAAATTTCCGGTAAGTGAAAGAATCCTTATCATTAATCTTATTCATGAAATTTGCCCGGCTGTCATAATGTTTTGCAAGAGTTTGTGAATAGTCTAAAATATTAAATCTTGATGATACTTAACTTATTACTCTCGAGTATCCGGATTGCAAATTATTTTTTTACGGGTTTTGTATTAGCATGGAAATAAGTTTTCAAGCCAAACCAATAAGCATAAAAAGAGCGGAATATACAAAATTGCAGCTATTAAAATCAAATTTTGTAGATATTGTCTGCCATTCATCAAGTGATGAGGATACAATCGCAAGTGCACGGGCTATAAAATGGTTTCTTAATAAAAATAAGATTCCGTCAAGAATAATTTCTGACAGTGCAGCTAAAACTTTTAACTATAAAAGCGGTGATACTCTTGATATTTCCTCGCAAAAACTTCCCAAAGTGCCATCAGGAACTGTTTTGTGTGTAGATTTTAGTGAATATACACGAGTTTCTTCAGAGTTAAAAAAATATATAGAAAAAGCAAAAAATCTTATATGCATAGATCATCACAACGGTCCTGAACCAATTTTGAAAGGGAATAATATATACACGGATTTGAGCGCAAAGTCTTGTTCAGGAATAATTTTAAGATTTTTTGAGGCTTTAAAAATTAATCCGCCTGAAAAAATTAAACAAATTCTTTATTGCGGAATGTCTGATGACTTAAAGAAAAACAAGTTTCTTGAATTTACCGATAGAGAGCTATTTCCTGCAAAAACAAAAGAATTTATGAAAGATAAGAACACTAAATATCTTTATTCAAAACTGGAAAGCGAACTTTCGGCAAAAGATAAAATAGAAGTAAATAAACATTTAAATATATTAATGTCATTGAATAAGCCTGAAAAAATGTTTAAAGATAGTCTGCCTGAAAAAATACAGTATAACTCAAACGGTAAATTCGGATATGTCATTATTCCTCCAAATGATGAGCAATGGCTGTCGCTCGGCGGTGATAACAAACGTACCAGTGCAATTTTACGTAACTTCAGACTTACGGCTCTGAAAAACGATTCAAACCTTGACTCTGCGGCAGTATTTTATCCAAATAGCAGCGGGTATCGTATAAGCATTCATTCAAAAGGTAATAATGTACTTAAAATTTTTGAACATATAAGAGGTCTTTTTCCTGAATTTTCAGGAGGCGGACATCCTGAACGAGGTGGCGGCGGAAATTCCAGCTTAAAGCCGGAGGACTGTAACAGATGGATAAACTCTGTGATAAGCGGAATTTATGATTTTTATAAAAACAACTGTCCCGGATAGATATAACCTGTATAGATTTAATAGTTGATAAACAGCCTTAATATATGATAAAATAACCTAGCTATGAACATAGTTACAGAAAAAAAATTAGCAGCTGGACTTTCAATAACATCTAACGCTATTATCATTATTTTAAAATTTATAGCCGGGATTATCTCAGGTTCAATTAGTATTATATCTGAAGCCATTCATTCGTTGAGTGATTTTTTGGCTTCAATACTAACCTTTTTTGCTGTAATGAAATCTTCAGAACCTGCCGACAGCGACCATCCTTTTGGACATGGAAAATATGAAGATATGTCAGGGTTTATAGAAGGAGGACTCATAATTTTTGCGGCTTTTTATATTATTTATGAAGCCTCAAGAAAAATATTTTTCCACAAAGCAATAGAAGTCGATACGACTCTCGGTATTGCAGTAATGCTATTTGCGGTAGTTGCCAATACATTAGTAAGCAGCATTTTGTTTAAGGTTGCAAAAAAATCAAATTCAATCTCGTTATTTGCAGACGGAGAGCATTTGAGAACAGATATATATTCGTCTCTTGGAGTTATGCTCGGTTTAGTTCTAATAAAAATTACGGGAATACAACTCCTTGACCCGATAATTGCTATACTTGTAGCTCTTTTTATACTAAAAGCCGGGTTTTCAATTTCAAAAGAAACTCTTAATAACTTACTGGATGGCTCATTACCGGCAGAAGATTTGAAACAAATAGAAGAAATCGTTCAGACCTACAAAGGCAATTCTATATTGGGATTCAAAAATTTGCGTGCTCGCAGATGCGGTCCGGATACTGATATAGAGATTACATTAATTTTTCCTGCTAATATGTCAATTTTTGAATGTCATAAAATTTGTGATGATGTAGAAAACCTAATCAAACAGAGACTTGGGCAGGTCAAAATTATGACCCACGCTGAGCCGGAAAATAATGAATAAATATCCTTACAAGTCTTCTGTAAGAGAGAAATCTTCATCATTTATTTCCCGCAAAAAATTTGTCCAGCTGTTATAATATTCAGCAAGTGCTTGTGAATAGCCTATAATAATAGATTTGTAAGACTGTTTCATAACTATCAAAGCGGTTATATCTGACTTTCCGGCTTCATAACTATCTTTTGAAGTTTCAATTAAGGCTTCTGAATCTGTAATAATCTTCTTTTCATAGTGATTAAGATTGTCAGCTGCTGTTAAAAATCTCTCATAAGCGGCAGAAACATCTTTGACAGCTTTATTTTTAACGGAATTATATTTTAGTTCAGCCTGCTGCAGCTTAAGCGCGGCATTTTGGATTTCCGGTGAATAATTGTAAAAGAGCGGTATATTTACAAGGCTTGCTCCTGCGTAAGCTCCGTTATTAAAATTTCCGCTATCAGTATTTGAACCCAGCTGATATGCATATCCTCCGGAAATTTGAATATCGGGAATTCTTTGGCGGGATACAACTGTTAGATTCTTTTCTGCTACATCAATTTCTTGTTTTGATATTTGGATATCAAATCTATTATTTATAGCTTTTGGAACAATTGAGGACAACTCGGGGAATTTATAATCCGGCGGAGGAGTCATCATCTCTTCAAAATTATTTTCTTCAGTAAACAGTTTATCCATACTGTCGTAAAGCACATTATCCGGATTATTGATTATTTTATTAAATTCAGTTTGAGCTTTTTTTACACTCACTTTTGCAGAATTAACCTGAGTAATCATCTGATTTAGGGCGATTTCTGCCTGCATTACATCAATGTCAGGAGCACTGTGGGACTTTACTCTGCTTTTCGCTATGTCCAGAAGTTCTTCTTGCAGCTCTTTTTGCTGCTCCAGTGTATATAAAATGGACTTTGCTGCTACAAGATTAATATAAGATTCTCTGACATCCATTTTTAAATCAAAAATTGTATAATCAATATTTTTTTCAACGAGTTTTAGATTAGACTCTGCTAAATTTTTTCTTGCTCTACGCTTGGCAATTTCAATATTTTCACTTACTCCCAGCTGTTTAGGTTCGCTGCGTCCGGCTGCACCCATAAAATAAAATGCATCAAAAGATGGATTTTGAAGACGTTTCGCTGTTTTAATATTGTTTTTGGCAATATTTCGTTCTAATTTTGCAGCCTGTAAGTCTATATTATTCTCTAATGCCGCTTCAATAGCTTCATCCAGATAAACTTTTTTTATAACAGCATCAGCCAATATCACAGGCTGGGAAAATAGCATTACTATCAATATCCAAACAAATCTCTTCATAATTAAAATTATATCAAAAAAATTATTTATCCCATCTGTGTTCATACGCCTCTACGGCTTGGGCGGCTTCTTCTTCCGTATATTTGTATTTTGACAGGCTTATCATAATCCGTCCTTGCGATTCCTCAAACAGTTTTTGTTTTATTTTGTAAGGATAAGTTTCATTACCTTGAAGATGTCCTTTGTGGATTTCTCTAATAATATCATCAATATACATTTGCATATATTGCGGAATCTTAGGATATCTTTTTATATATTCGGATAACGGCATATTTTCTCTGTAACGATTTCCGCTCGCAGTTGTCAGGAGAAAATTTCCTATTGTATTCATTCCGCCTTTTGATGCGGGGACAACATGCTCAATAGAGGCTGTAGATGCTATAAATATACGGCGTATAATTTCTGTCTGGCTTCTTTTTGAATATTTTACAACGAAGGCATTCCTGCTGCTCTCGGATGTCGGCAGGAACAGAGCTTTATTTTTTATATCATTAAAAATTTCTCTCTCATTTTCATGCGGAATAATTTCTTCTAAGGAACTCAAAAATATTTTACGTTTAAAAGTATCCTTTGAGGAGCTGCTTAAAATTATCTGCCTGCATTTTGTGGTTTTGGCTCGGATTTTTAATGCTGTTTGGGGAGAGAGTTTTCTTGTCAATCTATCAACATCATCCAAGACTTCCATCTCTTCCAGTTTTAATCTTGTGAGACAATTTGTTTTTATCATTTGAAGGCAGTTTTGAAGATTGTCATCAGGATTTATCAGTACAAAATCTTTAAAAATTGCAAATATGGATTTTTCAACCGGAAGCATAAATTCTTGATAATTAGATAAAAGTGCCACCCCATCTTTTGCAGTATTGCAGCGCGCTAATTGTTTTTCAAAACCTTTTATATTTTCACTGGGTATTATTTTTATTCCGCGGTAAGGGCAGGTAATTCCTTTAAGTTTTCTAAGAGGTTTTCCAGCAGAAGTTTTACCCTCAAAGGGGATATCGTAATAATATTTCAAATAATTTTGAGGGGTGATGTGTTTTAATTTCTTTTTCGGCATATTAAGCCTTAAGCTTCCGTTACTAATACCATGATATCAGATGAAGCGCCCCTCTGCAACATTTTACTTTGGCGTTTTTTACTTTAAATACTTGCCGGTAATACTTTGCGGGCATGAAACAATCTCTTCCGGAGTTCCTGAGAAAACTATTTTTCCTCCGTCTTCTCCGCCTCCGGGTCCCATATCTATAATATAATCCGCATTTTTTATCACATCCAAATCGTGTTCAATAACAACAACTGTTGCATTGTTATCAATAAGTTTTTGGAACACACGAAGCAGGGATTGAACATCAAGAGGATGGAGTCCGATTGTTGGTTCATCAAACACAAAAACAGTATCTTCTTGTTTTCTGCCCATCTCAGATGCTAATTTTAATCTCTGAGCCTCACCGCCGGACAAACTTGGAGTAGCCTCTCCCAGCGTAAGATATCCAAGTCCCAAGTCTTTAAGCACTTGCAGACGGTTTTTTACTATATTTAAATCTTTACAAGCCTCTAATGCGTGATTAATATCCATTCCCATAATTTCAGGCAAGGAATATGATTTATTATGTTTTGAAATATACTTAATATTTTCTGCAAGTTTGGAATAACGTGTACCTTTGCAATCAGGACAAGGTATATCAACATCAGGCAAAAATTGAACATCAAGGTTTATGCTCCCTGTCCCGTCGCATGTAGGGCAGCGGAGAGAGCCTGTATTATAAGAAAAATCTCCCGCTTTATATCCTGCTTCTTTGGCAGCCGAAGTCTTTGCAAAAACTTTTCTGAGTTCATCATGCACATTAGCGTATGTTGCGACTGTTGATCTTATATTTATACCTATCGGAGTTGCATCAATAAGTTTGACTTGCTTTATACCCTCTGCCTCAAGGCTTTTAACGTGCGCCGGCAAAGATTTTCCCTCTATAAAGTTTTCAAGTCCGGGGATTAAACTTTCCAAAACAAGAGTCGTTTTACCGGAGCCGGAGACTCCTGTAATCACTGTCAAACATCCTTTTGGAATCCTTACATCCAGAGGCTTAACTGTATGTATTTGTGAGGTTTTAAGCCGAATTTCTCCCTTAGCAAAAATTTCTGCCGGCTCTATCTTAGGTCTAAGAGCAGTCTTAAATTTTCCAGCCAGAAACGGACCAATTTTTGAAACCGGATTTTTTATAACTTCAGGAATCTCGCCTTCTGCTATGATATTACCTCCATCAGCTCCGGAATCCGGACCTAACTCTATAATCCAATCGGATTCTGACAAAATCTGAGTATCATGATCAACCAAAACAACAGAATTTCCATCTGATACTAAATCATGCATTACTGCATTTAAGCCTTTTATATTTGCAGGATGCAGTCCGACGGATGGTTCATCTAATACATAAAGCACACCTGTTGTACGGTTTCTAACCGAGCGGGCAAGCTGCATTCTCTGTCTTTCTCCGGTAGAAAGAGTTGCACCAGCACGATCAAGAGAAAGGTATCCCAACCCCAAATCCATTAATCGTTTTGCGGTAACTTGAAACGACTCGCAGATAGATTCTGCCATAGAACGCATTTCTTGCGGCAGAGAATCGGGAACACCATCTACCCATTTAATAAGTTCAGCCAGTGTCATTTTGCAAGCTTCATCAAGAGAAATTCCCCTGAGCTTTGGAGCTCTTGCTGCTTCCGATAATCTTGTTCCCTTGCATTCCGGGCAAACATCTTCTTTCAAGAACTTTTCCACCCTCTTCATGCCGGATTCATCTTTAACTTTTTTAAGAGCATTTTCCACTGTATAAACAGCGTTATAATACGTAAAATCTATTTCTCCTGCCTGATTTGAATTCTTTGCCTTATAAAAAATATGTTTTTTTACTGCAGGTCCATGGTATACAATCTCGCGTTCTTCTTTTGTAAGCTCTTTGAAAGGAATGTCGGTTCTTACGCCCATCTCTCGGCAGACATCTGTCATAAGAGACCACATCAAAGAATTCCAAGGAGCAACAGCTCCCTCATCAATTGTCAAAGACTCATCCGGGACAAGAGTCGATTCATCAACTGTCCTTATAGTTCCGACCCCTCCGCACTTTTCACAGGCACCCTGGCTATTAAATGCTAATTCTTCTGCCCCCGGAGCGTAGAAATGAATTCCGCATACAGGACACACAAGCTCCTTTTCTGCGGCAACGGCTAAAGTCGGTTCAATGTAGTGACCGTTAGGGCAGCGATGATTTGCCAGACGAGAATACATAAGTCTTAAGCTGTTTAACAACTCCGTACCCGTTCCAAAAGTACTCCTTATTCCGGGTACTCCCGGTCTTTGATGCAGCGCAAGTGAAGCGGGAACATAAAGAATCTCCTCAACATGCGCTCTTGCAGCCTGTGTCATTCTGCGCCTTGTATAAGTCGACAAAGATTCCAGATAACGCCTTGAACCTTCTGCATATAGAACTCCCAAAGCAAGAGAAGACTTACCGGAACCGGAGACACCTGCAATTCCGACGATTTTATTAAGCGGAATATCTACGTCAATATTTTTTAGGTTATGAACTTTTGCTCCGCGTACAAGAATTTTATTTGGATAATTCTCTTCTCTTTTATGCATACAATATCCTGCTGAAAGCTATTATAGTTAAATTATAGCACATAATTCATATTGAGCATTCAGTACTCATAGCAAAATTTATTTTTACTTACATTATTAAAAGATGTAAGGAATTAAATATTATGCAAATTAGTTTTAAAGGTCAGCTTGTTTCAAATATGAATATTAAGAGGGCAGGATACGATTTTCCTGCCAAGAAAGCTTCTATCGTAGAATTAAACCCTCTTGAATATCATGATTTAAGAACTCTAAGAGAAATAAATGAGCTATGGGATGGAACTCTTGCCAGCTGTATATGCAAAGATGCTGAATGTATAAATATTGGACAAGCGGATTTTAATCCTCAAAAGTTTTTTGTATTAACGACGCAAAGAGAAAACTTTAAAAGAATGAATCCAGATGACATACTTGCAGAAGCTGAAGTTGTGCTCAATCAGCCTTCAAAAGGAAAAATATATCTTGAATATCTTCAGGTTGATCCTGATAATATGTTTGATTCTGAGGCAAAGTTATATGAAGGACTCGGGACAACTTTTCTTAATTTTTTAAAAAAACATTACAATGGGTTAGAAATTCAGCTCAATGCAGTATGTTCAGCAGTAGATTTTTATCTCAAAAACGGATTCACTTTGGTAAAAAATTCTACTCTCATGAAATTTGTCAAATAATTAAAGTTCTTCCGCTTTCCTGCCAAAGTGTTTTTTAGGCTTCTTAAGCTCTGTTTCATCGCACCCCAGCGCTTTGTTTAATTTATCTACAAGCTCTTGTGAATGATAATGCATAGCATGTTCGGATTTATGGTGAATATCAACAATATGACAGTGCATAGCCATTTCTATCTGAATAAGCGCCATATTATAATTGTATAAGCTTTCGACATAGTTTTGAAGAGCCTTAATATAATCTTTTCGAGCTTCTTGAAGCGCAACATAGTTAAGATTATTATTCTTATACTGTTCTTCTACCAATTTTAAATTAGCAAACCCTTGTAAGACTTCCATTTTAGCAGCAGGAATCTCATTTTCGGTTTTATAGATGTTATTAAAAGCTCGTTTTAATTCATAATACAAATCTTTTTTGAAAAGAAGTATCTCATTATCCGCAAGATTAACTTGAGCCTCGCCGCCTTTAATGGAATGCTTAAGCTCCATTAAATTTGTCGAAGCCGAAAGATTTACTCCAACCTGCAAGCTATTGTTAGAAGTCTGAGTAGAATTATTATATCCGTATCCGGCATTGGCTGAAAGTGCCGGCATGTAGGAACGCTTGATAAATAAAAGCGACTGTTCCATAGCATCTCTTGTTGATATAAGAACACTCAAGTCCGGGCTGTTATCGTAAGCTATCTGCAAGGCTTCTTCTTTTGTAAACGGAAATATTTGAGGCGTAAAGTCCTCTGTTAAATACTTCTCAGGTTCAGGAAAAGATTTTGAGTTGTATTCAAAGGTCTTTGTATGCTTAATATCAAAATCGTACTGCGAGTCCATATACATTGAATTAGCGAGATTTACTCTTTCATTTCTAAAATTATTCTGGGCTTCTATTAGTCTGACTTTTGAATCTGAAAGATTTACTTCTGCGGCTGTTCTATCGTATTTCTTTCTGCCTTTTGCAAGATTAAGAAATTTTTCATTCAATTCAACATTGTATTCCGCAATATCTCTTAACGCTTCTGCCTTTAAAAGGTTATAATATTTGGCTTTGATATCAAAAAGAGTCGCACAAAGACTGTCTATAAATTCATATTCAGCCCCTATTTTATAAAATTCTTCCATTTTAATATAAGCGGTTGTTCTTCCAAAATCCCATATCATTTTATTAATTGAAAGCCCGACAGAAGGAAGCTCCCTGTAGTGCGAATTGTAATAAATATTATCCGAATTATTTTCGTTGTAAAAACCAATCCCCGCATTTATTACCGGGAAATACTGGGCTTTTGCTATTCCAAGGTTACTCTTAGCAATATCAAGATTATATTTTTGGCGTTTTATCTTTGGACTGTTTTTAAACGCAACCGCAACACAATCCATTACGGAGAGTGAAGATCCGTCACGCACTTCGACCAGTTTAAACAATTCTTCTTCACCATGAGCAAATACTTTCGGAGTAATAATAAATAGCAGCAAAAGTATCAGCACATGCTGACAACTCTTCTTAACCATATTTCTATTATATCATGTCTGTCAATCCCGGGATTTATTCTGCCGTATTTTTTTCCTTGTTTTTATAATAAACGCTTTAAGGGTTGTATAATAACCGGTTGCAAGCACAAGAGAAGCTGTGACCCAGGCAATCGGACCGGCATAAAACACCCCAAAATAACTTATTCTTACGGCAAGATAAATAGCCGCAAATGACCTCATTAAGAGTTCACCAATAGACGCTATTAAAGGAATTGTAACTCTGCCCAGTCCTTGCAAGGCATTTCTGTAAACAAAAATTTGTGCAAGAAAAAAGTAAAAAATAGAGCTTATGAAGAGATAATCATGGGCAATTTTTACAACGTTTTCGTTTTCATTGCCTACAAAAATTCTGACCATGTGTCCGCCAAAATAATGCATTAAAAATGCCATGATTATACTCAAAATAACATTTAAAACGGAAATTCTTTTTACCCCGTCTCTTATTCGTCCAAAACGCTTTGCACCGAAATTTTGAGCAACAAAAGATGCTAAAGCTACACCAAAGGAAACCATAGGAAGTGTAGCAAGCTGTTCAATTCTTAAAGCAGCCGTAAATGCCGCAATTACATCTGCGCCAAAACCATTGCAGACACTTTGGATAATCAACATACTTAATCCCAGAATAGTAAATTGCACTGCCATAGGAAGCCCTACTTTTAAATGTAAGAGGGCAAAAGTGTAATCTTTTTTCCAGTTAAAAATCCAGTCTTTTTTAGTGAGATGGAGTATCGGAAAATTTTTCTTAACATACCACAAACACAAAACAACTGATATTGCCAGAGAAACAACCAGCGCATAAGCTGAACCCGGCACTCCCAAATGAAATTTTAGGATAAAAAGAAGAGCCAGAAATATATTTAACACAGAGGCTACAATCAGGCAGTAAAGAGGAGTCAAACTATCGCCAAGAGCCCTTATAATACTTGCAAGCAGATTATAGAATCCGGAAATTATAAGCGAAAAAACGACAATTTGAATATAGTAATAAGCATCTCTATAAATCTCCTGCGGAACATTCATCCAGTGCAGAAGTTTATGCATTAAAACAGCTGTAATTACAGTAAATATAAGTGTAAATACTATTGTCAAAATTGTAGACATTGTAACAGAACGTCTTACTCCTACATAATCTCTGGCTCCGAATTTTTGTCCTGTTATAACAGAAAAACCATTTGTCATACCGACAATAACAAATACTATAAGAAAAAATAACGGAGAAACAGCTCCAACCGCAGCTAATGCATCCATTCCCAAGGTTCTGCCTACAATAATTATATCGGCTATATTATAAAACTGCTGAAAAATATTACCGATTAAAAGCGGTACTGAAAATAGCAGCATTAATTTTAGAGGTGCTCCCTTTGTTAAATCATTTATCATTCTGACTAGTCTCTTCTGTAAATAAATTTCTTCAACCTACTTATAATACAAAAAAAGAGGGACAAAATGAACCCTCTTTTTATTAGTGATAAATATTCTAATTTTATTAGCCCTAGTAATTTTTGGCTTTCAAGAAGAAATAAGATTGCGGATGTTTGCAAACAGGACAAAGCTGAGGTGCCGATTCTCCTATGTATACATGTCCGCAATTAGAGCATTCCCAGGTGTTTTCGCCTGCGCGTTTAAAAACTTCTCCATTTTCAATATTTGCAAGGAGTTTTCTATAGCGTTCTTCGTGTTCTTTTTCAATTTTTGCAACCATTTCAAAAAGTACTGCTAATTCAGTAAAACCTTCTTCTCTGGCATCTTTTGCAAAGGTTGCATACATATCGGTCCATTCGTAGTTTTCACCTTCGGCTGCATCTTTTAGATTTACAATTGTCTCAGGAATTTTTCCTTCATGAAGGTATTTAAACCATATTTTAGCGTGTTCTTTTTCGTTGTTTGCGGTTTCTTCAAAAATCTTGCTGATTTGGACAAACCCGTCTTTTTTTGCCTGGGAAGCGTAATATGTGTATTTATTACGAGCTTGAGATTCTCCGGCAAAAGCAGTCCATAAATTCTTTTCAGTCTTTGTTCCTTTTAGATTCATTATCCAGCCTCCATATTTGTATACAAAACAATTCTATCATATATCAGAAGAATATTAAATAATTCTTAAGAGTTTGAGAAATCCATAGAATTGTGGTATAGTATAATTATAAGGAGAGTTTATTCCGGTTTCAAAAATCTGACTTATTTGACTTTTTAAATTTCAGGACTAAGAATAATATATACACAGGCGAAGGTAGTTATTTAAATGAGATTAATCAACAGACTAAAAATCTTTGAACAAAAGTACGTATTTTTAAGATGGGCGACAGGGGCTGAATATGGTAAAATCACCTATGTCGGCGATGATTATGTTGAATTTAATATCATTGATATTGATACAATGGAATACAGAGAAACTACTATAATAAATGCCGGACTTATTTTAGAAGCTATATTTGGCGGCCCGGATATAGCAAGAATTGTTGCCGAAATTTCTTCAATGCTTCCTGACTCGTAATTTTATAATATAATAGTTGTATGGTCACAAAAGCAATTACAGCAACTACGGTTGGAATTAATGCGTTCAAGATAGAAGCGGAAGTAGATGTTATCAATTCTCTGCCAAATATGAGTATCGTCGGACTTCCTGACAGTGCTGTCTCAGAAGCTAAGGAAAGAGTTCGCTCTGCTATAAAGAATTCCGGGTTCACTTTCCCGACGGGGAGAGTTGTTGTAAATCTGGCTCCTGCTGATATAAGGAAAGAAGGTACAAACTTTGACTTGCCTATAGCTATCGGTATATTAAAGGAAGAAGGTATTGAAATCCCTGAAAACGATAAAATGGCATTTCTGGGCGAATTATCTCTTGACGGTTCTTTGAGAAAAATTAATGGAGTGCTTCCTCTGGTAACGGGTCTAAAAGAAAACGGTGTAGATACCGTTTTTGTGCCTTATGAAAATGCTAAAGAAGCCGCATTGGCGGAAGGTATAAAAGTATACGGCGCAAAAGATTTACGGGAAATAGTTTCGCATTTTTCAGACTCACCTATTAAAGAAACCCGAGTTGATATTCATAAATATCTGGAAGAAAATGCTTTTGTTGATTATTTGCACGATTTTAAAGACGTAAAAGGTCAACAGAAGGCTAAAAAAGCATTAGAAATTGCAGCTGCCGGCGGACATAATGTTTTAATGACAGGCTCGCCCGGCTCCGGTAAAACAATGATGGCAAAATGCATGGCATCTATTCTTCCGCCCCTTGAATTACAAGAAGCGCTTGAGCTTACTAAAATATACAGTATAAGCGGACTTTTAACTCCGGATGAACCTTTAATGACAAAACGTCCGTACCGTTCTGTCCATCACACTGCTTCCCCTAACGGGATTATAGGCGGCGGGACGAATCCAAAACCAGGAGAAATAACACTTGCGCATCGTGGTGTGTTATTTTTGGATGAAATGGTAGAATTTCCAAGACAAGTGTTAGAAGTATTAAGACAACCTCTTGAAGATGGCGAAGTCGTTATATCCAGAGCAAAATCAACTATTAAGTATCCTTGTAAATTTATTTTAATCGGGGCTATGAACCCTTGTCCATGCGGGTATTTAGGAGATAAAGAGAAACAATGCACCTGTACTGATATCCAAGTAAAACGTTACCAAGCAAGACTTTCCGGTCCGCTGCTGGACAGAATTGATTTAATAATAAATGTTCCGCGGCTTTCTACAGATGAACTTGTTAATATAAAAACAGAAGCAGAACCATCATCTAAAATAAGAGAACGGGTTATTAAAGCGAGAAAAATCCAAGCTGAACGCTATAAAGAGGATGGGATTTTTACTAATTCCGAACTCAGTTCTCAGATGGTAAAAAAATATTGCAAACTGGATAAAGACTCAGAAGGAATAATGAAGCAAGCCGCACAAATCTACCAACTATCAGGAAGAAAGTATAACCGAATACTAAAAATTGCACGTACGATTGCGGATCTTAGCGGAGAAAAAGATATAAAAAAAGAACACTTAACCCAAGCTTTGCAATATAGGGGTTAGTGACTGGTGATTAAGTGATTAAGTGACTGAGTGACTGAGTGATTAAGTAAATAAGTAAATAAGTGATTAAGTAAATAAGTGAATAAGCTTTCCACCCTCCCCAGTTTGGGGAGGGTTGGGGTGGGGGGCAATTGATGACTAGTGATTAGGTGATTAAGTTAATAAGTTAATAAGAGGTGCTCCACCTCCGGCGAGGAGGGAAGGATTCCTTTGCGAGCTCCTGTGAGCTGAGGAATCAGGATGGGGAATAATCCGTTGTTCTAATATAAACCAACCTGCAATAGCCTAAAAATCTGAGTTTACACAATTTGTGCAACATAATTACTATTGTGTTGTATTATTACCATAATATCACACTATGACTGGTTTGTACAGAGTATGAAATTATAAGGGTTTGAGGGGAGAAATTATTCCCTCAAACACGCTTCAGCTGCGCCTTTCGCTATCGTTTCGGGGGTAAATTTATATTCTTATCATGTCGTTTCTAAAACCCGCTTCCTGTCATATATTTACCCCACCCTGCAACACAATAGTAATTGTGTTGCAAGATTGATATTAGAGCAGATATAACGCGGGTTTGAGGTAATTCTTCAAAATCCGGTCTTGAAAGCGAGGACTTATGAAACAACGCGGATTTTCCTTGATGGAAATGATGATAGTGCTGTTGATAGTGGCAATAATAGCTGCAGCATCAGCACCAATGGTGAGCAAAAAGATGATGAGAGACGCCGAAGGCGGAAGCCCCTGGATGTATGCAGGTCTTGGTGGGTCTATTACATACAATCCGGATGGAAACCAGAATAAAAGCGCTATGGTCGGAGCAAGTACCCTACCGGCAAACGCAGGCAAGTCGAAATTTTATATAGAATCCTCAAATTCAGAGCCGCAAATAGCATTGGGAACAAGCGGCAGTTCTAATGTAATGAATGTTATATCAAAGAATTATGGTATCAAAATATCAGAAAGTAATTCAGGAGATGTTTCTGCTAACAGTATCGGAATAGGATATAAATCAGATGCCGGTGGAAGTAGTTCAATTGCATTGGGTAATAATGCCAAGGCAAGCGGATATTATGCAACTGCGTTAGGTGTTTCTGCCAATGCAAGCAACCTTTGTGCAACTGCGTTGGGTTATTCTGCCAAGGCAAGCAAAGATTATGCAACTGCGTTGGGTTATTCTGCCAAGGCAAGTGGCTCTTATGCAACCGCATTGGGTTATTCTGCTAATGCAAGTGGCTCTTATGCAACCGCATTGGGTTATTCTGCTAATGCAAGCGGAACTGATGCAATCGCGTTGGGTGATGCTGCCAATGCAAGCGGTAGTTCTGCAACAGCGTTGGGAAGATTTGCCAATGCAAGCGGATATTATACAACCGCATTGGGTTATGGTACAAATGCAAGCGGGAACAATGCAACAGCATTGGGTCGTGCTGCAAGAGCCGGACAGTCAAATTCAGTCGCAATTGGGTATAATAGCTATACATCAGGCAGCGGAGTTATATCAAGGGCAATAGCAATAGGGTATAATGCCGTAGCTAATAAATCCGACGCAATCGCTATTGGCGGCAAGTATGGTGCTCGAGCGACTACCGCTGCAGGTACGGGGTCTATAGCAATAGGAGCCACCAGTCGTGCGAGCGGAAATTTCTCAATAGCTATCGGCGGAACTTCAAACACATCAATGAATGTAGATTCCGGATATGCCAGTAATACTTACGCCTCTTCTACAAATTCAATTGCAATAGGTACAGAAGCCAATGCCTCTTATGTGAACTCTACAGCCATTGGCAGAGGAACTAAGACTACCAGAACAAACCAAATTGTCCTTGGTACAGCCTCTGATATGGTTTATATCCCGGGAGATCTGGTAGTTGGAGGAATCTCAGTTCTTGGCTACGACTCAAGCGGTTCTGTATATATAAGATCATATATTAACGGAAAAAGAAAAAATTTAAGAAGAATAGAAAAGAAAGACGGCAAGAAGGATTACCTATTATGGGGTGCAACTTATCACGGTCAAGTCGACGGATTCAGAAATGATTCTGACCGCAGACTTAAAAATGTTGGAGAAGTATTCTCCGGCGGGTTGGATAAGATAAAGCAGCTCAAAGTCTATAACTATACATTCAAAGAAGATGAAAACAAAACTCCTCGTGTTGGTGTAATGGCTCAGGATTTACAGAAGGTTTTTCCTGATGCAGTTACCAAAGGAGAGGATGGGTTCTTAAGAATCAGATGGGAAGATATGTTCTATGCACTCATTAATGCGATTAAAGAGCTTGATACTAAGTTTTCGGTGTTTAATGACAGAATTAAACAATTGGAAGAGCAGAATAAACAACTTGAAAAACAGAACAAAGAGCTGGAAAAGCGTTTAAGCAAGCTTGAAAAAAGTTTCACAACTAAGTAGATTTTTGCCGGGCGGGAGGGGTAAATATAAAGGTTTCCCCAAATCCCACCCGGCTTTTTTTAGTTTAGCCGATGTCTGCCGACCATTAATCTACGTGCGTTATTACAAGCTTAAATCTTGTAGTTTTATTAAAAGAGGCAGACTTGTAGTTTTAATTCAATCTTGTAGTTTTACATTTGTCTGCCGACAATTTATCTACGTGCGTAGCACCTCCCAGCTGGAGAGGGAGCTCCTCTTATTCACTTATTCACTTATTAACTTATTTACTTATTTACCTATTCACTTATTAACCCCGTCCCCCAACCATTACTTACTACTCACCGGCACAGTCAACTATGAATAAACAAACGGCGGACCGTTTTTAATCTCAAACAGAATATTATCTGCCATAATCTTCAATTCTTCAGGGGATTTACCGTTTTCTTTTTGTTTCATAAATTCATCGCACAAAGGTTCAATCAAAGATTCTTTTTTTGCCTTAAAGTTTCTTAGTTCTGTAGATACAAGCCTTTTTTGGAGATTAAGTTCAATATCTGCCGAGTATTTTTTTACCTGAACCTCTTTAACAGCTTCAGCCAGAGCTTTGCCTCCGTAGGCTAATGCGGAGACTCCGGCAATTCCGAAAAACAGGTTCTTAAACTGAGGGTTTTTAGGGTTCATGAGCCAATCATAAAAGAAAGATAAATAATCATTTACGTGAGAAAAATAGGTTATCTTGTTTCTTCCGGAACCGCCTATTGCACTGTTAACTTTTTCTGTTGCCTGATTCATATAAGATTTAAGGTATTTTACAAACTCTTCTTTTTCTTCGGCTGGCAGGTTCATTTTACTTACATATTCTTCAATTTCTGCAGGTTTAGCATAAATAGATTCCAGCATATTTTCAATTATATGTTTATACGCATCTTTGCCGGTTAGGGTTTTTCCTTCATGGTTTTGTATCGGAGCTATTTCTTTGCTTTCATTAAAGGCTTTAATTATATTATCAAGTCCTGACTTTGTGTTTTCAATTCCTTTTTTTAACAACTCTTCACTTTTTCTTATATTTTTCATGGAGAAGTATCCAAGCGCCAAAATTCCGCTAATAGTCATTATTCCCAAAGCGATGGCTGTTAATAAGCTATTATCGGATTTTTTTTCTGGGCTATTATTTTTACTTTTAAAAGACAAATTGTTTAACTCTGTTGCAAAAATTTTCGCTTTAGAAGAAAGCTGGCTTCTTATTATTTGATTTTTGCCGGCGAAAGCTTGTGTTTCAACGGCTATGAGATTTTCTTGTAAGTTTTTTTGTATATCAGCTTCTCGTCTCTTAACCCAAACTTCTTTAAATCCGTCGATAAAAGTTTTGCCGGCAAAAGCCATGGAACCCAATACAATAACTCCTAGAGCTGCAAGAATGGTTTTTCTGTTTGGGGATTGAATCATACTAAAAATACTCTGATGCACTTCGTTATTTATACAATGGTTTCTTGTAATTCCGGGAAGCAGGTATTCTTTAGTGGATTCCAATTTGTTTTTTGAAAAACTTTTTACCATATAAGTAAATCCGCCTAACAAAGCCATAACGCCGGTAGTTGCTGCACATATAGGAAGAAGTGCGGTGTTTTTCTTTTCCTCTTTTTCAAAGACTTTTTGGGGTAAATCTATCTGAGTTTCAGAAATTACAAGAGTGTCTAATGTTTCATCCAAAGAAAGTAATGGATCTTTGACAAAAGCATTAATAATCTTACCTTCTTTGTTGTTATTTGTATTACGTTTTTGAGTGTCGGTCATATTACGCTGCATGCGTCTTGATTCGGAATCGTTATCTATCCTCGGTACTGCGTTCATCTTTTTTCTTCTTTCGTCTTAATTTGTGTAGTATGGTTTTTAGGTTAAATATTCTTTTATCATCGTCAATTTTGGTATCTTCATCATCTGTATTATTGCGCTTAAGAATTTTAAACAATCCTTCGAATTTTGATTTTACTGTACTTATTAATTCAGAAACTTTTTTCTCAATAAAAGCTTTAGCTTCACCAAAAATCGCGGTTAATTTGTCTGTAATGTCTGCAAATTTTTCCTTTATTGCAATGAATCTTTCGGTTATATTTGCGGCAATGAGCGGAAGATTTCGTATAAAATTTACAATAGGAACTCCAATGTTTTTTATAATAAGAGCCGCCGGTTTAAGAAGTATATTGTTTGAAATTCGTTCTGCAAACTCAATCATATTTTCAGAGAGTTTAGCCATTGTGCTTTCAAAATTTTTTAGTGCTTCCAGATGCTTTTCAAGATTCTGTTCATGGGCTTCAATCCGATGTTCTCTTGCTCTCATCATTGCGCCAATCATTGCGCATTGGTGATAACTCATTTCCCCGGGCTTTTGCGGGCGTTCACCTACCCTGCCTCCTCCTCCGCCCATTTTCGAGCAGATGGGACAAGCCCCCGGAGCCAGTCCATGCGGACAAGTTCCTGCATTAACTTTGTTTATGTTTTGAACAGAATTCGGCAATACTAACTTCCTTTTATTTTGCCGCTCTGCCTATTATTCCAACTCCAAAATATTAACAATACTTTGTTCCGAAGTATTGTTTAAATCTCAGGCATTCCGGCTATAACGGCTGCGGCACAGTCACGGATTTTCACCGTAGTTTCCCTATATATGAATTTTCTATATAGTAGAATAACAATATGAGATAGTCAACAAAACCTTTTAAAAGGATGTTTTACAAAAGTTTATAAAACCTCTTTTGCGGTTTTCTGGTATAATGAATTTATGGGGAGAATCGTTCAACTTTCAAAAAATGTTATTAACCAGATAGCTGCGGGTGAAGTTATAGAAAGACCTTTTTCCGTTGTGAAGGAGCTTGTTGAGAATTCAATTGATGCTGGGGCTTCCAAGATAAGTGTGGAGGCTGCAAACGAGTGCAGAGATTTGCGTGTGGCTGATAATGGTTCAGGGATTCATCCTGATGATATTATTTTGGCTTTTTCTAAGCATGCAACCAGCAAAATTCAATCTGCGGAGGATTTGTTTGACATTCATACAATGGGATTTAGAGGAGAAGCACTTGCAAGTATTATTTCGATATCAAAACTTACTTGTATAACGCGAACCTCTGACTTTGACTACGGCACAAAGGTTGAATGTCAGAATTCCGAAGTGAAAAAATCCCAAACAGGGTGTGCGGTTGGGACTATTATGGAAATTAAAGATTTGTTTTATAATCTTCCTGCCAGACTTAAATTTTTAAAATCTGCCAAAACAGAGTTTTCATATATAAATGAATTTATCCAATCAATTGCACTTGCTCATCCTGAAATTGGTTTTGAATTAAAAAATAATGGAAAAACTGTTTTAAAAACCAACGGGCAGGGAGAATTAATTCAAACTGTTAAAGAAATTTTTTCGGATGATGTTGCAAAACACTTGAAAAATGTATTAAAAACAGATTCTCTATCAGGTTTAAAAATTTCCGGGTATGTAAGTACCCCGGATTATACAAGAGCAAGCAAAAAAGACTATTACATGTTTGTTAATTCACGGCTTGTAAAGTGTCCGGTATTTCAAAAGGCAATTGATACCGTATATAAGAATCTTACAGGAAATATGCGTTATCCTGTTATTATCTTAAATCTTGAAATGCCTGCAACAGAAGTGGATGTGAATGTTCATCCGCAAAAAAAAGAAGTAAGATATAAAAATCCGAATCAGATTTTTAATTTTATATATTCATCAATTGATTCAGGGTTAAAATCTATTCCGGAAAAGTCTGTTCAGCCTAAGTTTACAACTTCCGGCTCACCTTTGAAAACAATACAAGGAGGTTTGACCGAGCAAAAAGAAGAAGAGGATACTATATATGTAGATTTAAATAAGCCGATATCCAAGGTGTATGAGAATATACCTTCGGCAGAAATTGAAGAAAAGCCTGTTCGTCCAAAGTTACATGTATTTGAATCAAAGAAACCTGTCCAATCAACTTTTGTAGAAGCGCCCGAGTATAGGATTGAAGATACAATAATCGGTCAGTATAAGAAAACATATATTTTGATAGAAAAAGAGGACGGACTTGAAATAGTTGACCAGCATATAGCAGAAGAGCGTTATATCTATGAGCAATTAAAGAAAAATAAAAATATTGATTGCCAAATTCTTTTTATTTCTGATGTTATGGAAGTTTCATTATCTGATAAACAACTTTTGGAAAGTAATATTGATAAATTAAATAAGTTCGGATATGAAATCGACTTTTTATCTGATAATGAAGTGATATTCAGAAAAGTTCCTCAGATTCTTTCAAAAGTTCCGCCAAAAGAAATCTTATCGGATATTTTGGAAAATATGGCTGGTGATATTAATAATATTGAAGAGCAAATTTTAATAACAACATCCTGTAAAGCGGCGGTTAAGGCGAACACATATCTTAACCAATACCAAATGGAAGAAATTATTAAAAATTGGAGGACATGCGAAAATCCGCATACTTGTCCGCACGGCAGACCTATTTCTAAGTTTTTTGAACATAAAGAAATTGCCAAATTTTTCCAGAGAAATAAGTAAGATTACAATCTAGGCGGTCTTACTCCCCGTTTGTTTTGGGCAGTGGTTGATTTCCCTCTTTTACTTATTATTACCCTGTCGCCTTCTTTTAAAACATTACTCTTAATTTCGGTATAAGAATCGTCGCTTACGCCTGTTTGAATATTGATTCTTTCGGGGGTAAGTCCTTTTTTAATCCATAATCCTTGCTGCTTGTATTTTTGCCCGTCAGAATAAGGAGTAAATTTTAGTGCTATATTAGGAACACAAAGCACGTCTTTATTTTCTGCCGTAATTATTGATACGTTTGCCGTCATACCGGGTTTAAGTTTTAAGTCGCTGTTATCAACGGTTACAATAACTGAATATGTTACAACATTTGAGACTGTAGTCGGAGATATTCTTACTTGAGTAACAGTTCCGTAGAATTCGCTGTTCGGGTACCCGTCCAATACATAGGTTACTTTTTGTCCCTCTTTTACATCTCCGATATCAGCTTCTGAGACATTAACCTCAATCTGCATTTTTTCCAAATCCTGAGCAATTGTGAATAATTCCGGAGCTTGGAAGCTTGCTGCAACCGGTTGTCCGAGGTCAATTTCACGAGAAATTATCATTCCGCTGACAGGAGCTGTTATTTTTGTATAGTTAAGGTTAACAACAGATTGATTATATTGGGCTTCTCTCTGTCTTATGCTTGCTCCTGCGGCATTAACTTGAGCGAGCGCTGATTTGTAATCACTTTCAGCCTGGTCAAGTTCACTTTTCGGAACAAAATTTCTTGCATAAAGATTTTTATAACGGTTGTAGGTCTTTGTTGCCATTTCTAATGTTGCCTGTCGGTTTGCCAAATCAGCTTTGGCAGACATCATGGAAGCGTAGTTTTGGTCTACTGTCGCCTGAAATGTTCTGGGGTCAATTTCTGCCAGCAGCTGACCTTTTGTAACCTTGGAGTTAAAATCAACATAAATAGCACTTATAAGTCCTGAAACCGTAGAACCTACACTGACTGTGTTTACAGGATTAATTGTGCCGGAAGCTTCTACAACTTGGGTAATTGTGCGTTTCTCAATCGGTGCAGTTATATATCTTACCCTGTTTTTAAATTTTATAAACGCAAATGTAAGAATAATCAAAAGGATTATTCCCGTTAGTATAAGGTATTTTTTAGTTGCAAAATCCTGTATTTTCATCTATACATTTTCCTTTTTAGAATTTTTCTTAAGTTTTTTTAGTGTTTTTTGATCTTTTTTATCTTGTTTAAGTTCTTCTTTTTGATAATCTTTAACATCTTCAACAGTCAATGTTTCAACCTGTGGAAGAGCAATTTCTCTTTCCAAAGTTGCTCTTGCAACATTATAATTGTATATTGCTTGAACATAAGAACTCTGGGCATTGTTATAATTCATTCTGGCATCCTGGAGCTGGATATAGTCACCTAAACCTACTTCATACCTTCCATCGGCAAGTTCAAGATTTTCTAATGTTTGGCGGACTTTTGTTTCAAGAAGAGGTATTTGTTTCTCAAGCTGAATCATATCTACATAAGCAGATTGAATATCAAAATAAAGATTTTGGTTTAATAAATCAACTTCTGTTTTGGCTAGAAGAAGATTTGAGTTTGCAATATCAACCTGATGTTTTACTTGTTTTATATTAAAATTAGAACTCAAGCTTAGTCCGACACTCATTCCCGAGTCATAATATCCTCTGTTGTTAGAATATGAATACCCGACTCCGCCGCTTAGCTCAGGCAAATACATCCTTTTTGTGTAAAGAACGTTCTGGCGCATAGCTTTTACAGTTGCATTTAAAGCTTTTAAATCCGGGCGGTTTTCTTTTGCGATGCTGACTGATTTTTCAAAAGTGTAAGGATATTTTTGAAAAATATAATCTTTTAAAACGTTGCTTTTCTCGACAGAGGTTGAATACACGGCATTAGTAACATCCGGAGGAAGCTCAAGAAGTTTGGAGTAATTATCAATGTTTCTCAAGCTCATAGGTACATAAGGGTTGTTTAGGTTGAAAGTCTCTGTATTTTGTATGCTATATTCCGGAGCATAAGCAACATACATAGAATTATTTAATTCAACAATGGCATTTTTATAGGTATTTTCGGCTTGTACTAGAGAAATTTTTGAGTCGCTCAAATTAGCTTCCGCATTAACAACATCTATCTTTGAACGAATTCCTTCCTCATAATAAGCTTGTGTTCTTTGATAATTTCTTTCATTCATCTGTACATTCAATCTTGCAACTTCCATTAGGGATTTTGCAGCAAGAACGCCGTAGTATTTGAGTTTTACATTGAAAATCGTTGTTAGAACTCCTTCATCAAAATCAAATTCTGCTGCAATTTTGTTGAATTTTTCCATTCTTACGTCAGCCATGGTTTTTCCAAAATCCCACAAAAGCTGAGATAACGATGCGTCAAACCCGGGTAATGTTCTCGTATCATACCCTGCATGGCGTCTTCTGCCCATTCGCTGGTCATAAGATACTCCCACCCCGATTGTAGGAAAATACGCGGATTTTGCCATACCGACATTGCTGCTTGCAATATTCATGTTCAGTATATATCTTTTGATTACAGGACTGTTATTCAACGCAATTTTTATGCAGTCATTTAATCCCAATGACGCATTCTCTTCTATCTTTATATCCTGTATGGCATCTGCTTTTAAAACTGTTAAAAACAGAAATAACAGCAAAAAAAATCTAACTATTTTCATCTATATATAGAACCTGTTTTTCATAATTTTAAACGATAAAAATAAAAATAAGTTCATTTCTTTAGATGAAATATTTTAATAAGGTCTTGGAGAAATCCCCCAATGCAATTTATTTCTAAGAACGGAATAAAAACCTTCTTTTTGTAAAAACGCCAGGACAGCTTTTTTACCGGCAGCTTTAATATTAATAGGAGCCTTTATTTGTACGGGTTCAGTTCCATCTGCAGAAATAGATATCATTTTATCTGAGGCTGTTATTGTAATAATTTCATCGGAAGGTACAACGAGCGGTCTTGCATTTAAAGTATGCGGACATATAGGTACAATTGTAACAGCTTCCAGGGTCGGATATATGACAGGTCCTCCGGCAGAAAGTCCGTATGCTGTCGAGCCGGTTGGAGTAGATATGATTAACCCGTCCGCAATGTAATCACAAACACATTTTCCGTTAATTTCCAGATAAAATTTGGATGTTCTTGCAGGATTGCAGCCTTTGATTACAAAATCATTCAACGCTGTTGTATCGCAGGAAGAAAGCATTAATCGCTCTTCCAAGACGTATTTATTATTTATGACGGCATTTATAACAGATTCTGTTCCGTTAGAACCTGATTGGGAAAGGAAACCAAGCCTCCCTATATTAATTCCCAGTACTGGAGTTGAATCTTTTGCATAAAACCTTGCCGCTTTAAGCAGAGTACCGTCCCCTCCTATTACGAGAGTAAAGTCCCCGTAAGTTTGCATCTCAGAAAGTTCAAAAGTCAAGAACTCTATTTTATTTGAGTTCAAAATATCTTCTGTCTCAGCTAAAACTTTTTGATATCCCGTAATATCTTTATTATAGATTACGTTTATTTTCATAAAAAAATTATAACATATAAAGCGGTTTTACAAAAACTTTATGAATGGTATAATGTAGAGGACTTAATCAGTTTATATAAGAGGCAGAATTTATGATAGAAATGAAGGTAATGGGTATAGCTCTTGACGTGAGAACAAATTCTCCGATAGTTGTACTTCATGATTTGGATAATAGAAAAGCTCTACCAATATGGATAGGTTCAGCGGAAGCAAGTGCAATTATAAGATGTATTGAAGGTCTTGTTGTTGCCCGCCCGATGACACACGATTTGGTAACTAATATTATTGAAAAAACAGGATACACACTTGAAAAAATAGAGATTAATGATGTAGAAAAAGATACATATTATGCAACCCTCTATTTGGTTAAAGATGGCGAAACTCTTGAGATAGATGCGCGCCCTTCCGATGCAATTGCAATAGCTATGCGTGCAGAAGCTCCGATTTATGTAACTGCGAATGTGCTAATGAATGGCTCAGTCTCGACGGATTCTGCTAAAGATGAGGAGGAAGCTCAAGAATTTAAAGATTTTATACAAAATATTAAACCTTCCGATTTCGAAAAAATGATGAAAGGAAAGCACGAAGAATCCGACCAGTAGGGGTAAATGGACAGTATAAATTTACTACTCCGCTCAAAGGAATATCATATACAAAATAAACGCAAGAAAGAGAAGAATATGAGAATTAACAGTAATTACGAAAATCTTGAACAAAGTTACCTCTTTTCAACAATAGCTAAAAAGGTTAATGAGTATATTTCAAACAATCCGGATAAAAAGGTTATAAGACTGGGGATTGGGGATGTTACAAAACCTCTTTGCAAGGCTGTTATTTCTGCTTTGCACAAAGCTGTTGATGAAATGGGTGTCCAGGAAACCTTTCGCGGTTATGGACCGGAACAGGGCTACGATTTTTTAAGAGAAGCTGTTAAAAAATATTATTCACAAAGAAATGTGGAACTGGATATGGATGAAATTTTTATTTCTGACGGAGCTAAAAGCGATGTGGGAAATATTTTAGACTTGTTTGACTCTTCAAATAAAGTGCTGGTACCGGATCCTGTTTATCCGGTTTATGTAGATACAAATATTATGGCAGGAAGAGAAGTTATATTTGCCGATGCAAATGGTGATAACGGGTTTTTACCAATGCCGGATAAGAGTGTAAAGGCTGATATTATTTATATCTGTTCTCCAAATAATCCGACTGGTGCTGTGTATAACAAAGAACAATTAAGAGCGTGGGTTGAATATGCCAAGGAGAATAACTCAATAATTTTATTTGATGCAGCGTACGAGTGTTTTGTGTCAGATGAAAATCTGCCGAGAAGTATTTATGAAATAGAAGGGGCAAAAGAGTGTGCAATAGAATTCTGTTCTCTTTCAAAAACAGCAGGATTTACAGGTACAAGATGCGGTTATACGATTGTACCTCGTGCACTCGGGGCTTTAAATAAAATGTGGTTAAGACGCCAGACAACAAAATTTAATGGTGTGCCGTATATAGTCCAAAGAGGGGCGGAAGCTGTCTTTACAGAAGAAGGTCAAAAAGAAATCAAAGAAAATATTGACTACTACATGGCAAATGCAAAAATTATATCCGAAACGCTGGAAAAATGCGGAATCTGGCATGTAGGAGGAAAACATTCTCCTTATATTTGGCTCAAATGCCCGAACAATATGAACTCTTGGGACTTTTTTGATTATTTGTTAAAAGAAGCTCAAATTGTAGGTACGCCGGGGGCAGGATTCGGCAGAAACGGAGAATGTTATTTCCGTCTGACATCGTTCGGCTCAAAAGAGAATACAATAGAAGCGATGAATAGGTTTGAGAAGCTATTTGGATAATTTATAAAATAGAAAAATTACCCACAGATTACCCACAGCATTAAAAAAGGAGGTTAACTAAATCTCCTGAAATCTTTGATTTTCCAGCCGCTGTATGGCTTTGTGAGAGCTATGCTCGAACAAACAAGGGCAGAAAAAAAGACCTACTTTTCAGTAAGTCTTTTCTTAAATTTGCCCTTGGCCAGACTTGAACTGGCACCGAGGGTGAACCCCGATTGGATTTTAAGTCCAACGCGTCTACCGATTCCGCCACAAGGGCATAAGCAAATTTATTTAGTTTTCAAGTTCTGCCGATTAGCTGTCGGAGGCGTCTACCTCCCCTCTCCGTGGACGTGACATTTAGTCACCTCCCCGTCGGCAGAGTGCCACAAGGGCATAAGCAAATTTATTTAGTTTTCAAGTTCTGCAGCAAAGCCTAAAGAGCTTTCTCTTGCGAACATCAATTATAGTAATATAAACTAAACCAGAAGTCAAATAAAAAGGAGACAGCTTCTTGCAGTCTCCTTTTCAAGCTCGTTTAAAAATATTCTAAGCTTCAGCTCCGTCTTTTTGTTTGTTCAACATATCCTGGAGTTTTGACATAATTTCTTCACTTTTTTCTTGTACATCGGAAACAATGTCGTCAGCTCTTTTTTGAATATCTTTTACTGTTGCGTCGGTTTTCTTTGCCATATCAGAAGCCATATCACCGAGCATCTCTCTTGTTTCTTCACCTGATTTTGGTGCAAGAAGGATTCCTGCTACTGCGCCGAGTGCTGCTCCTACTGCAAAGCCTGCTAAAAATCTCATTACTGACATAATATTTTCTCCTTCTTTCGTAGTTTAACTTTTGTTGTAAAAATTTTTATCGGTAAACAAGGCTAAATAATTTGCTTACTTTTTCTTTTTGGAAAACATTTTAAAAGCCATACACAAACCTGAAAAGAACCCTTTTGTAGCTTTACCGGTCAGGGTTGTAAGTTTGCCTAAAAACTTAAGCGGAGTTTTTGACATAAAGTCTTTAACCTTGTTTATACTTTCATCGGTTTTAATAATTAATCCGCTTATAATCTCAACAGACTTATTAACGTTCTTTAGAGTAGGTTCTAATTCTGTTTTTACAATAGTTGTGGTTTCATCGATATTTCGTGTAAGTTTTGACAGGTCAAAAAGAACTTTTACAAGCATCGCTCCTACAAGTATTACAATAATTCCTGTTGCGTATGCAAGAAAAGTTAATCCCTGATATAATTGTGCAATCTCCATTTAGTCCCCTTTTAGTTAAAATCGTAGTCGTTAATTTCTTCTAATTCTTTTGCTTTTCTCATCTTTGATGATTTTAACATGTTCCCGAACTTTTTATATTGCCTTTCAAGCTTATATTTTAAAAGGTCGATTGTTTCAAGAGCCTGTTTTTTAGCTTCGTTAACAGCAGGCGAATGTTTTTCTG
The DNA here is from genome assembly GCA_944326455.1 of Candidatus Gastranaerophilales bacterium. Lineage (GTDB taxonomy): Bacteria > Cyanobacteriota > Vampirovibrionia > Gastranaerophilales > Gastranaerophilaceae > CAG-196. Next base: position 54,001 of record CALVEA010000003.1, on the reverse strand, counting down.
CCAAATCGCAGACAGTTTCTTTAACTTTTTCTCTCATTTCAGAGCCGGGAGCCGGTGCATAAAGTATTCCGGCTATTATTCCGCCGACAACACCTGCTAACAGCCCGAGTCCGAATCCTATTGATGATTTATCCTTACTCATGGTTCTACCTCTTTCTTTTGCTTATATATTATACCATAATTTGCAGCAGCGTTAAACCCTTGGCGAGGGTTTTTGTGATTTTGGATTTTCTGATTTTTCTTATAAGTTTTAGGTTTATTTTCCAGAGCAAAATCCCGGCAAGAAGTTTTGATATAAGTCTTACGGACATTTCTTCTCTTCGTTTTAAGACTTCATCTCTGTATTCAGCAGCCATTTCTTTTATCTGGAAAGATATTGCTTTGACAAGCCCGCAAACCTCTTCTAGCGACGGCTGTATAAGAAGCAGGTCTTGATTCAGCTTGTTTATCCTGCAATCAAATTTTATGAGATTCATAATAAGAGCAAATCCGATTATGAGTTCTGCTATAAAAACTATTGTTATTAATATTGTAAAAATCATAGGCTGTAGTTCGTATTTGTATTATTATATGATTATATTTTATAAACTCTAAAAATAAAATACGCTTGGAGGATTATTTTGGGGAGATTGAATTTCTATTTTTCGGTTTGTATTGCTAAGATTTTATATTTCGGGCTAAAAATTACAAAACTTTCATCAGGCACTTCTTTTATCGGCATGCTGGTATTGAAAATTTGTCCTGATTTTTTGAGCTTTGCAAATGAGTATATAGAAAAATCAAAAATCAATGTAACAGGTACAAACGGTAAGACAACTACTTCGGGGTTAATAACTCATTTGATTAAGACTTCCGGAAAGAGGGTTATTAATAACTCTATGGGCGCCAATATGCTTACAGGTGTGGTTAATGCATTAGCGCTTGATATAAATCTTTTTAAAAAGGCTGATTATTCGGTTATAGAATCGGATGAAGCTTATCTTGAAAAGGTTTATGAAAAATTCGACGCGGATTATCTTTTGGTAACTAATCTGTTTCGTGACCAGCTGGATAGGTATGGCGAACTTGCAACAACAAAGAAACTTATCCAGAGAGGAATTGATAAGAAACATGAAATTCAGCTTCTTCTGAATGCTGATGACCCTCTTGTGTCTACGTTTTCTTCTCCTAAACAACCTTTATTTTACGGTATAGAGGAGGTGGTTTATGCTGATGATACAATGAAACAGCAATCTTCAACGGAAGAAGTTTTTAACTGCCCTCTTTGCGGAGAACCCTTAAAATACTCTAAAAAGTTTTTTGCCCAGCAGGGACATTATTATTGCTACTGCGGCTATAAAAGACCGGAGCCGGAGTATAAAGCTGTTGTTATTCTTCATAAAAACTATTCTGTTTTGAATATAAACGGAAAAGAATACACAGTTCCTTTGGTAGGGCTTTTTAATGCTTATAATGCTCTCGGGGCAATAGCTCTTGCGGAAACACTCGGGATAAAAGATATAGAAAAAAATCTTTCTTCATTCCGTGTTGCTTTTGGCAGAAGTGAAGTCAAGTATTTAAACGGACACAGAACCTTGATTCAGCTTATAAAAAACCCGATAGGGGCTAATGAAGTGCTAAAGACAGTCGATTTGGATTCTAAGATTCTTATTGCAATAAACGATAATTACGCAGACGGGCGGGATGTTTCCTGGCTTTGGGATGCGGAGTTTGAGTTTTTAAAAGGTGCAAAAAATGAAATTATTGTATCCGGAATCCGTGCTAATGATATGGCTTTAAGACTAAAGTATGCAGGAATAGAGAATATAAAAATTATTCCGGATATAAAAAAAGCTATTGATTATGCCGGCAAAACGGCAGATAATAATATTACAATCCTTCCGACATACACAGCTTTGTTGAGGATTAATAAGCTCAGGAGGTTAAAGAAATGTTATTAGGAGTAAATATAGACCACGTTGCGACTCTCAGAAATGCAAGAGGCGGAGTTGAGCCGGATGTCATAACAGCAGCCAGAATTTGTAAAGATTGCGGTGCTGCTTCAATAACTACGCATCTAAGAGAGGATAGACGCCATATCAAAGATAAAGATGTAGAAGAAATAAGAATGCTGCCAAGAGTCAGATTAAATCTTGAGATGGCAATGACTGACGAAATGCAGCAAATTGCACTAAAACTAAGACCTCATGCTGTTTGTATTGTACCTGAAAAAAGACAGGAGCTGACAACCGAAGGCGGACTTGATGTTGAAGGACAGTTACAGCGTGCAATAGAGTTTACTAAACCGCTTTTAGAAAAGAATATTGAAGTAAGTTTCTTTATTGACCCTGATGTACATCAGATTTCCGCTGTATCCAAAACAGGCGCTCCGTTTATAGAACTTCATACAGGAAGATATTCGGAAGCTTTTGGAACTGATGAAGAGGATAAAGCTTTCAGGGCATTAAAAGAAGCTGCTGTTTTTGCCCAGAATTTCGGGTTAAAAGTCAATGCAGGACACGGGCTGAATTACAAAAATGTGTCAAGAATGCACGAGATTCCAAACCTTGTGGAATTAAATATCGGTCACTCAATTATTGCACGTGCGGTCTTTGTCGGGCTTGAGCAGGCAGTTAAAGAAATGAAAGCTTTGTGTGAAGGAGTATAAAATGCCTAAATCAAAAGAAGAAGTAATACAGGAAATGCAGCAGGTTGTTGAGCAGATGAGGCTTGACGATATTGAAGAGAATCCTGATTGCGAACACGAGTTCTTTGTATGTGATGCCTGCGGCAGCACAAAAGATCTTGCAGGCTCTGTTCAGTACGGAGAATACAGGCTCTGTAACGATTGCGTTTTGTACGCCGAAGTCGGGTTTGAACTCGGACAAATAAAAGATATTAAAGAACTTATTGATGCTATGGAAGATAAAAGACTGGAAGCTGATTGCGAGTTCTTGAAAGCCGAACAGAAACGATTGGAAAACTAGGGGGGGGGGTAAATATTTAGGGGTAAATGAAGAAATGCCGGATAAATATTTTCGGTTACTTATCTTACCTCTTTTTGTAGTAAAATAATAGTTATAAAATTCAACTTACACGAGGAGAAATATAATGTGGGAATATTCTGAAAAGGTTCTGGAACATTACAGAAACCCGAGAAATGTCGGCAAAATTGATGATGCGGATATTATTGGAGAAGCAGGCTCACTTGCCTGCGGCGACTCATTAAAGTTATATATAAAACTTGACGGAAACGTTATTAAAGATGCAAAGTTTCAAACATTTGGCTGCGGTTCTGCTGTAGCAAGTTCAAGCATTTTGACCGAAATGATTATCGGAAAAACCCTGGATGAAGTTAAAAAGATTACAAATAAAGATATCGCAGATGCTTTAGGCGGGCTTCCGCAAGAAAAAATGCACTGTTCGGTTATGGGCCAGGAAGCTCTTGAGGATGCGCTAAAGAAATATTATAAAGAAGACGGTTGGGAAGAAATTGAGTTCCCGTCAGGTAAAAAAGAATCGGATAAAGTTATTTGCACTTGTTTTAATGTAACAGAAGGGCAGATTCTTGAGGCTGTTAAAATTAACGGGCTGAAAACCGTTGAAGAAGTAACAAACTATACAAAAGCCGGCGGTGCTTGCGGAAGATGCAAAGGGGCTATTAAAAATATACTTGAGGAATACTGGAATAAAACATCTTCAGCAGAAGAACTTACTCCGACTCAAAAAATTCTTAAAATAAACAAAGTTATTGACCAGCAGATATCGCCTCAGCTCCAAAAAGACGGCGGTGATATTGAACTTGTTGATGTTGATGGAAATACTGTTAAAGTTAAGCTAACCGGCATGTGCAGCGGGTGTAAAAACGCCTCTATGACGATTAAAAGTTTTGTAGAATCAATCTTGAAAGACAAAGTCGATTCCAACCTGACTGTTGAGCAGGTTTAGTGGCAGGGGTAAATATAATGCAGATTGAATTTCGTTAAACCCCTGAACACAACCTGTTCTAACTTATGCTCCAAATTGCGGCTTATCCTGCTGAACTTCCTGCATACTGTTTTTTAACCTTTCTTCAAAATCAGCAATAGTTTCATTTTCATTTGGGACCTCTGTTGTCTTGTACTGAGTTTGCAAATATCGTACATGTATATTCCGCTCTTTTTTCTCAAAATCTGCTGATTTTTCAGGGGTATCATATAGAGAAGGTTCTGTATACGCATGTTCAAACTCTGCCAAAGTCATACCTTCTTTGAGTTCAAATAAGGAACCAAACCCCATAGAATTTGCCATTTGTATCTCGTTCTTATCCAATGTTTCATTTTTTCCATCGATAGATTTTGTAGTATTAATCCTTGCAAATAGGACTTCTGCTGCCCTAATAACATCACCTGCACCCATATTTACTCCTTTCTTTTTAAATTACGAATCTAGTTTTATTTATTTTGTACAACCAAATTGTTTAACGGTATTTTTATAGAAAACTTTAGCTTATTCTACATAAATGATACAATTCTTTACAAAGTAACAATTGTGTTAGATTTATAAATAATTGATTATGTTTTGCAAATTTATCGAAAATGGCAATAATTGTAGCAATTATAAAATTTCTGTTTTAAAATAATGTAAAGGGGATAAAATATGATTTATTTTGATAATAATGCCACTACAAAAATAGATGAGAGGGTGCTTGAGGAAATGCTTCCTTATTTAAGGGAGGACTATGCAAACCCTTCAAGTATGTATGATTTCGCTAAAAAGCCTGCTTTAGCTATAAAAGAAGCCAGAGGTAAAATGAAAGATTTTCTCGGCGCAAATAACGAGAAAGAAATCTTTTTTACTTCCTGCGGTTCTGAGTCTGCTAATATGGCGATTAAAGGAACTTTGAATTGTAATAAAGGTAAAAAACATATTATTACAACAAAAGTTGAGCATCCCTGTGTATTAAATCTTTATAAATCACTTGAAAAAGAAGGGTATGAGGCTGATTATATTTCAGTCGACTCGGAAGGTCAGCTTGATATAGATGAATTAAAAAGCAAAATAAGAAAAGATACTGCGCTTGTATCCGTAATGTATGCAAATAACGAAACAGGAGTTATAAATCCCGTTGAAGAAATTGCAGATATTGTTAAAACAAAATCTCCGGAAACAATATTTTTCGTAGATGCGGTGCAGGCAGGGGGTAAAATTCCTATTAATGTAAAAGATACCCAAATTGATATGTTAGGGGTTTCCGGTCACAAATTTCACGCTCCGAAAGGTGTTGGCGCTCTATATATAAGACCGAGCGTAAGACTTACTCCGCTGATTAACGGCGGACATCAGGAAAGAGGATTGAGAGCCGGAACAGAAAATGTTCCGTATATAGCAGGTATAGGAAAAGCTGCCGAACTTGCTTTAAATTCTCTTAACTATGAAATGACAGAAGTAAAAAGACTCAGGGATAAATTGGAAGATGGGATTTTAAAGAATGTTTTTAATTCCAGATTAAATTCTTCTCTCAAGAACAGAGTTCCTAATACTTCTAATATAGGTTTTGAGTATGTTGAAGGAGAATTAATCCTTCTTCACCTGAGCGATATCGGGGTTTGTGCAAGCTCCGGAAGCGCCTGTACATCCGGCTCTCTTGAGCCGAGCCATGTTCTTAGAGCTATGGGAATACCTTTTACAGCTCTGCATGGCTCAATAAGATTCAGTCTTTCAAGATTTACGACTGAAAAAGAGGTTGATTATGTTATAGAAAAACTCCCTGGTATAATGGAGAAACTAACTTCAATTTCGCCATATCAGGATGAATTAATGAAACTTAAACAACGGAGAGGATAAAAATGATAGATAGAATGCTGGAATGGATGGGAAAATTTGCGGCTACTCATATGAAATTTATTATAGGAGTCGCTATAAATATATTCTTAATTTGGGCGTTTTGCAAGCTCATTGATGCATTTCAGCATAATCTTGAGAAAAAGCTCTTAAGGAAAAATTCAGATTCGCCTCTTTTAAATTTGATGCCGGTTTTGACAAAAATATTAAAGGCTCTTGTGGTATTTATATTGCTGGCGGGATTCTTACAAAGCTTTGGATATAATGTAGCCTCTCTGATTGCCGGATTCGGAATCACAGGTTTGGCAGTAGGTTTTGCCGCTAAAGAGGCTATAGGGAATATTTTTGGCTCTTTTGGACTTTTAGCTGACAGGGTTTATAAAATAGGTGAATATATCAAATTTAACGGATATGAAGGCACGGTTGAAAATATAAACCTTCGTTCAACTACGGTTCGCAGTTTGGAAGGGTTTGCGATAAATGTTCCGAATAACCTTCTTGCAAATGAAGAAATTATCAATGTTTCTCAAACCGACAGAAGAAGAATAGATATTACTGTTAATATAGAATATGGAACTTCTAATGAGAAAATTGATAGAGCTGTGGAAATTCTAAAAGAAATTGCAAGACGGAATGAAACGATTTTGGAAGGCGAAACGGCTTTTATTGAAAACCTTGCATCAAGCTCAATTGATGTAAGGCTGGTTTGTTATACTACTAAAGCCTCCTGGGGTGATTATGTCGTTGAAAAAAGCAGAGTAATTCGTGAAATCATTCACCGCTACCGTGAAGAAGGAATTGAGTTTGCGTTCCCTTCTACAAGTGTTTATATGGCAAAAAATGAAAATTAGAATTATTGCACTCGGAAAAATTAAAGAGAAATTTCTGAAAGAAGGAATTGAAGAGTTTTTAAAGAGACTTACTCCGTATTGCGCCGTTGAGATTACTGAACTTTCTCCCGTTGAGATAAAAGATGAGCAAATTGATAAGGCATTAAATGAAGAAGGAGAAAAGATTTTATCTCATATAAAACCGGATTCTTATGTAATAACGCTGGAAATCGGAGGGAAAGAACTCTCTTCGGAGATGTTTGCACAAAAAATAAATGAAATAATTGTTTCTGGCAAATCAGAACTTGTTTTTGTAATAGGTTCTTCCTGCGGATTATCTTCAGTTGTGTCAAACAGAGCTGATTTTAAATTAAGCCTTTCAAAGATGACTTTTCTTCACCAGTTTGCAAGACTGCTTTTAGTGGAGCAGATTTACAGAGGGTTTAAGATTCTAAAAGGCGAAACTTATCATAAGTAATTATCCTTGCAAAAATTTAGACCCTTCCGTACATGTCTTCATATCTTATGATATCTTCTTCTATAAGCAGGTCGCCTTTTTGGACTTCAATAATTTTTAGAACTTCTTCAAAAGGATTCTGCAAAGAATGTATAGCTTTAACCGGAATATCGACACTGTGGCCGGGACTCAGGATAAGTTCTTTACCCTCAAGAACGACTTTTGCTTTACCTTCAAGGACTACCCAGTGCTCGCTTCTGTGGTTATGGGATTGGACGGAAAGTTTTTGTCCCTGATTAACCTGAATCATTTTGGTTAAAAATCCGTTGCCCTGAGCAAGAACAGTATAGAATCCCCAAGGTCTGTAAACAGTTTTGTGGACTTTATGGGTTTCATCATTCTGTTGTTTGAGTGTTTCATAAATCTTTTTAACATCTTGAGATTTATCCATTTTACAGGCAAGAATAGCATCTTCTGTTTCTACAAGAATGATATCTTCAAGCCCTATAGTGGAAACAAGTTTGGAGGATGAATAGACAAGGGAGTTTTTTGAACCTTCATCCAGAACATGTCCTATCATAACATTTCCGTTGCTGTCTTTTTTGCTGACATCATAAATGGATTTCCAGCTGCCTAAATCGTTCCAGTCGCTTTTTAATTCTACAAGCGCAATTTTATCCGATTTTTCCATAACCGCATAATCTATTGAAATATTAGGCATTTTATCAAATTCTGTGAACGGAATGTCGGAAGATTTTGTAAAATCAAAGTTCTTTAATAACTCATAAATATCAGGAGCACATTTAGAAGTTTCTTTTAAGAGGGTGGAAGCTTTGAACATAAATATTCCGCCATTCCAGTAGTAATGACCATCTGCAATGTATTCTTCAGCAAGTTCTTCGCTCGGTTTTTCTACAAACTTATTAACCTTTCTTCCGTCAATTGAATTAATATAACCGTAGCCGGTTTCAGGATAAGAAGGTTTTATACCGAAGGTTACAATATAACCTTCCTGTGCGAGTTTTTCTCCTTCTTTGACAGTTTCTGAAAAAGCTGTAATGTCTTTTATTAAATGATCAGATGGCACTACAAGAATAACAGGGTCTTCTTTTGAAGTTTCTGTTATATATTTTGTCGCCAGAACTATTGCAGGAGCTGTATTTTTAGAAATAGGCTCAGATAAAACAACAGGATTTTCCGCCGCAAAAGAGAGCTGATACTTAACATTAGAAAAGTGTTTAACTCCCGTAATACTTACAATGTTTTCTTCCGGCATGCAGGCTTTAAGTCTGGAAAAAGTCGACTGGAGCAGACTTTCTGAATCTTGAATAATATTCAGAAGGTGTTTTGGATAAAGTTCTCTTGATAATGGCCAAAGCCTGCTTCCTGAACCTCCCGCTAAAATTAATCCATACATTACTGCCCCCTTTTTTTATAACTTATCATTAAATCCCGTTCAAACCTACCGGCTTATTGTCCTATATTAACTTTTTCTCCGCCGAATTGCATTTCGTAAAGATGTTTGTATTTGCCGTCAGGTCTGGAAATTAATTCACTATGAGTACCGAGTTCAACGAGTTCACCTTCGTTAAGCACTGCAATTCTGTCTGCGTTATGAATTGTTGAGAGTCTGTGAGCAATTACAAAAACAGTTCTGTTTTCCATAAGGTTATCAATAGCCTGCTGAACAATTGCTTCGGATTCATTATCCAGAGCGGAAGTTGCTTCGTCAAGGATAACAATTGGCGCATTTTTAACCAAAGCTCTTGCAATGGCAACACGTTGTCTCTGTCCGCCAGATAGAGAAGCTCCTCTTTCTCCCACAATTGTATCAATTCCCTCCGGAAGCGTTCCCAAAAATTCATCCAGATGCGCTAACGTGATAGCTCTGGATATCTCTTCTTCTGAGGCATCAGGTTTTCCCATTAGAATATTTTCTTTGATTGTCCCGGAAAACAGATAATTATCTTGAAATACGAAAGAAATAGAATTCCTTAAACTTATCAAATCATAATCCCGTATATCTGTATCATTGATTGTAATTGACCCTGATTTTACATCATAGAATCTCGGAATAAGATTAACAACCGTGGATTTACCGCCGCCGGAGTTTCCGACGAGTGCAATAGTTTCTTTAGGTCTTACAGACAGGCTGAAATCTTTAAGTACCGGAACATCTTTTTCGTATTCAAAATAAACATGACTAAATTCAATTCCTCCGTCAACGTTGGATAAGATTTTAGCATCGGGTTTGTTCTTTATTTCCGGCATAAGATCAAATAACTCAAAGACTCTTGCCATAGATACAAATGTTGACTGCAAGTTTGTTAAAGTTAGCCCCAGAGATTTTGTCGGTTTGTAAAGCAGCAGCAAGGATGTAACAAAAGATGCAAAACTTCCGGCAGTCATTTCACCCGAGAGAATCAGGCTGTTGCCGTAGTTCATAACTATGGCAATACCGATGGAACATATAAAGTACATTATAGGAGACATCCAGCCGACACGTTTTGTAAGAGCCATTGCTAAGTCAAATTGTTTGTGAATTTGTCCGTCAAATTTGCGGTTTTGGCTTTCTTGCAAATTATAGGCTGTGATAATTTTGTTTCCTGCAAAGGTTTCGTTGAAATTGGTTGTCATATCTCCGCCGACAACCATCGTTGCGTTAGATACCGCTTTAATTTTTTTTCTGATGAGTGTGACAGGGGTTATTGCTATTGCCATAACTCCGATACCGATTATTGCAAGTTTCCAGGAATTATAAAGCAGGACAAAAACCAGTGCAACAAGTTCAAAAGCTGCGAGAATGAAGCTTTTTAATGTTTCCAGAAGCTTTTTTGATGCTTGATCAGGGTCTGTTAAAAATCGACTTAAAACAATGCCTGAAGAATTTATGTCATAAAATTTGGTGTCCATAGAGGTTAATTTTTTGAACAAATCAACTTTTAAATTATTGGACATTTTGTTTCCTGTCCATTCTGTGAGGTAGTTGCAGATATATTTTAGCAACCCTTGCACCAGGGCAAAGAAAACAATCCCGAAAGGAATAAGTTTTATAAAGAATGATTGCAGCTTGATAGTATGTCCCATTAAAACAAATGTTTGTGTTTCATTACCGTTAACAACAAAATCCATGTAGGGTCTTAAAGAAAAGGCTACAACTCCGTCAAGCAGACCAAGGGGAACGGCTAGTATGAAAAGAAGAATTGTTCTCCCGAGGACTGTTCTTATGTACGGATACATTTTATTTAAGAGATAACTATATCGAAACGCATTTTTAGTATTAGTATTTTTTAACTTTAGCAAAGACTCTTCCATCAAACTCCTCTTTATCTTAGCTGTACACCCTTACAGTCTAGCATGAACATGAATAATTATCATATTTAAGATGAATATATTTTAAATAAATTTAATCTCTGGTATAATCTTAAAAAAGAGATGAGATGAAAGTATATTACAAAGCAACCTATACTTATAAATTATATAAAATGCTCAAAGATGAGATTACGGATTTTATATCGACTTTGGGCGAGATAATGACCTATGGAATAGAAGTTTTAAAAGGTTTAAGGAATTTTAACACTTCTTTCAAGGAAATTATGGAACAGTGTTCCAGATTTGGAGTTTCCTCACTGCCGATAACGCTTTCTATTGTAGGAATGACCTCAATAATTATTTCAATGCAGGTTGCAGGGGAGATGGTTAAACAAGGCGGCGGAAATTACGTAGGTATGCTTATCGCAATTTTAATGGTAAGAGAAGAAGCCGTTATTATGGCAGGTTTTGCAATAATTTCTATGATAGGCTCATCTCTGGCGTCAGAAATTGCAACAATGAAAGTAACCGAACAAATCGATGCAATACAGGTTTTGAAAGTGAATCCTGTACAATACTTGTTTACTCCGAGAATCATTGCAGGAACATTGATGATGCCTCTGGTAGTAGTTGTTTCTGCCCTATTTGGAATTTTAGGAGCTGCCGTGGCTTCTAATATTACTTCCGGTTTGACTTATAAAGCTTATTTTGACTCTGTTTGGTTCGGCTTAAGTATGCATGATTTGAATGTATCTGTTTTAAAAGCTTTAAGTTTTGGATTCGCAATTTCTCTGATAAGCTGTTCATGCGGAATGAGTGCAAAAGATGGAGCCAAAGGTGTCGGAATTGCAACAACAAAAGCTGTAGTATGGTCTTTTGTTGCAATTGTAATACTTGATTTAATTTTTGCAGCGGTTTACTTTTATTAAAGGATAAATAAATGAGTATAGAAGTAAAAAATCTTGTAAAAACATTTGATAAAAAAACTATTATTGATAATCTGTCATTTAAAGTAGATGACGGAAAAATCCTTTCAATAATAGGTTTTAGCGGTTCCGGTAAAAGTACTGTTCTAAAGCTTATAAGCGGATTATTGGAGAAAGATTCGGGTGAGATTAATACAACAGGCGGGGATATTGCAATGGTTTTTCAGTATTCTGCTCTGTTTGATTCTCTCAATGTTTTTGACAATATATCTTTTGCACTTCAAGAAAGAAAAGACTTACGCAAAAAATATACAAGAAAAGATTTGGAAAGAATTGTTGCCGAGAAACTGGAACTTGTGGGTTTATCCGGAATAGAGGATAAATTTCCGTCAGAGCTTTCAGGAGGCATGCAGAAACGTGTAAGTTTTGCCCGTGCAATAGTTACCGAGCCTAAAATTATTCTGTATGATGAGCCGACGGCAGGGTTGGATCCAATATCGTCTACTCTTATTGAAGATTATATTGTAAGACTTAAGCATGAAACAAACGCCGCTTCTATTGTAGTTACGCACCAAATGTCCACAATAAGGAGGACGTCAGATTCGGTATTAATGTTGTATAATGGTAAAGCGGTTTTTGAAGGCACTCCGGATGAGCTTTGTGAAGAAAAGACAGAATATACAAAACAATTTGTAAACGCATCACTGGACGGTCCAATGAAAATGAAATAATGAGGTTATAATATATGAAACTTTCAGCATCTTTTAAAGTCGGGGTATTGACACTTGTCGCATTGACAATCTTTTTATTCACTGTTTTGTGGGTAAAAGGACGTTCTTTTTCTTCTGCTGAAAGAATAGAAGTTCATTTTAAAGATGTAAACGGCATGAGACCGGGTTCCGGAGTACAAATGATGGGACTGAGAGTCGGACAAGTAGAAGAAATTACCCCTGTCGTTGAAAACGAGTCCAGTTATGTAAAAATGAAGTTTGTTATAACCGAACCCGGAATTACAATTCCAAAGGCTTCTATGCTCTCTATCCAGCAATCAGGCTTGATAGGTGAACAATTTTTAGAAATAACCCCCCCTCGAATTCGCTCAGTATATATTCCGGTTAGGGGAAATGACTTACTCTCAAATAATGCTGACGTAGAAATTAAGTTAGATGAAAAGTATTATAATGTAGGAAAAGTAAAAAAATCCCAAATAATGACTTCGAAAGTTGTTCCGGATGCTATAAAGGATTTGATAAAGACAAATTATGCGTATAAAGTGGATTACTTTGTAAACCTTCCGGGGCTTATTTTACCTAAGTTCATGACAGGAGAGATTGTCAGTGATAACGGTGTTAAGAAACTCCGCATATCACCTCTGGACAATGCCCCGATACCTTATCCGCAGCAAACATCTCCGTATACAATAATTGAGCCGATGAGAATAGCGGACTTCATGGATTTACAATATGAGGCTGCTGAATCCTTGACAGAAACAAACAGAGTTATTAATGAGTTGCTTAATGACCAAATGATTGCAGAACTCACACAATCAGTTACAAACTTTAAGAACCTGACGGCTCAAGCGACTACAACATTAGAGAAAGCTGAAAAACTTATTGATTCATCTAAAAATGACCTTGATGCACTTGTTTGGATGATGACAGATGTTTCAAGCAACTTCAATAAATTGGCTGTAAATATTAACGGTATTATTGCGGACGAAAAATTCAAACCGACTTTGTACGAAACAGCGGAAGCTATCTCAAATATGTCTAAACAGCTTGCGCCTATAGTAGGAGCTATAAATGCTGAAGAGTTTGCAGAAGACTTGAACAGCATTATGAAGAACCTGAATGAATTGTCTACAACTGTTAATAAGATGAGTAAGGACGAGAAATTAAAGAAAAAATTTGTTGACTCGGTTGATAACTTTAATGCAACAATGTGCCAGGTTAACAAGGCGCTTGAAACTATTAACGGAGAAGATAACGAAGAAAATCTTAAACAAATAGTAGAAGATACATCGGATACTATAGCTAACCTTAAGAAATTCTCCGAAAAATTGAATAAGAGATTCTTGTTATTTAGGTTAATGTTCTAAAAGTTAATATATTTTTACAACCTATTGTCTTATACTAATTTTGCTGTCAAAATAATAAAACAGCGGAGGAGAATGCATGCCGGCAGCTTATACAACCAGACAAAAAAAATCAAATCAACAGGGTGAACTATCTCAGCTTATGCCTCAGAATATTGATGCGGAAGAGGCTATACTGGGTGCTATTCTTGTCAGCCCTGCCTGTATGAACAGAGTTGTTGAACACTTAAAACCCGAATCATTTTACAAGCCTGCTCACAGATATGTCTATGAAGCTATGCTTCAGCTCTATAACGGTGAAGATAAAATTGATATTGTATCGGTTTCGGATGTTTTAAATGTTAATCAAAAGCTGGAACTCGTCGGCGGACGTGCTTTTATCAATGATTTGAGCTATAAAACAATTACGACAACCAACGTAGAATATTATGCCAAAATTGTTCAAGAAAAAGCTATTAAAAGGGCGCTGATAGATGCCGGATCTGAAATTGTAAACACGGGTTATGACTTAAATCCTATAGAGGAATCTTTAGAAGTAGCTGAAAAATTGATTTTTGATATAGCTTCCCAGAAAGCATCAAAAGCTCTCAGCCCTATTAAAGATTTGGTCTACGATACTTACGCAAAAATAGAAGAAAGGTATAATAACAAAGATACTTTGACCGGGGTTCCTACAGCATTCTACGATTTGGATACAATAACAAACGGACTCCAAAAATCAGATTTAATAATTCTTGCAGCCCGTCCTGCAATGGGTAAAACATCTTTTGCGCTCAATATAGCACAAAATGTCGCACTCAAGGCAAATGTTCCTGTAGCTATATTCTCGCTTGAAATGTCAAAAGAACAGCTGGTGCAAAGGCTGCTCTGCTCTGAAGCAGAAGTTGATACCCAGAGATTAAAAACCGGTAATATGCAATCAAAGGACTGGGAAAAACTTGCTGTTGCGATGGACAAATTTTCTCAGGCTCCTATTTATATTGATGATACAGCGGGGGTTACGATAACAGATTTGAGAGCTAAATGCCGCAGACTTGCTATGGCAGAGAAAAAGCTCGGTTTAATAGTTATCGACTATTTACAGCTAATTGAAGGTACCGGAAGAGAAGACCGTATGCAGCAAATTTCAAGCATCTCAAGGGGATTAAAAATCCTTGCAAAAGAATTGAATGTTCCGATTATTGCTCTTTCACAGTTGTCGCGTGCGGTAGAGGGCAGAACTGATAAGCGCCCTATGTTATCAGATTTGAGAGAATCCGGCTCTATTGAGCAAGACGCAGATATTGTAGTATTTATCTATCGTGATGAATATTATAAAAATAGTAATGATGAAGAGGAAATGTCTGAGAAAGCTGCAAACAAAGGAGAGGCGGAAATAATTATTGCAAAACACAGAAACGGACCCGTCGGGACTGTGAAACTCTTGTTCCAGAGTAATATTACTAAATTTAAGAACCCGATTAAAACTGATGTATTTTAGAGGTTAAAATGTCATATTTAGAGATATTTCTTTTAGCTTTAGCATTGTCAGTTGATGCTTGTGTGCTTTCATTCTCGTACGGGTTAGTTTTTACTGATTTTAGGAGGAAAAATTCTCTTCTGCTCTCGGCATTTACCGGGGCTTTTCAAGGCATCATGCCTGTTATAGGATATTTTTTAACTTCATTTGTAAAAACTTATATTGAACCTTACGCAAGTATACTTATTCTTACAATATTTTGTTTCCTTGGTGTTAAATTTATCAAAGAAGCTTTTGATGAAAAACAAAAGCCCAATCAACTTTGCCTGGGAATTACCTGTCTTTTTTTAGCGGGGATTGCAACAAGTATTGATGCTTTTTCTGCCGGAATCTCTCTATCTTTATACGGGAATAAAATTATTAGACCGGCTCTATTGATTGCAGGAATAACTTTTGTTAATTCAAATCTGGGTTTCTGGCTCGGAGGAAGGTTTAAGAACATACCGTCGCGCCGGCTCGAAGTTATGGCGGGGATTATACTCATTGGTTTAGGTATAAAGGCAGTATTATGATAAATTATGCAGAAACTAAACTAAACAGAAAACTTAATGAGTTTGAAAAATCTTTGTTTAGCGCCACTTATTCCGAGCATTGCGGCTATTTACATTCAAGAAAATTATTGTCAAATCTATATCGAGAAGGTGCCGTATATTTTAAAGAAAATGCAGGGGGCTTCAAACTGGGCAGCCATGCCATACTTTTTAAAATGGAATCCCATAACCATCCGTGTGCCGTAGAACCGTTTAACGGAGCCGCAACCGGAATAGGCGGAATTATCAGGGATGTTCTTGCTATGAATGCAGAGCCGATTGCTCTTTGTAACTCTTTAAAATTTGGCGATAATGACAGAATAAAAAATGGGGTTATAGAGGGCATTTCTTTCTACGGAAACTGCATAGGGGTGCCTACTGTTTCAACAGAAGTTTTATACGATAAATCTTATACGCTCAATCCGCTTGTTAATGTTACAGCAATAGGATTAGCAAAATTCGAGGATATTATTACTTCTTCTTGCGCGATACCGGGGCAAAAACTGATTTTAGCCGGTTCAGCTACAATGAAAGACGGACTGGGCGGAGCTGCATTTGCTTCTAAGAATCTTAAAAATAATAAAGAGGACAAGCTTTCTATTCAAATAGCAAATCCTTTTATGAAAAAGAAGCTGATAGAAGCGTCTCTTGAGATTTTTAAGAATAAACTCGTGCTCTGTACTCAGGATTGCGGAGCTGCCGGTATTTTGTCTTCTACAAGTGAAATTGCTTTTAAAAGCGGAGTTGGGGTAAAGCTTGAATTAGACAAAGTGCATACTGGAGATTTGTCGATTACGCCGACGGAAATCATGCTCTCGGAATCACAAGAAAGAATGCTCTATGTTCTTGATGAAACTAATATCCTGCAAGTAAAGAAAATCTTGGACAAATATCAAATTGAATATTCAATAATAGGAGAAATTATTCCTCAAAAATTGTATGAAGTGTATTATGAAAGTAAATTAATAGGTTCTATTCCTTCTGACCTGTTGGTTACTCCTCCTGAAATAAAGCTTGATTTTTCAGGGAATTTAAAGGGTTTTTCAGGCGAAAAAATCATGGATATAAATTCAAAAGAAATTTTTGAGCAGTATGACTCAACCGTTGGTGCCAGAACAATGCTCGAACCGTATGAAAATCCTAATTACAACGAACTATATATAAGAGAAGAAGATATTCCGATTTGTGTTTACACCTTTTCGGCTATAAATGGCGGAACCTACGAAACTTTGAAAAAAAGTGTAAACTATATAAGACGAAGAGGCTATACCCCTATGGGGATTACAAATTGTCTCAATTTCCCTAATCCTGAGCATGCACCTGTCATGCTTCAATTCAAAAAAACTGTTGATGATATGAATAGAGCATGCAAAGAATTTAATTTTCCAATTTGTTCGGGCAATGTCTCTTTTTATAATGAAACAGAAAGCTGTAAAATAAAGCCGGCAGCCTCTTTTACGATGATTGGGAAAAAATTTATAACCTAAAAAAAATCTGAAATAACCCAATAAACTTATTGCAAAAAAAAAACGTGTGTGCTAAAATTTTCTTAAGAAAGGGGTTATCATGCTAGTTTCTGCAATATCTGCAAACAGAGTTCAAGCAGTAAATTTAAATACTAAAGGTACTGAAAATATTGGAGATACAGCATTCAATTCTTTAAACCCTTATTTTAAAAAAGCATCTTCTAAAGAAAATTCGCAGATAGTTTTTGATTCTATCAATCAGTGGAAAAATTTCTGTGAAAAGAAGATTGTTGGTGAAAAGCTTAACGTTTTAGCATAGTTATTATGGAAAGATTTTGTCTGATTTTGGGCTTTTTTGACGGTGTGCATAAAGGTCATGAGGCTGTCATAAAGTCAGCTGTTGAGTACGCGAAGAAAAACGATTCTAAAACAGTTTTGATAACTTTCAAAACTTCACCCAGCGAGTATTTTGCGAAAGGTTCCGAATATATTTATACAAGAGAACTTTCTTATGAACTTATGTATAAACTCGGTGTAGATATTATTAAAGAAAGAAATTTTGCAGATCTTGCGAGTATTAGTGCAGGGGATTATCTTAAAGAACTGGTGGAAACATATTCTCCGCGGGCTATTTTTACGGGATTTAATCATACTTTTGGGTATAACAGAGAAGGTTCGCCGGAATATCTTGAAAAAGAGCAAGCAGCTTATGGATATAAATACTTTTGTATCCCCGCATATCAAGCCGATAATGAAATTGTTTCTTCGACTCTTATAAAGGAGTATATAAAAGGCGGAAACTTGGCAAAAGTGAATTCAATGCTTACGGATTTGTATACAATAAATTCAGAAGTTATTCATGGTGAAGAATTAGGCAGAAAATTAGGTTTTCCAACCGCAAATATGATTTATCCGGCAAACTGTGCAAAACTCCCTTACGGAGTTTATATTTCAGAAACTCCGTACGGAAAAGGCATTCTTAATTGGGGTATAAAACCTACCGTAAACGGGAGATTTGAAACATTAGAGGTTCATATTCCGGGTTTTAGCGGCAACCTATACGGGGAAAACTTAAGAATAAAAGTTGTAAAAAAGATAAGAGACGAAAAAAAGTTTAATTCTTTGGATGAATTGAAATTTCAAATAGCAAAGGATACGGAAGAATGCTTAAGGTCGTAATTGTAGGATATGGAGAAATGTTCACAAACCTTATTGCGGCGGCGCTTGATGCAGAATGCAGAATCGTCGGTGTTTTAAGACGTGAAACTGTTAAGTATCATCCTCTTATCAGAAAAATTAAGGATATTATCTGCCCTTCTCTTGAATACAATTATATCAGGAGTTACAATTTGCCTGAAATTTACACTCACAAAGGAGTTAACAGCCAAGAGTTCAAAAAAGAACTGTTAAAGCTGAATCCGGATATAATCCTTGTCGGTTCCTGGGGAGAAAAAATAAGCAAAGAAATTTTTAATCTGCCCAAAATAGCTGCTATCAATGCTCACCCATCGCTTCTTCCTAAATACAGAGGTCCTAATCCATACTTCTGGGTTATAAGAAATCAGGAACAGGCGAGCGGAATTACATTTCATTTAATTGATGAGGGATACGATACAGGCGCTATTTTAGCACAGGAGGAAGTTAAGATTTATCCTTCTGATACAGGTGAAACTCTAAAGAAACGCACTGTTCTAACTGCAAGAGGAGTGGGGTGTGAACTTTTGAAAGCCTTGAGTGAGGATATAATTATTCCGCTCCAACAAAGAGAAGATAGAGCGAGTTATTATTCTCATCCGGAAGGTCTTGAGCTTGATTTTACTAAAACTGCAGAAGAAAATGATGCTATTATTAGAGCAATTCATCCTTGGGGCAGGGCGTACTTTTATCATAAAACGACTGCGCTTGCGCCTAAAGCCGGTGCTGCTTTTATTGAGGAGAATGTGACGGATTTTACTCAATGCGGAACTATTACGTATGTTGACTCCAAAACAAAAACACTTTCAGTATTATGCGGGAATAATAAAGTTCTAAAAATGACTAATATAGATTTGTTTTCACCAGCTGACAGACCTTTTACGTCAAATTATATTCTATCAGAAATTAAAACGGGATGCGTTATTTAAAACATTTGGTAAACTTCATCTTCGGTAAGCAAGACTTCTTTGACCCGCTTTCTATCACAAGGTATTATGAATTTAATTCTGTCTTGAAGAGCTTTTTTGTCATGTTTCATTATAGAAATTAATTCTTCAGGTGAATATTTTATTTTCTTTTCTTTGAACCCGTATTTGTTCAAGAGTTCGGTAGAAAGTCTGTAGTATGAATATGATATTAGACCTTTTGCATAGGCATATTCAAGAACAAAGAATATTCCTTGCGCAACGGCTTCTCCGTGGGTGAATTTTTTATAATTAGTAATTGTTTCCAAAGCATGAGCCAGCGTATGTCCCAGGTTTAGAATCCTTCTCAGTCCGGCTTCTTTTTCATCTTCTGAAACAACAGCAATTTTTAGGTTGAGGCAATATTCAATAATTCTTATAATGGTTAGAGCATCTTTTTCAAAAACTTTTTCGCAACCAAGAGTCAAATATTCAAATAAGAATAAGTTTTGCCCGCTTATACAATCTTCTTCGATGAATGCATATTTTAAAACTTCACCAAGCCCGGAGAGGAATTGTTTTTTGTCTAAAGTCTTAAGAAAGTTTATATTAATAAAAACCGCTTTAGGCTGATAAAAAGTACCTATGAGGTTTTTGGCTTCTTTTAAGTCAATAGCGGTTTTTCCGCCGACAGAAGAATCAACCATTGCAAGAAGAGTTGTAGGAATTTGGATATAGTCAATCCCTCTCATATAGGTTGAAGCGGCAAAACCTGCAATATCACCGATAACACCTCCGCCGAGTGCGATAATTGCGTCATCTCTTGTTAAGCCAAGACTCTCTGCCTTTTGAATAATCGTGAGATAATTCTTAATATTTTTTTCTTTCTCTCCGTCAGGAAGCACTAAAACTTCATCTTTATTAAGACCAAGTTTTTTCCCATATAGTTTAAAAACCTTCTTGGAGACAACAAATAATTTTTTTTGTCCCTGTAAAGCTTCTTCAATTTCAGATTTTAGAGTATCAAAACCTTCATCTGATATTACAATTTTGTATTCTTTATTGAGCGGTACGTTGAGAATTTGCCTCATTTATAATTCCTAAAATAAAATTTATTATCTCTTCTTCCGTAAATTTGCTTGTATCTATAGTATAATGAGCTTTTCTATAGTTTTCTTCTCTTTTTTTCAGAAGATTTTCCAGAACTTTCTTTGGGTCTTTAGTTTGGAGCAAAGGTCTTGTAGAATCCTCTGATATTCTATAATATAATACATCAAGGTCAGATTTCAAATAAAAAACGGTGCCGAATTTCATAAGGGTAGTTCTGTTACCCGGGTTTTCAAAGGCTCCGCCTCCGATTGATATAATTTTATTATTACCGGAGCAAACAATTTTAATTGTATCGTGCTCAAGCTTTCTAAAATAATCTTCAGAATATTTTGCAAAAATTTCGTAGATTTTTAGTCCGGAAGTCTTTTCAATTACAGCATCCGTGTCTATCAATGTGTAGGCAGGAATCTTTTTTGCAAGGAGTTCTCCTATTGTTGTTTTCCCGCTTGCGGGCATTCCTACGAGAACTATATTAGGATTCATAGTGAGCCTTCATTTCAGCTAAATTATCTCCGCCTATTTTGGATAAAAATTCGTCTGCAAGAATTATAGCAACTCTTGCTTCTGCAACAACTGAACACGACGGTACTGCACAAACATCAGATCTCTCAAAGTGAGCATTTGCAGGCTGCATGTTTTTTAAATCAACGGTTGCCAGAGATTTTTTCATTGTCGGAATCGGCTTCATAGTTCCTCTGATAACTATGGATTCGCCGTTTGTCATTCCCCCCTCAATTCCTCCTGCATTATTGGTTTTACGATAAATTTCCTTATTCTTGATAAAAATCTCATCATGCATCTGGGAACCGGGTAAAGATGCAGCTTCCACACCAGCGCCCACTTCCACGGCTTTAACTCCCGGTATGCTCATTACGGCTTGCGCTAATCTTCCGTCTAATGCCATATCCCAATGAGTGTATGAACCCAGACCTACAGGAAGATTCCCAAAAATGACTTCAAATTTTCCGCCCAATGTATCGCCTTCTTGCGCTGCTTCATCAATTGCATTGCACATTCTGTCTGATGTCAGCTCATCGGCACATCTAACATTTGACTTTTCAGCCATTTCTTTTAAGAGTGTATATGTTTTAGGATAAAAATCCAGCTTTACTTTTCCTATTTGAATAACATGAGAAAAGCCGGTTATACCAAAGGCTTTTAAAATTTGTTTTGCAACTGAGCCGACAGCTACTTCAATAGCGGTCTTTCTTGCGCTGGAACGCTCAAGGACATCTCTTAAATCTTGAAGATTATATTTTTTAGCTCCAGCGTAATCTGCATGTCCGGGGCGAGCTTTGGTGAAAGATTTCTCTTCAATTTTTTGAAGCATTTCTTCTGTCGGATAATCATATCCTTCTACAGCCATAACATCTTGCCAGTTAATATAATCGTTATTTTTAATTTCAAGACAAATTGGAGCTCCTGTTGTTTTACCGAACCGAACACCGGATTTTATTTCCACCTTGTCTTTTTCAATTTGCATTCTGCCGCCTCGACCGTAACCTATTTGACGACGTTCCAAATCTTCATTTATAATATCAGCTTTAATACGTATTCCGGCAGGTACACCTTCAATAATGGCATTTAAACATTTGCCATGGCTCTCCCCTGATGTTAAAAATCTAAATCTTTTCATTACCATAACAATATTATATAAAATAAAAAAATTTTATACAACAATGGCGCCGGCTGATAGCCGGCGCCATTGTAAATCTATAATTATAAATCTGAGATTGAAGGAGACGGATTAATGTCATGGTGAAGTCTGTCCGGTTCATCAACCAAAGGATCAAGATATGCATAGAACTTTTTGCAAGCTCTTACAAATTTATTCTGATTTTTCTCATAAAGAGGTTCAATCGGTTTTCCTTCTACTCTGTTTTTTAGCATAAATACATCTTCAGCGGATAATTGTGAATAACCGTTGTTTATCATGTATTCAGGATCTGTAACTTGATCAGGGGTAACAGCAGCTATTGCTGAACCTGATAAAAAGGCAACTAATGCCAAACTAAATAATAAATTTCTTCTCATAGCACCCATTCTTATTTAACTTACTTAACTTCACTGTATGATTCCATTATAATATTTTCTAAATAATTAATCAAGTCCGCTTCCGGAACCCTTGCAATTATCTCGCCTTTTTTGAAAATATAACCTTCTCCTATAGCTCCGGCAATACCAAAATCTGCATGCCTAGCTTCTCCCGGACCGTTAACCGGGCAGCCCATAACTGCTATTGTTATAGGCAAGTCCAGATTTTTAAATTTATCCTCAACCTTTTTGGCAAGTCCTATTAAGTCTATCTGAGTTCTTCCGCAAGTCGGGCAGGAGATAAAGTTTATTCCTTTCTTTCTCAAATTTAAAGCTTTTAGGATTCCAAAACCTGCTTCGACTTCTTCTACAGGATTTTCTGTGAGAGAAACTCTTATTGTGTCGCCGATTCCTTCGCTCAAAAGAGTTCCCAAGCCTACCGAGGACTTTATTAGACCTGTCTTTAAAGTACCGGCTTCTGTTACCCCTAAATGAAGCGGATAATCAATCATTGTTGAAACTTTTCTGTATGCCTCAATTGTGGTTAAAACATCAGAAGATTTTAGGGACAATTTAATATCATAAAAATTTAAATCTTCTAAAATCTCTATATGCCTCATTGCGCTTTTAATCATTTTATCTTCAAGCGGAATATCAAGTTCTGCAAACTCTTTTTCCAAAGAACCGGCATTTATACCTATCCTTATCGGTACATTATGAGATTTCGCAGCTTCCACAACTTTTTGAGTATGTTCTTTTTTGCCGATATTTCCGGGATTGATTCTGAGAGCGTGTATTCCGTTTTCGACACACTGTATTGCCAATCTGTAATCAAAGTGAATATCAGCAACAAGAGGAACCTGAGATTTTTTAACAATGTCCTTAATTGCGGCAGCTGCATCTTTATTAAGAACTGCAAGACGAACAATTTCGCATCCGGCAGCAGCCAGTTCATTAATCTGATTCAGGGTTGCTTTGACATCTCTTGTGTCAGTGTTGCACATAGACTGGACACTTATCGGAGCGTCTCCCCCTACTTTTACCTTACCTATAGAAATTTGTTTTGATTTTCTTCTGTTTATCATAAAATTATTTTACTACTAAAAAAATTTTAGAGGAGAGATAATATGAAAATAGCAGTGATTTCTGATATTCATGGAAACATGGAAGCTCTTGATGCAGTAATGAAGGATATACAAATGCAGAAGTGTGATAAAATCTTTGTTTTGGGAGATTATGCCATGGCAGGTCCTGAGCCTTACACTGCTATTGATTATTTTAGCTCTAAACTGGACAGTCCTGATTATAGGATGATTCAAGGCAATACAGACTTAATGATAGCTGATTATTCCGAATCAAGCTATGATAAACTCAAACCTTTAGCTCCTGTCATGGCGGAAGCTTTAAAAGACGATGCTTCCGGTATAAATTCCGAACAAAGGAGTTTCTTAAAAAATCTTCCGCCTCAGCTTGAACTGGAAGAATGCGGGGTTAAAATTCTTCTGGTGCACGGTTCTCCAAGAAGAAATAACGAGGATATTCTTCCGGATACTCCGTTAGAAGAAGTTGAAAAAATGGTTGAGAATACCGATGCGGATGTGGTTCTGTGCGGACATACTCACCTGCCTTGCGGATTCCAAACAAACAATAAAAAGACTGTAGTAAATGCCGGCAGTATCGGACGACCATTTACACCGGAGCCGAAATCCTGTTATCTTATTATGACTCTTCAAAACGGAGAATGCCTTTTTGAGCACAGATTTGTGGAGTATAATAAGGAACTTGCTTCTCAAAAACTCAGACGGAGAACCTTTGCGGGAGCGGATAAATTGGCGGATATGCTCCTTGACCCTAAACAAAGACATTTTTAACTTTACTTTTTATTTTGTTTTAGTTTTAATATTGGTACGGAGGTTTTCCTCTAGTCCACTTAAGAAAGTGATTTGATAATTTTTGGATAATCAAAATATTAAACTAGCCAAATTTGCAGGGTTTTGTTACGGAGTTAAAAGAGCCGTAGAAACAGCTAAGAAGTTAAAAAAAGAAAATCCGGGCAAAAATATCTATATTTTAGGAGAACTCATTCATAATACGGATGTTATCAATGAGCTGGAGAATTTAGGGATAAAAACCATATACGAAATTCCGGCGAAAGGTGATGGTATATGCATTATCAGGAGTCACGGAGAATCTCCGGAAGTTTTTGACCGAATCAAAAAAGCGGGTTTTGAGGTTGTGGATTTGACTTGTCCTGATGTGAAGAAAGTTCAACAAAGGGCAATTGAGCTTGCTCAAAATGATTACTTTGTTGTAATTGTAGGTAAACCAAACCATCCGGAAGTTATGGCGATTAAAGCTAATGCGGATTTGTATTCAAAAAATGTTGTTGTTGCGACTACAATAGACGAGTTAGAAAAATATGAAGCGTCTATAAAATCGCATAAGAAGGTTGGCGTAGTAGTTCAGACAACTCAAATGGTTTCTTCGCTTAATTGTGTGGTTAATTATTTAAATACGATTGCAAAAGAGGTTTTGATTTATAATACTATCTGTCAATCAACTTCAATGCGGCAAAAAGAAGCAAAAGAGCTTGCACGTGAAAGTGATTTAATGGTGGTTGTGGGCTCTAAAAAGAGTGCAAATACAACTCACCTTGCAGAAATTTTGAAAGATTTTACAACAACTATTCATATTGAGAATGATACAGAACTTAAGGAATATAGAAATTTATTCAATAATGCAAAAAATATAGGTATTACAGCCGGAGCTTCAACTCCGCAAGATATTATAGATAAAGTCATAGAAACAATTAAAGGAGGAATATAATATGACAACAGCAGAAAAAACTCGTGATGAGTTTGAATTATTACTTGAAGAAAGCTTTGCTAAATCAAATAGTGTAGCTGATATCGTAGAAGGCACCGTTATTAAAAAAGAATCAGAAGGTTATCTTGTAAGTGTTAAAGGTGCTAAAATGGAAGCATTTTTATCAAACAAAGAACTTTCAAGCGATATTGAAAACCTTGAGATTGGCGACACAAGAGAATTTTATGTGCTTAAGGAAGAAAACAATGATGATCCTATGCAACTATCTCTTAAGAGAATTGCGTTTGCTCAGGCTTGGGCACAGCTCAACGATGCTAAGATACAGGGTGATACAATCCTTGCAAAAGTTGTTTCAACTGTTAAAGGCGGTGTTCTTGTTGATGTTGCAGACTTAAAAGGATTTATTCCGTCATCTCAATTAAGAACAGGTACTCCGTTTGAAGGTCTTGTTGACCAGAAAATTGAAGTTAAGGTTCTTGAAGCAGATCCTAAGAAAAACAAACTTATCCTTTCTCAAAGACAGGCAGTTGCTGAACAGAGAGATCAAGTTGTAGACAATGTACTTTCATCTCTTGAAGAAGGTCAGGTTGTATCAGGTAATGTAGTAAGAATTACAGATTTTGGCGCATTCGTTGATATTAACGGTATTGACGGACTTCTTCCGATTTCTGAAATTTCTTGGCAGAGAATCAAACATCCTTCTGATGTTTTAACTCTTGGTGATACTATTGAAGTGAAAATTATTAAAATTGATAACGAACTTAAGAGAATTTCTCTGTCTCTCAAGAGAATGGGCGAAAATCCTTGGCAGCAAATTGAAGGTCAGTTTGAAGAAGGACAGATTGTTAAAGGAACTGTAAATAAAGTAACTACTTTTGGTGCATTTATTAACATATTCCCTGGAGTAGAAGCACTTCTTCCTGTTTCTGAAATGTCTGACGAGAATGTTAATCCGTTCAACATGTTCAAAGTCGGTTCAGAAGTTGATGTATTAATCAAAAAATTCACACCGAAAGAACACAGAATAGCTTTATCTGTTAAAGATATTCAAAAATAAGATATTGTAAAATAGTGCCGGCGGGGTTTTGCTTGCAAAACCCCGCCGGCTTATTTATTCCTTTCGGAATTTTTGGTATAATCGGGTTATGAACGACAGATTTGTAGAAGTTTATACGGGAGCTTATGCAAGCGGTAAATCTGAAACCGCTTTAAACAGAGCATTGCAGTTTTCAAGGGCGGGAGAGGGTATTACACTGGTGGATTTGGATACTGTCGAGCCTGCATATACATTGCGTCCGATAGCCGGAGAGCTTGAAAAAAGAGGGGTAAAAGTAATAACCCAGCCGGATAGTTTCGGACTTGGAGAAGCCGCAAGTTATATTACTCCTGCACAGTTAAATTGTCTTTCTCAAGAGGGAAATATAGTTATTGATGTCGGATATGGAGCGGGCGGTCTTGATATCCTTGATATTATTACAGGTATAGAAAAGGAAAGAAACTTAAAAATCTATATTGTTATTAATACTGCAAAATTTGAAACTTCAGACAAAGAAAGTATTCTTGAATATCTTGAATTCGCAGCAGGAGAGGTAAAAAGAGACTGGAAGAAATTTTCCGGAATCATCTCTAATACCCATCTTGGTGACGAGACAACATCAATTGATATTATAAAAGGATATGAAAAATTAAAAGAGGCTGCAGAAGAAGTTAACTTGCCTATAATAGCGATAGGAGTTGATAAACGTTTAGAAAAAGAGTTTTCTGATAAATATGACGGCACAGATATATGGATATATGATAGAATGATGCCGAAAGCTCTCTGGTAGAGCAGAGGAAGATGGGTAGTAATTTGAACAATAAGGGGCGGGATTTGCTTTAGCAAATCCCGCCCCTTATTGTAAATCCTAAAAACTATTTCAAAGATGTAATCAAATCCTTGATAGTTTTTTCCTGAACAGAAATTTCTTCAATTCTGGCATTAGTTTGTTCAACGAGTTCTTTTGGTGCATTAGCGACAAATTTTTCGTTTTTCATTCTGCCGAGGAGTGAATTCTTTTCATTCAGGAGTTTTTCAAGTTTCTTTTCCTGGCGCTTGATTTCTGAATCCAAATCAATCAAGTCTGCGAGCGGAACGATTAATTTAGAAGCTGAAACAACGGCAGTTGCAGATTTCGGAGGTACAGAGGCGTTCATATCAGCATAAGTAATTTTATTAACTCTTGCGAGTCTGTGGATATAGGCTTCTATTTCTCCGAAAATATCTTTTTCTTTGCCTTCTGCTCTTATTTCAACATCAACCGTGGCGGAAGCCGGTATATTAAAGCTTTGTCTGACATTTCTTAGAGAAGATATTGTTTCAAACACAAGTTTCATTTCCTCAGCTTCTTTCGGGTAGCTCAAAGAATCGCTGTATGCAGGATATTTAGCTATAACAAGCGCGCTTGGCATATCAACATCGCTGCCTAACCCGTAAGTTCCGACCAAGCCCTGCCAAACCTGTTCTGTTATATGCGGCATAATCGGGTGCAGGAGCCTTAAAGACATATCGAGAACATATCTCAAAACTCTTTGAGTGTTGAGTTTTAAATCTTCATCCGCAAGCTGGATTTTTGCAATTTCAACATACCAATCACAGTATTCGCTTCTGAAGAAATCATACAAAGTATGTGCAATTTCTCCGATTCTGTACTCTTTCATATACTTGTTAACGGTTTTGGCTGTTTCATTAAGCTGGTTAAGTATCCATTTGTCAACAAGTGTGAGTTTATCTTTATCAATTGGTTTGTTGTCAACACCTTCAAGGTTCATTAATACGAAGCGGGAAGCGTTCCAGAGCTTGTTAGCGAAGTTTCTTCCGTATTCAAATCTCTCATCAGAAATTTTGATATCCTGACCGCCGTATGTACAGAGAGAGGTCATCGTGAATCTTAAAGCATCACAGCCGTATTTATCAATGATTTTAACCGGATCTATTGTGTTGCCTTTTGATTTAGACATTTTTTGCCCTTTTTCGTCACGGATTAAACCATGGATGTAAACGGTTGAGAACGGTGCTTTGCCGGTAAATTCAAGCCCCATGGTAATCATTCTTGCAACCCAGAAGAAGATAATATCAAACCCTGTTACAAGAACTGAAGTCGGGTAGAATTTTTTAAAGTCATCGGTTTCTGAGTTCGGGAATCCCATTGTTGAGAACGGCCACAAACCTGATGAGAACCAGGTGTCAAGGCAGTCTGAATCCTGTACATAATTTTCCGGATCCGGATTTTCTTTGGCTACAACCATCTCTCCAGTCTTTTTATGATAATAAGCCGGGATTTGATGTCCCCACCATAATTGACGGGAAATACACCAGTCACGGATATTTTCCATCCAGCCCAGATAGTTCTTTTCCCAGCGTTCAGGGATAAATTTAATCCTTCCGTCCTTAACCGCTGCAATGGCTTCTTTAGCCAGAGGTCCCATTTTTACAAACCACTGTTCGGAGAGGAGAGGTTCAATAGTTGTGTTGCATCTCTGGCACTTTCCTACGTTGTGTTCGTGGTCTTTTATTCTTAATAAGAAGTTGTTGTAGCTTAGCATATCAACAATTTTCTTACGTGCTTCATAACGGTCTAACCCTTGATAATCAGGCGGAACTTCCGCACATGATTTCATTTTTCCTTCTTCATCAATAACCCATATCGGCTGGAAGTTGTGGCGTTTGCCTACTTCGTAATCGTTTGGATCGTGAGCCGGAGTGATTTTAACGGCACCTGTTCCGAAAGATTTGTCGACATATTCATCCGCAATAATAGGGATTCTTCTTCCTGAAAGCGGAATCATAACGGTTTTTCCGATAAGCTCAGAGTATTTCTTATCGGAAGGGTGAACAGCAATAGCAACATCCCCGAACATAGTTTCAGGTCTGGTTGTTGCAACAATAATTGCGCCCGGCTCACCTACAAGAGGATAAGATATTTCCCACAAATGTCCCTGTTCGGTTTCGTATTCGGTTTCGATATCAGAAATAGCGCTCTGGCATCGAGGGCACCAGTTTACGATATAAGCTCCTTTGTAGATTAAGCCTTTGTTATAAAGAGTAACAAAAACTTCTTTAACAGCTTCTGAGCAGCCTTTATCAAAAGTGAATCTTTCTCTTGAAAGGTCAAAAGATGCGCCGAGTCTTTTAAACTGGTTTAAGATAGCTGATTTATGTTCATTTGCCCATTTCCAGGTGCGTTTTAGGAATTCTTCCCGTCCGATATCGTGGCGGCTAAGCCCTTCTTTTCTGAGCTCTTTTTCTACAACAGCCTGAGTCGCAATACCTGCGTGGTCAGTTCCCGGAATCCATAATGCTTCATAACCGCTCATTCTGTGATAACGGGTAAGAATATCCTGTAATGTTCCGTCAAGAGCGTGCCCCATGTGAAGAACCCCGGTAACGTTCGGAGGCGGGATTACGATTGTAAACGGAAGCTTGTTAGAATGCGCATCCGCTTGGAAGTATTTTCCGTCTTCCCAAAACTTATACATTTTTTCTTCGGTAGACTTGGGGTCGTAAACCGTAGGTAAATCCTCTGTTTTTATCTTAGTTTCCATAAATTATCCTCTCTTTAGTAATTAAATTTTACTACAAACAAAGTCAGCGGAATAATTTAAGGGAAAATTTTTCTTTGAGTTTTACATTTGGAAACATTTTTAAGGCTTCAATTTTAAACTCAGGTTTTAAATTTTTATCCAGTCTTTTATAAAAACTGTTAAGTTCCTGATTGATTTTTAAATCAAGTATTTTGGCGCTCGGATTAAAGGACTTGATTTCTTTCATAATATTCAGAATCTCAAAACCTTCTTTTGTATAGGTTTTGTGAATGGTGGAGCCTTCAACCACTCTGTAGAAATAAGTTCCGCCTTTAATGATTTTGATTGATTCGGCTCTGAGTATTGCTTTTACTGAAAAATAATTATCTTCTGCAGGATTTGTTTTACCGTAAAATTTTATATCATTGTTTGTCAAAAACTCTTTGCGGTAAATTTTGTTATAGATATTACAGTTTTTCATAATCAAACTGTTTTTATCTTTTATTTTGAAATTTTTGTTTCTCAGTTTTCCGTTTTCTAAATACTGCCTGCAAACGGATAAAATAATATCATCTTTGTAAGAGTATAGTTTTTCGTAGAAATCATTACTAATAAAATCATCCGAATCAATAAAGCCGATATAATCGCCATCCGCAGCTTCCAAACCGGTATTTCTGGCATATCCCTGTCCTTGATTCTGTTGGTTTATGATTCTAATGCGCGAATCTTGCTCTGCAAATTTTTCAAGAATTTTAAGCGAATTATCCGTTGAGCCGTCGTTAACGCAGATTATTTCAATGTCTTTGAGTGTCTGGTTAATGACACCGGTCAAACATTCTTCCAGATATTTTTCGGAATTATAGACAGGAATGATTATTGAAAGCATAAGTTAATATTAGCACGATTAGTGTTAAGGGGTAAAGCGGTGCGGCTATAACTGAAAAATTCTTCTTCTTTTCGGAGTAGAAGGAAGTCCGGGGAAAACCTGTTATATCAGTTTGGCGCATTTGGCTGCTAAAAATTTTAAATAATGCTTCTTTTCAATCTTTCGGAGCGGTTTTCGCTCAAAAGATTCTTGAGTTTCATAATAGCTTGCGCATGAAGCTGCGATACACGGGATTCCGAGACATTAATAGCCTCGC
This sequence comes from Candidatus Gastranaerophilales bacterium, assembly GCA_944326455.1. GTDB lineage: Bacteria > Cyanobacteriota > Vampirovibrionia > Gastranaerophilales > Gastranaerophilaceae > CAG-196. The sequence goes on along the minus strand of CALVEA010000003.1, from coordinate 23,293 downwards.
CGATTTCTTTTAAGGTCATATTTTCGTGGTAATAGAGAACCATTATTGTTCTTTCGCGTTCCGGTAGTCGTTTTAAAGCCATTTCTAATTCTTTTTTTACATCCTTTTCTTCTAACTGTTCATGAGGAGCGAGAGTGTGTGAATCTTCTATTGTGTCAATAATCTCGATATCTCCGTCTTGAGAGCCTTTTTTGTCGTAAATTGAGGTTATACAAGTGTCATCAGCGAGGAGTTGTTCCACTTTTTCTTTTTCGACGCCCAAATAATTTGCAATTTCGGTATTAGTCGCAGAGCGTCCAAACTGTTTTTTCAATTCTTCTTGAGCCTGTTTGACATCTCTTATTTTGCGTCTCACGCTTCTTGGGAGGAAATCTTGAGAACGAACTTTGTCGATAATATTTCCTCTGATTCTGACAAGCGCATAAGTTTCAAACCTTGCGCCCATTTTTGGAGTATATTTTTCAACGGCATCAATCAACCCTTCAACGCCGTAGCTTGAAATATCTTCATAAGAGAAAGTTGGCGGAAGAGCGACCTTAACCCTGCCTACAACATATCTTGTAAGATAGATATACTGGAGAATAAGTTCATCTCTCAGGGCTTTGTTGTTTCTGTCAGCAAAATAACGAGTCCACATTTCTGTCAACTCTTCGTTTGTTGCCCTTTTTATTTTGTTGTACGAAGAAAAATCTAAATCGTGTTCCATCCCACTGTCCCAAATATGACACAATTTATTTTAACTTTTTTATAAAAAATCGTTATCGTATGTTTGTATGAAATTATTAACTTTTGTAACGATTTTCTAAATATTATTAAAGTTTTAAAAAATAGTGCCGATTATATAAACAAAAAAAGTTGTAAGATAAGGAGTGTAATTATGTCTGATCCAATTAAATTCACATTTACTGAAAAAAAAGAAATTATAGTTGACGAAGGGAAAAGGTACAGAAAGCTCAAAAGAGATAAAAGGCTTAAAGATTTGGGTCCTATTTTTGATGCAATTGATAAAAAAGGTAATGAAAAAGGCAGAGTTGATGGGTTTGATGAATTAAAGCTGCTCAAATTGCTTTCACAAAAGTTAGGTGATAATATTACCCCCGAAAAAATTAAAAATTTAGTACAAGAATTCAAGGAATCCGGGAAGAATATTGAGGACTTTTTGAACCCGAAGCCTGTAGAGAAAGAATCTGCAGTTGAAGAGACACCGCAGGGCACACAGCCGGAAGGAAAAGTTGTAGTACAAGACAAAGGTGCTGTAACTCCAACAACAGTTGTTCCTGAATCGGAAGAGAAGAAAGAAGAGGTAAAGAAAGAAGTTCTTTCAGATGACGGAAAAAGTTCGCAAAGAGCTTTTAACCAAGCAATTCAGGTTGCGGTAACAAGACGCGCTGCCGAGAAAGAAACTCTCACAAAAGAATTTACCCAGACAAGAACAATAGAAAGGGGAGACAGCTTATACAAAATTGCAGTAGACGCATTAAAAGCCGAAGGGGTAGAAAACCCGGGCTGGAAAGCTATTAACGATAGAATTACAGAAATTGCACTTGTTAACGGTCTAAAAGATGTTAACTCAGTCAAGATAGGAACAGAACTTAAAGTCGGGAAAGCGCCCGGTACTCCAACTCCGGCGCCGGTCGCACCTGGAGATGAAGAAGGCGAGGTTTCAACTCCAACCCCGATATCAGTTGGTGAAAGCTCAATCAAGGTCAAAGAGGATTTTGATACAGAAGGCTGGACCGTTACTGATGTAGAAGGCGAAAACGGTATTAAAAAATATACAAAAACAGAAGGTGAAGGCGAATCTGCCGTAACCAAGGAAATGTACAGCGCAGAATCTAATGGTGTTGTACTGACATCAGAGACTCTTGAAGGTTTGAAAGAAATAAAAGAAGCCTATGAGAATAATCAGCCAGCAGCTGCTCCTGCAGATGAGTCAGAAGATGCTGCAGCAGCAAGAAAAACTGAAAATCTAAACAAATTAAAAACTCAAATAGCACTGTATCCGACAAAAGATGTCCTTGTAAAAGTAGCAGAACAGCTAAAAGACGAAACTCTTGTTGACAGAAATTCAGAAGAAGTCAAAGCTCTGGTTAACGATATGTTGAAAACGCTTGAGCCGGCTGTTGTAAAAGCTATTGTTCTTGATGAATCAGGTGATTTTGATAAAACTGTCTTTGAAAAAGACTTAACCTCATTTGAGACTATGAGAGGCATGTTTAAAGCTATAAGAGATAAAGAATTCCGCGGTGAAAAGCTCTCCGATACAGAACATGCACTAAAATCTACATTGAAAGAAGTCATAGAAATCGGCGGATTTAAAATTGAAGCAGATACTGAAAAAGGTATTGTTGAAAAATATCTTGCTATAGATTCTGACGGAAACATTCAATATAACTCACCTACAGGAGTGCGTGCAGCAACTCCGGAGATGCTGGACGAATTCGTAACAAAATTAAATGCAGCAGACACTCCGGAAAAGAAAGCCGCATTATTTAAAGAATATGCTTCGACAACAGACAAAGTCTTAGCTGCAAATTTAGCCGCAAATACCGAAACATGGAATGCCTCTAAAGAAGATATTGAAACTCTTATTAATAACTCTGATATGAAGACATTAAGCAGTCTTAATGTTAAAGACGAATACAAAGCAGATCTTTATAAAAAGGCTGCTGAAAAGGCAAAAGAACTCTTCCTCTCAGACAAAGGAAACCTTGATAATGCAAGATATCTTAAAGAGATATTCGGCAGAATAAATGAATCAGGTTTGACTGATGAAGAAAAAGATGCAATAAAAACCGAGATACTTGAATCCTACTTCACTGTCACAACAGCGGAAGACGGTACAAAAACATATACTTTTGAACCATCCAGACGCCCAACCTATGAAGAGATGCACGAATTAGCTAAAAATACCAATACAGGAAGAATGGAGGCAGCCCTAGTTAAATCAATCAAGCTTGAAGATATGGGTGAAAAAGAATATTCTGCGGCTATTGAAAAGTGGGTACCAACTCGTATAGTAGTACAACATTATGAACCATTTATTGATGGTATGAGTGAAGAAGAAGTTATTGACTTTATTAAAAATAAAGTCAGCTACCATTCAGACATACCTAATGACAAAATACTTGAAAAATTCCCTGATAATCAGGAAATAAGAGAACTTCTTACCAGATGTTATGCGGATAATAAAGGTGCCAAATTTGACAGTATTATAAGCGATGAAAATAGACTGTCACTTATTAAAGACTATATAACCGTTAATGAGGACGGAAGCTGGAGCTTTGATAAAACAAAACTACCGGATGGAATTGATGCTCAACAAATAGTAAAACTCCTCCCGGAAAACTGCACAGAAGGCGATGCTGCAAAAGCAGCCAAAGCCGTAGTTACCCAGCTCGACTTGAGTAATGAAGATTTGATATTGTTCTTGAATAATAAATCGTTTAATATGGACGCGGATTATGGAGCACATATTCTCAAATTCATTGAGAGTGATGCTGTCAAGAACGGAACTCAGCCGGGCAATGAATTTATTGATTGGTGTATAGAGCATGCAGATGCTATTCCTAATACCCAACGAGAGATTCTCTACGCTAATGCTACAATGTCTAAGAAAGAAGATATGATAAGCAAAAAGTTTGTAAGTGATTCTCATGTCCTTGTTCAAAAAGGCGATACGGTAGATAAAATTATTATCAATTACCTAACCAATAATTTGGATAAATTCCCTAGACTTAAAAAATCTGTCGAAAACGATCCTGATAAATGGACGCCTGAGCGGATAAGAGAAGCCTTGAATGATTATATGAAAGACTTCCGAGAAGATATTATGGCAGACCTTGGTATCAAAGATCCGACCAAGCTACAGCCTGGACAATTGTTGGAACTTGATAATGTTAACTGGGAAGAACATCAGCCGGGTTGGTTGAATTACAATCTTACATACTAATAACCTGCAAAATTTATTAAGAGTCCGGGCGGTATTTCATACCGCCCGCTTTTCTGGGTCATTACCGGCTAAATATAAAACAAGCCCGGAATTTATTGTTGAGCAGGTCTGCTTAACAATAAATCTAATGACATTTGTTAAAAAATAGGTATAATTAAATTATGAAAAAAATATTATCAATCCTATTTTTATTATTAATCCTTCCTGTTATGGCGCAGGATATGGTCTTGAAAGCGGGTGTTTCGGTAGATGATGTGCCAAAAGCCCTTTACGGCAGTTGGAGAGTTAACGCTAAACTCGATGATACTAACAGCAGAGCAACTTTCAAACCTCAAAGCATAGATTTTTGGAATCTTTCACGAGTTGGAGATAAAATTACTCTTGATAATCCGTTCAGCGGTGCGAATGCGGAAATTTCCGTAAGCACTGTCGAAGGTAATCTGGTTGTGTTTTCTAAAAAACTTCCCTATGACAATAACAAAGTGTTAACGGATACGGTTACATTAAGGCTAAAGGATAATACTTTCAGCGGAATAAACAGCCTAACTCTGGAATCGTATTCTTTGATTGATAACCATTTGATGAAAACAGAATACGCCCGATATTTAATTGAAGGAGAAAAAATCGCAGGAGACAGCGTGATTAAGGGTGAATAAGCCTTCTTAAAAAGTTTACTCCCCTCTGAGCGCTCTTAGTACTTTTTCAAATTTTTCATCAGGCGGAATCTCAAGCTTTATTACCTCATCACTGAATGGTTTGGTAAATTCAAGTTTATATGCCTCCAGTACCTGTTCTTCGGTTTTAATTTTCATTTTCCCAAAGCCATAAAGTGTGTCGTTATAAACAGGATGCCCTATTGAGGATAAATGTACTCTTATTTGATGAGTCCTCCCCGTTATTAAATCAAGTTCAACCAATGATGCATCCTTAAATCTCTCTAAAACTTTTACACCTGTAATACTTTCTTTTCCGTCTTTATTCACTTCCATTTTATGCGGCTGCTTAGGGTTCCGTCCTATCGGAGAATTAATAATAAATTCATCCTGTTCAATAACCCCTTTTGTAACTGCAATATATTTTTTTGAAAATCTTCTTTCCTTAATCTGTTCTGCCAGGTATTCATGTGTTTTATTGTTTTTTGCTGTCATAATTAAGCCGGAAGTGTTTCTGTCCAACCTGTGAACTATTCCGCGCCTGAATTCGCCGTTTATATCGGAAAGATTTTCACCATATTTGTATAAAAGAGCATTAACAAGAGTTTTGCTTGTTTCAAGAGTTGTAGGATGAGTAAGCATTCCGGAGGGTTTGTTCACAACAGCCATATTTTCATCTTCCCAGACTATTTCAAGCGGAATGTTTTCCGGCTCAATTTTTATGATGTCATTTTCTAATTCGCCCGTAATTATATCCCCTGCTTTAAGTTCATAAGAAGGCTTTTTTTGCAGAGTATTAACAAGAATCTTTCCGCTTTTAATAAGTGTTTGTATCTTTGAGCGAGAAAAATCCGGCATTATCTCTGCCAAATAGGAATCTATTCTTGTGCTTTCAGAAAATTCGTCTATAATCAGCTTCATTGTCTTTTTGTGATGTAATTGTTCTTGATAATAATTACAACTATAGCAAAAACACTAATATTTATAAAAATATCCGAAATATTAAATACCGGAAAGTTTACAAAATTGAGCTTGAAAAAGTCTCTTACATAACCAAAAGCTATTCGTTCATACAAGTTGCAGAATATACCCGCAAGCAGCATAGAAATCCAATACAAAGTAAAAACAGAGTACCTTTTGATATTAATAATACAGTAAGATAAAATTCCGGCTATTGCAAAAATAGAAAAACCTATAAGAAAAAGCTTAGAGTTTTCCAGTATGCTGAAAGCAGCCCCCGTGTTTTGTACATAAATTAAATCTAACAAAGGGTTTTCAGGCATAGTAAACCTTACTGAATTAATTATCAAACCGGAAAAGAATATATCAAAAATGATAAAGAAAACAGTTGTAATTAACAAATATGTGATTTTACTTGCTTTCTGCATCTTTTGTCTCTTCTTTTATTGTTATATATTTGTTTTGCGGAATAATATTAACTCTTTTTATTGTGTATCCAAATCCCGTTAAGCTCAGCTTTATATTCATATCCTGAATATCTGCTTTAGTCAGTCCGATGGATGCAATAATATATTCATTTACATTGTCTGTATTTGCACGGAAAATTCTTTCCAAAATATTATCCTCCGGCATTTTTCTGAAAACTTCTTTCACCTGCTTTTGCGGATATTCAACTTTCTCGCTAGTGATAGATGCAATGGCTATTGTTTCAGCCGGAGGCGTGAATTCCAGCGAGGCTGTATATTCCGTATCTGCAAGGATTTGCTTCGGAACTGTTAATTTTATATCAAGATTCTTGGCTTCGCCGTACAACATTGTTGTTGTTTCGTCTAAAACAGAATCAGAAACTACTTTCCAGCCATCATTTGTTTTTTGCAGATAATACACGCTGTTGGCAATGCTTTTTAATTCGCCGTTTAAGTTTTCGTTCACGGGTATTTCCGCATAAGAGGTCTCTGTAAGCTCTGCAATCGCTTTTCCGTCACATACTGCTACATTTTTTATATCAATGTCATACTCTATTTTATCAAAAGTTCCCCAGGTCTCTTTTACCAGGTTTGCGTATGAATCCAGATTGAATCCGTCTGCATTTACATATTTCTTATCGTATGTTGAAATGAATTTGTTAAAGTCGGTTTTGTTAGCATATTTAACTTGAGATTCAAGAAGCTTTTTTACCTCGCGTGCTTCGTTATTTTTGAAAACCTGTAAATTGAAAACAGAAGGCATCTCCCAAGCAAATGAAGAGGAAGTCCCGAGTAATATTAATGATAGCAATAGTATAAATTTTTTCATAAAAAAATTATACATTAAAATTGCCAAAACAAAAATAAGTTAAACAAAGTATTTCATACTCCTTTTGGAGCCGTCTTATATTTTAAAATAATGTAAAGCAGAGGTTTGGTAACGGTGCTTGATTCCCTTATTTCTGTTTTATCTTCATTTCTTTCGTCTTTTTCGCTTAAATAGCGCATAAATTCTTTACTGAACATATTTTTCCCTTTATTTATATAAAGAATTTTACTTACTTTTTTTTGATTAATATGTTATAATTTTTTTACAATTGTTAATAATGTCAGGAGATTTTATGCCTTTAGTAGATTTGGATAATGAATTTCTGGAATTATTTTATAATATTACTAACTCTAAAGTTCCGAAAGATGTTGAACTTATTGATTTGAAAAAGCAGTTGGTCAGTATTGTTGATACTCTCAAAGAGTTGAACAGAAATGCAAAAAAACCAATAGCAAGCAGAGCCCTTGGAATTGAAGAACCTCCGGCAGAAGATGATTCAAAAAATCCTGCTATTCTGGTTGTAGACGATTTAGGGGTTATAACATACCAGCTCAAGGTTTTGCTTTCTCAATTTGAATATGATATTGACTGCTCTCAGGAAATTTATGACGCTGTTAATAAATTCAAAAAAAGAAACTACCGCTATGTTGTAATGGATTTGTTCATCCCAACTGAGAGAGAAGGTTTTATTCTGCTTACAGAATTGAGAAAAATGGCAGCGGCTTACGGTACAAAAACAATTATCGGTGTTATTACGGCAACACCGCGTAAAGAAATTGAACAGCAATGTAAAATGCGCGGCGCAGATTTCTTCCTTGAGAAAAATCATGACTGGCAGAATACTCTTTATAAAATAATGGACGGTTATATCCACGCTAAAGAAGATGAAGAGGTATCTTCTTAGATATGGAACAGAAGTCTATATTTTCAGTCATTTCCCCTATAATGGTAGGTCCTTCAAGTTCGCATACAGCCGGCGCTGTGCGGCTCGGGTTAATGGCACGGAATATTTACAAAGATAATTTCTCAAAAGTGAAATTTGTCCTTTATAACTCTTTTGCTACAACCGGTTTCGGACATGGTACGGATAAAGGTCTTTTGGCTGGTTTACTGGGTTATACTGTTGATGATTCTTTGATAAAAGATATTTTTAGTATTGTTCATGATGTTGAGTATTCTTATGAGTATGTTCAGGATATTTCAAGATATCCAAATTCGGTTGATATAATTATTGATGATAAAATGAAAATTTCAGGGGATTCTGTCGGAGCCGGAGAGATAAGAATTAATAATATCAATGGATTTGATGTGAATATAAAAGGTAATTATGATACCCTGCTTCTTATGTATAAGGATAAACCAGGCATGATATCGGAAGTTGCTGATATTATACAAAAACAAAAGATTAATATTGCAACCCTTCACTGCGGGAGAGATGCGAAAGGCGGTATTGCATCAATGTGTATTGAGCTGGATATTCCGGCTGGTGATGATATTGTTGACGAGATTAAAACTCTTAATGATGTTTTCTTTGTCACAAATGTTAGGAAATTAAAATAATGGCAATTTTATCGTTTGAAGATTTGAGAAATAAAAGTTTAGCAGAGAATAAACCTATTTATGTAATAGCTCAGGAAGAGGAAGCTGAGCTTTCGGAATTAGATATTGATGTGGTGCGGATTAAAGTTCTGGAAGATTTAACCGCAATGAGAGCTGCAATAAAAAACGGACTTAAGTCAACAGAAAAAGCAATCTCCGGTTGGTGCGGCGATGACTGTGCAAAACTTAAAAAACGTTATAGAAATAGTGAAGCTTTATTCGGAAAAGTTTTTGAAAAAATAACAGCCTATGCGCTTGCAACAGCGGAAGAAAACCTTAGAATGGGAAGGATTGTTGCCTGCCCGACTGCCGGTTCGTGCGGAATTGTCCCGGCTGTTATAGTTGCCGTGGCGGAAGAAAGAAATATTCCTGAATCCAAGCTGATTGATGCGCTGCTGACTGCGGGCGAAATAGGTTTAGTTGTTTCAAATAAAGTCCGTTTAGCCGGAGCTGTTGCCGGATGTCAAGCTGAATGCGGAGTTGCCTCTGCAATGGCAGCCGGCGCTTTAGTTGAAATGCTCGGTGGAAGTACAGACGAAATACTCCAAGCGTCAGCTCTTGCAATGAAAAATATTTTAGGCTTGACTTGCGATCCGGTCTGCGGACTCGTTGAGGTTCCTTGTATTAAGAGGAACGCATTTTTAGCCGTTCACGCGGTTACTGCGGCTGAATTGGCTCTATGCGGTGTTGAAAGTAAAATCCCGATTGATGAAGTCGTTGATGTCTTAAAAAGAACAGGTGAACTAATGTCCCCTCTTTTAAAAGAGACTTCTTTAGGCGGTCTTGCAAAGACAAAAACCGCGCAGGAATTGGAAAAAGTTTTATTTAAAAAAGACTAAAACTGCTCTAAAAATCTCTTGTCATTATTGAAGAACAGTCTGATATCATCAATGGCGTATTTGAGCATCGAAAGTCTTTCAATTCCCATTCCGAATGCAAAACCGGAGTAGATTTCCGGGTCAATGCCTACACCTTTTAATACATTAACATCAACCATTCCTGCTCCTAAGATTTCAAGCCATCCCGTGCCGCTGCAAGTACGGCAGCCTTTGCCTTGGCACATAATACATTGAACATCTACTTCCGCAGACGGTTCTGTGAACGGGAAAAAGCTGCTTCTGAACCTTGTAGGTCTTGATGCTCCAAAATAAAGTCTTATAAATTCATTTAAAACACCTTTTAAATCCCCAAATGTAATTCCTTTATCCACATAAAGACCTTCAATTTGGTGGAAGAAGTTGTTTTTTCTGGAGTTGACATTTTCGTTTCTATAGACACGACCGGGCGCAACTACTTTAATAGGAGGTTTTTGATTCTCCATAACATGAATTTGTGCCCCGGAAGTTTGGCTTCTCAGTACGGCATTTGGCATGTTTTTGATATAAAAAGTATCTTGAACATCTCTTGCCGGATGATCATGCGGTACATTCAGCATATCAAAGTTATAATACTCAGTTTCGACTTCCGGTGAAAGCTCCGGCGCTACAACAGAAAACCCTAAGTTTTGGAAAATAGTGACAATTTCATTGGTTGTAGCCGTTATCGGATGAACTTTCCCTTCAGGAATATATTTACCGCTGAGGGTTATGTCAATTCTGTCGTGCTGGAGTTTTTCGTTAAGTTCTTTCTGATAGAAGATGTCGTGTTTTTCTTTGAGCATCTCTTCTAAATCATTTGTAATTCTGTTAGCAAGAGCGCCAATTGTTCTTTTATCTTCATCAGAAAGGTCTTTTAGCCCTTTTTTTATGCTGTTAAATTCACCTTTACGGCTTAAATATTTTAAACGAATTTCGTCTATATCATTCATTGATTGAGCTTTTTCAATATCAGCCTTTGCTGAGTTATAAATATTTTCCAATTGAGTTTTCATACTTGTTAATTCTCCCTTAAAGAAATAATACTCCGACTATACAGAAATGTAAATACAATAGAGTCTAAAGTTTTCAGGCAGCTGTGTCCTGTGGTTAAATTTCTGAAGGGTCTGTTGTTTTTCTCGTGTTATGTTTTATAATATTCTTATATAATTGTTGGGTAAAATAATGAAGCGGGGCAAATTTCTATCAGTAATATTTTTACTAATGTTTTTCCTGTGCACAAGTGTATTAGCGCAGGATGTGTATTCCCCCTATGTACCTTCTCAAAAAGAAGTAATTTTTAATCAGTCTATGTTTAAAGTAGATGTCGTAGATCCTGCGGCTTTGACTAATTGGAAGGGGCTGAATTACCCGGGATTAAGAGGAACTAATCAGTTAGTTATTTATACTCCGGCATTTGGGTATAGAACAGGTACAAATGAATTTGGTACGGAAGCTATTGTTGTTGGCGATACGGTTGTATCACTAAGCGGCGCAGATTCTTTAATTCCGGCAAACGGTCTTGTTATAAGCGGACACGGTAATGCGAAAAAATGGATAAATGAAAATGTAATGGTAGGTTCCAAAATTTCATTAGATTTGAATAAGGGTATTATAACTTCTTATATAACTTCTGATACATTTCTGTTTAGCGCAAAAGAGAAAATAAAAGAAGTTCAAAATATGATGGCATACTACAGTCAAAAAAATGCTTCATACAGTCAAAAACGAACAGAGCAAAATATTGAAAAAGCAAAAGAATACATAAGCAAGGCTCAGCGAAACAGCGAGGATTCTCAAAAATATTCTTCTAAAGCGATAGATTATGCAAATCTGGCAATGTCGACGGTTATACCTTATGACCCTGCGGAATTAAAAGGTGTTTGGCTGCGCCCTGAATTTTATCAAAGAAAAGATATAGAAAAAGTCCTGGATATGCTTCGTTCTTCAGGAATTAATAATTTGTTTTTGGAAACATATTACCATGGAAAGACAATTTTTCCGTCCCAGACTATGGAAAAATACGGCTTTATTAAGCAAAATGAGGATTTTGTCGGGTTCGATCCGCTGAGAATATGGATAACCGAGGCGCACAGACGAGGTATGAAAATTCATATTTGGTTTGAAACTTTCTATGTAGGCAACAAACCTCCGGAAACTAATCCTGAATATATTTTGGCAAAGAAACCGGGCTGGGCTAATTACCAAAAAAAGAATGCTGTATCTCAGACAATAGCATATTCAGTCTCAGAGCATAATGGTTACTTTATAGACCCGGCAAATCCTGAAGTCCAAAAATTCCTCTACGAACTTTTGAATGAGATTATTACGAGATATCGTCCGGATGGTATAAATCTTGATTATATAAGGTATCCTCAGGCAATGGCTTCAAATCTTGGGAATTATGATATGACTCACTGGGGCTATACTCCTTATGCCAGAAACGAATTTAAAGCAGCTTACGGAGTTGATCCGCTATCTTTAAAGCCTTCCGATCCATTATGGAATTATTGGAGATTTTATAGGTGCAGTAAAATTACTAATTTTGTAAAAAAAGCCAGCCGTTTATGCAGGGCAAATAAAGTTATGCTCACTGCCGTAATCTTCCCTAACAGGGCGAATGCTCTTGATACAAAATTACAGGATTGGAAAAATTGGTCAATTAATAATTTTGTAGACGGGTTTACGCCTCTTTTTCTAACTTGTGATGACAAAACGGCGATGGGGTTAATGGAAGAAGTCTTAAGAAATAAATCTCAGAGTACAAAGCTCTATGCCGGATTATTTGTTACTTTTATGAATGGTTCAACATCTGATTTGATAAAACAGATTCATGCCGCAAGAAAATATTCTTTAAGCGGATTAATAATTTTTGATTACGCACATTTAAATGAAGGTTATATTAAAACTCTTACGGAGAGTGTATTCAAACCGGATAATAAAGAAGTTATTATAACTGATAATTATCCGGCAAAATCTAATGTTAAAATAAAAACTGAAAGTGCAGATAAAAAAGGCAAAAAACGTGGAAGAAGAAAATAATCCTCAAAGACGGCAATTTTTAGGTATTTGGTTTGAGTGCTGCCATGTTTACGGCAGAATTTATAAAAATAAAGATGGAACTGCTTATACGGGCAGATGCCCTAAATGTTTGCGTTCAGTAAGAGTAAAGGTAGGCAGCGGCGGAACGAATAGGAGGTTTTTCAGTGGAAGTTAGTTTAGATGTTTTGAGAAAAGAAAATGAATTGATGGATATTTTTTGCAATCTTGCATCAATTCCGTCACCTTCTTTGAAAGAAGAAAAAGTTATTGAATGGATTCTTGATTTTTGTGCTAGAAATAATATTCAAGGAAAAAAAGACACTTACGGAAATGTTTATATTAATGTTCCGGCAACAGATTCAACAAAAGAACCGCTGATGGTGTCAGCTCACATGGATGTTGTGGGGGATTCAAGCCCTGTAGAAATCTACCTTGAGGATGGTTTTTTGAAAGCAAAAGGCAGAACTCTCGGCGCTGATGATAAAGTCGGGGTGGCAAGTGCGTTGATGCTTGCTAAAGAATTAGCCGGCGGGCATATCGGGACTCCTCATGGCGGTTTGGAAGTTGTCTTTACCCGTGACGAAGAGTGTGATATGTCAGGGGTTGAACATGTTGAGTATGACAAGCTTAAATCAAAATATATTCTTGTCTGTGATGCGGATAAGCTCGGACAATTTCAGATTTCCGGTGCCAGCTATACTAATGCAAAACTTACTGTAAAAGGTCTTATCGGCGGACATTCAGGTATTGATATCGGTGATGAAAAAAGATTGAATGCTGCAAAGCTTATTGCAGAGCTGCTGGCAAAATTCCCGCAAGGAGCTTATTATAGCGATGAAACAGGAGTTATAACATCTTGCAACCTCGGAGCAATTGTTGCCGGCGGGGTTCAGAATGCTGTTGCGTCGTTAATTGAAGACGGGGTAAAATCCGACAATTATATTAAAGAAATTATAAATAAATCAGCAACTAATATTATTAATACTTTAGGTATGGCTTCTTATTCAATAAGAAGTGCAAGCTTAGAAAAAGAAGAAGAGTTAAAAAATATAATGAAATCTTTAGTGGATGAATTTAATTCTAAGTATGCAGGATTGGCAGAGGCTGAAATTAAGTTTGAAACCCATCTTAAACCGTTTGAAAAAGCAGACGATGACAGGGTTGAAAATGTTTACAGAAGAGCCTGTGAAAAAGCCGGGGTAAATTATGAAATTTCCTCATTCCATGCTGGGGCTGAAACTCATATTTACTGCCATAACAAAAATACGGACGGTGTAACCTTTATGCCGTTTTTGCTGGGCTTAGCGGATGTATTTAATATGCACTCAGCATCAGAGATGGTTGATTACAAAACTATGCTTAAAGGTTATGAAGTGTTGAAAGATACATTTATAGAATTTAACAGTTAATTGATACGCAAAAAGGGCGGGCTGATGTTTTAACATCAGCCCGCCCTTTTTTAAACTCAGTTATCTTACAAGAAGAATAAACCAAGGAAACTCTTTAGAATTATCTCCAAAATGCGAGAACTGTATCATTCCGGCTTTTGTTATGCATAAAAACCCTTTTAGCGGGTATGTTTTAAACTTAGCATTATTAGAGGAATACGAATAGTTATAAAAATATCTATCTGTATCATTTAAAATAATGACTTTGAATTTCCCCAGATTTTTTTTGATTTTTAAGGAATTTGTGCTTGCTGAAAAATCAGAAATCTTTATAATTTTATACTTTCCAAACAAAGTTTGAATTTCGTCTTGAGAGAGCTCTCTTTGTTCTAAGATATTTTCATTAAAAGTAAATTCATAGAACTTTAAATCATAATTAGAATAGCCGTAGAGTTTTCCGTCAAGGATAAATTCATACTGGCATCCTGTAGAAAATACGAAATTTCCGTCCGGGTTATAAAACTCGGAATAGCTTCCGGTACCTGTTGAAATCTTCTTGATATAATAAGGATTTTCTTTTTTATTAAAACTTGTTGTCCAGATGCCATTTATATAAGCAACCTTTGTCCCGTCTTTTAGATTTTTGTATGGTATAGATTCCATATCAGATGCAAGTGCAGGCAAAGTCAAGCCCAAACTTATCATTAAAATTAAAAATAATTTTTTAAACATCTAACCCTCTATTCACTAATCGCTATTCATCAGTCACTATTATACCACAACTTTTCAACTTTTAAGAGGATGAAAAACTGCCTGAAAAATTATAGACTCAATGTATGAGCAGTATTGTATCTAATTTGATAGAACAAATATCTTCTTCCGCAGTTGGCGGTGTTAATAAATCTCAAAACTTTGACCTGGAAGATATGACTTTTGCGAAGCTCTTGGAGAAGCAAGGTCTAAAGCTTCAAGAAGCGTCAAACCCTTCTGAGGCACTTGGGCAATTAGGTATGCCTGCGGGTTTTCAGATTGAATCAATAGACGGAGCTGATGTTGATATTGAGACCCAAGATAATTATTCAAATAATAAACTTGACCCAAGAAATAACGTTACGGATATTTCGGAGCTTGATTCAAATCCAAATACAGTAAAGAGTTCCGAAGAAAATTTCTTTTCTTCACTTCTAAATGAACATTCTCAAAACACTAATTCCAAAATGTTTAATTTTGCTCTCAAACATGCCGCAAATCTTTATGGTCTGAGTGGTAAAAGTGTAGTTAACGACTTGAGCGATTTTGTAACAGATATCTCCGGCATGGTCTAAAATAGGCATGCCTTTATTTTTTATGTTTGTTATATAATTTTTTTAGAGCTTTTATAGCTTATTTTAAGGATTAATGTTTATTTTATAGCTGTAATTTTGATTTAATAAGGAGGTCAAATGGGCAAAATAGAAATTACACACGAGATTGAAGAAAAATGTTGTGTACACCGCGGTGTAAAAGGTGTACCGGCTCCAATCCCTCAAGAAGGTGAATGGACTAAATGTAAAGAAATTAAAGATATTTCAGGTCTTACTCACGGTTGCGGCTGCTGCGCTCCTCAACAGGGTACTTGCAAATTAACTCTTAATGTTAAAGACGGTGTTATACAAGAAGCTTTGGTAGAAACCCTTGGCTGCTCCGGTATGACTCACTCTGCAGCTATGGCTGGTGAAATCCTTCCTGGTAAAACTATTCTTGAAGCTTTAAATACAGACCTTGTTTGTGATGCAATTAACGTTGCAATGAGAGAATTGTTCTTACAAATCGTTTACGGAAGAACTCAAACCGCTTTCTCTGAAAACGGTCTTCCTGTAGGTGCAGGGCTTGAAGATTTAGGAAAAGGTCTTCGTTCACAGGTTGGTACTATCCACTCTACTAAACAAAAAGGGGTTAGATACCTTGAACTTGCTGAAGGATATATTCTTGAACTCGGTCTTGATAAAAATGATGAAGTTATCGGTTACAAGTTCGTAAACTTAGGTAAGGTTATGGATGCTATTAAAGCAGGTGTTGACCCTAAAGAAGCTTACGAAAAGAATATCGGTACCTACGGTAGATTTGCTGATGCGGTTAAGACAATAGACCCTCGCAAAGAATAGGTACTACGTACGTAGTTATATTGTCGGGGAATATGAGGTTTAACTACAGGTAAAATAAAAATTTCCGGTTCCCCTCATCGGTAGAACTACAAGATGGAATTAAAAAATACGTACGTAGTTATATGCTTGGAGAACAACCGTTTTAATCAGTTCTCCTTATACGTAAAACAACATGATAAAAGAATAAAGGGAAATAAATTATGACAGTAAAATTTGAAGGACAAGACAGGCGTGAAGCTACTCTAAAGAAAGTTTTGCCTGAATATGGGTTTAATTCTTTAGAAGATGCTCGCGAATTATGCCTTTCAAAAGGCATTGATGTTGATGCAATTGTAAAAGGTATTCAGCCGATTGCTTTTGATAACGCATCTTGGGCTTATACTCTCGGTTGTGCTATTGCTATCAAAAAAGGTATTAAAACAGCTGCAGAAGCTGCAGAAGCTATTGGTATCGGATTGCAAGCATTTGCTGTTCCGGGTTCTGTTGGTGATACAAGAAAAGTCGGTTTAGGTCACGGTAATCTGGCTGCAATGCTCTTAAGAGAAGAAACTGACTGTTTCTGCTTCTTAGCAGGACACGAATCTTTTGCCGCAGCAGAAGGTGCAATCGGTATTGCAAGAAACGCTAACAAAGTTAGAAAATCACCTTTAAGAGTTATCTTAAACGGTCTGGGTAAAGATGCGGCTTATCTTATTGCAAGAATTAACGGTTTTACTCATGTTGAAACAGAATACAATTATAAAACCGGAGAATTAAAGGTAGTTAAAGAAACTCCGTTCTCAGAAGGTGAAAGAGCAAAAGTAAAATGCTACGGCGCTGATGATGTTTCAGAAGGTGTTGCTATTATGATTAAGGAAGGTGTTGACGTTTCTATTACTGGTAACTCAACTAACCCGACAAGATTCCAACACCCTGTAGCCGGTACTTACAAAAAATGGTGCTGGGAAAATGGCAGAAAATACTTCTCAGTAGCATCCGGAGGCGGTACAGGTCGTACCCTTCACCCTGATAACGTTGCAGCCGGTCCTGCTTCTTACGGTATGACTGATACTATGGGAAGAATGCACGGTGATGCTCAGTTTGCAGGTTCTTCTTCTGTTCCTGCTCACGTAGAAATGATGGGTGTTATCGGTATGGGCAACAACCCAATGGTTGGTGCAACCGTTGCTGTTGCTGTTGCTGTTGAAAATGCAATGAAGTAAATAAATTTCACAATTAGGAGCGGATTTTGGGAACACCAAAATCCGCTCCTTTTTATTTGCATATATTTTTAGCTGCTACAAAGGCGGTTGACCATGCATTTTGCAGATTAAACCCGCCGCAAAACCCGTCAATATTTAGAACTTCACCTATAAAATACAATCCTTTATATTTTTTTGATTCCATTGTCTTAGGATTAATTTCATCCAAATCAACCCCGCCGGCGGTTACGGTTTCTTCACCTTTATTAGTTCCGGTTATTTTTAAAGAAAAATTGTGAATATTTTCAAGTATAAAATCTCTTGTTTTGCCGTTAATTTGATGACCTTTAAATTCGGCAAAATCTCCGGATATAAAACTTGCGAATCTTTTCGGAAAATATTCTCCCAGTATGTTTTTTAATTCTTTGTGAGGGTTTTTGTTTAAAATTTCTTGTAACCCCGATAAGTCCGGCGCAAGGTCAAAACTCAAGATGTAGGGGAAATCTGCTCTTGCTTTAATAGAAGATATTTTATAAGTTAGCGGTCCAGAAATTCCAAAATGTGTAAACAAAATATCTCCGCTTAATCCGGTATCTTTTGATAGAACATTTTTAATTACAACTCCGGATAAGTCCTGATGTTTGCAGTTTAAACCCACAAGAGAAGGCTTTGGCGGAATTATTTTTATATCTAAATCTTTTAAAAATTCATATCCGGAATGACCTCCTGCGGCTGTGATTATATCAGTAAAAAAATATTCCGCTTTTGATGTTTTTAGTTTGTATCCTGATAAGAGAGGCTCTATTTTAAGAACTTTTTCTTTGATAAAGTTTGATTTTTTTATGCGGGCAAGAACCTTTTCTTTTACGTCTTTTGCGCTGTTTGATTCTGGGAAAATTCTTCCGTCCGGCTGAGTGTATGTTTTTATCCCGAGTTCTTCAAACAGTTCAATAGTATCAGAGGTAGAAAATTGTGAGAAAACTGAATATAAGAATTTTTCTCCTCTGGGGTAATTTTTAGCAAGTTCTCTCGGGTCGTATTCAGCATGAGCAAGATTACAGCGTCCGCCGCCGGTGGGTAAAAGTGTTCTTAGCGGGGTGCCGGAATCAAATAATGTAACTTCGAAGCCTTCTTTAAGAAGATAATATGCGCAAACGCATCCTGAAGCTCCCGCTCCGATTATGGCAATATTCCCTCTCATGTTGGGAGTATTAGGGAGGGGAGTAATTTTAAATTCTTGTTCCATAGAGGCAGACCATTTCAGGATTTTCTATTTCATCATAAAGTTTTTCAACTGTCTTGTTAAACAGCGGATGTACAAAGTCCTGAGCAATTTCAAGCATCGGAACAAGCATAAAGACTCTTTTATGGAAAAATCTGTGCGGAATAGTTAAATTAGGAGTGTTTAAAATAAGGTTATCATAAAAAATGATATCTATATCAATAGTTCTGTCAAGATAAGCTTTTGATTCCTCGTCTTTTTTTCTTCCCAAACGTGTTTCAATATTTTTACATTCTTTGAGCAATTCTTCCGGCTGAAGGGTTGTTGATATTTGTATTACAGCGTTTACAAACCAGTTTTCAGAGTGCATTTGCCACGGTTCTGTCTCGTAAAAGGAAGAAGTCGCAACAATATTTATATCAGGATTAGCACCCAGAAGGCTGACTGCCTGCTGGATATATCCGACCCTGTCACCAAGATTTGAACCTAATGATAAATAAACTATTGCCATAAGCTTATTTTACAGTTTTTAAGTGGATGTTGTCAATATAAAAAGAACCGGTTTGTTAACTTCAAACCGGTTCTTTTATTTTCTCAAATTTCTTAATTTTACTTGTTACCGTAACGTTTATTGAATCTTTCTACACGACCTTCAGAGTCAAGAATTTTTTGTTGACCGGTGTAGTATGGGTGGCAGTGTGAGCAAATTTCAACAGTGATGTTATCTACAACAGAACCTGTTTCAATTTCATTGCCGCAAACGCATTTGATAACAGTTTTTTTATAATCCGGATGAATACCTTTTTTCATTGTTACCTGCTTTCTTTCAAGATACCAAACTTGAATCTTAATATACTTCGACCACCATCATTGTATTCTGCTAAAAATTTTTTAGCAAGGGGGTAAATATGGGTAAATAAATTTTAGCCAAGAATAAATAAATATTGTTACACTATTTCCCACTTCCTATTCACATTTTCCTCTAAACTGTTAATTGTAAATTTTTGTAAATTCTTAAATCAAATTAAATCCCCTTGTTGACACTGATTTTTGTTTGAAATAAGATTAAAATGCTATAGTCGAAAGAATAGCCTCCGGGTGCCGAAAGGGACGGATGGGTTGGAAGACAAACCCGTTTTGTGTTTTTATAAACACTCCGCCAATAAGGTTTAAAACCGGATGATTTAAGTAAAAATACAAAAATAAAGGAATTAAAAATGACAGGTACAAGACAAAGAATCAGAGTTTGTTTGAGATCTTACGAACACAAGTTGGTTGACGTATCAGCCGAAAAAATCGTAGAAACAGCAAAAAGAACTGATGCAAAAGTTGCCGGTCCTATTCCTTTACCGACCAAAAGACGTATTTATTGTGTATTGCGTTCACCGCACGTTGATAAAAAATCAAGAGAACATTTTGAAATCCGTACGCACAAACGCATTATCGATATTTACGAACCTACTCAACAGACAACTGAAGAATTGAGCAGGTTAGACTTACCGGCTGGTGTTGATATCGAAGTAAAATTATAAGCGGAGTGAAGCCGGAATTCGGCGGCGGTGAGCCGGCGAACTGAAGGCGAAACTTAACGATACCGCCGTTGTGAACGGAATGAAAATGAAGTGAACGAAGCAATCTTTGATTGCACAGGCGGAAAAAGATTTAAACACCACAAATTGAAAACTTAATAAGCATTATGCATATAATGTGAACTACAACGTCAGGTAAGACGCGGGCAGGGGAAAATAAAAACCTTGCTCAAACAGGTAAAGTAATTAGGTAGCGCTCGCAAGAAGAAAGGCATATTGGTACTAACAGCAGGATTGTGCTGTGACGTATATATGTCGGAAAGGAAAGACACATGACACTAGGTGTAATAGGTAAAAAACTCGGAATGACTCAAATTTTCGATTCAGAAGGTTTGGCAGTTCCTGTTACTGTAATCAAAGTTGACTCAACTGTTGTAACTCAGGTTAAGACTGTTGAAACTGACGGTTACAATGCTATACAGGTTGGTACAATTCCTGCTAAAGAAAAACATTTAACAAAAGCAGAAATCGGCCACTTTAAGAAAAATGGTTTAAATAACTACAGACACTTACAAGAATTTAGAGTTGATAATCCTTCTGACTACAAAGTCGGACAGGAAATTGACTTGTCAGTTCTTGCAGATGTTCAAAAAGTTGATGTAACCGGTACATCAATCGGTAAAGGTTTCCAGGGTACTGTTAAGAGATGGAACTTTGGAAGAGGACCTATGGCTCACGGTTCTAAGAACCACAGAGAACCGGGTTCAATCGGTGCAGGTACAACTCCTAGCCGTGTTATCAAAGGTAAAAGAATGGCTGGTAACATGGGTAATGAAAGAGTTACTATTACTAAACTTAAACTTGTTAAAGTTGATTCAGAAAACGGTTTAGTATTAATTAAAGGTTCAGTTCCGGGCTGCGAAGGCAGATTGGTAACAATCGTTCCAAGCCGTACTAAATGGAACTAACTGAGAGAACTGCCGTTAATAGCGGAACGCAAGTGAAGCGAATGAAGCAATCTTTGATTGCACGGGCGGAAAAACAAACAGAAAAGTTTTAAAAATCCCGACTTGCCATATAAAACGATAAACCAAAGTGGTAAACCCAAAAGGGTAAATCGAAAGGGGTAAGAGGAAGTACAGAAAAATAAGGAAAAACAGAAATGTCAAAACAATTATTAAATACAAATGGCGAAAAATTAGGCGAAATTACTTTAAGCAAAGAAGTTTTCGGTGTAGAACCTAATTTACACGTAATGCATTTAGCATTGAGAAGACAATTAAATAACGCAAGACAAGGTTCTGCATGTGCTAAAACAAGAGCAGAAGTTTCAGGCGGCGGAAGAAAACCTTGGAAACAAAAAGGCACAGGTCGTGCAAGAGCAGGGTCAACAAGATCTCCATTGTTCGCAGGCGGCGGTGTTATCTTTGGACCAAAACCTAGAAGCTATGAAATCAATATGCCTCAAAAAGCAAGAAAACTTGCTCTTAAATCAGCACTTTCCGCAAGAGAAGAACAATTAGTTGTTGTTAAAGATTTCTCAGCAATTACTGAACCAAAAACTAAGTTAATGGCTGGAATTATCAAGTCATTAAACTTAAGCGGTAAAATTCTTGTTATAGCAGATACACTGGCTGAAGAAAACAAATATTTAAGCCTTGCAGCAGGAAATATTCCGAGTGTTAAGCTCTTACTTCCTGTTAACTTAAATGTTAAAGACTTACTTGAAGCTGATTTTGTTGTAATGACAGAAAAAGCTGTTAACGATATAACAGAAAGATTAAGCAAATAGTTTAATTAGAATCAGTACACAAAATCAAAAGAGTAAAGGAATAAAAAAATGAGTAAAAATAGAACAAACAAAGAAAAGTTATACGATATAATCAAAAAACCTATCGTAACTGAAAAATCAATGATGGCTACAACACTGGGACAATATACTTTTGAAGTAGATAAGAATGCTACAAAAGTAGAAATTGCTCAGGCTGTTGAACAAGCTTTTCCTGGCAGAAAAGTTAAAAAAGTAAGAACAGTTTATATGCCGTCACACGAAAAAAGAATGGGTTTAAAATTCGGCAGAACAGATTCTTCTAAAAAAGCAATTGTAACTATCGAAGGCGATCCAATCGAAGAATTGACAGCTATATAATGTCACTAAGTAACTAAAAAAGATAATTATAGGAGAATAAATAAAATGGCAACTCGTAAAATTAATCCGACATCTCCGGGACAAAGAGGTATGATAAAGAGTGATTATCAAGAAATCACTACTTCAACTCCTGAAAAATCTTTATTGAAGAAAATAAACAAGACAGCCGGAAGAAATAATACCGGCAGAATAACTTGTCGTCATAAAGGCGGCGGTGTAAAACAAGCTTACCGTATTATCGACTTCAAAAGAGAAAAATTCGGTGTACCGGCAACAGTTAAAACTATTGAATATGATCCAAACAGAAATGTAAGAATTTCATTAGTTTTCTATGCTGATGGTGAAAAAAGATATATCTTAACACCGGATGGATTGAATGTAGGCGATGTAATCGTAAGCGGTCCGGATGCTGAAATTCAAACAGGTAACGCACTGCCTCTCGATGTAATTCCTCTTGGTACAATTGTTCATAATATTGAACTTATACCGGGTAGAGGCGGTAAAATGGTTCGTTCAGCAGGTAACTTTGCACAAGTTATGGCAAAAGAAGGAAACTATGTAACTATTAAATTACCTTCAGGCGAAATGAGAATGGTAAGAAAAGAATGCATGGCAACTGTTGGAACCCTCGGTAACTCAGAATTTAAGAACTTAAAAATCGGTAAAGCCGGAAGAAAAAGATATATGGGTATCAGACCTACAGTACGTGGTGTAACAATGAACCCTTGCGATCACCCTCACGGCGGTGGTGAAGGTAAAACCGGTCCTGGCGGACATCCTAAGACTCCTTGGGGTAAACCTGCTCTTGGATATAAGACAAGAAAACAAGGTAAAGCTTCTGATAAATTAATCGTTAGAAGAAGAAAAAAATAACCTAAGGTAATTAAAAAAATAAAGCAAAAATATTAAATACAAATATATAAAAGGAGAAATTAATGGCACGTTCATTAAAAAAGGGCCCATACGTAGAAGAAGCTCTTCAAAAGAAAATCAGTAAAATGAATGAAAACTCAGAAAAGAAGGTTATTAAAACCTGGTCTAGAGCTTCCATGATTATTCCTGATATGTTAGGGCATACAATTGCCGTTCATAACGGTAAAACACATGTTCCTGTATACGTAACAGAGCAAATGATCGGACACAAATTGGGTGAATTTGCGCCTACAAGAATGTACAGAGGGCACGCAGGTTCTGATAAGACAGCAAAACGCAAATAAAATTCTGTACAGTTTTTAAACAAATAAAAGAAATATAAGGAAAATAAAAATGGAAGCTAAAGCAAGACAAACAAACATAAAAATGACAGCAAGAAAACTTCGCAGAG
>CALVEA010000002.1 GCA_944326455.1 Candidatus Gastranaerophilales bacterium | reverse complement strand
AAGGTTATGCCGGAAGCTATTGGAGAACGAACAGCTGTACAGGAAGCCGATTTATATCCGCCTATTGAATATTGTACAGCCAATGATCCCGGTAAATATGGCGGCTATTATTTTGGCTATAAAACCTACTCCGGGGATAGTTTTATCAGTGAGCAGAGGAAAAATATTCTCAATATGCCACAAGCTTATAGATATGAGATGGATGATTACCAAAATAGTTATCCATGTGATGGAGGATGGTACAGCGTTGAAATAGCGAAAATCCAACCCAAGGATGTATATAAATCAAGCTATGATGATGCCAAGCAATATTGTGAATCTCAGGGGTTACGCCTTCCTAACAGAAATGAAGCACTCATTATACTGAATGCCACTAATTCTACTGATAACACAGAATATTTTCCTGAAATACCCCCGGGAAGAGTAAATGGTAAATATTGGATAGATGAACAAAATGTTGCTATAAACAGCGTCCCAAAGAATCTAACTCTTACACACGACCTTGTTAATAATGAAGGAGGTACCGGATACGCCTGGTGTGTAAGATAACAGATAACATTTAATTACTATTGTGCGGGCAGAAGGATTCAGCTTCTGCCCTTTTTTTCGTCAAATAGATGTAATAAATCTTTATAATTAGCTTTTTATTTATTCTGTTTATGTTAAGATACATACACATATCACATTTGACAAGGGATACGGTATGAAAAACCAGGTGAAAAACCTGCTAATAATATTATTTATTATATTTTTATCAATTCCTGTATTTGCAGCTGAAATCGACAGGGATTCTGTTTTGCAGAATATTGAAAAATATAACACCATCTTGGAATCCGACACAAATAATATAGATGCGCTTTATAACAGAGCCTACCTAAAATATGTCCTCGGAGATATTCCGGCTGCTATAAAAGATTACGATATATTAATCTCTATTCAGCCTAAAAACAAAGAATTCTACCTTAACAGAGGGTATCTTAAACACATTATCAACAAACGTGAAGATGCACTAAAAGATTACGATGAAGCACTAAAAATCGACCCTAATTATGCTTTTGCTTATAATAACCGCGGTGTTGCGCTCTCTGAACTCGGCAGAAATGACGAATCCCTAACTGCTTATAATAAAGCTATCGAAATTAATCCTGACTATTCCGATGCTTACTATAACAGAGGGAACTTAATGACCAAAACAAACAAAGACGAAGAAGCACTGGAGGATTATAACGCTGCTATACAACTCAACCCTAAAGACTCAGCATCCTTCAATAACCGAGGTGTTGTAAAAAGAAAGCTGAACTTTAATGTTGGAGCATTGAGCGACTTTTCTATAGCAATCAAGCTCGACCCGGAAGATATTACCGCTTATGCAAACAGAGGTCGATTAAAGAAACGTTATTTTGACAGCGAAGGTGCTGAACAAGATTTCACCTCCGCAATTGCCCTTGCTGATGACAATCCGTTCCTTGTTCAAGAAATTCAAATAGAAAAGGAAATTGCTTCTAATCAAAAACCCCTCGTTCAGCCGGCAACACCGATTGCTTACAAATATACCACACCTGAACTCAACAAAGAGTTAAGGATTCCAAGAACCGAACAGCAAGCAAGACAAAAGCTTGCTCAAAATACAATTCATGAAGTTAAAGCTGCTCAAGTAAAAGCAAGCGTTGTCAAAGTAGAACCAAAACCTGCTAAACAGACTCAGCCTGTCTTAGCAAATAATACCGTAAATGCAGTACATAAAGTCAATAATAACACTAATACAATAGCCCAAGCGCCTAAAACAATTACAAAAACCCCGGAAATAGCAGCAAAACCTGTTGCTAATCCTAAATTGGCTGAATGCTATTATATCCGTGCATTACAAAAATATATCCTGCAAAACAGAGAAAGTGCACTTGCTGATTTCAATATGGCAATTCAGCACAACCCTGAATACGCAGAAGCATATTACTACCGCGCAGCTATAAAGAGAGACTTAAATGATGACGGGTTTGTGGATGATTACAGAAAAGCCGTCTCACTAAATCCTTCATTAAAAGCGGTTAATGATAATGATGTTCTTACTATCCTAAAAATTTAAAAACATCCGATTATTTAGTTAAGTTGGATTTAAAACCTTACTGTCCTATAACTCTTAATTTATAATACGCTTATGAATAACGAAGAATTTAAAGATCTTGAAGAATTAATAGAATATCCTCCCAAGAAACTTTACAAATACACAAGTGCCGATACTTGCTGTAAAATTTTGGAAAGTATGGCTATCAGAATGACCGCTCCCGCAGATTTCAACGACCCTTATGATAGTAAACCTATTTTCAGATGTCCGGATAAGTATATCGAATACAACAGAAAATCCGTATTGGATATGCTCAAACAAGAACGTAAATTAGGACTACTTGATAAAAACAAACAAAAAGCCTTTATTTTACTTTTGAGAGATTTTCCGGATGTAACATGTGATATCAGTTATAAAGACGAAATTGAAAGAACTAGAGATTCTGTATGCGAAGATTTTCGAGTTCTATGCTTAACTCAGGAAAAAGATAATATTTTAATGTGGTCTCACTATGCACAAAATCATAGCGGTACAGTTATTGAGTTTGATACAGAGGCTAATTTGTTCAACAGTTGCAGAAAAGTTATTTATAGTAACGAAGCGCCTTTTATAAATGGAGACTTTACCCTAAAACAAGATATCTCAAAAATTAACACTAATGACTATCAAGAAATATTAAAGATTTTATACACTAAAAGTGATATATGGAAATATGAAAAAGAATGGCGCTATTATTTTAATTTTATGACTAATACAAATTTGCCAAAACTGCTAAAAGGTTATGTTGATGATACAGCTCTAAAAAACTTTGAAACAGAAATATCTAATACTGCCAAAAATCTGCATCTACCTCTATTTATAAATCATATAACAGCCATATATTTAGGCTGTAATATTGATAAACAAAATGAAAATAAAATTATAACATTGTGCAAACAAAATTATCCAAAGGCTAAAATATATAAAGCTGTATTAGACAAGAATTATTTTAAAATAAATTTTATTGAATACGACGATTTTTATAAAGATAATAGAGACCCTCTGCAAAAACTTGCAACAATAATTTCAAATATGTATATTCAGTCATAAATTTATTCTCAGGATAGTTTTTAAAATAATGCACCTGATGGGATTGTCTTGCTCGGCGGCGTTAAACGAGTCTGCGTATTTTGCTTCAGTATTTCATACTTTTGCAAAACACTCCGCTCTCTGCCGCCTCGCGCTCGAACCTTTTTAAAGGCTCCGCCTTGATGGGTTCTCATCCTCATCATGCGCATTAAAAAACTCCCTTTCGGGAGTTCTTAAAAATGGGGCAAGCAATGGGTTGAACTTCGAACCTTATTGTGTGAAGTTAGCTCATTACTCACTACATGATGAGTATAGTATTAATACAATTAAAATGCTACTTCAACTCGAATAAATAACTATCACTTTTGAATAACTATCAAGCTATATCTGGTTTTGAAGTTAATTCATTTTTTTAATCAATTCTACATAAGAATAAATAGATTAAAGGAATAAGTAGAATAAAGAATTAATAGAATTATTTACAACAAATAAAAAAGAATAGAACTAATAATATATCAAAATAATTCTATTATTTCGTTATTCTTAGATACTCTATGTATCTAAGAAGGAAAAGAAGAAGGGATTATTCCGCCACACCTTGAGTTTATATTTTAGTTTGAAATATATACTCTCAGTTGTTAATAAGGTGGAGTAATATATATTCCACCTTAATTTATTTAACCAAAGTAGGAGAGTTTATATTTTAGTTTATACAACAACAGAGAGGAATATATAATGAAAGTAAAGTCATTTGAAGAAGAAGTCGTGTGCATTACACGCAAGTTACAAGCACTTATTAATGCTGGTTATGTTATCAAAGATAACATTGGAAAACCTATTATATCAGCACATCAAGCAGCAACAAAATTAGTTAATTCTGCATCTACAGCATACACTATTACCATGCCAGATGACCATAAATGCTGTTGCATAAAGTGGTCAAATATGGCAATCAAGCTAATTAAACCTTATATAAAAAACAAGTTTTTCATAGAACAATGGACATCAAATTCACACTATATGCTGGTTGATAGTTCTATGGCTGAACAGTTACAGCAGCTTCAACCTATTGAAGATATTGAAGTAGTTGATACCTTTGAATTAGAGTTCACGAAGTCAACCTTGCCGACCTACTCAAACAGAGCTTCGCTCTTTACTGTAAATACGGCACCAGTCTTAGCACCTAAAGAATTAGAAAAAGTCCTATCTTTATCGGAGCGTATTCTAGTAAACCAAAACAACTATTTCCTACTATCCAATTCAATAACACACACATATAATGCCCCTATGACAATTATTCGTATATTAGGCGAGAATGTGATATCATTGAATGCACTGAATTTGCTGGAGTTGATACTAACCTACGCGACTAATAGCTCGGCTGTCTTTAGAAATAAGACAGATGAGCTTAAACCATTCATAATACCTTTTGATTTTTTCAGTAATGAAGATTTTGAGCTTGCCCAATCCATTGATGAAATATCTTCATCTCTTGCAGAACTTAAAGCTATTAATTTAATTAATTCTTATAAGTTTATCCCGGAAATTGTAGCATTTGAAATTGTATCAAATGTTATAACTAAGTCTATCAAGCAATATTCATATACACAGCCTATAGGGTACTACAAATCACTGAAATTGCACCAGCAGGATTACTGTTATACCTTTGTTAACTACCTACAATATGTTTCAAATATCAAATATACGACAAAATCAGCAG
Source organism: Candidatus Gastranaerophilales bacterium (assembly GCA_944326455.1). Lineage (GTDB taxonomy): Bacteria > Cyanobacteriota > Vampirovibrionia > Gastranaerophilales > Gastranaerophilaceae > CAG-196. The sequence continues at coordinate 148,034 of CALVEA010000002.1, read as the reverse complement.
TAGCTGAAAATGTCGAAGCACAAGACATAAGGAAGGCTGAGAAACTAACAATCTGTTTGTCATCGTTATTATATAACCTTGGGCAAGATAAATATATTCAAGACCATACCAGAATAGCACAGGTGCTTAATAACTTGTATCAAGCTGGCATAAAAGCATTCTTGTTAAAACAAACACCTTTTGAAATAAATAATAGTGCTGTAAAAGATATGCTTTCGCATAAAGATAGCTTACATAAATACTTTATACTTGATACCGAAGAAAAAATGAAAGTTAAATTTGAAGCATACAAGGAATTGGTAACATTAGTGAACCTCGATATAAAACCTTCACAATACCGACAATTAGTACAGCGTTAGGAATTATAATGCCTGTTGTTGCAGGCAAGGAGATTAAAATGGATAAGTATAATCAAGATGATTATGATTTTATTGAAGATGAAGAATTTCAAGCGTTTCTTCAAAGTAAGTTAAAGGGTAGGTTTCTACCTTTTAATAGATTTATGACACTACTTAACAGATGTAAGAAAGAATACATTTTCTACTTAAATCATAAGTATTTGTACATAAACAGACCTTTATATTAGGAGAAAATTAAAAATGGATGATTATCAAAAAAGACTTGATACTATGAAGGCAATATTAAAAGCTAACCTAGAGAAAAAGAAGCAAGAACAACAAAAGAACAAAGTTGTTAAAACTTCAAATGTTGATACAGCTCCAACTCCAATAGAGAAAGCGAATGCTCTAAAGAAAAAAGAGTCCAGTAAATACACCTCTTATATAGCTTCTAAGTTGCTTCCCGGTATCGACTAAGCAAACCTCGAATGTATAAAAGGAATTAATTCCAGTCATAGAGAGTGCTATAATGAGTCCACCATGCCTGTGTTATAGACGTGGTGGACGATGCTGGCATGAAAACATTAATTTAGATTATATTTCCTCATATACCACTTATCTTATAAAGTTTTAAAACTTTGAAGATTATTCTTAACGCTCTTGTTCATGTTAAGATAAAGATGTTATCAAGGAGTGTTAGGAATGTCTTATCAAAGTGAAGCAGAGCTGGAAAAACAACTTATAGCAAAGTTACAGACACAAGGTTATACTTATGTTCGTTTGAACGAATACAAAGACCTTGAAGCTAACTTTAGAGTACAGCTAAACCTATTGAACAAGAATGTTCTTGAAGGTAAAGACCTCTCTGACAAGGAATTTGAACGAGTATTAACATACTTGAACGGTAAGACTGTTTATCAATCTGCTAAACAGCTTAGAGATAAGTTTGTACTGGATAGAGATGACGGAACTCAAGTGTATCTATATTTCCTTGATGAAGCACCTGAGAATAATACATATCAAGTTACTAATCAAGTTACTGTTCAAGGTAAATATGTTAACCGTTATGATGTTACAATCCTTATAAACGGTTTACCATTGATTCAGATTGAACTTAAAAGACGTGGAGTTGATATAAATAGAGCTATCGACCAGATTGACCGATACAGACTTCATTCCTTCAAAGAATTATTTAAGTATATCCAGATATTTGTTGTTTCTAATGGAGTTGAAACCAGATACTTTGCTAATACCAATGAAGCCAGAATATTGAAGTCTCTGACGTTCTATTGGACTAAAGAAGATAACGAACGTATTAACATACTTGATAACTTCTCATCTGCTTTCCTTGAAAAGAATCGACTTTTAAAAATGCTAACTAAGTACATGGTTATAAATGATACAGACAAAAACCTTATTGTAATGAGACCGTATCAAGTATATGCAACAGAAGCTCTTATGCGTCAAGCCTTGAATACTAATTCTAACGGTTATATATGGCATACTACAGGTTCAGGTAAAACCCTGACTAGCTGGAAATGTGCTAACTTATTGAAGAAAGAACCTAGTATATCAAAAGTCTTCTTCTTAATTGACAGAAAAGACCTTGATACACAAACAACAGAGGAGTTTAATAAGTTCGAGAAGGACTGTGTTGATAATACTGACGATACAAAAGTTCTTGTTGAACAAATGAAGAACCCTAATAAGAAACTGATTGTGACAACAATTCAGAAAATGGCTAAGGCTTTAAACACACCTAAGTATCAAGAAACAATGGATAAGTTCAGGGATTCTAAAGTTGTCTTCATTATAGACGAATGTCATAGGTCTCAGTTTGGAGAAATGCACACTCAGATAAAAAGACACTTCCAGAAAGCTCAATACTTCGGCTTTACTGGTACACCTAGATTCGTTGAGAATAAGTCTCAGGACGGCAGAACAACAGCCGATATATTCCAGAAGTTACTTCATTCATACCTTATTAAGAACGCTATTCATGACCATAATGTACTTGGCTTTTCTATTGAGTACATACAAACCTATGAAGGCGAATATGATGAGAATGACGATACAAAAGTAGAAGGTATTGATACAGAAGAAGTCTTCATGGCAGATGAAAGAATTGATATGATTGCTAATCATATTATTAACCACCATTCATTGAAGACCAGAAACGGCAAATATACTTCTATATTTGCAACAATGTCTATACCTCAGCTTGTTAAGTATTACGATACCTTTATGAGATTAAAGAAAGAGGGCAAGCATAATTACAACATTTGTGCTGTGTATTCCTACGGAAGTAATGAAGACTTGTCTGACAAGGACGAACATTCAAGGGATAGCCTAGACCGTATGATACAAGACTATAATAAAATGTTTGATACTAACTTCGATACTAATACCTTTAGTGCTTATAACAAGGACATATCAAACAGATTGAAGCAGAAGAAAAACCCTCAGATTGACATTCTGCTTGTTGTAAATATGTACCTGACTGGCTTTGATTCAAGACCTTTGAATACGCTGTATGTAGATAAGAACCTAGACTGGCATAACTTGTTACAGGCTTTCTCAAGAACGAACAGAGTAGAAAAAGAAACTAAGCCATTCGGTAATATTGTATGTTACAGAAACTTGAAACGGAATACTGATAATGCCTTGAAGTTATTTAGTAGAACAGATAAGGCAGAAGAAGTATTATTCAAAGGTTATGAATACTACAAAGAACAGTTTGAACAGTTATCAGCAGAACTTTATAAGCTGGCTTCTACACCTCAAGCCGTTGACGGTTTAATGAGTGAAGACGAGCAAGCTAAGTTTGTTATTGCCTTTAGGGAATTATCGAAGACACTTCTTATATTGAAGACCTTTGTTGAGTTTGACTGGAGAGACCTTGACCTTGTTATGACACAGCAAAGCTATGAAGACTATAAAAGCCGTTATTTAACTATTCATGATAACCTAAGTAAGATTAAGAAAGCTGAGAAGGTCTCTATACTTAATGATATAGACTTCTCAATAGAGATTATTCAGACTGATAAGATAAATGTAGCTTATATCATGAACCTATTGAGGAATATTGACTTTACTAATCCTCAGCAAAAGGAACAGGATATTAAGAACATTTATAAAGAACTTGAAAGAAGTGATAATCCAGAACTTAGACGTAAAGTTGATTTGATTAAACAATTTATAGGAGAAGTAGTACCTAATATGACGGCTGATAATTCGATTGATGAGGAATACTCTAACTTTGAAACCGAACAGCGTAACAAAGAGATTGACGACTTTGCTTTTGAAAACAAACTTGAACCAGAGTTTATAAGAAACTCTATCAATGACTATGAGTTTACAGAGGTTCTTGATAAAGATAAGATTCGTGAGGGCATAACTTCTGATATACCATACTTCAAGAAGAAAACCCTTGTAGAAAAGATTATAGAGTTCATACTAAATAACGTGACTAAGTATCAATAAGGAATAACAATGACAACAGTACAGATTCAAAAAGAGCAGAAATCAGAATTACACACTAAGTTGTGGGAAATGGCTAACGAGCTTAGGGGAAATATGGAAGCCTATGAGTTCAAGAACTATATACTTGGGCTTATTTTTTATCGTTACTTATCAGAACGTACCGAAAACTATGTTAACGAGCTTTTAAAGAACGACAATATAACCTATGAGCAGGCATGGGAACGTGAAGACTATAGAGAAGCCTTAACTGAGGATTGCTTAGACCATTTGGGATATGTCATAGAACCTAAGTATCTGTTTTCTTATGTTATAAAAATGATTGAACGTAATGAGTTTGGTATAGACTACCTTGAGAAGATTATATCTTCAATAACCGAATCGACTACAGGACAGGAATCAGAACAAGACTTTGACGGACTGTTTGAAGATATGGACTTGAAGTCTTCTAAACTTGGTAAAATGGTAAGTGAAAAGTCTAAGCTAATTGCAACTATACTTAATACTATTAGTACCATTGATTTTCATCTCGAAGATATGGAGCTTGACGTGCTGGGCGATGCCTATGAATACTTAATCGGTATGTTTGCTCAGACAGCCGGAAAAAAAGGAGGGGAGTTCTATACTCCTGTAAATATGTCTAAACTTGTTGCAAGATTAGCTACTGTAGGACTTACAGAAGCTAAGAGTGTCTCTGACTGTGCCTGTGGCTCTGGAGGCTTGCTTTTACAAGTAGGTAAGTATGTTAAAGTAGGACAATACTTTGGACAAGAACTAACCAGTACCACCTATAACCTTGCTAGAATGAATATGTTACTGCATGGTATTGATTATAAAAAGTTTGAGATTCTTAATGTTGATACGTTAGAAAACCACCAGAATGAAGAACGACAATATACAATACAAGTGGCGAACCCACCGTATTCGACCTCTTGGAGTGCAAATTCTAAGTTCTTAGACGACGATAGATTCTCCGTCTATGGTAAACTTGCACCTAAGTCAACAGCTGACTTTGCTTTCGTTCAACACATGATTTATCACATGGCAGATGACGGCAGAATAGCTGTTCTGTTACCTCATGGAGTATTATTTAGAGGAAATGCCGAAGAAACAATCAGAAAGCATATAGTTAAGAACATGAACTACTTGGATGCTGTTATAGGTTTACCAGCAAACTGTTTTCAAGGTACTTCAATCCCTGTATGCTGTTTAATTCTTAAACGTGAACGCAATGGAAACAGTAACAATATATGCTTCATTGACGCTTCTAAGTACTTTGTACAAGGTAAGAATCAGAACTCGATTTCTGACGAAGATATTGAAAGAATTGTTTCAGCTTATACCGAACGTAAAGAGATAGATAAATTCTGTCATATCGCTACAATGGAAGAAATTGAAGCTAATGACTACAACTTGAATATTCCAAGATACGTTGATACATTTGAACCTGAACCAGAAGTTGACTTGCAAGCTGTTAAAACAAGTATGAAGCAACATGAAGACAGAATTAAAACTCTTGAGTCTGAACTGCAAGTATTCCTTGATGAGTTGGGAGTGTAGAATGGAAAACACTACGAATAAAGGTGAAATAGTTATATATACAAGTCAAGACGGACATGTTAGTCTTGATACAAGACTTGAGAATGAGACAATCTGGCTTACTCAAATTCAAATAGCTGATTTGTTCAATGTCAAACGTCCAGCTATATCAAAGCACATGAAGAATATCTTTGAAAGTGGTGAGCTGATTGAAGATTCAGTTGTTTCCATTTTGGAAACAACTGCAAATGACGGTAAAACCTACAATGTAGCATACTACAACCTTGACATGATTATTGCTGTAGGTTATAGAGTTAATTCAAAGAAAGCTACTCAGTTCAGAATCTGGGCGACGAATGTATTAAGAGATTACCTTACAAAAGGGTATGTAGTTAATGAAAAACAGTTACAGTCTCAAAAGGAAAAGATTGAAGCACTAAAAACTACCGTAAGTCTGTTATCAAGAAGTCTGACTAATCAGATTGAAACCATAGACGAAGCTCAGAATGTTGCAAGATTGCTTGAAAACTTTGCTCAAGGCTTAGACTTACTTGACGACTTCGACCATAAGACACTTGATAATCAAGGACATACACAAAAAGAAGTCGTCCGTATATCAACAGACGAATTTTTGAAAGTTGTTAATGAAATGAAGTCGGAATTTGCTTCTGATGTATTTGCTAATCCTAAAGACGACAGTTTTGAAAGTTCTGTTAATCAGATATACCAAACCTTTGGAGGTCAAGACTGCTATCCGACACTAGAAGAAAAGGCTTCAATGCTTCTTTACTTGATAACTAAAAACCATTCATTCTCAGACGGTAATAAAAGAATCGCTGCAAGCTGTTTCTTGTACTTCTTGGATAAGAACGGAATACTATACAAAGACGGCTTACCTATTATAGATAACGGAACACTTTTTGCATTGACCATTCTGATAGCAGAAAGCAACCCTAAAGAAATGGAAACAATGAAGCAGATAGTTGTAAGTGTACTAAACAATGGGGGTAAATACTAGTACAAATGGATATTAATAGTGTAAACATTACATTTGGACAAGCAAATACAAAGGATTGGATAGACATATTGTCTGCAATGCTTACACCTCTTATCGCTATACTTGGTACATATATCGCATTTCAACAATGGAAAATAAGCCGAACACTTGAAGCATTTCAAGTTGAGCAACATAAGTACGATAATTACGAAGTTCCTATAAGAGAACTACTAAAGTCCTATTTAGAAGATTTGGTAAGTGACAATAAAAACATTGATAAAAAAGAGCTGACTATTCAATGTATTAATGATTTATGTGATATATTCGACAGAAACCACTATATGTTTGATTCTGACGACGACGATTTAATAAAAGAGACTTGCAACAAATTAAGGGAAATAACACAGAGCATTGAACCTATAAAAACAATGGGATTGAAAAAGACATGTAAAGTTATATGTGACTACTACCATTATTGTTGTTTGCTATTAATACCACTTGTAAGGTATATGCCCCAAAGAGATAAGTCATACATAAACATTTTTGATATATTATGGTTTACTTTGGGTAGTATAATACAATTCTTTATTCCACATTGGGTTGATAGAAAATTTACCAGACATGTAATTCCCAAGATTATACTTGCATGGATAATTTTTGAAGTAATTAGGTACTTTATGCGTTCACATAAAGAAAACAAGAAAAAAGAAAAAGAGTTTAAAAAGACAGTAAAACAGTTAACGCTGTTTAATCTTAAGGAATATAAGAATGAGCAATAAGCAAAAGGTAAAACTATCTACTATATGTGATATATATGACGGAACACACCAGACACCTAAGTATGTAGATTCTGGAATAAAATTCCTAAGTGTTGAAAACATTAACAACATAGCTGGTAGTAATAAGTTTATATCAGAAGAAGACTTCAATAGAGATTTTAAAGTACGTCCAGAAAGAAACGATATACTAATGACACGAATTGGAGATATAGGAACTCCAGCTATTGTAAATGACGATTCAGCTTATGCTTATTATGTTAGCTTGGCTTTGCTCAAATGTAAGAACGATAGAGTATATCCTCAATGGTTAAAACAAGCTATTATAACTAATGACTTTCAACACCAGCTTTGGCTTAAGACATTACACGTTGCTTTCCCTAAAAAAATCAATAAAGGGGAAATTGGCGAATGTTTAATATCATTACCACCATTAGAAGAACAACAATATACAGCTAAGGTTCTTAATAAGGTTGACGAGGTTATATCTGAGAGGGAAGAAGAAGTTAAGGACTTAGAGAAGCAGAAGAAAGGCTTAATGCAGAAAATCTTTTCTCAACAGCTTCGATTCACAGATTCAAATAACAATCCCTATCCAGACTGGGAAGAAAAACTTATTAAAGATATTGCTACATTGACTTCAAGTAAAAGAGTTCATGTGGCTGATTATGTTCCGAAAGGGATTCCTTTTTATAGAGGAAAAGAAATCTCTGAACTAAGAGAAAATAAACCTATATCAGATATTTTGTATATATCAGAGGAAACATATGAAGATTTTAAGGGTAAATATGGAGTTCCACAGCAAAACGATATTTTGATTACGGCAGTCGGAACATTAGGAAACGTCTGGTCAATTAGTAATAGTAAACCATTCTATTTTAAAGATGGTAATCTTATTTGGTTTAGAGACGTAAAGGAAAATTCTAAGTTTATGGAATATTTGTTTACTCATACTGAAGGGAAAAAACGGATATTGGATTCTGCAATAGGTTCTAATCAAAAAGCTCTTACTATTGTAAATTTGAATAAATTAAGGTTTAAATTTCCTTGTCTTGAAGAACAGCAGAAGATAGCGAATATTCTGTCTAAGCTGGACGAACTCATTGAAGAAAAGAAAGCCTTACTATCTGACTGGCAATCCTTTAAAAAAGGTTTACTCCAGCAAATGTTTGTATAATAGTGTATATATGGCGAAGAAATACAGCGAAGCAATTATATTAAGAAGACTTGTTAATATTCAAAAACTTCATGAGGATATTAAGAAGAAAAACGACACGAGTAAATACAATACGATTGATAAAATAACATATCTTCTGTGGAGTGAACCTGATACAAGAAATAGTGATATATGGTTATCTATTAGGTTATATAAGCTATTTTACCCAGACTACATAGACAACGATACTATTAAACTTGATTACTTTTTTAAGTTACCTAAAATGTATGACATACAAAGAACAAGAGCCGAAGTTCAAAATACAGAGGGATTATTCCCAGCTAAAGACGAAGTAAGACAAAAGAGAGTAAAACGAGAATCTGAGTTTTATTCCTATTATAAGGACAAGAAAAAGAAGACATTAAGAACACTTCCAGATTATTACTTGTATCTTGACGAAAGTGGAAAAACTGACAAGTATTTTGTATTAGCTGGAGTACTATTAAATGGCGATTCGGATAATAATTCTCAAACATTAAGGTTTAATTCATTAAAGAAAACGCTTAATGACAAACACCACCTAAGTATTAAAGAGTTTAAGTTTACTGAAATAAATTCAAGGAACTTAGCATTCTATAAGGACATGGTTGATACTGTTTTTAAAGAGGGGCTTCCATTAACCTTTATATCTATAATTGTTGAAAATAAAGGACTTAAAAGAAGCACAGAGAAAAACAAAACAAAAGATTTACTACAGATACTTCTTAAAGATAACCTAGCTTCAATTATTGTAAGAGCAACATGTTCTTCGCCTTATGCATCAAACAAAGCAAAAATAAATATAACTTTGGATAAAGACGGCTGTGGCTATGATTCTATAGAAAAAGAAATGTTAAGACAGAATCTTGATACCCAGTTAAAACAACAGTATAGGTATTTAGTAGAGTTAGATAGCTTAGAAGACACAGATTCAAAAGACAATGTATTAGTTCAGCTTGCTGATTTATACGCAAGTTCTATAAATAACGTATTTTCAGAAGTCAAAGCCGAATCAGAAACTGCTAAAAGCAAGAAAGAATTTGCTAAATATTTATTGAATCATGTAGGTCTTGATAAAATAACAAGAGAGTACGCAAATAGTAAATCTAACGTTAAATATCTGAACAAAGTAATTACTGCTGGGAAATAGTTGCAGAATTGATTTTATCCAGAAAATTATATAAATTACCTACTGACGTACCGTATTGTTTAGCAACCAAAGTCTTAGGTACACCTAAAGCAACCAGCTTTAATATATCGTCTTTGTGTACATCAAGTTTCGATTTACCTTTACCAGTCGGACGACCTAACTTTATGCCTTGTGCTTTGCGTGAATGTAATGCTTCACGTGTTCTTAATGAAATCAACTCTCTTTCAATCTGTGCAACCAGAGCGAATATAGTCTTGGTTACGGTTGAAGCAATTGAATTATCCATATTACAGAACTTTTCCTTCAATGAATATAGTGTGATACCTTTATCCTGCGTTAGTTGAATAACTTCTAATATCTGAATTGTTGAACGAGCTATACGTGAGAGTTCTGGCACGATTAAAACATCATTAGAGGTCATACTATCCAGTAATGCACCGAGCTTACGTTTTTTATAATCCTTAGTTCCAGAAACCTTTTCCTCTATGAACTCAACATTACCCAGCCTGTGAGAATTAGCGAATTGTAGTATATCCAGCTTATTTTTCTCAGTATCTTGGTCTAATGTCGATACTCTGATAAAACCTTTTGTTGACATTTTATTACCTCATTTCTATAAAAACCTGTTATTTGTACTTTTGTTGTATTTATCTGACTAATGATATACAGTCGTTTTCTTTGTATGAGCTTATTCAATAAATACGTTCGTTTATTTTATACGACTTTTGATACATCACTTCTGACTTCTTTAACTTTATACCTTAGCAGTTCAGACATTGAACAAATTGCACTGAATGACTCTTGGCAGTCTTGCGAGACATATATGTCATATTCAAGCAACTTATGTATAGCAATAACAAGACCTTCAACTTGGTAGATTTTGTTTAATATGTGTTCAAGTTTCATAGTATTACACCTCTTGATAGTGTAGGGATAAACCCTACACTATGCTGAACTTTCTGTAATTAGATTGTTTGATGAATGCGTTATAAAGTTCTAAATACTTCTTCTTGAATGCTGTTGTGTTGAAGTTGTTTCTAACAATGTTTGTGAAGCGTACAGTGAATGCACCTATCTTCATTTCTTCTACACCAGCCGTATCAAGTACAGATTTGATTAACGCTTCCTTTTCTTTCTTCAACTCGTCTAACTCCTTGATTTTAGCTTCTAAAGCTCTGATGTCTTTGATTTCATTTTCAAGATTTGCTGTAATTACTAATGTTTTCATTTTATTATCTCCTATGCGTTAACTATTACATGAACATGATAAACGAATAAATATACAATGTCAAGACCATGGTTTACTCTTTTGTTACATTTCTTAACCATACAGTTGACTTGGTTAACGATTTAGTATACAATAAAAATATGGTCATAGAAATAGTAAAGGACAAAGATATGACTGAACAACTTAATATAAATGCTTCCAGACGTGAGCAGGACGACATTAACGAATTAAGAAACCAAGTAAAATCGATGATTGTAGCCAGAGGTTACACAATGGACAAACTTGCAGAAGAACTCAATGCTCGATACGGCACGAAGGAAAGCAAAGCGAACCTATCAAACAAATTAAAGCGTGGTTCACTAAGGTACATAGATATGGAACGTATCTGTGATGTGCTTGGGTATTACATAGACATCAAGCAGCACCGAACCGATAGAGACAGATAGGAACTAGCACAGCTAAACTGATTAAATATGTCATAGAACTTTTCAAGTTTGTGGCAAACTCTTTGCTGTGCGAAATTATAGGTACAATTTAACATAGGAGATATAGAAATGACACAGAAATCTAATGAACAATCCAACGGAATTAAGGTATGCTTCACAGCATACAGACCTACTGTTACTGAAAATGATGTGGACGATTTAGTCCAATTTATAGTAATAGTAGCACAAGAAGGTTTTAAAACAGTTAAAGTGGCATAGTCTAGAAAGGTATATTATTATGGAAAAAGCAATTATTTACGTACGTGTTTCGACAGAGGAACAAAAGAAGAAGGGGTACAGTATAGCTGGACAAGTTCAAGAATGTACTACCTTTGCACAGCGTATGGGGTACGAAGTAGCTAACATCTTTACTGATGAAGGCAGAAGTGCTAAAGACCTCAATCGTCCAGAATTACAGAGAATGTTAAAGTACATCAAAGACAATCACAAGTCTATAAACGCACTTGTGTTCTGGAAATGGGATAGGCTCTCACGTGGTGAAGATAGCGACTATATCAAATTAGAAAAGATATTTAAGAAATATGGCATTACACCCTTATCAACTATGGAAAACAATGACGATACACCAGAAGCTGACTTAACCAGAGGAATTACAAGAGTTACAAGTAAGTATGAATTAAAGAAAGACTCACAACGTACAAAAATGGGAATGAAGCGTAAAGCTAACGAAGGACACTTCCCCGGAAAAGCACCTATCGGATATATTAATGTTAGAGATGAAAACGACAGAGGATATATCATTGTTGACGAAGCAATGAAACCTCATATTAAAAACATCTTTAAATACTACGCTTCTGGTCAATACTCATTCGATAGTCTTGGAAGCAAGATGTTTTTAGAAGGATTTAAAAATAAACGTGGCGAACCGTACCCAGCCAGAAAGTTTGAAGAAATCCTAAAGAATGTATTCTATATTGGAAAATTCATCTGGGCTGGACAGTTATATGACGGCAAACACAAAGCTATTATTGATAAGAAGATATTTTATCGTGTACAAGATATGTTTAAAAAGACCGACAAGCCTATTCAAAATGACAAGAACTTTACTTATAGTAAGTTTATAAGATGTGCAGATTGTGGACGTGTTTTAACCGCAGAAACACAACGCGGTGGACACAATAGTGGCAGTTACGTATATTATCACTGTGGTAATAAGAAATATCACAAATCCTTGAAGGGTATGAGTGTCAGAGAAGAAGCCATTGACATCGCGGTTCAAGAAATAATCGGTGCAATAGAAATACCTGCTGGTATTGTACGCAGGTTAAAACAAAAAATATTAGATTGTCTTGATGAATTATACTTTGTTGAGAATAGATTGATAAATTCTAGAAATCAAAGACTTAAAGAACTTGAACGACTTATAAAAAAGAGTTATGAAGACAAGATACTAGGTAAACTACCAGCTTCATTTACTGATGAAATGTTTAATCAACAATATGAGGCTTGGATTAAAGAACGTGATTTGATTACTATAGAAATTAAAGAAAGCAATGACATTAACCGTACAATCTACAAGAATATTGACCTTATTATTGACTTCTGTAATCATATTCCAGAATTATATCTTAAATCAGATTTGGACAATAAACGCACAATGTTACGTCTTCTTATTGAAGAAATTCTATACAATCATATCGATACAGAATTATCTGTGAAATTAAAACCAATTTTTGAAGCTTTAAGAATGATTAAAGACGCTTATAGTGCAGATAAAAAAGTTCGAACCCTTGAAAAGCCTATTACATCAGAGGTTTGGGAATATCTTGAAGAACAAGTAGAACAATTAGTAAATAGTAAAGTTCGAACCCTGAAAACCCTTATTGTTCCTAACAAAAAAGGAGCCGAAGCTCCTAATCTGATAAATGGGGCGCCTGATGGGATTCGAACCCATGCATATCGGAACCACAATCCGAGGTCTTAACCGCTTGACGACAGGCGCCATATATTCCGACAAAACTTAGTATATCAAATAAAGATTATAAAGCAAGAGGGCGGAACTCATAATAAATTCCACCCTCTTGTATTAAAATCTTTAATTAATTTATTCTTTGAAACATATACCCGATTCCACGAGCCGTTAATATCAACTCAGGGTTTGTAGGATCTGCTTCCAATTTGGAACGTAATCTTGAAATATGCACATCAACCACTCTCGTATCAATTCTGTGGTCAGCAGGATAAGACCATACGTGCTGCAATATCTCGTTTCTTGAATACGCTTGACCTGAATTGTTTACCAATAATTCTAGCAAGCTGAATTCCATTCCGGTCAATCTTATTCTTTCATTCTTTCTGAATACTTGTCTTCTTGCAGTATCAATTTTTATACAACCGGTTGTAATAATATTCTTTGATGCTTTACCGCCTGCTGCAGGTGCACCGTTTGCAGAAGAGGTCGGAATTATCACATCCTTATTTATAGTTCTTCTTAATACGGCTTTAACTCTTGCTTCAAGTTCTTTTGGGCTGAATGGTTTAATTACATAATCATCTGCTCCCAATTCCAAACCGGTAATTCTTTCAGAAACATCACCTAATGCTGTTAATATTATTATCGGAACATCAGAAGTTCTTCTGATTTCCCTTGTTACTCCATATCCATCCATTTTTGGCATCATAACATCCAAAACAACTAAGTCAGGATTGGTTTTATTAAATACTTCAACGGCTTCTTCACCATCTTCAGCAACAACTACATCGTATCCGACCATTTTAAGACGGGTTTCCAGGATTCTTCTGATACTTGCCTCATCATCTGCAACCAAAATCTTTTGGCGGGTTTCTCCTTCACCCATCTCCTGCAATTCTTCATTTTCAGCCATGCTACCACCTTTTAACTTTAACTAAATAACCTGTGTTTTACAAAACTTTTTATTTCTTAATAGTAATACATATATCTTAATAGAATTTAAAGAAATTTGCAAGAGGCAAATAAATAAATGACTTTACTTTAAATACCCATATATTACCCTATCAATTCCTGCAAGATCTTGCATTATATGTATACCTTGAAAGGACTTCTCCATCATTAAAGCGACACTCTCAGATTCGCCCACTCCAAGTTCAAACATTAAATAGCCTCTCGGTTTTAAATACTCCGGAGCATCTTCAATTATCCTTCTATAAAACTGTAGACCATTTTCCGCAGAAAATAAGGCTTCCGCAGGCTCATGCAAGACCTCCGGTTCAACAGGAGTACCTATCGGGATATATGGAGGATTCGAAATTATCATATCAAATCTCTCATCTTCCCTCACCTTCTCAAAAAGGTTAGATTTCCTAAAAACAGCTCTATTATTTATTCCTAGTTTTGTGACATTATCTAAAGCAATTCTTAACGCGTCAGAAGATATATCTACTCCCAGAACCACCGCTTCTGTTTGTTTCGCAATCGTACACGCAATACAGCCCGAACCGGTACCAATATCAAGAATTTCTTTAAAATTATTTTCCTTAATAATAGTTATAGCTTCTCTTACAAGCAGTTCTGTCTCATCCCTCGGTATCAATGCGGCAGGAGCAACTTTAAAGAATTCACCCATAAAATAACTCTCACCAATTATATATTGAACCGGAGTTCTGGTCTTTGCCCTGTATTCAGCTTTCTCTTTGATTCTTTCCCATTCGCTTTCAGGCAAAATTTTACCGCGCATTCTGTCTAGCTCAGTGTAATTTGAAAAATGCTCCAACAGCATTTTTACTTCTTTTTTTGCCTCATTTTCCTCAATACCGGCATCAGTCAATATTTTTATAATCGCCTGAATGTTCATTTAGTATTCTCTCTATTTCGTTTCTTAAATCCAATTTAGATAACTCTTCCACATCTAGCTTTTCCAATGAATATTTTTTACAAAGCCTGTCATAATAATAAAGCTGTTTTTTAGTAGGTTTTTCTTTTGACATTTTCACTTCTTGTAAAAATTTTCTTTTTTTCTTTTCATACTCTTTATTAGCTTCTATTATAGGACGCTGCTTCTCTTTGTATTCATAATACTTTTTACATTCACTTATATAAGCCTTCGTATCATTCAAAAAGCCTTCATCATCTATATAACTTGCCAAAAACGGAAATCTTGATGCACTAAGTTCCAGATAATATTTTTCATCATCTAAAAACTTTTCCAAAATTTCCGTACAGCTTAAATTTAAGTTTTGTTTTACGAGTGCTCTCAGGTAATTACAGACCCCGCTTTTTTGAGTCTTATCAAATTCCTGATAAATTCGATTTTTTATTTGATACATTTACCTTAACAAGTCCTCAACCGTAAATCGCCGTTTTTCATCGTTGGCAAATTTTACAAGTCTTTCATAGAAAGGATTTGTGTGATAACTCTTTGTTCGTTCTTTTTCCTGTGCTCGCTCCAGCTCTGTATTTGAAATTACAGTAAACCTGGCTCTTTGTTCATCTGTCATAATTCAAGCCTCTCTTAATTAAATATCTCTTATATATATATAAAGTATTTAATTAATGAAAAATTGCTTTTTTTGCCACTCTATATTAAGAATTGTAACAAATTGCTTAAAAAATCTCAAGTTTCTTAATATATGTCAATATACAAGCGGCGGCGGACATTCTGTCCGCCGCCGCTTGTTATTATAACCTAATACTTCTAAAAATCGTGTAATATTTATGAGAACCGTAATATATTACTATTGATACAAAGAAGTTTTCCAAATCATTAATCTCCATATAGGATTGTATTGGAGTCTTACGTTTTGTGCTTTTAAATTTTCCGAGAAAATCCAGGACTCCGGTATGAACTTTCTGCGCCCAGGTTAACTTCGGCTTAGGGATGCGTTCATCGTAGAAAAATTCAGGAGTTAAGCCTCTCTCATAAACAGGTATGATATAATTGACCCTGCCATTTTGCTTAAATAAAATATACCATTTACCCTCATGTTCTCGAGGAGTAAGCAAATAATATCCCGGCTCTATTGCTATATTCTTGAAATATATATACGAATTCAGCCTTAAAAGCGGATACGGAGACCAGCTTGCATCCTTTATATCATAGTATTGCTCCGGATCCATATCATGTTGGTATGAAAAGTCCGCAGGCTGCAAATTGTTATATATTTCCGCATAATTTTTGGTTGGATTAACCTCAACGGGTTCAGGAACCTCTGCTGCCGGATATTCAAATTCGGGAGATTCTTCTGTCTCGTTTTCGGTGTTCTGCATTTGTTCAAATTCTTCCGGACTGTTTATCGGTTCATCCGAAAGAGGTTGATAATCCGCATAAACAGGAAGCATTAGCGCTAAAACTATTAACAATAAGCTCTTTTTTAACATACAACTATTTTAATGGATTAATTCAAAAAATCAAATAGAAGAAGACTGTGACAGGTGACTACCTCCTCACCCCAGCCATCTCCTTAAGGAGAGAAAACCTCCGGGAATATTTAAGCACCACAAAACACGACTCTCAGTCAGGATTCTCAACCCCTAAGAACCACTCTTTTTCCCCTTATTTTAACAGAGTAGATACAAATCTGATTGAATCATCAGCAAGTTCTCTAACAAAATCTTTTGCAATTTTAGAAAGCGGTCTGTTATCAATTTTATCAAAGATAGCATAGATTGGGTCGCCGCCGTTGTTGAATCTCATTTGCCTATCTTGTTTATTCAAATAGTAAAAATGATAATTCTCAGGAATTTCTAATGCTCCTGCCGGTTTCTTATTTCTTTCTATTGCGTCATATACTGCTGCCATTTCTTTGCTCTCTCTTAATTAAATAACTCTTACATATATATAAAGTATATAATCTACAGAAAATTGCCTTTTTTCTCATTAAATATTAAGTTTTGTAAAGAGAGTTTAATATTAAACATTAGGGGATGACATTTATATAAATTTAAGCTATAATAAACATAGAAGATTTAGAGGGTTTTACAATGGCTGATCAAACTTACAGAATTGGTATCGGATACGATATACACCCCACTGTTGAAGGCAGAGACCTCGTTATTGGCGGTGTGAAAATAGATTACGAGAAAGGTCTTTTAGGGCACTCAGATGCGGATGTTTTAGTTCATGCTATTATTGATGCACTTTTGGGAGCAGTTTCTTTTGACGATATCGGAACACTTTTCCCTGACACAGATGACAGATTTAAGGATGCGGACAGCGTACTGCTTCTTGAAAGAGTATATGATAAAGTTAGAGCAGCCGGATATTGGATTAACAATATTGATTCTAACATTATTGCAGAAGCACCGAAACTTATGCCTTATATCCCTAAAATGAAAGAAATTCTGGCATCTGTTTTAGGACTGTCAGATATGGATATTTCCATTAAAGCCAAGACA
This sequence comes from Candidatus Gastranaerophilales bacterium, assembly GCA_944326455.1. Lineage (GTDB taxonomy): Bacteria > Cyanobacteriota > Vampirovibrionia > Gastranaerophilales > Gastranaerophilaceae > CAG-196. Next base: position 130,512 of record CALVEA010000002.1, on the reverse strand, counting down.
AAAGAACAGCTTGATTCTGTCGGTAAAAAGCTTGCTATTGAAGCACATGCTGTTGTATTGCTTGAAAAAATAAGCAACTAATCAAGAGGAATATCCACAATAAAGGTTGACCCGTTATTAATTTCACTAATTAGGGAAATTTTACCCCCGTGAAGTTCAACGAGCTCTTTTGTGATTGTCAAACCTAAACCTGTAGAGCTTTCTTTTTTCGTATAAGCGCTATCAAGCTGTACGAATTTGGCAAAAATTTTACCATGATATTTTTCGTCAATCCCGATTCCGTTATCATGCACCACAAGTTTAAAGCCATTTGAGTTGGAAACAGCGGTTATATCGACATCGCCGTTATCAGGTGTAAACTTTATTGCATTTGAAACCAGATTATAAAGTATTTGCTGAATTTTTTGATAATCTGCAAAAACCTCAAAATCAACAGGTATATTTTTAGTAATTTTTATCTTCTTCCTGTCCGCTAGCGGAGATATTATATTACAAACTTCATCCACGGCTCTTGAAATCCAAAAAGTGCTTTTCACAATTTTCATCGCGTTAGCTTCTATTTTTGACATATCAAGGACTTCATTAATCATGCCAAGAAGGTGGGTAGCTGAAATTTTTATATCATTAACATACTCAACTTGTTTTCTATTTAAATCTCCGTATAAATTAGCACCAAGTATATCAGAAAACCCAAGAATAGAGTTTAACGGAGTCCTTAATTCATGCGAAATATTTGCAAGAAACTCATTTTTAACCTTGTCTGCTTCCAGAATTTTCTCATTCTGTTCTTTTATTGTCTTATACGCTTCATGTTTCTCATAAATACCGTCCTTGAGAGCTTTTAATTGAATCTTAAAGACATCTGAGAGTTCCAAATCCTTAAGTACATAAGATAAAATACAGGCTGCGGCATTAAGCAAATTCAAATCGGATTCTTTATAGTAATCAATTTCTCTTTTAGCAAGCAAAATTGCCCCGAAAACGGTCGATTTTATAGAAATTTTTGCGAGAATATATGATTTTTTCTTGAGTTCTGAAAGTCCCACTGCTCTTATAAACTCTGAATCCGGTGATAAAATTTCCGAATCAGAAGTATAAACAGATTTTTTAAGTTTTTGAGTAAGCTTAAAAGTATCATTAATTTTATAGTTAGCGTGAGTTTTATAAGTATATTTTAGCTGCAAACTTTCCGGGTTAAGAAAATAAATAAACCCCTCATCAAAACCGATAACTTGTTCGAGTTTAGTGAAAATAGTTTGCCCGCTTTTATCCGAGTTTAAGTTAATCTCAAAAAGAGAAGGTATTAATTTTAAAAATTTGTCAGATGTGAGTTTTGACATTTTTCACCTACTACTTGGCACTACACGGCTCCTGTACATCCCGCCCATCTAGCCGGCTGATAGAGAAAATATTTCGTAAATTTCTTCGTCTGAGAGTTCGGTAATAATTTTTTCTCCTTCGTAGACAGCAAGGTCAGCGAGTTCTTTTTTAGACTTGAGCATCTCATCAATCTTTTCTTCAAAAGTGCCGAGTGTGATAAGTCTATGCACCATAACATTTCTGTCCTGACCGATACGATAAGTACGGTCGGTTGCCTGCTCTTCTACAGCCGGATTCCACCAGAGGTCATAATGGATAACATTTGTGGCACTTGTTAGGTTTAGACCTGTTCCGCCGGCTTTTAGAGAAAGTATCATAACTTTTCTATCATCATTATTTTGGAAATCTTCAATAAGGGTTTCTCTCTGCGGAACGGTTAGAGAACCATGGAAGAATGACGGCTCTGTCAGACATTCTTCGGTAATAATTTTAGTAAGCAAATCTCCCATTTCTTTATACTGTGTAAAGATAAGAGTCTTTTCGTTATTATCAATGATGCTTTGAACCAGATCAACACATTTTTCGGCTTTACCTGAAAGTTCTTTCGAGGTGCCGCCGCTTTTTAAAAACTGATAAGGATGGTTACAAATCTGTTTTAAGGCTGTAATGAGTTTAAAAATATTACCTCTTCTGTTAACCCCTGTAAAACCGCTGATTTTTTCCATCATCTCATTAAGAGTTTTTTCGTATAAAATAGCCTGAGATTTTGCAAGATAGCAGTAATCATTAATAACCATTTTATCCGGCAAGTCGGAGATTACGCTTTTATCAGTCTTTAACCTTCTCAGAACGAACGGTGATACCGAGAGTTTGAGTTTTGAAGCTCTGGCTTTTTCTTTAAATCTCTCAATAGGAATTGCGTAACTTTTCTGGAACTCTTTCATTGAACCTAAGTAGCCTTTATTAATAAAATCAAAGATGCTCCACAATTCCGTAAGTCTGTTTTCAACCGGAGTACCGGTCATAGCAATTTTTATATCGGATTTTAAAGCTTTTATTGCAATTGTCTGCGCTGTATCAGGGTTTTTGATATTCTGAGCTTCATCTACAACAACCATTCCCCATGTATTTTTCTTAAGCTCTTCCACATCTATTCTCATAATAGCGTAAGTTGTAAGAATAACATCATTTTTGAGGTCAAGTTTCCTGTCCAAACCGTGGTAAGTCGTTATTTTAAGAGATGGAGCAAACATTTGAAGTTCTTTCATCCAGTTCCCCATCAGAGTTGTAGGACAAATAACAAGGACAGGGTTTTTGAGCTTGCCTTCTTCTTTGAGTTTAAGAATAAGACTTATTACCTGAATTGTTTTACCTAAGCCCATATCATCTGCCATACAGCATCCGAAACCTTTGGAAATATTTGTCCAGAGCCATTTTAGTCCTGTCATCTGGTATGGGCGGAGTTCTCCTGTTAAACCTTTCGGTTCGGTAACTTCAACCGGCTTTGCAAAATCTTTAATAACGTTTGCATAAGCTTCATCATAGTTAAAATCATAGTTTTGAAGCTGACCTGACATTGATGCGTGAATAAGTTCAAGCCTTGTCATTTTCTTATGATTAGCATTCATTATCTGTTCATAGAGCTTTTTGCCCTCAGCTTTATCTACAAGAATATATTTACCCTTGTATTGAATAAGTCCGTCGCTTTCTTCCACAAGTTTGTTAAACTCTTCCAGCGAGATTTTTTCATCTCCGAGAGCAACTTCGTAAGAAAATTCAAGAATATCATCCAGAGAAATTGCACTGCTTGAAACGGTATTAAATATAGCCATCAAATCATCAGAGCGGGCCGCTTTGACTTTAGCATTAATAGAGGCCCTAGGAATAATTATATTTGTAAGCTCTTCCGGCAGAATTACTTCAATCTGGGCTTTTTGCAGATAATAAGCCGTCTGGGCAATAAGCTTATATACCTCATTAAGATTCATTATAAGAGAAAGCTTCTCTTCATCCTCAAAAAGAGTTTCCAGCTCCGGCATATAACGAAGTGCGTAATTAAGCTGTTTTTCAACAATCTTTCCGATATCTTCTGTTGCTAAATCCCAAATTTTATCTTTGTGGTACAAATCATCAATGAGAATAGTTTCGCCTGTTTTACGGTTTTTAATATGAATTTTAAACTCAAATTTATCATCACTAATCTTGCTGACTTTAAAGAACGGAATTAAATCATATTTGCCTAAATACAGTTCATCAAACCATTGAGCAATATTTTCCGCAACATCTTTACCCTTTAAAAGGCATCTTTGCTCCAAATCCTTAATCATATAATGACCGGATTTAATATCCTTAAATCTGTAAGCTTTAATTCCCAAAAACTTGTAGATTAAATAGTTTAAATATTCTCTTACAAAGTTTTCGACAAAATCTTTTGGCTCGCCCCCCTCAATAAACAAGTTTTCAGGGATATTCTTTTCAAGCTCATTAATAATTCTGGCTGATTCCTGATTGGAAACAATAGGTTCATAAACTATTCTGAAAGAACCGCCGGAAGCACCATCTCTTCTTTTAACAGTCGGTATAAAGTAAAGCTTTTCAATAAGTTTCATTACAAAATGAGTAAGCTTATTAAAGTATGCAAAAGTCTGTGTAAGGGATGAAAAATCCACAATTTCTCCAAAGCCGCCAAAATAGTCCAAAACCAGATCTAAAGGCATTACATATCCCATCTGACCTTTGACTTCTTTCGGAGTAAATCTGAACATTGAACCTTTGGATTTTAAGTAGAATTGAAAATTGTTTGTAGGTGTAACAAAGAAAGAAAGTTTGCCGTTCTGATTTATCAAGAAGAAATCCGTATTCCTAACAGGGGAGTTAGGTGATAAAAATATCCCCTCAAACTCGTCTTCCACAAGCTGATAAATTAAGCTCAATGTATACCTGAAATCCTTATTCTTAAACCCGTTAGGATTTTCACTAAGGTTATAGAAAAATTCATCAATATTATTTTTCTTTAATGATAAATCTATGTCTAAAGCTTCTGCGTTTCCCATATCACTCCCTATTCAAACAAAGGCTTGAAATACCAGAAGGTATTTCAAGCCTTAATAATTTATTTTATCAAAGATTCAGCAGTCATCTCTTCCGGTTTTTTAATCCCCATTAATTCTAAAACCGTTGGAGCTACGTTGCATAAAGCTCCGTCTGACTTGAGTTCTAAACCTTTAGGTCCGTTTATGACAACGAAAGGAACTTCGTTTGTTGTATGTGCTGTCATTGGTTTGCCGGTTTCTTCGTTAACCATAACTTCGGCGTTACCGTGGTCAGCGGTTAGCAGCATAATAACTCCGTTTTCTTTACATTTTTCAGCAATTTTACCTACGCATTCATCAACCACTTTGCAAGCTTTTGTTGCAGCTTCTATAACACCCGTATGCCCAACCATATCAGGGTTAGCAAAGTTTACGAGAATAAATCCGTATTCAGGATTTTCAACCGCTTTTAAAACATTATCGCAAACTTCGTAAGCACTCATCTCCGGCTGCAAGTCGTAAGTCGGAACCTTCGGTGACGGAACAAGTTTTCTTGTTTCATGAGGCTGCGGGTCATCAATTCCGCCGTTAAAGAAAAATGTTACGTGAGCATATTTTTCTGTTTCTGCTGTTCTGAACTGGTTAATTCCGTTAGCTTCCAAAACATCTCCAAGGATATTTACAAGGTGAGTTTTCGGAAATGCTACCGGGAATGTGAAAGTTTCTTCATAGCTTGTCATTGTACAATAGTAAATATTCTGAAGGACTTTCTTTCTGTCAAAACCGTCAAAGTCTTTAAAATTAATAGCTTTGGTTATTTCTCTTGCTCGGTCCGGTCTGTAGTTGAAGAAGATAATAGCGTCATTATCGTGGATTCTTGATTCTTCTCCGCCAACAACTATAGGAAGAACAAATTCGTCCGTAACACCTTCTTCATAAGACTTTTTAACTCCTTCAACAGCAGAAGCCGCTTTATTACCTTCTCCGAAGAGTAAACAGTTATAACCTTTTTCTACTCTATCCCAGCGGTTATCTCTGTCCATTATGTAATATCTTCCGATAACACTTGCTATAGGAGGTAAGTTATATTTTTTAAGCTCGTCCTCTACTATTTGTAAGTATTCGCATGCACTGGCAGGAGGTGTATCTCGCCCGTCAAGAAATGCGTGCACATAAACCTTTGTCAAACCTTCTTTTGAAGCCAGTTGGATAAGAGCAAGAAGATGGTCTAAAGATGAATGAACTCCGCCTGTTGATACAAGTCCGTAGATATGAAGCGACGAGTTGTTTTTCTTTGCATGGTTTATTGCTTCAAGAAATTTTTCGTTCTTGAAAAAAGAACCGTCTTTGATAGCATTGTTTATTTTGGATAAATCCTGATAAACGATTCTACCTGCACCAAGATTCAGGTGTCCGACTTCACTATTACCCATCTGACCTGCAGGCAATCCTACAAATTCTCCATCTGCATGTATAACAGTAGATGGGTCTTCTTTTATAAGTTTTGGAACATTAACCGGATGAGAAAGCTTTGTGGCATCATATTTTTCTAAACCTTTGCTTATGCCCCATCCGTCCATTATGCATAATAAAACGCGGTTTGTCATAATTATCCCTTTCTTAAAATCTCCGTTTTAACCTTTACAGTGTATGTCAAACATAGCTTAAAGTAAAGAGAATGACTAATTAATTAATGCAAAAATTTTTTTTTGGAGTTTTAATAAAAATATGAAAATAGAAGCGCTTTCGTATAGCATGCCTCCTGTCCGGGCACCGAAATTTCGGGGATATATCAAGCCTGTTCTAAAACCGGCAGCACTAGACACTTTTGAAAAAAGTGCCGAAAGTATCAGCCTGGAAAATTTATATAACAAACTTTTCCTAAAAATGAATCAAGTTACACCTGAAAATATTGAATCACTAATCCACAAATTAAATAAATATCCGAAAAAGCAAGTATTGCTTGTTTTAAACAAGCTGACAAGTTTTTCTAACACTGATAAAATTTTAGATTTCAAGCTATGGCTGGAATCCAAACGTATTGAACATATTGAAGATTTTCGAAATATTTATGAAAAAAGGAGAAAGGTTTATCACTACAATACAGAGCCAAAGGATTCAAATACAGATATTGAACATCATAAAGTCGTGAAAGATATTATACCTTTTGGACTGGCTCCTAATATCAATAATGTATTTTCATATTTATATAACAACAGCTACGGTGTAATCGCAAAATGCCCTTTAAGCGTCGGGAGATATAACGCTATTATCCTTGATTCAAAAACTATAACTATGATGGAAGAGTTAAAAAAAACAAATCCTGATTTATTTAACACTTTTTTAGACAGATATAAATTTGTTTATATCAAAGATTTTGAAAATTCATATAATATATTTGAACAGCATCAGGATTTGGAAAAAGCCACAGAAAGCAAGCTCTCAAAACTTAATACCATAAATAAATTATACCCAAACCGCACTGATGAAGAATTGATAAATATAATAATGAATGGAAAAAACCTTAATCGTATAAAAAAACTGGGGATAAACCCGCTTATTGCTGATTTGAATCAAAATACCAATCCTTCATCAAAAGATATTGCTTCTAATTTATCTCAAACATTTCCCGAAAAAAGCACTTTCATGAATGTTATCTCAAAATGCTTAGACAAAGCCTGTTCTTCCGTCTCTGAAAGAAAAGACTTGATTAGTTATTTAGACAAAAATTTTTATCCGTATTCTTTTAAATCTCTCGGGCAAAAACTTATCAAATTAAAAGAGATGATAGAAAATGATGTGAAAAAATCCGGTGGCGATACAAGTAAAATTTACTACAATGTTGCCAGAATGAATAAAAGTTTTGTCTTGATAAATTATATGTACCAACTCGCAAATAACATTCCGCCAAACAGATTTGTTTATTGGGAAAATATAGCAGACTGGGATCGCCCAAAACAATATGCTTCCGGATATAAAAACATGAAAGAACTTCTCCCTAAAGGCTCAACTCTCGTTATCTTAGATGATGCCTTTATCTCCGGAGAAAGTATTTTACAAACCCAATTCAAATATCATCCATACAGAGATAAAGATTCTTTTGATATAATTTTTGGGTCGGTATACTCTTCTGACAAAGCTAAAGAATTGCTTAATAAAAGTCATAAAAAAATAAGAAACGACCGAATGATTTCAGTCGACAACCAAAAACTGGAGAATATTCCTATAAAAAATAACGGTTTTGAACCTTATAAGAACACTCTGATATTATTCCCGTATAATTCTCCGGACAACAATTCCGCAATTTTTCAGGATTTATACAATCTATTTTATCCAAGCAGAAGCTTTGTCCAAAGTTCCTGGATTTATGAGTAGAATCGAAAAAATGTAACCCGCTTTCCTCCATAATTTTTTTCTTTTATAGGTAAATACTCAGCTGAAATCGGAATAGAATGTTCAGCTATTACTATGGAATTAGTCTTTATAAGAGGAAATATCTTTTCATACATACCGCTCTCGTATGGAGGATCCAGATAGATTACATCATAACTCTCCGCAACCTTTTCTATCAGCCTGAGACTGTCTCCGACTTGCAGTATTGGTTCCAGATTGAGAGCTTTGTAATTTTTTTTGATAATAGAAGCAGCTTTTGGATTTTTCTCAAATACGAGAACCTTATCAAAGCCTCTGGAAAGAGCTTCCAGCCCCATAATTCCGGAACCGCCGAACATATCTAAGAAAGTTTTTCCCTCAAAATCTCCCATTATGGAGTATAGCGTATTAAAAACTCCCATCCTGACTTTTGATAATGTCGGACGCGTAATCTTTTCATCCGGAGCTGTAATCCTTCTCCCTTTATATTTTCCCCCGGTGATAATCATCAGTTAAAGTCCAGCTTCTCTATCTTAACCCTGAAAATGCTTTCAATATCAATACCGTTCAAAACAGATGTGATAAGCTCTTCCGGAACAATTTTTTCGCCAAGATGAGGCAGCAGCCCAAGAATACTGACATTTGAATACTCTTCTACAACTCTTGTTATAGCTGTTAAAAGTTCCTTTGAACAACCTTCTCGAATATTATTTATAACAACCCCTCTGATATCTATCCCTTTTTCCTGCGCTGTATAAATAGAAAGAAGAGTATCATTTATAGAATCTTCTTTAGGAGTAATTACAAATAAAACAGGTATTTGGAGTTTTTTTATCATATCTGCCGTTTGCAAGGAAGGTGCAATAGGACTCAGTAAACCGTTATCACCGTCAAGTAATACGCAATCAGTATTTGAAATTATTCTTTGGTACTCCGTATTAATTAACTCTATATCAATAAATTCATTCTCTTTTTCTGCGGCAATCAACGGCTCAGAATTTGTTTTAAACAAATACGAAAAGTGAGTATTTATATAAGGGTCTATTGATTTTATAAAAGTCAAATCCGGAGACTGCATAAAGCCTTTAAGCTCAATACCTGATGTCTGAATAGGCTTATAAACACAGGTCGAATACCCCAAACTTTGCATTGTTGCAGCTATTCCCGCTGAAACAAAAGTTTTTCCGTCACCCTTATTTGCAGATGTAATATACAAGTTTAACATAAGCTTATATTACCACTTTTTATTTTTACGGTAAAGCCGATTATTTTTATTAATTAAGAATTTGCACTGTGATGTTTCTTGAACGAGGCTTGTTATCAAAATCCACAAGAACAACCTGCTGCCAGGTTCCAAGATTTAAAAGTCCGCCGACCAAAGCAATAGTAACAGAACTGCCTACTATGGCAGCACGGACATGAGCATAGCCATTGCCGTCATGCCAGATTTCATCATGGTGATATTCCTTTCCTGTAGGAGCAATCCTTTCTAAAGCTTCCTGTAAATCTTGTACCAAACCGCTTTCATACTCTATTGTTGTCACCGCAGATGTGCTTCCTTGTACTGAAACACAGACAATACCATCTTTAAGCGCATGTTGATATACACAATTTTGAACCTGCTTTGTAATGTCTATAATATCATTATTCCCTTTTGTGTTAACCGTAAATTTTTCGTTAATAACTCCCATATCAGATGCTCCTTAATTTATTACTTTGTATAATGTTGGCGCTTCCTGAACACTTACATTGCCTTCAGGAACTTTTAAGACTTCGACTTTTTCCGAACCCGCTGCATATTCAATTTCAATTATATCGCCTATTTTTAATTGTTTGGCAGGTTTAGCCGGATTTCCGTTAACAAGGACTCTTCCCATTTCCGAAACTGAATTTGCTACAGTCCTTCTTTTAATCAAACGTGACACTTTCAAAAACTTATCCAGTCTCATTTATAACCCTCTGATAATTTCTTTTACAAGGACTTTAAATCTGTCTTTGGCAATCTCTGCAGCATGAATAACATCAGAATGTGAAAGAGGTACTGCGCTCACACCTGCTGCTGAATTGCAGATACAGCTTATACCTATAACATTCATCTTAGCCCAAGCTGCAATTATAGCTTCAGGCACCGTTGACATCCCCACGGCATCTGCACCCAGTGTTCGTGCCATCCTTATTTCGGCTGGTGTTTCGTAAGAAGGTCCCGTAAATGCGATATAAACACCTTCCTGCAAATCTATACCAAGCTTTTCTGCAGTTTTTTTAGTTAAATCAATCAATTCAGGAGTATAAACACTGCTTAAATCCGGGAATCTTTCCCCCATAGCTCCGTCATTTTCACCAATCAACGGATTTGTACCCATAAGGTTTATATGATCTGTTATCACCATCAAGTCCGATGGATTAAATGAAGGATTTACTCCGCCGGCGGCATTTGTAACAATAAGGGTCTTTACACCGAGCTTTTTCATCACTTTTATCGGGTATACAACCTTTTGCATTGAATGACCTTCATAAAAATGAAATCGCCCCTGCATCATAACAACTTTTTTTCCGTTAATTTCTGAGAAAACAAGCCTTCCTTTGTGTCCCGAAACAGTAGAAGCCTCAAAGCCCGGTATTTCTGTATATGGAATTGCAAGAGAGCAATATTCATCAGCAAGTTCACCCAGACCGGAACCTAATACTATACCGACTTCCGGAACAAAATTCCCCAACTCGCCTTTGATTTTTTTTGTTATAAACTCAATAGTTTTTTCCATTTTATGCCCCCATTGATTTCAACAGAAATGTTTATTATAGTTCAATATCATTCACATCGCCGTCATCAGACACAAACTGTATCCCGAATTTGGCACGGAAAATATACCTTACAGTATTACTTTGAATTTCATACATCATTTTGTTAAACAAATCATAAGCTTCTTTTTTGTATTCAATCAACGGATCCTTTTGCCCGTAAGCTCTTAAGCCGATACCTTCTTTCAGCATATCAATATTGTGCAAATGATCAATCCATTGATTGTCAACCACTCTTAGAAGTACATCCCTCTCAAGACTCCTCATGATATTGTTATCACTGAAAACTTCCTGTTTTTCAGCATCCGGATTATACTGTTCCATAATTGAATTATAGAATCCGATAATTTCTTCTTCGTGGTCTTTGTATGCTTTTTGTGCAGCATCTCTCAGAGATTCATAAATTCTTGAATATCTGTAAGGTTTGATATCATCTATAGAAATATATGAAAGCTGAGGGATATTAGAATGAAGTTCCTTAATAAGAGTTTCCAAATCTTCCGGAACATACTCTTCAGGATTCATCTCCGGTGTTATATAACTCTTAAGCAATCTGTCAATTTCTTTATCTATCATATATTGAATATCTTCTGTAAGATTCTTGCCCTCTAGAACTTTTTTCCTTTGAGCATAGAATTTCTCTCTTTGAATATTCATGACATCATCGTATTGAAGTACGTTTTTACGTATATCAAAATGATAGGTTTCAACCTTCTTCTGCGCAGATTGAATCTGTCTTGTAATAAGCGGAGATTCTATCGCCATATCTTCTTCAACATTAAGCATATTCATCAGGTTAGTAATTTTGTCCCCGCCGAATATCCTCATCAAATTATCCTGTAAAGATAAAAAGAACCTTGTTGAACCCGGATCGCCTTGTCTTGCAGCACGACCTCTTAATTGGTTATCTATACGTCTGGACTCATGGCGTTCCGTTCCTATAACATGAAGCCCGCCCAGTTCAACGACTTTCGCATGTTCTTCTTCTGTTATCTTTCGTGCCCTTTCAAGAGCCTTATTCTTGATTTCTTCATAACTCTTGTCGTCAGGCAATACCCTGTTTTTCTCAAGTTCTTCTTTTGCAAGATACTCTGCATTACCGCCTAAAAGAATATCAGTACCGCGCCCTGCCATGTTTGTTGCAATAGTTACAGCGCCTACACGACCTGCCTGAGCAATGATATAAGCCTCCCTTTCATGCTGTTTGGCATTCAAAACATTATGTTTAATACCTTTCTTCTTTAGTAATTCTGAAATATATTCAGACTTTTCTATACTTATAGTACCGACAAGAACAGGACGCCCTGTTTTATTTTGCTCAATAATGTCGTTTACAACTGCATTATATTTTGCTCTTTCTGTCTTATAGATAACATCCGGGTAATCTACCCTGATATCAGTTCTGTTAGTCGGTATAGCAGTTACCTCAAGATTATAAATTTTGCCGAATTCAGCCTCTTCAGTCATTGCTGTACCTGTCATACCCGAAAGTTTAGGATATAATCTGAACAAGTTTTGGAAAGTTATACTTGCCAGAGTCTGAGTTTCGTCCTGAATTTCTACCCCTTCTTTGGCTTCAATAGCCTGATGTAAGCCGTCAGACCATCTTCTGCCCGGCATTAAACGTCCGGTAAACTCATCAACAATCATGATTTCGCCGTCTTTTACAACATAATCCGTATCTTTTATAAATAATTCTTTTGCTTTTAATGCATTTAATAAATCATGCGCATACTGGGTATTGATGTCGAACAAATCCTTACAGCCGATAATTTCTTGCGCATGGTCAATACCGTCTTCTGTTAAAATAACATTTTTATTCTTCTCATCAACTTCATAATCTTTAATTTTTTCAAGCTGCGGTGCAACTTTTGCCATCAAATTATATGTATCAGCAGATTTTTCAACCCTGCCGCTAATAATAAGCGGAGTTCTTGCCTCATCAATCAAAATACTGTCAACTTCGTCAATAATGGCATAATTAAAAGGTCTTTGAACAAGCATCTCTTTAGATGTAGCCATATTATCTCTAAGATAATCGAAACCAAACTCGTTGTTTGTCCCGTATGTAATATCACATCTATATGCGGCTCTTTTTCTTTCAAACTCTTCCGCATCATGCTGATTAGAAAGGATTACCCCGACAGAAAGTCCCAAGAACTTGTATATTTGCCCCATCCACTCGCTGTCACGTTTTGCCAGATAGTCATTGACAGTTACAACATGCACACCTTTACCGGTCAAAGCATTCAGATAGGCTGCCAAAGTAGCTACAAGGGTTTTACCTTCACCTGTTCTCATTTCTGCGATATGACCATTATGGAGAAAATATCCGCCGATTAGCTGAACATCAAAGTGACGCATATTAAGAACGCGTTTTCCGGCTTCTCTAACGGTAGCAAAAGCTTCCGGTAAAATTTTATCAAGAGCCTCTTTCTCTAAAATTCTGTCAGCTTTTTCATTATCAGAAGTCGGACGTTTTGCCAATATAGCCTTAAATTCATCTGTCTTAGCTCTTAATTGCTCATCCGTAAGTTTTTCAAACTCAGGTTCAAGAGCATTTATATGGTCTATTACTCCTTGAATCTTTTTAACTTTTTTTTCGTTCGGGTCGCCAATAAGCTTTAATAATAAACTAATCATTACATATCCTCTCCAATCATGGAGATAGTATCATAAACATATTTCAGGGTAAAGAGCCGGCAAGGGAGGGGGAGGATTTAGTGACTAGTGAATAGAGTGGCGGTTATGTGATTGGAAGATTTCTTTTAGTCGTAAGGCAGCTAGCAGAAAATGAGAATGTGCCAAAAGGCAAAATTTCTCAATAATATGTTAATCAATAACCAAGTTCCACTTCTTGGCATCAAATCTCATATCGGTAACACTCATTTTAAGTGTTTTTAAATATGGCTCAAACTTTTTCATCAAAATAATTTTATGCAGACTAAGCTCCTGAGCTACAACCGGGTTTTCACATGCAACTACCATCACTCGTCCGGGAAGCATACTATACGGTTTTGATTTACCCCTGAATTTTTCAGGCAAAATTTTATCCCAAAAACTGTATAAATTAGTCTTTGTGATAGCTTTTTTCAATTGCGGATTATCCATCATTGAACTAATGACGGATTCCACCCCTTCAAAATCTGTATAGAGAACTTTTTTCATCTGATTCCTTTATCATTACATTTTTGTGATATTATAATGCAATGAATTGTAATCTTGATGATATCATAAAAAGCTCAAAAAAGATATTATTATTAAGCCATGTTAACCCTGACGGGGATACTCTGGGTTCAATGTGTGCTATGTATTCCATGATTTATAACCGGTTTAAAATTAAAGCCGATATGAATGTTGTTTCAAACATTCCCTATAACTATAAATTCATACCAAACATAAATCTTGCAGAAAGATATTTTGACCAGTCTTTAGTTTATGATTTAGTAATAACTCTTGATGTAGCATCCTTAGAGCGAGTCAGGGACTCACAAATATTCTTTGACAAAGCTAAAATTAGGGTAAATATTGACCATCATAAAACCAACCCCGAATTTGGAGATTATAATATTATAGATTCTGATTCGAGTTCAACTGGCGAAGTTTTATTTAATTATTTTAAAGAACATAACTGGAAGATTGACAAAGATTCAGCCATCTGCCTTTATGCGGCAATAATGACCGACACAGGTAACTTTAGGTTTGAAAACACATCCGCTCAAACCCTGAGAGCAGCAGCCGATTTAGTAGAAGCCGGAGCAAATCCTAATAAGATTTACAAACTCTGCTACGAAACAAAAACAAAAAACCTCGTTATGTTCCAAAACTATTGCGTTAACAAAGCAGAATTCCTTCACAACAATAAAATTGCATACACAACAGTTTATAAAAAAGACTTGGAAAAATTCTCAGCAGGTGACGATTACACTGACGGAATAGCCGAAACCTTAAGAGCAATAGATTCTACGGAGATTTCGTTTGTGGTTAAAGAAGTTGATTCTAAAACTACAAAAGTTTCAATGAGATCAAAACATTTAGATTGTGCTAAAATATGTTCAACTTTCGGAGGCGGAGGGCATACTTTCGCTGCAGGATGTACAATGAAACACGGCATAAAAGAATCTATTCAAAAATTGTTAAGTGAGATTGAACGTGAGATTTAAAACATTAAGAAATATAATAGAATCAGTTATAGAACATGACTATTTTGGAATGGCTTCCGAAATGGGATACATGCTCTGTATCGGAATTTGTCCTTTTCTATTATTCTTGACCGCAATTTTTGGATATATAGGAAAGCAAAATTTTATGCAGCCTATATTTGTATTTATGCAGAGCATAATGCCTCATGATGTCTTAAATGTTGTGAATACAGTACTAAACGAAGTATTCTTCTTTAAAAAAGGCGGTCTCATCGCAATTTTAGGATTTTGTATAACCCTTTTTCTATCAACAAATACAATGGCAATTGTTGCGAAAGGACTAAACAGAGCCTACAAAGTGAAAGAAACCAGAAGTTTCCTCTGTTCAAGACTGCTTGCACTTATTATGGTGTTTGTTAACATTTTAGTCTTATTCTTAAGTGTCAACCTTATTGTATTCGGTAAAGTTATTATTAAATTTTTAGTCACTTATCTTGGTATGACCCAGCACTTTGCAAACATAATGTTATTTGTCCGCTGGCCGATAGCTTTCTTAACCCTGTTTATAATGGCATACTTGAGCTACTATATACTTCCTGATTTCAGCGGGAACGAAAAGCTGCGCCGGCATAGCGCACTTCCGGGGTCTATATTTTTCTGTATTTCCTGGTTATTAGGGTCTTGGTTGTTTTCGGTATACATTAACAACCTGCATACCTATAACTTTGTATATGGAACTATCGCCGGCTTTGCGGTTATGATGGTTTGGCTCTACTATACATCCATTCTTATTCTGATTGGAGGAGAAATAAACTCTCAATTATACGAAAAACTCCAGCGCAAAGAAGATATAACCCAAAGACGTAATAAACGGAAAGAAGCTCATAATGGAATTTAAGGGGAAAATCATAGTTAAATTAAAGAGCAGTATCAAAGATGTGCGCGGAATCACTATTGAAGAAGCCGTTAAAAGCAGCTTCAACTGTGAATTTAAAATCAGAACAGGCTCGTTCTATGAATTTTCTTTTGAGGCAGAAAACAAAACCCAGGCAGAGAAAAGGGTCAAGATGATAACAGAAGAACTCCTCTGTAACCCAATAACAGAAGTTAGTGAAATATTATGGGAAGAATAAAAGCCGGAATCATTGTTTTTTTAGGTACAAATTGCGAAAAGGATACAAAACTTGCCTGCGATTATATGGGCTGGGAAAGTGAATATATTTTTCAGGATGAAAAAATAAAATCCGGCTATGATATCATTTTCCTTCCGGGCGGATTTTCGTATGGCGATTACGTTTCTTCGGGCAGGCTTGCAAAGCTGACTCCGGCTGTTAAATCTCTCCCGATTGGAAAGACACTTATCACCGGAATCTGTAACGGATTCCAAATCCTTTGCGAAGCCGAAATTCTACCAGGCGCCCTTACTCATAACAGCAGCATGAAGTTTATTTCAAAAAATGTCAATTTGGAATTCAATAACAATATAATAAAACTTCCGATAGCTCACCATCAGGGGAACTATATGCAAACAGACAGCATTGATGTATTCATGAAATACACTGAGGATATTAACGGCTCTGATGGTAATATTGCCGGTATAATTGACAACAAAAATAAAATTATAGGCATGATGCCGCACCCGGAGCGTGTAATCAGTAAGGATGGGCAAATAGTATTTAAGGCTTTAGAAAAATTAATTTAAAAAATTTCGTATTTCCTCTTCCTACTTTTCAAACTCTTTATATTATGATAGAATTGAAACCATAAAGTCTACTTATAATAAATTTACAGAGTCTACTTAGTTTATATACGTTGTCAGCAATTGTTGATAGCGGAAAGAGAGGAATTATGAAACAACGCGGATTTTCCTTGATGGAAATGATGATAGTGCTGTTGATTGTGGCAATCATAGCGGCAGCATCGGCACCAATGGTAAGTAAAAAGATGCTGCGGGATGCAGAAGGCGGAAGCCCATGGATGTATGCGGGATTAGGAGGCTCTATTACTTACAACCCCGATAATAATACTAATAAAAGTGCCATGGTCGGAACAAGCACTCTTCCGTCAGCGGCTAAAAAAGCTAAATTCTATGTAGAATCAAGCGGTACGGAACCTCAATTTGCCATATCAAAATCAGGAAGTTCCACAGTTTTTCAGCTGGGAGCAACTGCAACCGGGATAAGTATAACAGATGATTTTGCAGCACAGGGGACAGACCGTACGGTAGCACTCGGACGTAATACCGAAGCTACGGGAGTATGTTCGACTGCAATCGGTATGGGGGCAATAGCTAATAAGATATCAGCAACGGCATTGGGAAGAGAAGCTCTTGCAGGAGGGAGTACAGCAACTGCTGTAGGAACAAGTGCAAATGCAACAGGAGATAATGCCATTGCCATGGGATATCATTCCAAGGCAAGCGGCATTGATACAATAGCTATTGGTAGAAGCGTTATATCAAAACAGTTAGGGTCCATTGCAATAGGATATTATTCTGGGGGAGCGTTTGGCGGGGGAACAAAATCTACGTCAATAGGTTATGGTGCAGAAGCAAGAGGGGACAATGCTGTATCAATAGGAACAGCGGCTAACACCGGCGGGGCAAGATCTATCGGAATTGGCAATGGAGCAATGGCAAATGGACATAATGCCATTGCTTTAGGCGCTAATACATCAGCATCTAACTCTGCTGTAGCAATAGGATACGGGGCAAACACGGCAATCAGTGCTCTTGCTGTAGGGACTTCTGCCAATGCTGCGACTTCTGGATCTACAGCTATTGGCTCAAGCGCAAAAGCAAGCGGAGATGGGGCAACGGCGTTGGGTTCCTATGCCAATGCAACGGGTACATATGCTCCTGTAGCTCTTGGGAAGGCTTCTGATGCAAGCGGCTCTTACGGTATAGCTATAGGGCACACTTCAGAAGCTTCCGGTTATGCTTCTACCGCTATAGGATGGTGGGCTAAGGCTTCTCATTCAAGCTCTATTGCTATAGGTTCATCTGCTAAGACCACCGCAGCCAATCAAATTGTTCTCGGCACCAGTTCTGATACTGTTTACATCCCGGGTAGATTGGTTGTAGGATACGATGTTTTATTAAATGCCGTCAAAGGTGATACCGCTTTGAGGAGAGGTAATGAAGGAGGCGAACTATGTGTTGTTCGTTCAGAAGATCTGAAAGGTGGTGACGATAACTTAAGGCGATATCCAACTGATATAGATAATAGAAGCTTTTTTGATTCATATATTTCCGACCGCAGGCTTAAGAATGTGGGAGAAGTATTCTCTGGCGGATTGGATAAAGTAAAGCAGCTCAAGGTATATAATTTCACATTCAAAGATGATGAGTCAAAAACTCCTCATGTCGGTGTAATGGCTCAGGATTTACAGAAAGTTTTTCCTGATGCAGTAACCAAGGGAAAAGACGGTTTCTTAAGAATCAGATGGGAAGATATGTTCTATGCGCTCATTAATGCCGTAAAAGAACTTGATTTGAGGATAACTACCGAAAATACGGAACTTAAAAAGCGAGTTTCAGAGCTGGAAAATCAGAATCAAAAATTAGAAAAGAGATTATCCGAGCTTGAAAAGAGAATCAAATAAACCATTCAAAAACAACAGCGGGCGGGCGGTAGATTTTATCTACCGCCCGCCCGTCATTTTTTGACCTTTCTTTTGACCTGCTGCCTCCCTCTTTTTATTTTCCAAGGGATTTACCCTCCCTTGATTTACCCCTTGATTTACCCCTTTATTTAGCCCCTTGATTTACCCCCTTGATAATTTTCTAAATTGTATTATAATATACATGTTCGGTTTAATTTACCGATATTTTGATTAAATCTCATATTATTACTTTATTTTGATAGGATTTTTAATAATTTAGTGAAATTTTTTATTGTGGTTAAGAGGCTTTTATTATGTATGTAAACAAGTGCATTAAATGCGGTGCTGAGTTTGAAACTAAGAACCCCAAAAGAGTAATTTGCCCTAATTGCTTATACGCAGACAAGGGAAGTGAATCACCGGAGGAGAAACCTTTACAAAGCTATAGTTCGTACAGCTCATATTCAGCTGAGCCGAGACCAAGGTCTTATGACAGACCGCAGCAAGGCGGATACAGAAATAATTACCAGAGAGATAACAGGAATCAACAGGGCAGTAATTATCAGAGAAGAGATAATCGCGGCGGATTCCAACAAAGAAGACCTGACGGTAACAGAGGATTCAAAAATAACTATGCCAGCGGCGGGGGCAGAACTCAAGGAGGATTCCAACAAAGGCGTCCTAACAAACGTCCTAAGACTCCGAAAGCTGCAAAACCACTATTAATAAGTAAAGAACAACTGGAACAAATTGAAGTATTGTACAAAGCAATGCTTCCGCTTCCTAATCCGGATGCTCATGAAGTAATCGGAGCAAAATTAGGAATTGAACCTCAAAAGGTATTCTTCGGAATCAATCTTGTACGTCAAAAAATGATGCTTCCGAAGCTGCCGTTCCCTAAACGCAAATTGGCTATTTCACCGGACCAGCTGATGGCAATTAAGAGTTTATATGAGCCATTGCTTCCGCTGCCGCCAATCGGCTGCCACAAAATTATTGCGGCACAATTAAAAATGGATGAGTGGAGAGTCCATGTCGGGATTAAGCTCGTTCGTTCACAGCTTGGACTGGAAAGATGGAATGAAGATCGTGCTGATAAGCCTGCTGATTATATGGTAGCTAAGCACGAAAAACAAGAAAAGCTTCCGGAAGTTAAAGCCGAAGCCCCGGAAGAAACAGTTCCTGCTGAGCCGGAAGCAGCCAACGAAGACCAGAAACCAAAACGCGGAAGAAAACCTAAGAAGAAAGAAGATGAAGAATAACTTTATTTCTGTAGGTAAAATTCTTAATTTTCACGGTGTGCGCGGTGAAGCAAAGCTTGGGTATTCAAAAAACAGAGAAGAATTCTTGTCCAAGCTTGAGGATGTTTATATCCAAGAAAAAAATGAGTATAAACCACTTGAAATAGAAAACATCCGTTTTACGCCAAAGTGCGCTATCATAAAATTTAAAGGTATTGATACCCTTAACGATATACTGGAATATAAAGGGAAACTTCTTTTTGTGCCTCAAGATTCTGCAAGAGAATTTCTGGAAGAAGATGAATTTTTGATTGACGAACTTGTCGGATTGGATGTCTGTGACGGTGAGAAAATAGTCGGAGCCGTTGTAGGAGTCTCTAATAACGGTGCCAGTGATTTATTGTCCGTAAAGACATTATCAAAAAATATCTGCCTTGTGCCTTTTGTAAAAGCTATCGTACTCTCTGTTGATATAAAAAACAGGAAAATACAAATTAATAACATTGAGGGGTTGCTTCAATGAGATTTGACGTATTAACATTATTCCCGGAGCTTATACAGACACACATGGACTTTAGTATAATGAAAAGGGCTTCAGAAAGCGGGATAATTGAAGTTAACACAATTAATCCGAGAGATTATTCGCATGACAAGCACAAGCGGGTTGATGATACGCCTTACGGCGGCGGAGCGGGCATGGTTTTAGCCCCGCAGCCTTATGTTGAAGCTTATGAAGATGTACAAAAGTTTGATAACACAATAACGCTGATGATGACTCCGCAAGGCGAACCATTCACTGATAAACTTTCTGACGAACTTGCAAAATATGAACAAATAATAATTCTTTGCGGTCATTATGAAGGGTTTGATGAAAGAATCCGTGAGATTATCAAACCCAAAGAAATTTCTATAGGTGATTTTGTGCTAACAGGGGGCGAACTGCCGGCTTTATGCATCATTGACAGTGTTTCAAGAAAAATAGAAGGAACATTGGGGAAAATCGAATCGGCACATGATGATAGTTTTGCTGACGGACTGCTGGAATATCCACAGTACACAAAGCCACGAGAATACAGAGGTCTGAGAGTTCCCGATGTCTTGCTAAGCGGCAATCATAAGCTTATTGATGAATATAGAATGCAACAGAAAATTGAGCGTACCCAGAAAAGACGACCTGATTTATGGAAGAAACGGGTTAATAAATCAGATTGAGCCTATTTTCACCTGTTTGTGCATTGAGTCCAAAGCATTTACCATATTGGCTGCTCGCCCGGCTTCGCTTCCTATATTATTAATTGAGTAGAATTTATAGGCTTCTTCTCTTGTTAAATTTTCTATAATAGGTTTAAGAGATTTTTTTGGACCGCATGTATTAACTGCAAGGGTTACTCTGTCCTCTTGGGGAAAATCAATAGCATAAACTACAGGTTTTTGCAGCCTGAAATCGTAATCAGAATCTTTTGGTGAAAATTTTAAACCTTTAGCATCTACTTTTAAATCCCAGAATTTAGTATTTGCAAGGTTATTCTTTGCTTTATATATAGTTTCTGCTTCATAGGGTTTTAGTTTGTTCAGATATCTGCCAGCACCTTTTTCTATTACAACTGACATTCCAAAAGAAGTTGATTGAATATTTTTTATTAGCATATTTTTCCTTTGTACTTATATATTGAATTGAAAATATTATACAAAATAGAGTTCCTGAATCACACCAATAATCTTATTTAAGAAATTCTTATACTTAATTCTGTCTGCATAGCCCGATAAAATAATATCCGCATGCGCTTTGCAAGGTCTGATATGCACTTTTGCTTTTTTATTAGCATTTTCATATATAAATTCTGCAGAATCACCCAAATCACGCTCAGCGGCTCTTATAAAGAATCTTTCACGCTTAATATCTTCCGGAATATCGACATAAATTTTAAAATTGAACGCATCTTTAATTTTTGATGTTAGTGTAAACAAACCTTCCGATATAATAACTTTTGAAGGCTTAGCCAGCGTGTGATTATCATATCTTATAGCGGTACCGCTCATATCGTATTTAGGAAGATAAGTCGTTTTTCCGGCAAGAAGTTCTTTAATATGTTTGCTCATAAGCTCCAATTCAAGAGCTTCCGGACTATCTAAGTCATAATTTTTAGCGAATTCTGAAAAACTACCCGCCGCTTTAACCATATCCGAGCGATCATAATAATAATCATCAGTATTAACACGTGTTATTACATCTTCAATACCAAATTCAGCCGCAAAAGATTCTATCGTATCTATTAAGTCCTTTGTAATCGTAGACTTCCCGCTCGCCGTTTCTCCCGCAATACCTATTGACGCTGGCATCTGAATCTTACCTGAAATATATGCCGCAATTTTCTTTATTACAAATAGATTATAGCCCAACAAAACCGAATCCGGTGTATGAAGTTCCTTCTCAAAAATTCTGTGTAAATAAAGCTCAATTTCATCACATCTTGATAGTGGTTTGGTTGTGTATTGTGATTTAGTTGATATATTTGAATTATTAACTATATTCTGTAACATAAAAACTATTCTCAGTTTTCCTTTGTTCTATTATACACTATTCAACACAAAAAAAAAGTTTTTTTTGCGGGGGGAAATAGAATCTTTACAATTGGAAATATACTACCGGAATAGACTAATATTACAAGGTCTCTGCTAAAGTATTTTCCTCAGATTTTCAACCATTTTTGCAGCAACAGGAACCCGTTTTGAAAGTTCACCTATTGATAATATTTTTACATCCGATTCAAAATCCGCTGGCAGAATTTTACAGTTCTTTAAAGCAAATGGTACAAGCTTCTTCTCTCCGGGATTAAGAACTCTATTTTTTGCAAAAATCGCATCAAAATAACTGGCTAGAAAAGCCGCACATCTGTGATTAACACTTACAAAATCATTTCTTTCCACTGCCGAAACCAACTGGTCATAAAAAGAAAACATTGCATCTTTAAGATAATTAAAATTTTTCTTAATTATATTTTCTGCAAGTTTTTCCGGATACGGAGTGCTCACTTTCTTCTGCATTTCTTTTAACCAGCCGGTTTTATCATAAAGTATTTCTGTTCTTTTAATATTATCTATAAAACAAGTAGTATAACCTAAAGATGCATTATGCTGCTCCCAAACCCACTTGATATTGTTTTCAATAAAATCAGGATGTCTGTACATTATATCAATCGGTTTTCCGGAATCTCTTAAATAGAAAACATCACCGGTTTCAAAATTGTGATTGTCTATTTCCGGTTTATCAGCATATTTTTCTGCAATTTTTCTTCTATCTTCAACCGGAGGCTCCGACTTCCCGTAAATATAAATATCATAGTCGGATTTGTTGTCTGCCGTATTAGCAGCAGAAGAACCGCCAAGCCCTATTGCTTCTATCTCTTTTAAAGATTTATAGTCATTTACCATATTCAACAAAATATTATAGTTGTTAATCATATATGTCTCCTGATGATTTATTGTACCACGAATTTATGATATAATAATCTAACAAATGGGAGTATAATATGGCTGATAAAAAGACTTTGGTACTAATTGACGGACATGCGCTTGCTTATCGTCAATATTTTGCACTTGAAAGAACCGGGATGAAGAATTCAGAAAACGAGCCTACCTGGGCTGTATATGGCTTCTTTAAATCAGTATTTGACCTCCTTTCCAAAATAAAACCCGATTTTATTGCAGTTGCTTTTGATGTCGGCAGACATACTTTTCGTACAGATAAATTTGAAGAATATAAGGCAAACCGAGACGCCATGCCGGATACATTAAGATGCCAAATTTCTACAATTGTAGAAGGGCTGGAAGCTTTTGACATTCCTATTTATACAAAAGAAGGATTTGAAGCTGACGATATCATAGGAACTATCTCCAAGATTGCCTCTGAAAGCGGAAATAATACTCTCATTCTAACAGGAGATCAAGACAGTTTTCAGCTTGTAGATAAAGAAGGGCTGGTTAAAGTTCTTATCCCGTCAAAGGGAGAATTGGTTGAGTATAATTGGGATAAAGTATACGAAAAATTGGGTGTTTATCCAAATCAAGTAACAGATTACAAAGGTTTGAGAGGAGATACTTCCGATAACATTCCCGGAATTAAAGGTATCGGTGAAAAAACGGCTCAAAAGCTTTTAAGCAGATATCCGCACTTGGAAGAACTGCTGGCAGACTGCGAAAATATTCCTGAAAAAGCCGTTAAAGAAAAAATTTGCAACCAAAAAGATATAGCTATTTTGTCTAAGGAATTAGCTACTATTATAAGAGAAGTCGATATCGACTTTGATATAAATACTGCAAGCGTTACACTTCCGCAGATGACAAAAGTTTCTGCATTTCTAAGGAAAATGCAGTTTTATACATTTATTAAAAACATTGACAAAATTCTGGCTTCATTTAATTCCGAATCAGTCTCCACCGGCGAAAATTTAAGTCTTTTTTCACTGCAAAAACAGGTCGGGGATGTCATTCAGCAAAATATCTTTACTCAGGCAATTAAAGACACCGTGCAAGATAGTGAGCTTGAATATAGCATTGTCAATATAGAAAGTTTGCCGGCAGCTCTCGAAGATATTAGAAATGCTGAGCGTATTGGTATCAGATATTATTCAAAAGATGAAATTATTGACCATATAGCAATTTCAGCTAAAAAGAATTACTACTTTGGGAAAAACTTTATAGAACCTCTAAAACCGATTATTGAAGATAAAAACATAAAAAAAATTGCTTATGATGCAAAATCAGAGTACCATTTACTTTTAAATAACGGCTTTTCGCCTAAAGGACTTGAGTATGATGTTTTATTAGCTAGTTATGTTAAAGACCCAAATAGGAAACACACTATTGAAGCTCAGGCTTTGGACTTTTTAAATCATATACTTTCACACCAGAATGAGGGAGAAAAATTCTGCTGCGATGAAGCTTCTACTATTCTTAAATTATACGATTATTGGAAAAATAATCTTGATGAAAAGGAAAGTAAACTGGTATCTGATATAGAACTCCCGCTCACCGTTGTTCTGGCTAAAATGGAACACACAGGAGTTGCAATTGATATTAACTACTTAAAGGAGCTTTCTGATTTTATGACAGAAAGACTTGCAGAGCTTGAAGACATAATATATCAGCTTGCAGGCGCTCCTTTCAATATCAATTCACCAAAACAGGTTGCAGAAGTGTTATTTGATAAATTAGAGCTAAAATCTAAAAAGAAAAAGTCCCGCTCTACAAGTGCGGAGGTTTTAGAAGAATTAGCTTCTGAATACGAAATATGTGACTACATACTTCAACACAGAAAATTCTCAAAACTTAAATCAACATACACTGATGCTCTGCCGGCTCTTATCAGCAAGCGGGACGGAAGAATCCATACAACATATAACCAAGCGCTGACTGTCACAGGACGGTTATCTTCTTCCAATCCGAATTTACAAAACATTCCGATAAGGACAGAAGAGGGTAATAAAATCCGCGCTGCGTTCTGCGCAGAAGACAGAGAAAATTATCTTATCCTCTCTGCTGATTACTCCCAAATTGAACTGCGCCTGTTAGCACATGTTTCCGGAGATGAAAACCTTATTCATGCATTTACATCAGGCGAAGATGTTCATACAATGACAGCTTCAAAAGTCTTTGGAGTCCCTTTGAGCGAAGTTACCAAAGAAATGAGAAGAAAAGCCAAAGCTGTTAACTTTGGAATAGTTTATGGTCAATCAAAATACGGACTTGCCAAAAGCATTGGAATTTCAAATAACGAAGCTCAAGAATTTATAGACAAATATTTTGAACACTACCCGGGTGTAAAAAATTACATGAACTATGAAATAGATTTTGTAAACAAACACGGATTCGTTGAAACAATCTTTGGAAGAAAACGTTACCTGGCGTCAGAACTTCTGAGTCCAAATTTCCAGATAAGAGAATTTGCTCAGAGAGCCGCTATTAACCAGCCTTTACAGGGTACTGCCGCAGATTTAATAAAAATGGCAATGATAGATGTTGAAAATCGGCTTGAAAAGAAAAATCTGAAAACAAAAATGATAATGCAGGTTCACGATGAACTAGTATTTGAAGTACCTAAAGATGAGTTAGAAGAAGTTAAATCTATCGTTAAAACCGCTATGGAACTTAATCAGCCGCTCAAAGTTCCTCTGATAATTGATTTCAATTGCGGAACTTCATGGAAAGAGGGGTAAAGAGGGGTAAATAAAAAAGGGAGTCAACTCCCTTTTTAATTGCTTCTGAATACTTTCATTATATTATTATATTCTTCCATATTATTTTCTTTTTTATATAGGTCTGCCGCTGTCCTTAGATTCGCCAGCATCTTTTCATTATCTCCTAGAATTCCATACGCAATGCCTAAATATCTGTATGCTTCTGCGGAAGAATGTCCTGCTTTCAGATAATTTTCATAATCCTCAATTGCCTGCTCCGGCTTTGAAACAGCCAGATATGCATACGCCCTGTCTTTGTAATAAACACTCAGTCTTTTATCTTTTAAGACGACATTATAATCTTTTATAGCAGCCTGATAGTCTTTTGTTAGCATAAATATTTGTGCCCTGTTTAGTGCTCCTGTAGTATTATTCGGATCAACTGTCAACAGTTGGTTAAGAGAATCTAGCGCCTTTTCAGTTTGTCCGGTTTTTATATAAATTGTAGCAATACCGTTATATGGAGTTGCATATTTAGGATTTAAACTTATAGCCCTTCTGTAATCCGCCAAAGCCTGGTTATAATTATTTAATGCCATAAAAGCATTCCCTCTGTTATTATATAAATCAGCATTATTAGGGTATTTTTTTATACAGCCGTCATATAATGTTATAACCTGCTTATAATCTTTATTTTTTAACAAGCCTACAGTCGTATTTCGAAGAGTTTTCATATTGCATGATAAATCATCCGCAGCTAAAACCGTATTATCCATACAATAACCCGCCAATATACATACTGCCAATATAAAGAATATTCTTGTTTTCATAGAGCTAACCCTCCTCTAACTTATTCATATCTTAAAGCATCAATCGGATTAAGCAAAGAAGCTTTGTATGCCGGATAATAGCCAAAGCCTA
Source organism: Candidatus Gastranaerophilales bacterium (assembly GCA_944326455.1). Lineage (GTDB taxonomy): Bacteria > Cyanobacteriota > Vampirovibrionia > Gastranaerophilales > Gastranaerophilaceae > CAG-196. The sequence goes on along the minus strand of CALVEA010000002.1, from coordinate 103,906 downwards.
CCCCGACAAGTCCAGAAAACCCGAGAGATAATATTATTGAAAATATAGAAATTGATATTGTCATAGTAGGAGCGAAAACGGTAATTAAATTTGCCCCTAAAATACCCACAGCAACTCCGATTAGACCGCCTATCATAGATAATAAAAATGATTCAATTAAAAACTGCCAGCGAATATCTTCCACTTGGGCACCAATAGCCATTCTTATACCTATCTCTTTAGTCCTTTCAGTAACGGAAACAAGCATAATATTCATAATTCCTATACCGCCTACAAGAAGCGAAACCGACGCAATTGAGGCAAGAAGAATTGCAAAAGTTTGAACAGTTGATTTCATTTTTTCTTGAAATTCTGCCGAATTCCTTATTTCAAAATCATTTTCTTGATTCTTTCCTATATTGTGTCTGGTTATAAGTATTTCGTTAATATCTTCAATTGTCTCCTTAAGACTATCTGTATCATAACCTTTTACAAGAATCATATTAACAGTACCCGGAAAATCAGTACCAAAAACCTTCTTTTGCGCAGTAGTAATCGGAATCATAATCAAATCATCCTGGTCAAAAGGTCCTGATTGTCCTTTACTTTTAAGAGTACCGATAACCTTAAACGGAATATTTCCAACCCTTATCTGTTTATTTACGGGGTCAACATCCCCGAACAATTCTGTTGCAACAGTAGAACCTATTAAAGTTACTTTAGCACTGTTTTGCAAATCTTCAGGTATAAATTTTCTGCCGGATTCTATTTCATAGTTTTTTATATATAAATATGCCGGCTCAACTCCATAAACTGTAGTTGACCAGTTTTGATTCCCGTAGGTCAGCTGCTGAGTTTCGGAAGAGGCAGTCGATATTGCGTCCACTCCGCGAGCCATTTTCCTTATTGCAATAGCATCTTTTGATGTGAGAGAAGGTTTTGTTCCCATTCCCATGTGCACCCCGCCGGATTTAGCAGAGGCAGAGCGGATAGTCAAAATATTAGTCCCCATAGATTCCATATTCTTAGTAACCTGCTCACTTGCGCCTTGTCCCACTGCAAGCATTATAATTACGGCACTTACACCTATAATCACACCAAGGCTGGTGAGCGCAGAGCGTAATTTGTTTACCCTGAGCGAGTTTATAGCCATTTTTAACGTAGATTTAAAATCTATCACAAAAACCTCTCTCTATATTACTAGGGATGGCAAACTATACACTACCTTTGCTGCCGCCTGCTAACAGGTTATCACAAATATTAGTCTGAGGCACATAATCATACTCAGGCATTGTAATCTTATTAATAATTTTCGAACGTTTTTTACGGAAAAGCATATCAATAAAAGCTTCTAAACGAGTGACAAACCCGGCTTCACCGGTGTGCTCATCAATTGTAAGGGAAAGCAGAGGTTTTCCTGCTTCTTTTGCTTTTCTTGTTATACTTTCTATCATTAATGAATCCGGACCGCAGCCAAAAGCGTTCAAGGTAATTATGCCGTCTATTTTATTGTCTTTTAAATAGTGTCCGGCGGTTCCTGTCATCTCATATTCATTCGCCCAATAACGATGCTGTCCTAAAGAAGCAATACCTTCTTCCATCTGTTCATCAGTCAACTGAAGAGATGTAAAAATTTTTACATCCATTTTCTCGAGTTTATCAAATATTTTCATACAAGCTCTATCATCATAGATATTGTATCCATGAGAAACAAGAGCTACATTTATCGGAGAAGAATTTGTTGAACTTTCAATAAATACTTTTCCTTGAAGAGCATAGTTAATAGCTTTTTTATAACTCATTCCGGCTCTCATCATAACAAGGAAGTTATTATAAACTTTCCACCCTTGCTTTGAAGCTTTCTTTATAGTTTCAAAATCAGTTATTCCAAAAGGTTTAACAGCCTCCTGCAAGAAAGAATAAAGTCCCTGATTTTTAGCGGACTTATCTAAAGTTGCTTCAATTATTCTAAAATCACCTTTAACAACATTTCTTACTAAATCCGGCAGCCCTCTGATTTTAGAACAATTATAAATCTTTGGAGCAACCGACTGCAGAGAAGGAACAAAAATATTTTTTACTCCTTTTTTCAGGAGGTTGAGGATATGTCCGAGATAAATTTTTATAGGCAGACAAGTCTCAGTAACAACAAGGGCAGACCCTTCAGACATAGTTTGCTTTGTAGTAGGATCTGATAAAATTATTTTGAAGCCGAGACTGCTGAAAAATCCGTACCAAAAGGGATAATTACTATAAAAAGACATTCCTCTAGGAATACCAATAACCAGTTCCTGTGTATTTTCCGCTGTCATATATAAATACTTCCTTAAAATTCGTAATACAAACCTTATACTACCTCAAAAGAAGATTTTTGTCACTAAAAATTGCAAAATTGTTAAGCTATTGATATAATCAAGTAATGAAGATTTTGGGAATAGACCCCGGCATGGCTATTGTTGGGTACGGAATGATAGAGGTAAATACCGGAGATGAGGGGATAAAATTAATAACTTCCGGTTCAATTCAAACAGATAAAACGCTTACTGACCCCAAGCGCTTATTAGAAATATCCGGAGATTTGGCGCAAATTTTAGAGATGTACAAACCTGACTGCGCCTCGGTCGAAAAGTTGTTTTTCTTTAAGAACCAAAAAACAGTAATTCCTGTAGCCGAAGCCCGGGGAGTTATACTGGCTGTATTAGAAAAATATAGTATTCCAACCTATGAATATACCCCAATGGAGGTTAAACAGGTTCTTACGGGATATGGCAGAGCAGAAAAAAAAGAAGTTGAACAGATGGTAAAACTGGCTCTTGAAACGGAAAACCTGCCAAAGCTTGATGATACCGTCGATGCAATTGCAATTGCGATTTGTCACTCAAGAAGTGTTTAATTTTATAAAAATAGCGGAGGCGGGTTGTTTCACAACCCGCCTCCGCTGAAATTCATATAGAGTTCTGTATTTTCTACGTGCGTAGCCTCTAAGCTCAATACCGATAATGTATTAGACTTTAAGGAGTACTCGGAGTAGATAATCTGTCTTGTGGTTTGACTATTGTACTCCGTCCCTTTTCTACGTACGTAGCCTCTGAGCTCAATACCGATAATGTATTTGACTTTAAGGAGTACTCGGAGTAGATAATCTGTCTTGTAATTTGACTATTGTACTCCGACCCTTTTCTACGTACGTAGCCTCTGAGCCCAATACCAATAATGTATTAGACTTTAAGGAGTACTCGGAGTAGATAATCCGTCTTGTGATTTGACTATTGTACTCCGTCCCTTTTCTACGTACGTAGTACCTGAGGACTATTTTAACTCGGAAGTTCTGCCGAGAGGCGACTTATAGATTCTATTCAATCTTGTAGTTTTGACCTCTTAGCCGAGCCCTTTTCTACGTACGTAGTACCTAGTCGTCAGCGTGACCTGCAGTACCTAATACATCTCTCATTTTGTGCATAACCATTTCTTTAACAGCGGTTCTGCCCGGTCCCATGTATTCACGAGGATCGAATTTTTCAGGGTGTTCAATAAAGAACTCTCTGATAGTAGCAGTCATAGCTAATCTCAAGTCTGTATCAATATTGATTTTAGCAACACCGTGTTTAGAAGCATAGTTAAGCATTTCTTCAGGAACACCTTGAGCGTCAGGTAATTTTCCGCCGAACTGATTGCACTTAGCAACAAATTCTTTAGGAACTGAAGATGAACCGTGAAGAACGAGCGGATAATCATATCCAACAACTTCATTAACAGCTTTCTTAATTTCAGCGAGTCTTTCAAAGTCTAATTTAGCTTCGCCTTTGAACTTATAAGCACCGTGAGAAGTACCGATAGCAACAGCTAAAGAATCGCAGCCGGTTTCTCTAACGAATCTTGCAGCTTCTTCAGGGTCTGTATAAGTTGAATCTTTTGCATGAACTTTAACATCATCTTCAACACCTGCTAATTTACCTAATTCAGCTTCAACTGAAACGCCTCTTGCGTGAGCATAGTCTACAACTTGTTTAGTAAGAGCGATGTTTTCTTCAAGCGGGAATCTGCTTCCGTCAATCATAACAGAAGAAAAACCACCGTCGATACAAGCTTTACAAATTTCAAAATCAGCACCGTGGTCTAAGTGAAGAGCAATAGGTACTGTTGTAGTAGCTAAAGCAGCTTCAACAAGCTTGATTAAATAAGTTTGGTTAGCATATTTTCTTGCGCCTGCTGAAACCTGTAGAATAATAGGTGATCTTGTTTCTTCAGCAGCTTCTGCGATAGCCTGGAGGATTTCCATGTTGTTAACATTGTAAGCACCGATAGCATAACCGCCGGCTAAAGCTTTTTTGAACATCTCTTGTGTTCCAACTAATTTTCTTTCACTCATCTGAGTTCTCCTTCTTTTTCTGTAAAAATTATTTTACGCTTTAAAATTACATCAAAAATAAGAGATTTTCAAGAGCGGTGATTACGGCATAAAATATTCTTATGATATAATTTTCTTATGAGAAAGAAAATTTTAATTATAGGCAATTCTGCCAATGCGTATGCACTCGCTAAAAAATTATCAGAGAAACACGATATATATATTGCACCGGGGAATGACACGCTGAAAGAGTTTGCAGTATGTGTTGATATTAGAGAAAACAAAGTCAAAGAACTATTAGAATTTGCTGTAGAAAACGGAATAGATTTGACTGTTTCATGTTCAAGAGAGTCCATACAGAATAATATTACAGAAATTTTCAGCAGCAATAATCAGCAGATATTTTCTCCTGCAAAGGAGGCTGCATCTATTGTATATGATAAAGCTTTGATGAAAAAAGTTTTGTATAAGCTGCGTATTCCAACCCCAAAATTCGGAATATTTGAAAAGCAAAATCTTGCTATGGATTATATAAAGAACTTGAAGAATCCTTTTGTAATTAAAACAAACGATAAATCCAGCGCTGTTATACTGACTTCACCAAAGTCAGCAAAAATTATTTCAGATTCACTTTTCACGACAAAAAGCGGAAAAGTAATTATAGAAGACTATGTATGGGGAACCCCATTTTCATTTTATACTCTGACAGATGGTTACAAAGCGCTTCCGTTTGGCTCTTCTATTATATATAAACATTCTCTTGAAGGAGAGGGCGGGCAGCTTACTTCCGGCATGGGAGCTTGTTCTCCGAATTATAAACTCTCTATAGAGCAAGAATATTTTCTTATGGATAACGTGATTTATCCGGCATTAGATTATCTGGAAATAGAAGGAACTCCATATATTGGAATATTGGGCGTAAACGGTATTATTACGGATGACGGCAAGATATCAGTCCTGGGGTTTGAATCATTCATGCAAGATTGCGACTGTGCATCTGTGCTTTCACTGGTTGACAACGATTTATACAAGCTATTTGAATCCTGTGTAATAGGCTCATTTAGCGATGAAGTGGATTTTATAGCTCAGAAAGATAGTTTTTCAGCTTCTCTGGTCTTAGTTTGCAAAAATAAAGAAAATAATGAAAATGTTATTAGCGGAATTGATAGAGCAACTGAAGACTCTGAGATTTCCTTCTTTCCGTCCGTAAGAAAAAACAGATATCTTGAATACGAAGCAGCAACAGGGTCTGTTATGGTTATTACATCCGGCGGAAGAACAGTCTCATCTGCTGTTAATAAAGTATATGAAGAAGTTTCCGAAATCAAATTCAACGGTCTGTATTACAGGAAAGATATATGTTCTTCGCCGTCAGCCGAAATTTAATTTCGTAATAAAACTTTACAAACTCTTAACAAGAAGGCAATTATTTTTTTCATAAATACTTTATATATATGCAAGGCACAAAGAATATAAATAAAGTATTAGAGTATAAAAGGAGCACAACATGGCTAGAGTTTTGATTTCAATGCCTGAAAGTTTCTTAGGCAAAATTGATGAAGTAGCGGATTTAGAAAGCAGATCCAGATCTGAATTAATCAGAGAGGCTCTCAGAAGCTACATCACACGCAGTCAGGTAAGAAAAAGCGGTCTGGCAGATAAAAATGCCAGAATCCTAGAGGCGCTGCTGGATTAGTAGGCGGGGGAAGTTTGGGATGGGAATCCCGGATTAACAAAATACGAGGAAACATAGAGATAAAGAGAAAAAACAACCATTGGAATTCTGTATTTAAAGAATTCCTTTTTTTTATTTTATATCGGATAATATTACTTTAATTTGCGGGATAATTTGTTCTATATCCGAATCATTTTTGATAATATAAGAAGATTTGCTTATTTTATTTGATTCAGGAAGCTGAGATTTAATCCTTTTTAAGGCATCTTCTTCAGTCAAGTTATTTCGGAGCATAAGTCTCTTTAGCCGCAGGTTTTCTGGTGCTGATACAAATATAATCTTATCAAAAATATCTTCAAAACCTGCCTCAAACATTAGCGGCACAGATACAAACACTGCTTTCTTATTCTGACCGGAATTAAGAATATTCAATATTTCTTGCTTAACTTTCGGGTGAATTATTGATTCAAGCATCTTTAGTTTGTTATTATCGGAAAAAACTATTGTAGCGATTTTTTTTCTGTCAATTTGACCATTCGTTATTACATCTTCTTCAGGAAAAATCTTCACAATATCGGATTTAGCTGCATCTAAAATTCTATGTGTCATTTCGTCGGTATCAAAGACATCATAGCCGAATTCTTTTATAATATTTTCGACTGTTGATTTTCCTGAAGCGATATTTCCTGTGATGCCTATTTTGAGCATTCTTTATCCTTTTCCAATTTAGAAAGATATATTTTCAGCTCTTTAATCTGTTTAGGTTTAAGAGGTTTTATCTGTCCTCGTTTAAGCCCCTCAATGGTTATGGTTGCATGCTGGATTCTCTTAAGTGATACCACTTCAAACCCGAGTTTTGCAAACATCTTTCTTATTTGTCGGTTTATTCCCTGATAGAGAGTAACTCTTAGGGTTGAAGATTTTGCCGCTATTTCAACCGGAAAAACTTCTGCATAGGCTGTTCTCTTTTCACCGGAGTCAGTTTCTATTTCAATACCGTTAAACATTTGTTCTCCGTCTTCCGGGGTGATTTTGCCATTAATTTGGACAAGATAAATTTTAGGAACTTTTACTGATGGGTGAGTCATTTGATTTACAAGTTCACCATCATTAGTCATAATAATCAAACCTGTTGAATCTTTATCAAGCCTTCCAACCGGTTTCAAATATTTCAACTCCGGCGGAATTACATCATAAATGGTTTTTCTGCCTTTTTCATCATCTGATGTGGTAATATAGCCGGCAGGCTTATAAAAACGGTAGTAATCAAGCTTTTGAGGCTTAATAATCTTACCTGATACAGAAACTTTGTCCTTAGAACCAACTTGAAAGCCCAATTCTGTAACAATTTTCCCGTTGACAGAAACCTTACCTGATTCTATAAGGTCGTCAGCGCTGCGTCTTGAACAAAGCCCGGATGATGCTATAAATTTGTTTAATCTTTGCATAGAATCAAAACCTATCTAGACGAGGCATTCAGAGTTGAAAGCATTTTTAATAACATCAGGAAGTCTTCTGTGAAGAGAACCGTCATTGTGAATAGCTACAACTTCAAATTCAGCCTGCAAAAAGAGTTTTCCTGTTGACTGATTCTTAATAGTCTGTTCAAATACAATCGTAACGGGAGTTAATTTCTTAATACTTGTCTCTATAAGCACAATGTCATTAAGCTTTCCTGATGACTTATAGCGGATATTCATATTTGTAACAGGAAGAACTATATCTTGCTTCTCTAACTCCAGCATATTAAGCCCGTATTTTTCACAAAGTTCAACCCTGCCCATTTCAAGCCATCTAAGATACGAGCCGTGCCAAACAACACCAAAAGCATCAGTATCGGAATAATAAACTTTTTGTATTAATTCATCCTTCATAACTTCATTCTAGCACAAAAGTATTTTTATAGTATTATTGTAAAAAAAAGGAGGTGTTATATGAAGTTTTTGCATACTATGATTAGGGTTAAAGATATTGAAAAATCGTTAAAATTTTATACAGAAGTTCTTGATATGGAACTTGACCACGAAAAAAGACTTGAAGACTGCACTCTTTATTTCTTGAATGATAAAGAAAAAACATGCCAGATTGAATTAACATACAATGATGAAACACCTTCTGACGGATACGCAGTTGGGACAGGATTCGGGCATTTTGGATTTGCTGTTGCTTCATTAGATGAATTTACAAAAAAAATAGAACAGCTGGGATATACCTACCTCTACCCGCCGTTTGACTTAAACGGAAAAGGGTCAAAAATTGCGTTTATACAAGACCCGGACGGATACGAAATAGAATTAATTGAAAAAGTTGTCTGGTAAGGTACTTAACAATAGCAAAGAAAATCATAGCCGCTTAATTAACAAAGCGCTCAAATTTTCGTCTTTTGATATTGTAAGTTAAAACCTGATAACCATTCTTATCCACTTTTATGCGGATGGCATTATCTATATCAGTTCTTAAAATTGTTGAAGTTTTAAGAATTTCAAGAGTGTAGAGGTTAGGGTGTCCAAACTTGTTCTCACCCACAGAAATTATTGAATATTTCGGAGAAAATTTCTTCATGAGGTCTTTATTTACACCTCCTGCTGCGCCATGATGAGGGACTTTAAGAACAGTTATTTCCCCGGAAATTTCATTGTGTTTCATAATTTCATCAGCACTTGAATCTCCCGTAAATAGCATTCTGAATCCGTTATATTCAACCATTGTCAAAATTGAATCATCGTTATCATTCCCGCTCGCATTGTTTCCGGAAAAATTCGTAATTTTAAGGTCTGATTTGTTGTAAATATACTCGTTATTTTTAGTCTCAATAAGCTTTGTATGAGTACGATTTGCGGTTTCATAAATTTGTCTTGCTGCTTCAGAATCATGGCTTAGAGTATTCACATAAATTTTGGAAACATTAACATTCTCCATCAGAGGCACTGCCCCGCCGCAATGGTCATTATCAAAATGTGTAATAACAATAGAATCAATGTTTTTTATGCCTCTATCCTTTAGATATTTCAGAACAATTATTTCAGCCTGAGTTTTTCCGCCTCTATACCCGCTACGTGCAGTATCAACCATCAAATACTTATTATCAGGAGTTTTAATCAGAAAACAATCAGCGTTACCTACATCAAATGCCGTAATCTCTAAATTTTGGTTCTTCACCGGTATCAGCGATATCACAAGTATGATGGATAGAATAAGGACACCCCATTTTAAAACATTTTTATTTTTCAGTTCTTTATAAAAAAGTGCAGTAATCGACAACAAAAGCCCGTAATAAATGATTATTTGAAATACGGAAGGGTGTGTTGTCTGCAAAGCCGCATGCGGAAGATTGCCCCAAAAATCCGAAATATTAACAAGGAGAGATATTAGAGGATTTAAAGCAAAGTCAAAAGTTTTACAAACAAAGTCAGATATAACCGGTATTCCAGCCAACAGAGAACTTACAAAACCTCCAAAACTAACCACCATTAGAATCGGTACACTCATTATATTGGCAAATACGGAATAAAGACTTATGTTATTGAAATAGAAAATCTGAACAGGTATCACCCATAACTGCGCTATAATAGGGATACTTATCGTTCCGACAATAAAATCTGCAGCACGATTTTTAAACCTGGCAATCAAAGGTGCCGTCACCAGAATTCCGAAGGTGACAATAAAAGATAATTGAAACCCTACATCATTAATATACAAAGGATTATACAGAAGCATTAGAAGAGCAACAAACGAAAGCAGCGAAATACTGTGAGCATCCCTGTCAATAAGCTTACCGATGAGGACAAACACTAACATACAGGCAGCTCTTATCACAGAAGCTCCTAACCCTGTCATAAGAGAATAAATTAAGACCGTAACAATGCCTAAACAAACTTTAAGTTTAAAATTCATTCCAAAGACAGACATTAAGAAATAGAAAAATGAATAAATGAATGCAACATTCATTCCCGAAGCGGCAAGAATATGTAACAGACCTGAATTAATAAAAGATTGTTTTATGTTCTTAGGAGGAGATACAGCATCATCACCAAACACAATACCTCCAAGAATTTCCAGATTTGGGGATTTTAAATACTTTGAATGGGAAGTTATTATTCTTTCTCTGTATTCATTCACCCCTTGCATAAACTTTTGAAATCTTGACGGCTTAATATTTAAAACCTCATATTTTTTAGCATAGAACACTGAATATGTTTCATGATTTCTTAAATAATTTCCATAATCAAACTGTGAAGGATTACCTGCTTTAAAAGGAGCGGATAACCTCCCTTCAAAAACACAAGTATTATAAAGTTTTAGACCTTCATAGGATATAGGCTCGGCTAAATCAGGAGTGTAAGTTACCAGAGTCTTTTCGTCTTTAAACTCTTTTCTTACCGACCCAAACTCTATACTCTTAACCTTGAGAAAAAACTTTGGCTTATTTTCTGCAGCTCCTTGCGGTATAGAAATTATCGTTCCCGTAATTTTGGAATTAACAGGAGCAAGATTTAAAAGCTCATCCGAATCCTTTAGACTGCATACCGTATTTACAGCCCCAAGATAAAAAATAAGAATCCAAACAACAATATACTTAACCGGAAAAAGCTCCTGTATAATTGCTGCAACAGCCAGAATTGAAACAATTGCCGAAAAGAATAATAAATGTCCGCTTAGCACGGAATAAAGCGCCAGAATATAGATTCCGGCAGTCAGAAGCATTAAAAGATTTTTGCTCCGGCAAAGAGCAGAACAGACACTTCTTAACAACAGCTGAAATTCCTATCTGTTTTTACCTTCCGCTACAATGTATTCTTTTTCTATACCCTGAGCATCAAGTATAAAGTCACATAATTCCCGTACTGCGCCCCTGCCGCCGTTTACGGAAGATTGGAAATTACAAATATCCTTAACCTCTTTTACTGCATCATTCGGACAGCACGCAAGCCCGACCTTTTCTAAGATGCAAACATCCGGAAGATCATCCCCCATATATGATACATTCTCGAATGTAAGATTGTATTTTTTCATAATCTCTTCCAAAGCCGGAAGCTTATATTTTTGTCCCTGATAAATCTCTGTTATATTAAGATTTTCAGCTCGATGCCTTACAGTTCCGTTGTTTCTTGCGGTAATTATAGCTGTAATAAAGCCTGAATGATTCATCCTGACAAGACCATGCCCGTCTTTTACGTTAAAAGTCTTGTACTCAACCCCGTTTTCATCATAAGTAACACTTCCGTCTGTCATAACTCCATCTACATCAAATGCCAAAAGTTTAATTTTCTTAGCTGCTTCCAATGCATTTTCTTTATTCCCTGCCATAATATATCTCCCTTTTCCACTTACATATTATATTATAAAATAAATTTCCACTAAAAGGGGGATTTAATTTAAAAAATCATAAAAAAAATATGACTTATGACGTTAACTTATACAGAATAAGGAAAATACATGATACAACTATTACCCCAAAGTGAAATACTTGATACTTACAGCACAAATCCAATAGAAGCTGTTGAGCACATAAGTTCTTATATTGAAAAATACCATTGCGAAAATCTTACAGTAGATATTTCACACTTGAATATTATGGATTCCTGCATGGTATCAACTCTTTGTTCAGCCAAACACTACATTAAATATCCTCAAGGGAAAATCAACTGGAAAGTATCATCCGAAGTTATAAAAGATTTTAATAAAGATTTTGATTTAGGTAATTCGGATTACATACTATAGAACTTCTATAATTTCTCTTATTCCCGGTGCCTGGATATGTTTTAAAGCTTCCTCTTTTGCGCTTTCTGTTAACGAGCCTTTTTCTTTTAAAATAGTAAGCACCTTCAATACAAGTGTCGGGTTTTGACTATCCAAAAGCGCTTCCAATTCTTCAATCTCATTCACATAGTCAAGAGCAAAGAACACAAAATCGCTTCCCTCAAATAATTCGTCATATAACAAACTGTCTAACTTATTTGTATTGAGTGATGAAAGCAGACCATTAATTTCCTTAATTTCATTTTTTGTATTTCTGTCACAATCAAAAATATACTCCTCGTTAGAAGACAGCTCTTGGAATTTCTCCTTAGCCAGCCTTAAAAGTACGGCAGAAGTACTTGTAATAGGAGACTTCATGATGATTTCGAGAATATTATACAAACCGTAATCAATTACGGAATCCGGTGTCACAATCTCCGGTATTGCATTTACAATATAGCATAAAACCAACAGTGCAGCCTCTTCATCCTGCTTAATCAAATCCTCAAGCGGAATTAAAAACGGTATCTGACAAGCTATATTCTCGGACAATGAAGATTCTTTCATAACCTCCAGAATCCTTGTTATAGAATCTTTAGCCTGATAATTCACCAGAAACTTGACAGCTTCAAATTTCATAAAATCATCATCGCTATTGAGCCGCGAAAGAGCCTCATTTTTTGATTCCTCATCATTTAACAAAGATAATACTTCTATTGAATTTACTGACAGAGGTTCAAATTTAGAAAATGCAGTTTGACGTAAGAGCGGAATTATGTCTCCTAATAAGTCTTTATTAACAAAAGAAAAATATTTAGCCGCATAAGCTTTTGCTGAGTCCTCTCCGTCTATAAAAATTTCTTTAATGGCGGGCAAAAGTTCATCTCCGCTGAATGTATGTAAAACTTCCGCAATCATAGTATCGTAAGAAGGCGAATAATAATCAAAAAACTCTAGTAAGTTCAAATAGTTATCTTTATTGCAGGCTTTTTGAATTCTTTTTGCAACATTGTCCTTTATAAAATCAAATAAGAAATCATCCTGCTTAACAAGAGCAGAAAACAATTCTTTATCAGAATTATTCACAAGAGCTTGAGCTACAGGTTCAAACTCAGAAGGATTTTTCCCGGTGAGTTTTTTTATCAAATCCATAAATCAAACCTATTAATCTAAGTAGAATACTGTAACAACTTTATGGTTTTCTTCTGCATACTCTACTGCAGTATGAAGAGTACGGCTTGTATGAGAAAGGAAGCATATCAATTGATTACAGTCATCAATAATCTCTCTGTTACAAACTCTGGAAGCATCAGCCAATGTCATCATAGCTCTGTCAGCATGCTCCACAATATTAGGAACACCAATAAGCTGGTCTTGAACGTCTGACGGCTGCTGTCCTATCGTTTGAGGTAAAATAACTTTAAGTTTATCAGGATTAGACTTCATAGCACCTCTTATTGCAGCTGCATTAGTACCGCAAGAACCGCCGGAAGTGATAATTGTATTGCCCTGTCTTACAAGAGCCGTTGTTAATGTTTCAATCATTTGCTGATGTGTAATAGCAAGGTTTCTTGACCCGATAATTGCAATTCTTTTCGCGGGCTGCTTGATAGTAGCTAATTCCATTGCCAACTCATCAACAGTATCCGGAGAGCTGTCAGCCACATCCATATCATCCATAGGAACCATAATAGAAGGCTGTTTCTGCTCTTCATCCAAAGAATCTAAAATTTCAATCATCGTACCACCTTTATCAATTGCAAATAATAATAATTTTGTGTATGCTAGTGTATGATACCACAAATTTATGTATTTGGGAATAGGGGAATGGAAAATATCTTAGAAAATCTCAATAAAGAGCAGCTTGAGGCTGCCAAAACTACACAGGGCGCCCTTTTGATTCTTGCTGGAGCAGGCAGCGGCAAAACAAGAGTGCTTACCACCAGAATAGCGTATATGATTCAAAACGGGGCGATTCCAGGTAAAATTCTTGCTGTTACTTTTACCAACAAAGCAGCCAGAGAAATGAAAGAAAGACTTGCATCAATTCTCGGAGAAAGAGTCGTTAAATATATGTGGGTAGGCACTTTTCATAGTATTTGCGGCAGAATTTTAAGACAAGATATTGAAAATTATTCTTTTCAATCAGGGAAAAAGCTCGATAAAAACTTTACTATTTATGACGAAACCGACTCCCTTGCAATAATTAAGCAGGCTATAAAAAAACTAAACCTGGACGATAAAATTTACCAGCCAAAACTTATTAAGGCTGTTATATCAAATTCAAAAAACAAAATGCAGGATGCATACACTTTTGCAACCTTTGCCAGAGATTTTAAATCACAGCAGATATCAAGGGTATTTGAAGAATATGAAAACGCTTTAAATAATAATAATGCAATAGATTTTGACGACATGCTTCTTTTAACAGTAAAGCTCCTTGAACAAAATCCGGATGTTCGCAAGAAATATTATGATAAATTCCAGCATATTATGGTAGACGAATATCAAGACACTAACCTTGCTCAATATCAGCTGGTTAACGCTCTATACACAAACTTACAGCCGGAAGTTCCGCAAGAAAGATCGCTTTGTGTTGTAGGTGATGTGGATCAATCCATCTACAGCTGGCGAGGCGCTGATTTTAGAATAATCATGAACTTCCAGAAAGATTTTCCGAAGGCAAAAATCGTTAAACTTGAACAAAATTACCGCTCTACAGCTAATATATTGAATGCGGCAAATTCAATTATAGAAAATAATGAAGAGCGGGTCGATAAAGTTCTTTATTCCCAAAAAGGCGACGGAGAAAAAATTACATACTATGAAGCCCAGGATGAGGCAGATGAAGCGAACTATATAGTTAATTCAATCTCGCAAACATCGGATAATTATAATCAGTTTGCGGTCTTATACAGAACTAACGCACAGTCAAGAGCTTTAGAAGAAGCTCTTATTGCCGCTGGAATTCCATACAGAATCTATGGCGGACTTAAATTCTACGACCGTAAAGAAATTAAAGATGCAATAGCCTACCTCAAGCTTATTTATAACGTTGATGATTCACAATCTTTACGCAGGATAATAAATGTTCCGAAACGCGCAATAGGTGAAACAACACTTAAGCATCTGCAAGATTATGCAGACGAGCAGGATATCAGCCTTTTTGCCGCAATACTTGATGTTGATAATATTTCAACAATAAAATCGGGAACAGCCTCCAAACTAAAAGATTTTTCTACTCTTATAATGAAATTCCAGGAAGCACAGCCTAATTACAATCTGCCGGAATTTTTAAGTCTTGTACTTGAAAAAAGCGGATATTTAAGAGAGTTACAGGTTTCTAACACACCGGAAGACGAAACAAGAATAGAAAACTTGCAAGAACTTGTTAACGTAGCCAACGAATTTGAACCGGAAGAACTTGATAATACTCTGGGAGAATTTCTTGCACAGGTTTCATTAGTGTCTGATATAGACGGAATGGACGAAATAGCCAATAATGTAACTCTTATGACACTCCATGCTTCTAAAGGATTGGAATTTCCTATAGTTTATATTGCGGGATGCGATGAAGGAATTTTCCCTTCTACAAGAACTATGAATATAACTTCCGAACTTGAAGAAGAACGAAGATTAATGTATGTAGGTGTTACAAGAGCGGAACAAAAGCTATTTTTAACCACCGCAAAACGCCGTCAAATGTGGGGTGAATACAAATACTACTCTCCTAGCCGATTCCTGGATGAAATCCCTTCTAACCTGATTGAAAAAGAAGAATCAGAATATTCTTACGAACACTCAAGCACATTTACAGATGCAGTAAAATCTGTAAGAGGGGGGAAATATGGGAGTAAATATGGAGGGAAATACAGAGATGATGAAAATAGTAGTATAAATAACAGAAATTCTTCATCATTTACCAAGTCTACCTTTACCTCGGACGGATTTGTAAAACCGACAACAGGATTTGGAGCAAACTTTGTCGCGCCGGGAAGCAAGAAGCCTGCAGAGGCGGTAAAAAGGACTCCTGCGAAAATGATTATCAAAAAGAATCCGATAAACAAGCAAAAAGAGGAAGAAAAAATTGAGGCTTTCTTCCGTGATAATGTTATGAAGCGCCGATTGGAAGAAAGAAAAAAAGAAGAGCAAAAACAAGCAGAGATAGCTGAAAAAGAAAAAGAATTAAAAGATACCGCAACCCAATATTATTTTAATGTCGGAGAAAGAGTTTTTCACGAAAAACTCGGTGTCGGACATATATCCGACGTAATCCAAATTGGAGACAGTACAATGTATACTATAGATTTCGGCAAGCTCGGCAAAAAAGCCATGGATGCAGCCTATGCACATTTAAAGAAATTCTAAAATTTCTTTAAATGTGCATTAAATACATCATTTTTCATAAAATGATGTATTAAGATGTCTTCTCCTGCGAGAAGAAGTGAAGGCTGCTATTTCTGGCATGTGTTGGAGAAGTATTTAAATATCCTTTTGTTTACTTTTGATTGTACTTTTCTTTTTTCTTTTTTGCGAAGAAAAGAAAAAAGAAAAGTACGAAAAGAAAAAAGAAACCCGCATTGTTTACAATGCCCTTCGGGCATCATAGGGGTTGTGCTTCGCACAATCTCTTACGCTCGCTATTGTGCCTTACAGGCACACGCTCGCGGCTGATATCTTACCAACCTAACTTGGATTATCAGAAATACCCCTCCCGGATTCCTAAGCTCACACCGTTTGCAAAGGAATCCTACCCTCCCCGCTTATTGCTACGCTCCCCGGGGAGGGTTGTAAACAGGCATTTTTCGTCAGAAAAATGCAACAGCGCGTTGTTTTCTTTCTTTTCCATATTTCTTTCTTTTATATCGCAACAAAAGAAAGAAATATGGTGCGGGGTACGGGGCGGCATTAGCCCCGATACAAAATTCATACTTTCACATCATTTTATGTAAAATGATGTGTTATCCTTTCTACTCTAAGGCTGAACGCTCAACTTCTTTGGTAGTTGTAAATTTAATAATATCACCAACCTCAAGGTCATTGTATTTAACAAATGAGATACCGCATTCAAATCCTTGAGCTACTTCTTTAACATCATCTTTGAAACGTTTAAGCTGATCAACAGAACCTTTAAAGATTTCCGAGCCGTTTCTTATTACGGCAGCCGTATCATTTCTGTTAATCTTACCTTCTGTTACATAACAGCCGGCAATTTTTGTCGTCTTACCGATTGTAAAGATTTGTCTGACTTCAGCCTTACCCGTTTCGACTTCTTTAATATCAGGTGAAAGAAGTGAAATCATGGTCTTTTCAATATCCTCAAGTACCTGATAAATAATATCATATTTCTTGATGGTTACACCTTCTTTTTCCGCAGCTGCCAGCGCATTTGCGTCTTCTTTTACCGTAAATCCTAATATTAAAGCGCTTGATGCAGATGCCAGCATTACATCAGCTTCCGAAATATCACCAACACCTACGTGTATAATTTTAGTAACAATTTCTTTTGACTCAAGCTGTGCAATAGCCTGTGACACAGCTTCCGCTGCACCATGAGTGTTAGCCTTGATAATAAGATTGAGATGAGGTACATCGTCCTCAGCAGCCCCGGATTCTCTTCTCATGTGTGCAGGTATCATCGCATCAAGACGTTTACTGCGTTCTCTTTCTTTTCTCTTATCAATAATAGCTTTCATTTCTTTTTCGTTCTTAACGACTTCAAAATAATCACCTGCATTTGGAACCTCTGTTAGACCAAGAATCTCAACAGGCGTAGACGGTTCCGCTTTTTGGATTCTTTCTCCTGAGTCTGAAAGCAAAGCCCTGACCCTTCCGCAAGCCGTACCTACGACAATGCAATTTCCGGTTCTCAAGGTTCCGTTTTGAACAAGAAGTGTCGCAACCGGACCCTTGCCCTTATCAAGGTTAGCCTCAATTACAACCCCGGAAGCCTCAGCTTTAGGATTAGCTTTTAAGTCTTGCACCTCAGCCACAAGCAGAATATATTCCAAAAGTTCATCAATACCGATACCTTGTAATGCAGAAACCTTGACAGTAATAGTATCACCGCCCCAAGCTTCCGGTACAAGCCCGTGCTCTGTCAACTGCTGTAAAATCTTATCAGGATCAGCACCCGGTTTATCAATCTTATTTACTGCAACAATTATCGGAACTTCTGCGGCTTTTGCGTGGTTTATAGCTTCAATTGTCTGAGGCATTATCCCGTCATCGGCAGCTACAACAAGTATCGCAATATCTGTGGCTTTAGCACCCCTTGCACGCATTTCCGTAAAAGCTTCGTGACCCGGAGTATCAACAAATACAATTTTCTTCTCTTTGTTGTTATCCAGATAAACCGTATACGCACCTATGGACTGAGTAATGCCTCCGACTTCGGTTGCAACAATTTTGTGTTTTGATGCACGGATACTATCAAGTAAAGTTGTTTTACCATGGTCAACGTGCCCCATAATACTTACTACAGGAGCACGCTTCTTAAGAAGTTTTTTATCAACTTCGCTCAAAGCCTTCTGTTTTTCTTCTTTTTCAAGTTCTTCTTCAATATAAGCATCTATATCTTCTTCCAGAACCTCTAAATTATATTCTTCACAAACTTTTTTTATAACATCAACATCAATTAACTGGTTAACTGTTGCCATTATGCCTTGGAACATAAGGAATTTTACAATTTCTGCCGGAGTCTTTTGAATTTTATCCGCAAGCTCGCTTATTGTCATTGCATGATTTACTACGATTTGCGTAACGGCTTCTTTCTCTTCCTCTTTATGAGAACGCTTTTTATGCTTTTGTGCAGCCGCCTTTTCCAGAGAAATCATTTCCTGATCTTCTTTTTTTGAGTTAAAATCACGCTCTTTTCTTTTATTATCGCTCTTTTTCTTGGACTGTCCTTTTCCTTCGTAAATTTCCTGAGGAATTATTCTTCTTTCAACTAATTTCTTTTCACCGGGCTTTACAAAATTTTTCTTTTCTTTCTTCTGGGCATCTTCTCCCTGAACAGGTTTGGGAGGAGCTTTGCGGACAATCTCAATTCTTGATTGATTCTTAGGGTATTCAATCTTGGTTCTTTCTACTCTAACAATCGCTTTTTCAGGTTTCTTTTCCGGTTCCTCTTTTGGTAAAACTTCTTCCTGCACCTTTTCAGGTTCCTTCTGTTCAACCTTCTCTACGCGGACAACTTTTTCAACTTTACTTACGGGTTTCTTAGGCGCTTCTTCCGGTTTGTTTTGGATTTCATTGGCTTCGGGATTTGATTTTGCACGTTTTACAATAAAGGCTTTTGGTTTTGAAGAAGATTTTTTAGGAAGGATACCCAGATGTTCCTTGAGTTTATTAATTTGAGTCGGCGTAACAACATTGGAATGCGATTTTACTACTATTGCTATTTCCGCAAATTTTTCAATAACTTCCTTACTTGTTAAATTCAGCTCTTTAGCCAATTCACTAACTCTTATATTGTCCATTCAGTATTCCTTTCAAATCCTCGCCCGTTTTTAAAACCCGATTGAGTTTATTCTTCTTTAATGCCTTTTCTATACAACTTTGATTATAACAAAGATATGCAGATCTGCCAAATGTTAAGGTGTCCGGATTAACAACGATTTTTCCGCTTCTAAAGTCTTTAGTCAATTTAATCATACACCCGGAGTGCTTCAAATCCCCGCACCCTGCACATTTTCTCAATCTATTCACGTTATTAAGAATTTACCTCCGCCAATTTTTCCAGCTTGAGCTTCTGGTCATATTCAGTTAATAAATCAATAAGCTCATCCAAATCACCGTCGATAACTGTCCAAACATTCAAGTTTTGGTTAATTCTGTGGTCTGTCAGCCTGCCTTGAGGGAAGTTATATGTTCTGATACGTTCGCTTCTGTCTCCGGTACCAACCTGAGAACGTCTCAAATCGGTTATTTCCTTCATTTGTTTTTGGACTTCCATATCATAAAGCTTAGCCTTCAAAATTTGAAGCGCACGCTCTTTATTTTGCAGCTGAGAACGCTCCTCCGTACAGAAAATCATAATTCCTGTAGGTTTATGGAAAACTCTGGCGGCAGTTTCAACTTTGTTAACATTCTGTCCGCCGGCTCCGCCTGAACGTGCGGTTGTAATTTCAATATCATTCATATTAAGTTCTATTTCAACATCATCGACTTCCGGCATAACAGCAACGGTCGCTGTTGAAGTGTGAACTCTCCCCTGTGATTCTGTAGCAGGGACTCTTTGCACTCTGTGAACACCTGATTCATACTTGAGACGGGAATAAATACTGTCTCCCTTCATTGAAATAATTACTTCGGAAACTCCGCCTGCTTCGCATTCGGTTTTGCTCAAAATTTGAGTCTGCCAGCCCATTTTATCCGCATATCTCAAATACATTCTCATCAAATCGCCCGCAAATATATTTGCTTCGTCTCCGCCGGCACCGCCTCTGATTTCAAGCATAATGTCTTTGTCGTCCATAGGGTCGCGAGGAAGAAGAAGGACTTTCATTCTTTCTTCATACTCCGGAAGTTTAGCCTCATTAGCCTCCATTTCAGCTTTCAAAAAAGCACGCATCTCCTCATCTTTTTCCTCATGAATCATCTGCTTTGCTTCTTCTATGGCTTCTGTTGCCTTCCTCCATTCGTAATATAGATTCACGGTTTCTTCCATTGATTTTCTTTGCTTTGATAAATCTCTGAACTTTTTATAATCCTGAATTACTGCAGGATCAGACAGAGTTTCTCCCAATTCCTTATATTTCTTTTCTATCTGAATTATTTGATCTAGCATATCTTTCATAATTAATTACCTCTAAAAGAAGTATAACAAAAACATACTGAGTTTTACATCTTTACAAACTTGATTATTTAATTGAAGTGTATTAGAATGTCTTTAAATTTGATTTAATTTGAAATATTTGAGGATATCGGAATATATGAAAAAAGCTTTACTGATTGCATCAGTGCTGTTTATAGCAGTTGTATCGACTGCTTGTATAAATAACATAGCAGTACAGGAACTTAATAATAAAGCCGCTGAATACATGCAAAAAGGGGATTATGAATCCGCAATGAACAGACTGCAAGCAAGTATTGATTTAGATGCGTCCATGTATGAAACACACTATAATCTGGGCATAGCTGCGCTTAATGCAAAAAAATATGATAAGGCTATTGAAGCTTTTGAAAACGGAATAAAAATCAAACCGGATTATACTAATTTTTACTATTCTCTCGGGGCGGCACAGTCGAGTTACGCTGATGAATTGACGGAAGAAGTATCAGCCGAAGCTGCTGATTCAGAGTCAGAAGCCATTGAGGATGAGACTTCTAAGACTGAGGATAATGACATTAAAGCTATTGAGTTGAAGCAATCCGCAATCTCTAATTTCACTAAATATCTTGAAATGAACCCTGACGCAGAAGATAAAGAAACCGTTGAAGAATTGATAGAAGACTGCAATACATATATTAAAGAGAAGTCTGTTAAGGAATAATGTTCGCATCACATTCACAAATACTCTGCACAATTTTTGGTGTAAATATATATTTTTATGGAGTTGTCCTTGCACTTGCAATAACAATAGGGACTTTTTGGGCAGATTATATTGGCACAAAATTCTTTAAGCTGGAAAAAGAAACTATAATAGATATGGCTCCTTATGTGGTTATTTTAGGGATTCTCGGAGCCAGACTGTACTATTGTTTGCTAAACTACGATTTTTATTTAAGATTTCCTACCGAAATCCTCGCAATCAGACATGGCGGGATTTCAATTCATGGTGCTCTGCTCGGCGGATTTATAGGGCTGGTGCTTTTTGCAAAAAAAAGAAATATCTCTATATTTAAACTTTGTGATATTTCAGCAGCCGGACTTCCTCTGGCTCAAGCAATCGGAAGATGGGGAAACTTCTTTAATTCCGAAGCTTTCGGAACCCCTACTAACTTACCTTGGAAACTTTACATTGCACCTCAATATAGACCCATACCTTATACCGATAATGAATATTTTCACCCGGCATTTCTGTACGAAAGTATATTGGATTTAATTATTTTCTTCCTGTTATTTACCCTCATAAAGACAAACCGATACAAAAAAGAAGGTAATCTGACACTAATATATCTAATACTTTATTCAGCAGCAAGAATTGCTGTCGAAAGCATCAGGATAGACAGCGTAAAGTATTTATTCGGTCAACCTGTTGCAATAATTATGTCGATTGGTATAATAATTGTAGCACTTTCTGTACTTATATACAGAAATCTGCCCTGTAAAACAAAAACATAGGAAGGTTAAGAAATGAAACTAAACAAGCTTATTTTTTCAGGACTAATGGTATTATTTTTGGCTGGAAACGCTGTCCTTGCAGCTCCACAGCCTCAAAAGATTGCTGTAGTTGACTTGCAAAAAGTTGTTGCTAAATCTTCACAGGTTCAATCTCTTAAAACTTTGCAGCAAAAGAAAAATAAAGAACTGGTAACATTTATAAAAAATGCTCAAGCTGATATAAACAAACAAACAGACCCGAACAAGAAAAAGACTCTTGCAGCCAATTATGAAAAACAAATTCAACAAAAAAGAGAAGCTAATGCTAAAGAATATACAACTAAACTCAAAGCTGCAGATAACAACATAACAGCTATTATAAGCAAGAAAGCTACAGAAATGGGTTACACAATGGTAGTTCCAAAATCTTCCGTAATATGCGGAGGGGATGATATTACAGGAACTATTCTGCAAATAATTAAATAACGAAATATGAAAGCAGTACTTTTTTACGGACCTCAAGATATACGATATGAAGATACAATGATTAAACCGCTGGAAGCAGGGGAGATTCTTGTAAAGATTGAGGCTGCTCTCACGTGCGGAACGGATGTTAAAACATACAGAAGAGGGCATCCTGTGTTAATAAAAAATATTCCTTCAGGTTTTGGGCATGAATTTTCCGGAATTGTAGAAAAGACTGCTGATGATGTAACAAATTTCAAACCCGGAGACAGAGTTGTTGCAGCAAATTCTGCTCCTTGCGGAGAATGCTTTTTCTGCAAAAGAGAAGAATACAACCTCTGTGAAAATCTTGATTTATTGAATGGAGCCTATGCAGAGTACATTGTTATTCCGGAAAGAATTGTAAAGAAAAATACGCTGATTCTTCCGGATAATTTATCATTTGAAAAAGCTGCATTCTCAGAACCGCTTGCCAATGTAGTTCACGGAATAGAACGAACCGAGATTAAACCGGGACAAACTGTAGGTGTAATCGGTATTGGTCCTATAGGACTCATGTTTGCAAGGCTTGCCAAACTAAAAGGAGCCCGAGTTATTGTAGCGGGCAGAAATCCGCTTAAGCTAAAACTTGCAGACGAATTCGCACACGCGGATGAAATTGTCGATTTGAAAAAGTATTCTAATCCTGAAAAAATCTTTAAAGATTTTTCTGACGAAAAAAAAGGGCTTGATGTCGCAATAGAATGTGTCGGAATGCCTGAAATATGGGAACTTATCTTCTCCTGCGTAAGACCCGGCGGAACAGTACACTTCTTCGGAGGATGCAAATCCGGTTCAAAAGTTAGCTTTGATACAACCAGAATGCATTACGGAGATATAAAACTTATGAGTGTGTTCCATCACACTCCAAAGTATTTCCGTCAAGCTCTTGAATTGATAACCTCCGGCAGAATTGAAGTTGAAAAACTTATAACAGATACACTACCTCTTGATAAAGTTGAATACGCGATGCAGAGACACATTGCGGGAGATGCTATTAAATTCTTAATTAAGCCGTAATCACATTACAATAAATGCTTTCCAAACAATATCAACCCGACAACAAGGCTTATAAATGACGCAAACATAACCGCGCCGGCAGAAATATCCTTTGCCATACCTACCATTTTAGAATACCTGTTGTGGTAGATTGAATCAAGCGCAAACTCTATTGCCGAATTAAGCATTTCTGCTACTATTACAAAGCCTATAGCAAAAAGAAGCAGGCAATATTCTATTACTGAAAAATGCATTAAGTAAGCAAAAAATACAACAAAAAGAGCTATGGTAACATGGATTCTGATATTCATTTCACTCTTTAAAACCAGTCTGAAACCCTTCCTGGCATTTTTAAAAGTATTTCTAAATCCCTGTGACTTAAATTTTGTCATAATCAATACACTCCAGCGCTTTTCTTTGCTCCTCTATAACAAAATTGTATTCTTCTTCATCTCTGTGGTCAAATCCTAACAGGTGCATTAGCCCATGGCTTATTAAAAAATATAACTCCTGCTCCTTATTTTTAGAAAAACTTATATCTCTATTTACTCCGTCTATAACTTTATCAAGCGCAATAACAATTTCTCCCAAATTAATATCACCATCAAAAATAAAGCTATTCTCATCATCCGCAAAAATAGCAAATGTTATTATATCAGCCGGATAATCTTTATCCCTGTATTCTTTATTTAATTCGTGAGTTTTTTCAGAGTCACAAAACACTATGTCAAGCGTGATTGAATCATAAACTTTACCGGCAAGACAGCTTGAATCTTTTAATTTAGCAATATAATGAGTAAGCAATTTTTTCGTTTTATCAATTACATCTTTTTCATCAACTTGCCAGGCTTTATAAATATTTTCAGTAAAAATATTAATTACTGCCATTCTTTTTTTCTTCTAATTCCTTAATCTTTGACTCTAAATCTTTATCTAAAGCAGGCATTTGCGAATTATTTTCCTCACCTTCATGCTGCTGTCTATTTTTATCAAGTTCCTGTACCAAATCATTATGATACTTAATTCTCTTGTGATGCATGCCTCTGAGCATACGAGAAAAAGTCTCAGCTATTGTTTTTAAATCTTTCAAAGTAAGAGGTGAATCATCCAATTGACCGTCATTAAGCCGTTCTTTAATAATTTTTTGAATAATGGCATCAATTTGTTCATTTGAAGGATTTTTAGCAGCTCTTACAGCAGATTCCACTGCATCTGCTATCATCAGAATAGCTGTTTCTTTTGTATTAGGCTTTGGTCCCGGATAGCGGAACTGTTCCTCTTTAACATTTTCTTCGCCCTCTTCCTTTAGAGCCTCGTTATAAAAATAACTTACCAAACTTGTTCCATGATGCTGCGTTATAAAATTATTAATAACCTGCGGAAGATGATACTCTTTAGCAAGCTCCAATCCGTCTTTTGGGTGGGCAGTTATCAACATTTTACTAAAACGCGGTGTGCATGTTTTATGCGGGTTCTCAATACCGTAAAAAGACTGGTTTTCCACAAAGAACATAGGTCTTAAAAGTTTTCCTATATCATGATACATCGTACCGACCCTTGCTAGAATAGGATTTGCCCCAATTGCTTCTGCCGCAGCTTCTGCCAAGTGAGAAACTATCAAACTATGGTTAAATGTCCCCGGTGCATCAGAAAGCAGCTTCTTTAAAAGAGGCTGGTTATGGTCAGCAAGCTCTGCCAAACCATAAGGAGTCATCACACGGAAAACATTTTCAATAATAGGAAGTACGCCCAGGATAAAGACCCCGCCTATAACAAAACAGTTCACTGCTATGAGTCCCAAATCTCTCAGTATCATAACATTATTTATATCCATCATATATTTTTCAAGGAAATAAATACCGCCGACGACAAGGATTCCTGCCAGTGATATTTTTAAACTGGTAATCAGTAAATCTGAACGCTTAGAGAATTTAAGTTTTGATACAGATGTCATTACAACTGTATTTAAGAGCATAAAAGCAACTACGACTTCCATATTCCAATGCATGCCCATCGCAAGCCAAGCCAAAACAATAGTTGATGCAAAGAAAGCATTTCTTGGAGTCGTAAATATCGAAAGTAAAATTGTATAAGCAGGTATCGGCAGTATGTACGGGGAAAATCCCGTAGGAAGCAACGCACCGGTAAATGCCAGTATTAACGTAAAGGATGCCATGATTAGTATGTGTTTAGAATTATAATATTGCTTCTCAAAATTCTTTTCATACTGCAAGAAAACAAATGTAAAAAACGCAACCAGAAGATAGATACCGGCTAACCCGCCAAAATTTACCTCTAAAACATTATATCCGGCAGCTCTCAGAGCATCCCTTTTTAACTTGGTTACAGGCTCCCCTTCAAAAACAATTTTAGAACCCTTTTTAAAAGATACTTCATAGGGTTTTACCGCATTTGCCGCATTCTTCCTCGCTATTTCAGTTGCAAACTCGTCAACAACTAAGTTTGGAACAATTACTTGATTGAGAACGCTCGTTATAAGGGTAATTTGGGAACGCGGAGTCGTATTTGGAATATTTTTTCTGATAATTTCTGTAACATTATTATTTTCAAAGTCTTTATTTGAAATACCTGTATTCAATACCCCGGCAAGGACAACTTTGCATTTATCAAACAATGCATACAAGTCGCTGTCACTTGACTTTAGCAGGAATTCAATGACTCCGCGCCGTCCGGATTCATCAAAAAGAACGCTGAGTTCGTCCTCTTTTATTTCATCAGAAACATCTTTTGCTCTAATTTTTACAACTGATTTTTGTAAGGTGGTTAAGCTTGATGTAATAAAATCATCTTCCGCCTGGGTCAAGATAGGCTCTACAGCCTGAGCAGCCTCTTTTTTATGCAGCTCAGTCTTTTTTGTATCAATAACCTTAATATCCTTTTGTGCAATTATATCTTTTTTACTGATACCATTTTCTATAACTTTTTGAAAAAAGTAGTTCTGGGAAGAAATTGTAACAGTTACTAAAAAGGTAAACACTATGAAACACATTACATTTCTGAAAGTTTTTGATGATATAAAATCCAGTATTTTTTGCATATATGTCCTCGTTTATTTATTAATATAGGCTTTCATTTTTAACGAACAGGGTTTTCAAGTAAAGATTGTTCCAGATTTACAGCTTCTATATCCCCCTACCTTTTTTTACTACAAATCCGCATTTTGTACAAGCAAGAACTTCTCCGGTACTGTCCACAGGCATAAACTTATGTTCACAGTTTAACGCTTCATCCACTTCTTCAAAATCAGGCTTCTGCGGAGTTATTTCTTTTGACTCCCTTTTATTAAGCCATTTTACAAAAATTTCAAATATATACATAATAGTTGTTTAAATTCTAAATCCGTATGGGAGGAAGTCACTCATCTTTCTTACTACAGGTTTTCCCTCAACTTCCGTAATTACAGAAATTTCATTTTCTCCTTGGAACTCATACATTACCTGCCTGCAAGCTCCGCAAGGATAGCAGTCATCTTCGTTAGGAGAATAAATCGCAACAGCCAAAATTTCTTTTTTTCCGGCAGAAACAGCCTTAAATATAGCACATCTTTCAGCACAAATCGTAAGTCCAAAACTGGAGTTTTCAATATTTGAACCGGTATAAATTTCTCCGTCAGACATCAAAACTGCCGCACCTACCGCAAACTTTGAAAATGGCGAGTAAGAAAATTTTGAAGCCTCTTTTGCTTTATTCATTAATAATTCATAATCTATATCCATAATACTCCTATACTATCTTATTTTGTAAAAAATAAATCCGTTAATCGGTTGATATTACCTTTTCATTATACGATTTACAAGTTCTCGTGCATACTCCATTCTAAATAAAAGATTGAGCAGAGTATATACAGATAAACATACCCCTGTTACAACAAATATCTTTACTCCTTCAAAAACATATTTTGGAAGAATTAGGTTGTTAAATTCCACACCAATCAACAGACAAAGTGCAAAAGTTAAAAAGCCTGCCGCTAACATCTTCCCAAAATTTAAAAACAAACTTTTGTAATCCAGCTTAATTCTCTTAGATACAAATACGCCCAGAAGTGTAGCGTTAACCAAAGTTATAATTGAAGTCGACAGTGTAATACCGGCAATTCCCATATCAAGTTTAATAATAAGTAAATAGTTTAGCAGTGCCTTAAGTGCAATTGACGAAATCGCAATGGTAAACGGTGTTTTTGAATCATTGAATGCATAGTACACTCTTGTTATTGAATCTCTAAACACATAAGGCAGAATTGAAAAAGATAAAAAACATAGAGCTTCTGTTACCATAATAACAGCATCTGAGTTAAATGCCCCGCGCTCAAACACGAGAGATATCCCGTCTTTAGCGAGAGTAAGAATTAAAATTACCATAGGAATTGCTGCAAAAAACAGCATTCCAACCCCTTTATTAAAATAGGTTTTTATATCGTCGAACTTTTCCTCCCCTGCAAGTCTTGAAAAAATTGGAAAAAGCGGAACTAAAAACGCCGTCACCAAAATTCCTACCGGAAATTGAAAAATTCTATTTGCAAAAACAACCGAAGTCCATGCACCTTCTTTAAGAGTTGAAGCAAAAAACATATCTATATAAATACTGATTTGCCCAATTGTCGAACTCAATATTGCAGGGAAAAGAAGTTCAAAAAGACTGTTTAAATTCGGATTATTTAATATATCTAAATTGGGTTTTATTTTGTAACCAATTTTTCTTAGTTTAGGAAATTGCACAACAAGCTGGCATAAAGCTCCCAATGTAGTTGCTCCTGCAAGTACCAGACCGGATTTATCATTATGCACACAAAAAAGAACTATTATTACGACCAAACTCAAAATCATCGGCGACAGGTTAGGGAGTATGTATTCCTGATAACAAACCAGCAGTCCGTAATAGATACCTATAATCCCGCCAATTAAAATAATAGGTGACATTATCTTAAAATGTGCAGCTGCAAGACTTACAAGCTCTGGAGAACCTGCAGAAATTATAAGCCCCATGATTTTATCTGCAAAAAAGAAGCCTAAGACCGCCAACACAGCAAAAAACAAGAATGTTATTGTCAAAAATGTATTATAGAGTCTGTTTACGACTTCATCAGGTTTGGAATCAAAGTTTGGAATAATCTTTGAAAATACTGCCACTGTTGCGCTGTGAAAAGGTCCGCCTACTCCTCCAAGTATAATTATTGCAAGAGAAGGAATTTGTAGAGCATAGAAATAAGCATCCGAAACCATTGTTGCTCCGTAAAAATTTGCAACAACCATATCTCTTGCAAACCCCATAAACTTACTTGCAATTGTGACCAAAGCAATAAGCCAGGCTGCTTTTAATACACTAGGAGTATTATCCCTGCTCATCAGATTTCTCCCGCGTTCCTGTTGTGTGCGAATACTTCTCGACCAATTCCACGTAAACCTTTATTAAATGGTCATTTGGACAATATACTATATTATTCTGCCCATCTTCAATAAACCTTGAAATATCTATTTTTACTTCTTTCTGAAAAAGAGATTTTGTTACATCAAACATTCTCTCTTTACCATTTATAACAACTTTAATTTTGGACACGCCGGGATTAATAAGAACAAGAGCTGCTCTTCCTGCCGGTGCCCAAAATGTCTGTTTAACAGGTTCGTTCCAAACCTCTACAGGAAGTGTGCCTAAACAGATGCCGGTATAATAATGCCGTAATATATTATAGTAAGGTTGTTTAAGTTTGGTTGCCATATATCCGGCTCCATACTGACTCATACCGACACCATGACCGAATCCTCCGCCATAGACAGTTATATCCGTTATGTTCCCGTAATTATCAAGGTTCTTTTCAAATATAATATTTGCACTCGGAAGAGAAATACCGTCTTTTTGGAAAACTCTTCTGATAACAAGTTCTTTGGATATTCTGTAGCACCCCTTAGTTGTCATCAATTCTACTTCAATAGCCTTACCTGACTCGCCTCTGCGCATAACTTTTATATCTTTGATTGTACCTAAGTCATCAGAAGCTTTAAACTCAGGAGTAACAAACCCTGTTTTTGACTGAGCCGGCAGCGTTTTTTTGAGAATATTTTCAAGCTCACCGACAGCCCACTCTTTTTGCCATCTATAATATGGAGATTCTATATCAAAAGAAGGTACTTTTTGAGAATAAAAATTTCTTGCCTTATCTTCATCGTTCAGCTTAGGGAACTCCTCTTCATCAGGCACTGCTGCAAGATATGGTTTATGCTCGGAGGGGAAAATTTTTGAATTTGGATCCGAAAACGCATTGGCATAGCTTTCCGTATACCCTCCCGCTGTAGAGCTGTAAAGAGTGAGTATCGGTTCATTATCGTATAAAGCTACAACGCCATCTGTTTCAATTACTGCCCTGGTTGAGATATCTGTCTCGGTATTTGCTCCATAATAAACCTGGCTTGCAACACTATCCACAACATCAAATTCTTCATAAGCCTTTGTTCTTGGAGCCAGCACATAATTTCTCGCAGCAATAGTTTGCGCTTTCAAGGCTTCCAGTCCAAATCTTATTGGCATTTCATTAGGAACAACCCCTTTTAAGTATTCTTGTATTTCAACCAGGTTAACAAGATAAAAACCTTTATGGTCAGGTTTTTGAACCACCTCAAAAGCCCCATGATAAACAGCAGGTTCCCCTTTTCTTTTCAAATCTCGAACACCAAGCAATCCCGTCGGACATACTATAACAAAATCATTTAATGTCGCACCTGTATTATTAACCGTAACACTCATGCCAGTGAGTCCGTTCTTTATAACTATATCAGATTCAGCAGGAACATGTGTCAAGATTCGTTTTGATTCTTTGTCACAGATATCACAATCGGATGTGCCGTAAACTGTAATTTCTTGTCTTAAAACATTCTGAAATTTATTATCTGTAATTCCGACTCTTACAAGTCCATAATCCTCATCCTGTGCAAAAACAGCCGCTGATGGAAAAATAACCAGCATTAGAACAAACAAGACAAACTTTACTATTTTAGTTCCCAAACTGTACCTTCCTTTGAATCTTTTAGAACAATTCCCGCTTTATCAAGACCTATTCTAATTTTATCAGCCAGCGCCCAATTCTTCTCTGCCCTTGCCTGTTTTCTTGTTTCAATAAGCTCATCCATTGAATTAAATGTCGTACCGAGTTCCAGACTTACTTGGTCAAGAATACCTTTTAGCTCCTCTTCTGACAAGGTTGCTTTTTCAAATGTAAACCCAAGAACGGTTCCAAGTCTGTAAAGAAGAGTATAAGCATATTCAACATCTTTATTTGCCTTATTTGCCAAATCAAACAACACGGCAAGCGCTTTTGATGTATTCAAATCATCATCCATAGCTTCCACAAATTCTTTATATTCTTCATACTGAGTTATATCAAGATTATCATCCACCTTGGTCTGTTTGGCATTAAGCATTCTTTTAACTCCGTTAGAAGCCGCCTGCAAAGCTTCATCAGAAAACTCAACAGGCATTCTGTAGTGATTTGTCAGAATAAAGAATCTTATGGTATTTGAGTCGTAGTTTTTCAGCAAATCATCAATTGTCAAGAAATTACCGAGGGACTTAGACATTTTTTCTTTGTTAATAGTAACAAACCCATTATGCAGCCAGTAATTAACGAATTTGCAGCCGTTGGCGCATTCAGATTGGGCAATTTCATTTTCGTGGTGCGGGAATATTAAATCAGCACCGCCGGCATGTATATCAATAGTCTTACCCAAATATTTTCTGCTCATTGCCGAACACTCAATATGCCAGCCCGGGCGTCCCACTCCCCAAGGAGAATTATAGCCGAATTTTTCATCTTTTTTCCATAACGCAAAATCAAGCGGATCCTCTTTATGTTCTCCAACTTCAATTCTAGCTCCGCTTTCAAGCTGATCAATAGGTTGTTTTGAAAGATATCCGTATTTAGGGAATTTTTTAACTCTAAAATAGACATCTCCGTTTGCCTCATAGGCATACCCCTTGTTTATCAAGTCTTTTATTATAGAAATCATTTCACCGAGAGTTTTTGTTGCAAAAGGTTCAACATCCGGTTTTAGGTTATTTAAGGCTTTCATGCTCTCAGAAAATCTTTCATACCAATATTTTGAAACTTCTTCCGGAGTTTTATTTTCAGATTCAGCTTTCTTGAGTATTTTATCGTCAACATCTGTAACATTTCTGCAATAAGTTACATCATAGCCTTTAAACTTGAGATATCTATACAAAACATCCCAGGTTATATAACATCTGGCATGTCCTAAATGTGCATTATCATAAACCGTAGGTCCGCACACATACATCTTAACTTTATTCGGCTCAATAGTTTCAAACTGTTCAATTTGATTTGTGTATGAATTATGTAATCTCATAAAAATATCACTCCCTGAATAAGTAAATTCTATAACAAACCCATTCCGATGTCTATTTAGTCTTTAATCACAAACCAAATAGCGCAAAATTCCTTCCGCTATACCTCTTGCAGCGTTATAAGCAAAATCTTCTTCTCTATATAAGACGCTATCCATCGGATTTGTCATATAAGCCGCTTCAACAAGAATACTCAAGTATTCACTACGTCTTAAAACTTTAAAACTTTTTTGTCTTACCCCGTCATTATGAGTGGAAAGTTCTTTTAATAATGCTTTTTGAACAGATTGGGCAAGCTCTCTGGAATTATCATTGTAGTAATAAACACTTGTACCGCGATTTTTCCTTATATTCATATTTATATCAGGTATAGAATTAAGATGTATACTCACAAAAATTTGAGGACAGGAAGCATTAGAAATTTTGACTCTGTCATCTAATGAAACAAATCCGTCGCATTCCCTCGTCATAATAACATTAGCTCCCATTAACCGCAGCCTGTCTTGGAGTTCCAAACCTATTTTTAATGTTATATCTTTTTCTTTATCTCCCAGGCAGCCTATAGCCCCGGATTCCGAACCTCCATGACCGGGATCAACAACAACAGTAACCCCATCTAAAGTTTTATCAGTAGGCAATGGCAATTCATTTACTTTAAAAACATAAGTTCCTCTATCTGCAAGAGTCGTTTTATACACGTATTTGTCAGGCTTTTTTATATTGACTGTATAGACAGAATTATCCGAGTATTCCGGATTATAAACCCTAAACACAATATCATTTCCGCTTTCATCTATTGTATATGGAAGTTTATCCGTAAATTCAATAGTATGAACTGATGCATTCTTAAAAGTTTCGCTGTTCATGGTAATAAAAGTCGGAGTGCTGTACTCTTCTGCATTTTTAGGCTCAGTAGTATCTTTAATCGCAATCCACGCAGTCCTGTTTTTGGACAAAAATACTCTATAAAAATCACCTTGTGAACCATTCACCAAAAGATTTGTATCTTTGAACAAATGTGATATACGATTCAAGCCGGAATGCTCCGGAGTCTCTCTTAAAGCCGTTCTGTCATTTGCTACAACAACTCGTTTCGGTTCAAATTCTTTAAGAGGCGGCTTTGCCTTCTCTGCGGATGATTTCTTCCGAAAATTATATATCTGAGTACTTAAATTTGAACGGACTACGACTCTGTTATTTCCTTCTTTTAACTTTACCGTATGAGCAAAAGCTCCATTTGGAGCTATATAAATTCTTTTATCATTTATTGTTATTACTTCTGTATTTTGTGCCTTACCGACAAAAAATGCATACTCCCTATTCGTTACAGACTTCTTTTCTTTAGGCAAAACCAAACTGTAAGCCTGCACAGTATTTATCCCTAAGAATATAACCAAGAGTAGTATTATTATCTTTCGCATGTTTTTCATATTATTATAAAACTTAACTCCTTGCAATTTTTATGATAAACTGTTAACCATGAGCGGGAATTACATACCTTTATACAGGAAATATCGTCCTCAATCACTTGAAACACTCGTCGGACAAGAGCACATTAAAAAGACTCTGACAAGTGCCATTGAACTTGGAAAAATATCTCATGCTTATCTTTTCACCGGACCCAGAGGAACCGGGAAAACTTCTACTGCTAGAATTTTAGCAAAATCTTTAAACTGTAAAAATGGTCCGACTATCCATCCATGCGGGGAATGTGAAAGCTGCAAAGATATTACAAATTCTATTCCTATAGACGTTATTGAAATAGATGCTGCAAGCAACCGAAAAGTTGAAGACACTCAAAATCTTCTTGAAAAAATTCAGTATGTTCCTGTTAACGGCAAATACAAAATCTATATTATAGACGAAGTCCACATGCTGACTAATCACGCCTTTAATGCACTTTTAAAAACACTTGAAGAACCGCCTAAAAATGTTATTTTTATCCTTGCAACGACAGAAGTGCATAAAGTTCTTGATACCATTAAAAGCCGCTGTCAAAGATTCGACTTTAGAAGAATAACAACCGATGATATCGTAAAACACTTACGATACATTTCTGACCAAGAAGGTATTAATATTACAAATGATGCTCTATTTGCAATTGCAAAAAATTCTGCTGGCGGCATGAGAGACAGTATCTCTCTTTTGGACCAATTGAGTATTCTTGGCATTTCAAAAGAAATTACCACAGATGATGTTAACTCTATACTGGGAAGAATATCTTTTGATATCTTAAAAAAATTAAGCTCAAGAATAATAGAATCAAAGCCTTCTGAAGCCATTGAGATTCTTAATGAAATCTATAATTCAGGAAACGAACCGCTTCAGATATTGACAAATTTATGTGAATATTTTAAGAATCTGCTTATTGTAAAAACTTGTTCAGAAAAGCTTCTGCCTGATTTAACAGGGTTAAATGAACCTCAAATAAAAGAACTTCTAACCCAGAAAGATTTATTGGAAAATCATCAGATAGTATTTTTAATTGAACGGATTTCTCACTACATAAAGGAAATTAAAATGGCTTCAAATCAACATTTGTGGCTTGAAGTCGGAATGATAGATTTAGCTAATATGAGTGAGAACTCGTCATTGCTTGACCTTCAAAACCGCATAAAATCTCTTGAATGCGGCTCTGTAAAGACAAATGATAATGCAAGAGAATATGCAAGTTTGCAACCGCTGAGCACGCCTGTTCAAGAAGTTTCAAGAGAATCAACAGCACCTTCAGCTCCGGCTGAACCTCTGCCTGCTCAAAAGCCAAAAGACATAATAAAACAAGAGGAAAAAATTCCGGTTCAAACAACTCAAACTGAAGCCGTAGAATTCACACCGCCTCCTGTGTCTAAAAAATCTGACGGGAAGGATTTGGCTTCTTTGTGGCAATTTCTTCTTGCAAATATTAAAAGTCCGTCTACCCAAGCGCTCCTTAAACTTGCAAAACCTGTAAAAATCGCCCCTGATGGAGTCATTATAACATTCAGAAATGATCGGCTGGTATCACAGATAAATGATAGTAACAAAAAGCAATTAATAATTGATGCAGCTAACGTAATGTTCAATCAAACTTCTACACCAGTATCCGTTAGAATGCCGCAATCCGGGGATGCAAATATTCAGGTCAAGCTTTCCGGAACAGAAGACTCTGACGAGCAGGGAAATTTTACAACAACAGAAACCAAACAAACACCTGTTCAAAAACAGAACCTTGAACAACCTGCCCCAAAAGAACCTGTTGTGGACAAAGAAGAAGTTCTGCCCGCTGAACAGCCGGCACAAACTAAACCTAACAATGAGGAAAAAACAAAAGAACGAGTCGAATCTGATCAAGAAAAAATGATTCTTGAACTTTTTGACGGAAAATATATAGAATAAGACATCCTACTGATTTCTGTTTTTTACGCTTATATTTTTAGTATCATCAGTATAACTAATACTTACCTCACGATTATTCGTGTAACGCTTGATTCTTGCAACATTTCCAATTTTATCGAAAATGCAGTCAATCATCTCAAAATTACCGTTTTCATCGTCTCTTCCCTCCATATATCGGACAGGACGGTAGTCATGCGGATCTCTAAATAAAGTTTTGAAATATTTTCCATTACCGGAAAATTCCGTAATATTGTTCACATAATTATCTTCATTTAGCTGAACCAAAATATACTTGTCATTAATTTTATTATTTAAGAAAGTTATGTTGGTCTTTAGCCTTGAACCTTGCCGCTTATTAGGTTCTACTTTTAATAAAATTTTACCTGTATTTTTATCAATCTCATAAATTGCATCAAACTCGACGCCGCTTTCTAACGGTGATTCTGACGGATAGTAATCTCTTACAATATCATTTTCTTCTTCTCTTATAAAAGATAAGGTTCCGTCATCGTTATAGAATCTATCGCCATTGATTTCATCTACTTTTAATTTTGGAATGGCTATTTTAATCGGAGCCAGGTTATTTAAAATTCTGGACATTTCTATTATTTCAGAAACATCTTTGTCAAATTTAGGACGCGGAATTGTCTGATTATAATCACTTAATGCTATTGAACCCACTTCCGCTTGTGCATTTATCGGATTTGATATCTGCTCCAAGTATTCTGCAATTGTTCTCCTGTCAATCCTTAGACTTGCTTTGAAATTTGAAAAATCTGCCATAATTAATAACCTTATATTTTAAAACTAACCTTATATCAATATTAAAACATTTGTGTTCTTAAAATTGCTTAATTTCTATTTTTGTTAAGATAATTCTTAACATTTGGAGACAAAGATATATTTTGAAGAAGCATATTATACCTCTTCAAATCCCCAATATTAGAGGATTCTTCCAGCAAATCTCTGCTTGTTTTAATCTGCATTCTTTCTCCTTCTTCTTCCTTCATATTATTTTTAGAATCTATATGTCTTATAACGGCATCGATGTCTGTAGAGGTCGCTATTGAATATTTTGAAGCAATATTCTTAACCGGCATTCCGGCAGGTAATCTATAAAGCCACTGAATAGAGTATTTATCATTGGGAGACAATGCCGCAACTCCGTATTGATGCGGTGTATACATAATATCTTGTTTATATGGACTGTGTCCCAACCCAAGAGCATGCCCAACTTCATGTAAAATTGTGTGATAAACTTCAATATCACTGTCATACTGCTGATGGATTCTGCCGTCAGTAAGACCTATAGAAACTTCAGCCCCATAAAGTCTTCCGGCATTATCCCAATTGAAATAACAATGTCCGAGCGCATGCCGGTCGACCCTTTTCCAATCAACATTAATATTAGATTCCAGCAGAACATTTGTAACTCTAAAATTAAGCTTTCCTCCGCTCGCCGCTGACCAGACTGAAAAAGCATCTAGCACCATCTTTCTAAACTTCGCATCTTCCCCGGGTTTTGAGTAAAACTTCATCGGTGCAATATAAACTATGAGCGGATTGATTGACCACCTCATTATATTGCCGTTCTTTACACTTCCATTAAGATAGGTTCTAGATTGCATAATTATAATATAGCATATTTTCTTAACAAATTGTATAAACTTTTCTATAATAAAGCCCTATACCCGCAATTGTTAGTATAATATTAGGCATAAAAGCTGCTAAAATAGGGATAAGAGAACCCGCTTCGCCAAAAGAAATTGACAAAGCTCTTATTAAGTAATATGCAAAAATAATTAAGATACTAAACAAAAATCCTCTATTATACCGGACTCTTGGAGGTGTTATAGAAAGAGGAACCCCAATTAAAACCAGTACTATGGTAGTAAGAGGAAGCGCAATTTTATCAAATAGATTTATTTCCAGCTCATGCTTATCTTCTCTGTCAGATGTTGCAATAAATCTTAAAAGCTGCATGAAATTATGTTCATTTGCTAAATTTTTGTTCATTTCCTTTGATAAGTCCATGCCGAACATAATCATTGTGTCATTAAACAAAGTTGTATCAAGAGTTTTGCCGCTATCTGTAATTGTATAGATTGCACCCTTTTGGAAATTCCAGCCGAGAGGAGATGTTTTACCTTCTCTTGCCTGCAAAATCTGAATAGTATCATCTTTAGAAGCGTCTAATACCGTTATATTATGCAAGACTTTGTCAGTGCAATCACCTACATAAAAAAGTCTTTTTAATGTTCCGCCTTCTTTAACCTCTTTGAAAGTAAAATTATGTTTACCTTCCGGAATATTTTTCTGCCCAAACGCATACAGCGCCAAATCAGTCGATTGTTTTGTCATAATAGGAACAACTGTCTCATTCAGAATAAAACTTACAAAAGACATAACAATAGCAAATATAAAAATAGGTTTTGCAATTCTGTTCAGCCCGATACCGCAGGCACGCATAACCGTAATCTCGGAACTTAGACATAACCCATTAAGAGTCATAACTGTAGCCAGAAGCACGCCCATTGGGATAGTCATTACAAAAACAGAAGGCAAATGTAGAATTATAATTATAAACGCAATTTTAAACGGAATTCCGTACATTGAAATCTGTTTAATCAAGGTAATGAATGTATCAGATGCGAAAATAATTGATGTAAAAACAAGAACTCCCATAATAAACATCTCAATTATCGACTTGAGAATATATTTATCAAGAAGTTTCATATTTTTTATATCATTATATAAATTTTTAACAGGATTATTCAAAATTCCTCCGCCGGATTAAATCATGCCGGCTGCATCTTTACTAAAGTATTCATTAAATATTTTCATACTGCAATATTTTCCGCACATTGTGCAAGGTTTGCCATCCGCTACGTTATGGAATACACACTTGTCTATTGCGTATTTTTTCTGACCTTCCCAATCAAGGGTTTTTCTTGCGACAGACATATTGTAATCCATTTCATAAGCTTTTTTATTTCCTCTTGCAAGATCTGCTGCATGAGCCGCAATTTTGCTTGAAATAATTCCCTCTCTTACTTGCTTTACATCCGGCAGCCCTATATGTTCCGCAGGTGTTACATAACATAAAAAATCTGCTCCATGATATGCGGCAAGAGTTCCCCCGATTGCTGCCGTAATATGGTCATACCCAGGTGCTATATCAGTAACCAAAGGTCCTAAAACATATAAAGGAGCATAATCTGTAAGCACCTTAATTGTTTCAATCATAGCAGGTATCTTATTTAAAGGCACATGTCCTGGACCTTCAACCATAGTTTGAACTCCGGCTTCTCTTGCACGTTTCACGAGTTCTCCCAGAACCATTGTTTCCGCTACCTGTGCCCTATCGCCGGCATCTGCAGTACACCCCGGTCTTAATCCGTCACCAAGAGACAATGTACAGTCATACTCTCTTACAAGTTCTAATAGCTCATCATAATACTCATACAGCGGATTTTCTCTTCCCGTAGCTTTTATCCAGCAAGCCAGCATTGAACCGCCTCTTGATACAATATCAGTCACTCTGCCCTGCTTTTCAAGCTGGTCAACTACAAATTTCGTAACCCCGCAATGAACCGTAATAAAATCTATTCCATCCTTACATTGTTTCTCAATATCAGAGAACAGCTTATCTTTTGAAAGTTTAGAAATATCATTATAAATATCAATAGCTTCTTTGCCCGCTTGATACATCGGAACGGTACCTATAGGAAGTTTTGTAGCAGAAATAATTGCTTTTCTTGTCTCATCGATATTATCACCCGTAGATAAGTCCATTAAAACGTCAGCACCGGCAGATTCTATAACTTTAACCTTATCCAGCTCTTCTGCTAAGCCTGAACGCTCCATAGAAGTTCCAATATTAGCATTTATTTTAACAGTCATTCCTTCGCCTACTGCAGTCGGAATAACATCGGCTCTTCTGTTATTTTTGAGAATTACAACCCTTCCTGATGCAACTTTATCAAGGATTTCTTCTTTAGATACCCCTTCTTTTAAAGCAACTGCTTCCATTTCCGGTGTTAATCTTCTATTTTTAGCTTCAATAAT
The DNA here is from genome assembly GCA_944326455.1 of Candidatus Gastranaerophilales bacterium. GTDB lineage: Bacteria > Cyanobacteriota > Vampirovibrionia > Gastranaerophilales > Gastranaerophilaceae > CAG-196. Next base: position 64,582 of record CALVEA010000002.1, on the reverse strand, counting down.
TTGAGTTGTCATAATTCTCTCCCATAATCATTTGAGAAAATTATACCATAAAATCAATCTTTATAAGAGTGTAAAAATTTAACAAAATATGAAGCTCCGGCAGGAACAAGAGTCAGTACAAGGAGAGAATTTATAATACCGTACTTTTGAGCTATTGCCCCGAGTATAGAAAGGGCTAGCGCAACTACTCCCCAGCAAAAACCGTTAACAAAACCTGCAACAATACTTTTGTATTCAGGAAGAGTTTTTTGAGCCCAGACCAAAACAACTGGCTGAGCCAGCATTGTAGTAAATCCCATAAGTGCAAAAATCGACATAGAAAAAAACGGCATTGTTTTGTACGTAAAAGCAAAAACAAGCATTAACGGGAATGTTGCCCACATTGAAAAATAAATTATCGGTTTTGAGCCAATAATTTTTTCAATTCTCGGACTAAAAAATGAACCGACAGCTCCGGCAAATACAAAAAGAAATAACGCGGACCCTATATAAAAAGGAGAATAATTCATAGATTTCCATAGGAAAGGTAACAGAATACAAGAACTGTTTGTAACAAGAGATTTCATCATTGCAACAATCATTAAATAGTTCATTTGCCTATTTGCAAGAATTTCTTTAAAAGATTTGAAAAACGCTTTGTGTTCAGGTTTCTTTTCTGTAACAGAGAGTTTAGGGACAAAAATAAACATCAGTAACGCCCAAGCCGTACCAAGTATTGAAGCATAAGATAGATTCTCCAGCCCGACAAACTGTGTTATATATGCTGCCAGCAGCGGTCCCAGAGCAAAACCCGCAGAACCCATACTTACAAAAAAGCCCATATTATTTGAACAATTTTTACCGGAGAAAAAGTTAATAAAGCCCATAGATTGGGGGTGGAAAAAGCTTCCACCAAGACTCCCCAGAATCATAAAGATTACAAGAATTCCTATATTTGGAGCAGCCGGAGCAAGAGGAATAAATACAGAAGCAAGTATCAGCCCCCAGAATATAAAAAACCTCTTTAAAATGTTATCCGCAAAGAACCCAAATATAGGCTGAAGCATATTGGAACAAATTTGGGCAATACTTATGATAACCGTTGCAACAGCCATAGTAAAACCTAGTTTAGCAGCAATAAAAGGCATTATAGGGTTTAAAAAGCCTCCGTATACATCACACAAAAGATGCGCTGTACTAAGCCATATTATAGAACTTTTAGCATCTCTAACCCAATATTTCATCCTGTCTCCTCTGTAAAATTTGGCTGAGTGAACGCTTCTGCCGTCTGCTTTTATTATATTTCAATGACAAACGTATATCAAATCTGCTAATTCTCGTATAAAAACATGATAAAAATTTTCAAAATTAAGTTATAATATGAATATGAGTTCGGAATCAGAAGACAAAAATCTAAAAATGGTCGGTCTGGAACTCATGTTCCTTACCCCTGATAAATACAGTAATGAAGAAGGCATTACTGCAGTTGAGCTTGCAAAATTAGTAGATTTACCGCTTGAAGAAGTTAAAAAGAAATTACAAATATTAAAAGATAAAAATATTGTCAGAGTTCGTGGAATTAATCCCAAATATTGGCTTTTTGACGAATACAATTTTCAGAGACTGGATGATGATGACGAAATCTTTCACCTTCTCTGCAATTTTGAAGATGTTGATTTTGATAAATATTTTAACTGGCATCATTAGGGATAAACAGTCTTTATGAGAATAGAAAACTTTATTAGAAGCTGCCTGTTTACTTATTTGCTTATTCACATATAATAATAGACATGACGAGCTTAGCAGAATTTATCCAAACAAAAAGAGAAAAAGCAGGATATTCTATATCGGGACTGGCAAGCAGAGCAAGTATAAGTATAGAAGTCCTTGAAGATATTGAATCAGGCAAAGACTTATTTCTGCCGGTAAGTGTTCGCCAAAAACTGGCAAGAGCACTTAAATGTTCACCGGCAGAAATAAAGAAGTATGAGAGAGAATACGAATTTGAAATTGTTACTGATGATATTATTGAAAGTTTAAAAGCGCGAATTCTTAATCATGAGACTAATTTAAAATGTCCGATGTGCGGAGAACCGTTGATTACAAGAATTGCAAAAATGTATGATCTTGAAGACAACCTGGTTTTAGAGCCAAAAGCTCACTGTGTTAAATGCATATTTCAAATAAAATAAAAAGGAGGGAGTTATACCTCCTTTTTACTATGTTTTATGTTCCAATAAATATCTTTTAGCGCAATCAAACATGGAGCTTACAAGGCCCGAATTTGAATATATATTCATACCGGAAGATTCAAGGACTTGCTTCATTCTGCCTTCCCACATATTATAAACTTCCTCATCCGGGATATTTAGAGTTTTTCCAATGAGTTTGAGTTCTTTATAATCAACGGGAAGCGGCAATGCTCCTCGTAAAATATCAACAATATCTATACGTTTCTTTCGAGGAAATGCCTTTAGAAAAGCTACTACAGATAAATTATTATCCTTTATATAATTTTTCAGAGTCTCGACCGATTCATCTACAAGAATTGGCTCTTGCGGAATGCGATATTCATTAAAATCATCAGGATTTACATCCATTACTGTTGCAATCCTTTCAATTGTAGTTCCCCTTGTAGAAAACGGAACTGTTTCATCTATCAAATTATACACATAAGATAGCGTTACACCAATCATCTCTGCAAAATCTCGCTTATGTAAGGAATTCTTCTTTAAAAACTTTGCGACTTTTTCGGAACTTTTTTCAGGTATTATTTGTTTCATAGTTATTACCTCACGAGAATTAAAAACTTTGATTTTGTTAACTATAAGATAATGGATTGTAAAAAATTTCATAACCCTAAGTAAGCTATACAACAAGTTAGTTTTCATATTAATTAAAATAATAAAGTGAGAATATTAAGTATTTGTAAACGTAGAATAAAAAATAAGCAAAATTATTTTTCACAAGTTTTAATAAATTCCATAGGGGGAAACTATGGTAAAAATTAATCCTATTACTAAAATCAATCCGGAAATTAAAACAAAAGCAATACAAAAAGCAAAAGAAGCCTTATCTGTACCTGAAATCAAAACCGCATCAGCAGCTGCCGCCGGAAGTTTTGGAATCATATTATCAACCACATTACAAGATTTTAATAAAACTGTTGAAAAAGAAAACTTTTTTAAACTCAAAACAAATCCTGAAACAGGAAAACCCTATGAGCCGGATGTATTCCAAAAGGCAGCAGGGATTAATCTTTACCTCGGGAATGATGTCTTGGTTACAGCCCCGACCGGGACAGGAAAAACTGCTATAGCAGAATATATTATCACTAAAAACCTTAAAGAAGGGAAAAAGACTTTTTATACAACTCCTCTGAAAGCCCTCAGCAACGAAAAATTCAGAGATTTCTGCAAAACCTACGGAGAAGAAAATGTTGGTCTTTTAACAGGTGATACCAAAATAAATCCTGATGCCCCTATCGTAATCATGACCACCGAAGTTTACAGAAACATGACAGCCTCTGAAAAATTTAATTTTGGCGAAAACCTTTACAAAGGTATACCCAACGGACTCAGAACCGTTATATTTGATGAACTGCAATATCTTGGAGATATTGACAGAGGCGGTATTTGGGAACAAGCAATAATGTTTACACCTCGCAATACTCAAATGCTTTCTCTGTCTGCCACAATCGGCAATAATATTGATATTAACAATTGGATTTCATCTGTTAAAAGAGAAAAAGCCGATTCAGTTACACCTGATAATACATACAAACCTGTCCTTAATGAACAAAGAGCTGTTTTAATCAACGTACCGCCGGAAAATAGACATGTACCGCTTAATTTTGAAATAGAACATGCCGTGCACGAGATAAAAATGCCAAGAGGCGGAACAAAAGCAGAAAAAATAAAAGCAAGACAGGAAGGAGCAAGGACTGCTCAATCAATATATGCAAAACCAAATGACGAGTCCTACAAAAAATTAACGAGAAAACTTGCTAATGAAGGGAAACTCCCGGCAATATATTTTGTTTTTAGTAAAAAAGACAGCCGGCATCTTCTTAAATACTTATCAACAGAAAGTGAACTGCTTACTACGGAAAAAGAACAAAAAGAAATCAAAAGAATTATTAATAAATATAAATCTGATGGCATCTATTTAGGCGAGAGTTTAAATTTTGATGCTCTTTTAAAGGGTTATGCCGTCCATAATGCAGGACTTCTGCCAGCTCAAAAGCAATTAGTGGAAGAACTATTCCAGAAAAAACTCCTAAAAGTTGTTATAGCAACAGAAACACTTTCTGCAGGAATTAACATGCCTGCAAAAACAACCGTTATATCATCCCCAAGAAAACCTGCCTCAACATCTGACGGAGGCGTTGATAGAAAACGAAACCTTACACCAAATGAATTTCATCAAATGGCAGGAAGAGCCGGACGCAGAGGAATTGATACAGAGGGCTTTTGTATCCCTCTCAGCTGCAATCCTGAACAAACTAAACTCTACCAACAGCTGATTAATTCCCCGTCTAACAATCTCGACAGCAGCCTTGAACTTGATTTTTCATTTATCGCAAAATATCTCTCAAAGCATAACAATGAAGCTGAATTAAAAAATATTTTGTCAAAATCATTATATGCGTACGATACAGAATCCGGTAATGTAAATAAAGAAAAGCTTGAAAAGCTTATAAACGGCTACAAAATAAAAAAAGGAATTCTTGAAAAAGAGGGATATCTCGGCACTTTGAAAGGAGAACTTTTAGGCGAATTGAACGGATATGAGCAAATCCCCGTTATAAACCTGCTTACAGACAAAAACATTGTAAACCTTACTCCTGTTGAATTAGCAGGACTGGTAGGAGGATTGGCAAACATTGAATACGACACGAAAGGAGATTTCCCGAAAAAGCCTTTTGCTCTCAGAGTTGATGCTGACCAGACATTCAGAGATGCTGTAATAAATCTTAAACGTGATATTGAAAACTACAGCAATACTACAGCAATACTTTACCCTGATAAAGAGCTGAGTCTTGAGCCAAGAAGAATTGATCATCTATATACTTGGGCTTCTCTTAACCTGAATACAAAAGAAAGCCGAAAAGCCTGGAAGGAACTCCTTGAAGGGAATTTGAAAGGTTCAATAAGAGATGAAGGCAGTCTATTTAAAGAAATTACAATGACCACTGATTTATTGAAACAAATGACAGGAATCTGCCAAAAAGGCTATAACCTCACAAATGACAGGAATTTTCAGATTCTCTCCCTAAAATTACAAGAAGCTCTAAATCTGATTCAAAGAGAACCGGCAGATGAAACTTTGTGATATACTATAGGACATGAAATTAGTCGGATTAGGGTTGAAGAATTACAGAAATTGCGAGGACGTTTGTCTTGATTTTTCAAGTCAAAAAGTGCTCATTATAGGTAAAAATGCCCAAGGTAAGACTAACATTTTAGAAAGTATCTATCTTCTCTCAGACCTAAAAAGTCCCCGAACATCTACTCTGACAGATTTAATCAGATTCGGAGAAGAAAGTTTTAATATAAATGCGTTAATTCGTAAAAATGGGGTCGATATTGAACTTAACTATACTTATAACTCAGAAAAAAAACGTGAATTTAAAATAAATCAAGTAAAATCTACAGCCAGAGATTTTAGACAATGCGTAAAAACCGTCTTATTTTCAACTAAAGACTTACTGCTTCTGCGCGGAACTCCGCAAGACAGAAGGGACTGGCTTGACAGAGCTATCTCTCAAATTTATCCCGCTTATGATGAAAGGCTGTCAAAATTTGATAAAATAAGAGTACAAAAAAACAACCTGCTTAAATCAGACTATATAGACGAGACCCTGCTTGATATCTATAACGAACAGATAGCTGTAACAGGGGCTAATATTATATTTTTAAGAAAAAAATTCCTTAAAGAGATTGAAAAAATAGCAGCAGAAAAACATCTGGTAATAAGCGAAAATGAAAGCTTTTCATTACAATATACCTGTCCGGAATCTGACATCGACGGAATTTGTGAATATTTAAAAAATGAGCTAAAAATCAGACGCTCGGAAGAACTTGGAAGAAGGCAATCTTGCGTCGGTCCGCACAGAGATGACATTTTGTTCAAAATTAACGATGCTGACGCTGTGAAATTCGCCTCTCAAGGTCAGCAAAGGACACTTGTTCTGGCGCTTAAGCTGGGAGAACTTGAAATTATAAAAGAAAAAACAGGCTTTTCGCCTATATTACTACTTGATGATGTTTTAGCCGAACTTGACGAAACGAGACAGAATTTTCTGCTAAAATCAATCAATAACGATATCCAAACTATAATCACGTCTGTAGATACCCTGCTTTTTGAAGATGAATTTCTCAAAGATATTGAAATTTTTTCAGTTGAAAAAGGATATGTCAGGAGATATAAATAGCATCAAACTTATAGGCTTCCATTGTTCTGGAGAAATACGATGGAGGAAGACCTGCCTTTTCTTTTAATGATTTTAAAAACACGTCTCTATCCGGAAGCTGCTCCCAGACAACAGGCAGATACACAGCTCTTTTATCCCTTTCAGCAATAATGACTCCGTGGGGATAAATTTTTGATAACAAATCCCGTTCATCTTTAAAATTAATCCGTTCTATTGCAGATAGAATCGACACTGAAATTTGAATTTGGCTAAATTCTTCCTCTGTTAAAGGTTCAAACCTTGGGTCATGAAAAGCAGAATTTTTAGCATTATCGACTAAGTCCAGAATTAAAGGTTTTGTAGGATAAACAGAACCTATACATCCTCGAAGCTCATTATTAATCTTTAATGTAACAAAAGACGCCCCGTATTCGGTCAAAACAGGAGGTATCTCTCTCGGTATATACTCCTCACCTTTTAAAGCGGCTTCTATTGATTCTCTTACCGATTTAAGAATATATTTGGTACAGTGCTGCTCAATAAATTCGTTTCTTGAATCTGTATACATAAACCACGAACCATAACCGACAACTTTTTCCGTATCTTTGCTAATATCTCCGGAATTATACATCATAATTCTTATCATTGAACAATCATTATTATTAGCAAAATCGACCAGCCCCTTTATCCCGGTTAATCCGCAAGCCTGCTCACGCTGCATAAAGTCAATCTTCCCTGTTTCAATAATAGTTGCCGTATAAGTATCTATCTGACGGCATTCTTGTTTTGTGTAATAATGGCTCAAGTCAGAAGAAATTACAAACGATGAATTTTCCCAATATGTAGAAATTAAGTCTGAAATCAATCTATAATCACAATCCCCTACTAAAACCGGGACTATTCTGAGCTTTCTGCCTATTTTCTTTAAGCCTTTCACAAAGTCTATTGCGCTCTGAACCTGCGGACAAAACAAATTCTGTATGAAAGGAAGCTGAACCTCTATGGAATGCTCTTTGTCAAAAACCTCATTTGAAATAAGGCACGGGAACTTTTCTGCAATATCCTTTATTAACCTGTTATTCACCTCTAAACTTCCCAGAGGAGTCTCAAAATATGTATATTCAGGAAGTGCTATGTTATTAAAGCTCTCATGATGTGACGGCGCAATAATAAAAATATTTTCATTAAGTTCTAAGTGCTGAAAACCCGCCATTGCAGCATAGCCGGAATAAATTATACCCGCATGAGGAACTATAATTGCTTTGCTCTTGTATTCAGTATAAAGTTCCTGTTTATATGAATTTAATAAATTATTTAATTCTTCCGGTTTTTCAGGGTAAAAACTTCCCGCAAAAACTGACTTCTTATTCACTTAAACGACCTCCCCCAGCTGTAACTTCTTTTAAATATTGCCGCACAGCCGGTGTTATCAGCAAATCAGGTTCTTCCATACAAAACTCATCCAATGTGTTTATTCCCTTTTTGGTATTTCCTGTTTGTATATAGAACAACCCCAATTGTATTCTTGATAAAGCATCCTCTGAGGATTGCAGTTCTTTAATCTTGGTTTGTGTTATTCCAAGAAGATTATAACACTTAACAAGATTTATGTGGTATTGTAAATTTAATCCGTACAACTTAACTGCATTTTCAAAACAATCTCTTGCTAAATCAGGATATCCTATAAAAATATAAGTCTCACCCAAATTATTATAGAAAACAGCAGAAGCCTGGGTAGAAGGAGAAAGAGAAATCGCAATTTTGAACTCCTGGATTGCAGCATAATAAATTCTGTCTTTTAAGTAATTCAATCCGACATTATTATGATAAAAAGCATCCTTCTCTGCCCTGATTACATATTTATCAGGTTTTTTATAAGCAGAACATAGAATTATTACCGCTATAAAAAAAATCGCAAATATTTTTTTTATCATAAAAGTGAAATCTCAAGTCCTTCGTAAGCCATTATAGCATTTTCATCAGCATATTCTTCTGCAAGCGAATCTAATTTTTCATCGTTATAACCAGGATCATAGTGGAAAAATACTATCTGTTTTGCACCAACTTGCTTTTTACAGTCAAGAGCCATCTCAAAAGTTGAATGCCCAAAACCTTGTTTAGGTACATATATGCTCAAATAATCTTCCGTTGAGTATTGTGCATCGTGGATAATTAAATCACATCCTTTTGCAAATTTAATAAGCTTTTTGTCTCCTCCGGGATAGCTTTCCTTATCAGTTGCATATACAAGAGTTTTACCTTTGTAAGCAATTTTATAGATAAAAACACCATTCTGCGGGTGTGCGTAAGACTTATAACAAGTTATAACGACATCTTCGTCTGTAAAATCACCCTCTTGAATCTCGTTCACCCTTTTAATAGTCGGCAGCTCCTCATACTTTTTAAAGATTATATAATTTGTTTCGTTTAAGTCTTTAATCCTTAAATCAGCAGCTATATCGCCTAAATCAAGCGGGAAAGACTTCGTAAATAAAAGTTTTGCAAGTTCCTGTTCAAGAGTTTCATTGTAATTCACTCCGCCCATTAATGTCATTCTGGTTGAAGCAAGATGGGTAGGTCTGAAAAAAGGGAAGCCTTGTATATGGTCAAGGTGAATATGACTTAACAAGATTGAACACCTTACAGGAGTCCTGTCCGACAGAGTTGTCCCCGATTCAATATATTGCTGCATAAGCTCATTACCAAGACTTATCAGTCCGGTTCCCGCATCCAGTATAATAAGATGACCGCCTACACGGACTTCAACACAGGCAGTATTACCTCCATATTTTAAGAAATCTTTGTTTGGAACCGGATGACTGCCTCTTACACCTCTAAACTTAATCTTAAACTCTTCCATTTTTTATTCCTTATATTTTTTCAATTCATAAGTTGCATTTCTGTCTTTTTCGTCGCCGTATGTTAAAGATGAATTTAACAGCCTTAACTTTGAACGGGTTTGAAGATCTTTTAGGTTAGTTTCTTTCAAAAAGACATCTACCAGAACTTTATTTTTATTTGAATTTATATTAACAACCCTAAACGCGTTTGGATAAGTCACAAGAGAAGGCGTCGAAATATACAGAACATTCCCGTCCTGCTTTACTTTTGCTGCATGGTAATGTCCTTGAAGAACAATTATAGGATTCTTATGAGTTTTTAAAACTTTTTTTACTTCTGCTTCGTTCAAAAGGTTGTGATCAGAGCTAGGATATGGTTCCGTAAGAGGCACATGTATGCACAACACAACTATATCTTTTTTACAATCATTAAGTTCTTCTTTCAGCCAGGCAAGCTGTTCATCAGAAAGTTCTCCATTTGTCGTAATTTTATAATCTATAATACTGTCCAGGCATATCACTCTGTAGCCTCGCTTCGGAGTAAATGCATAATAAGGTTTGTTTGGAATATCATCATTTGCAGAATGCAAAATCTCCATAAATTTTTCTTTGTTTAACGGACCGTCTATTGAAATATCATGATTTCCGTCAATAGCATACCAGGGGTAAACCAGTTTTGATATGTGTTTTATGAAACTGTTTAATTCGCTGACCTTTGGTTTGTTTACCAAATCGCCGGTGAATATTACAAAATCATACGCTCCTGATGTATTAATCTGCAAAATTACATCGTCCAAAATTTCAGCAGAATTTTTTAAAAATTTATAAGAAGTATTTTCTTCAAAAGTCGAAAAGTGGGCATCACTGACCTGAGCAATTCTTAAATTGTTGTTAGCAGCAGTGCATACTTGCGAACCAATCGCACACGCTACGGCAATTGTCAACACAAAATTAACAAACTTTGAAAAAAAACTCTCTTTCTTTTCTTTTACATAACGTTTTCTGCTCATAGTTATATATAATAATCCATTCCGCAAAAAAAATCCAGATTAAGTAATCCGGATACCTTGTACAAACTCTCACTTAGTGCTACCATTGGGTTGGGTAAAAGAAATGAAAAAAATACTTTTTATAATTGATAAAATTGAACTTAAATATTTTGAATTTAACAACCTCGTAACGAATTTTTGGATGATTAAAGAATTTCTCCTCAGGGGGAATGATGTAAGAATTGCAACAGTATCCGGTCTTTTATTAAGAGGAAAGCAATCTTTTGTTAAGTGCTACGAAAGCTTCTTAAATAACGAAAACATCTGTTACAAAGATGTGCTTGAAGAAAAACTAATTGACGATTTTGATATTGTAATGTTCCGTCCGGATCCGCCTGTTGACATTGATTATATTAACGCAACTTATGTTTTTGATTTCGTAAACAAACCAACCGTTATAAATTCTCCGTCATCAATAAGAGATTTTAACGAAAAACTCCATAGTTTAAGGTTTAGCGAATACATGACAGATTGTATTGTTACCTGCTCTCTCAAAGATATTGAAAACTTCCTTAAACAGCATGGACAAATCGTCTTAAAGCCGCTGAACAGATGCTTTGGCTCGGGGGTAATGTACCTTTATGAAGGAGATCCAAATACAAGAACCATAATAAACACCCTCACCAACAATGAATCAACATTAGTCATGGTGCAAAAGTTTATCCCAGATGTAAAAAAAGGTGATATTAGAGTTCTTACACTGGGCAAAAAAGTTCTTCCATATACTGTGAAAAAACTTCCAAGCTCTGATGATTTTAAGTTCAACACGCATAATGACAATTTCTTAACAAAGTCGGATTTAACTCCTGATGATGTTAATTTATTTACTCCGGTCGCAGAAAAACTAAGCTCTATGGGAATTCAAATGGCAGGATTGGATGTTATCGACAAAAAAATAATCGAAATTAATGTCACAAGCCCTTGCTACTTTATAAAAGAAATCAACGCAATCTACGGCTGCAAGCTCGAAAAAGAGATTTGTGACTTTCTGTTGACTCCAAGCTTGTTATCCGTATAAATATATTGTATAATTCAATTATATGATGTATTCAGAGTATGATACTCTGGTGTATACTATTAATAAGAGATATTTTAAATAAGAAGGGTTATTATGAAAAAGAAAATTTTAGTGCTTTTAAGTATTGTACTTTTATCCTCTACAATAAATATGGCTTATTCAAAATCCGGAAATTCCAATGAACTTCCGGGACTTATAAAATTGTATAAAGCAGGTAATTATTCTGAATGTTATTTAAGATTAAGCGATTATGTAAAGAAAGATCCTGCAAACGCATTTGCATATTATTATCTTGCAATGTCGTCAGCACAACTTGGTAAAAAAGATGAAGCTATTACTAACTATGGGAAAGTTCTTGCGTTAACTTCTCCTAACGGAGCATTAGGAAGATATGCGCAAAAAGGTAAGACTTGCCTTGAAACTCCTGATAAATGTACGGAATCAACCTACTCTTCTCCGATGGAAGAGTTTATAAGAGGCAAAGGCGCTGCTGTAACAGAAGAAGTTAGAAGTGATTATGAAAGACTCAAAATCGAAAATATGATGAGAGAAATTAACAGAAGCGATGATATAGCCCCTCAAAAATTTGAAGAATATAAGGACTTTTCCGGTGCTGCACCTACAAATGATGAAATAGTAGCTGCTCTAAGAACATTACAAAGAGCAGGCTTGGGCAGCTTTAATAATTATTCTGCGGATTTATCCTTGCTAACGGGTTATCAACAAAAACCGGAAGAAGTTCAGATGATGAATATGCTTGTAGGAAATCCTTCAATAAATCCGCAATTAATTCAATCTTTGTTAACAAACAATATGTCACTAGGATTCTAATAGATGAAAATAAATACTCTTAGATTTGGAGAAATTGAAATAGACGAGAACAGAATATTTAATTTTGTTCTGCCAATTATCGGCTTCAATGATTTGAGCAGATTTGTATTATTAGATTTGAATCAGGATAATTTTTTTAAATGGCTGCAAGCTGTAGATGATCCGGCATTAGCGTTTCCTGTTGTTTCAGTTTTCAGCCTCAATCTTGATTATTCAATAGATCTTCAAGATAACGTTGTGGATTTGCTAAAGATTCAGAATGTTGAAAGCCTGCTTGTTATGAATATAGCCTCAATACCACAGGATAACCCGCAGGGAACAACTATAAATCTTTTAGCTCCGCTTGTGTTCAATATTGACGAACACCTCGCAGGACAGGTAGTTCTGTCAGGTTCCGGATATGACATAAGCTTCCCGCTTTTCAAGAAAAATAATTAAAAGGTAACAATGCTCGTAATAACCAGAAAAAACGGTCAAAAAATAATGATAAACGACAACATTGAAATAACGGTTGTCGAAGCTAAGAATGGCTCTTGTAAAATAGCCATTAAAGCTGATAAGGATGTAAAGATTTACAGGGAAGAAATCTACTTCCAGATAAAACTTCAAAACCTCATTGGCAAAGATACTAATGTAAATACCGTTGATTCTGTTTCTACAATGCTCAAAGATGAAAAATTAAAAATCAATGATAATATCCAAACTGCACCGGCTCCGGAAGATGAAGTTGTCGTTGAAGAAAAGAAAACTAAGTCAATTATTATAAAGAAAAACAATAAAGATAATTAAATATTATGTTCTTTTTTAGTGATGAAAACAGCAGTTTAGCCTTTAAACCGGGGAGTTTAGAGCACGCTTATTTAGCAATATTGAATGATGATTTATTAAGTGCAAAAAAAGTATTCTGTTCGTTAAGTTCACCGCGTGCACGCTGGGGAAAAGCTTTGACAGATATTTTATCCGGATATATAGAAGAATACCCCAGTTATTTTGAAATAAGGAACTTTTTAGAAATAGACCTTGATTTCCTTTTGAAAAATGAGAAAATAGATTATGTTGAACAGGTTTTGGGGAGCTTGAACATCCTGTCAGAAATAAACAATGAGACATACAAATATGTCGCAAGAGTTATGTATGAAAATAAGCTCTATAAAGTAAGCAGGGAATATCTTGATAAATCCAAGAGTCTTTTTTATAAAGACCCCGAACTTCATTTTATGTATGCCAAATACTACATGAACTTTGGGAATTATAAAGATGCAGAGTTTCATATTGATGAATGCATTAAAATATTACCGGATTATTATCCCGCTAAACTGCTTAAACAGGAAATATTGTCTCAATTGATGTAATACGGGTTTTTTAGTATAATATGGGTATGAAAAAAGGCAACTCAGACAGCTTTGAATCAGGAATGTATTCTTCCGCGCAAAATCCTTTTGCAGAAGCCGATTCAGATAATTTCTTTTTAACGGGCGAAATGAATTCCATGCCTCCGGAACCTTCCAGAAGGCTTAATGACTATGATTCAAACCTGCTTGAAGCAGATGCATACAAAGAAGTTTCTGATGAACTGTTCAAAATTGAATACAAAATAGCAAGACTTGAAGAAGAACTGAAAGAGATTGACTATAGGATTCAATCGGCAAGAGATATCTATGATTACGACCAGATAGAAATTCTTTCTAATCGAAAGCAATTGCTAAAAAAAGAATATGCCTCATTAATCAAAATATATAATGATATGAGTCTTTCTGCAAAACTAAGCGATGGGATTTTGAACCTTTTTGGAGGAAACAGGAAAACTATAGGAAATACTGAAAAGAATCATTTACCACATAGACTCAAGGCTTTAAATGAGGGCTGCAAATTCATCTTAGACAGCATTCTGGCTAAAATGCCAAAAAAATTTTCCTCTGTTTTTGAATTAAAAAAATCTTTATCAAAACTTGAAAGCATAAATAAAAACGTTGATGAACTTATTGGAATGAATATTCCGTACGGAGAAAATGTTGACAAATACGAACAGTTATCAAAATACATTATAAGAGCAAATTCAATACAGAATAATATTTCCAAAATAATAAAATAAAAAAGCGGATTAAATTAAATCCGCCCTGTAATCTATAACACAATACAAACCATACTTCTATTTAATCTAATAAAGATTTTTTGTGTGAAAAGTATATACTTTTTGTTACAAAATTTTACTTTTTAATAAAAATAATGGTTTTATCGCAACATTGTATTTAAAAATTACTCATGCTAGAATTACAGCTATGAAAAGAAAACCTGTAATAGCTGTAGTTGGACGTCCAAATGTCGGCAAATCCACTTTTGTTAACCGCCTTGTAGGAAGGCGGCAGTCTATCGTGGATGACTTGCCGGGGGTGACAAGGGATAGGATTTATTTTGATGTCGAATGGCAAAACAAGTTTTTTACTGTAATTGATACCGGCGGGATTGTACCGGGTGATGAAGATGAAATTATGGTTTCCATCTATGACCAGGCAAAAATTGCCTGTGAAGAAGCCGATAAAATAATTTTTCTTGTAGACGGGATTGAAGGAGTAACTCCTGTTGATGAAGATATTGCTAATATTTTAAGACAATCCGGAAAATCTGTTTTCCTTGCGGTTAACAAAGTAGATTCAGGGAAACAGATTACAATGTTGAGTGATTTTTATTCCCTGGCAATAGGCGAGCCTATTGCTATTTCTGCCCTGCATGGTTCAGGCGGAGTCGGAGATTTGCTAGAAGAAATTACTTCAGACTTTGAAGAAGATGAAAATAACGAAGAAGACGGCACAATTAAAATAGCGATTGTAGGACGTCCGAATGCCGGCAAATCTTCCATAGTAAACGCTCTTCTGGGTGAAAAAAGAGTTATTGTTTCGAATGTTTCCGGCACAACCCGTGACAGTATTGATTCAAGACTTAAGTACGAAGATAAAGAGTTTGTAATTATTGATACTGCCGGTATAAGGAAGAAATCTAAAGTAACCTATGGGGTGGAAAAATTTGCAGTAGACAGAGCCATCCGCTCAATCAGAGAATGTGATGTTGCCCTTATGGTAATTGATGCGACAGAAGCTGTTAACGGAATTTCGGATCAGGATAAAAAAATTGCATCAATTATAACCGAAGCCGGCAAAGGAATGGTTATCGCAATTAATAAATGGGATTTAATTGAGGACAAAAAATCAAATACCATAAACAAATTTGATACTAAACTTGCAAATGAAATCCCGTTTCTGGATTATGTTCCTAAAATCTATATAAGTGCTGAAACAGGGCAAAGGCTTAACCAGATTTTTACAAAGGTTGTCGAAGTTTATAATGAATCTACAAAGAGAGTTTCTACAGGATTGTTAAATAAAGTTATTAATGAAGCTTATGCGCTCAATCCTCCTCAAACTATCAGGAACAAAAGGTTAAAGATTATGTATACAACTCAGGCTGCAATACAGCCTCCAACCATTTTGCTTTTTGTAAACGATGAAAACCTTTTAAAAGACCATTATAAAAGGTATATAGAAAACAAAATAAGAGAAGCTTTCGGATTTTTCGGAACTCCGATAAGGATTTCTGTGAGAACAAGAGCCGAAAAGAAGAAATAAGATTAAAAAAGAACGATGGCGGTTTTAAAACCGCCATCGTTCTTTGATTAATTAAAACATCCTTACAAGATTTCTGACTTCACCAAGAATTTTTTGAGCCTCTATTTGAGCCTTCTTTGAACCTTCTCTTATTATTTCTTCAACTATCTCCGGATGCTGTTCGTAATAGCTGCGTTTATCGCGAATTTCAGCCATACGTTCATTAATTTTGGCTCCAAGTTGGCGTTTGCAATCAGCACAGCCTCTTTGACCCTTTTCACATTCACATCTTACCGTATTAATTTCTGTTTCTGTACCAAAAATCTTCCAGTATTTAAACGCTACTTCACACTCATCAGGATGACCTAAATCATCTTTTCTCATTCTGCTTCTGTCAGTGATAGCAGACATAACTTTTTTAGCCGTGACTTCCGCTGTATCGGAAATCTTAATATCATTATTAAATGATTTCCCCATTTTGTTCCCATCCAGTCCGCAAATCAATGAACAATTATTTAAAAGCGGCTGCGGTTCTTTAAAGAAATCTGTATGGTAAACATTGTTAAATCTTCTTGCAATATCACGGGTTAATTCAACATGGGCAACCTGGTCTATTCCAACAGGAACAAAATCCGCATTGAAAAGAAGGATATCAGCCGTCATTAAAACCGGATAACCCATTAATCCGTAATTAATCTGGGAAGCAAAACCTTCTTTAGATTTTAGAATTTTTGCCATATCTTTCAAGGTCGGATCTCTTTCAACCCAGTTTTGCGGAGTGATCATGCTCAAATATATATGAAGCTCTGCAGTTTCCGGAACAAGGGATTGAAGATATACCGTTGACCTTTCAGGATCAATTCCGCAAGCAAGCCAATCCGAAACAATATCTATAACATTCTGTTTCAAATCCTCGGTGTTATCATATTTTGTAGTGAGAGCATGCCAGTCTGCAACCTGATAAAAACAGTCATATTCATCCTGCAATTTTACCCAGTTATCAATAACTCCCAAATAATGCCCCAAATGAAGCTTTCCGGTTGGGCGCATACCTGACATGATTCTTTTCTTCATATAATTTACCTCTCTATATTTCTATTATATAGAAAAATCAGCTATTCTCAAAACTTTTATTTCTCCGGCTTCCATATCAATATACAATTTATTCTTTCCAGTTTTGTAATTAGGCATTCCATGAATAAGCTCAAGGTTCTCTTTTTTCTTAATACCGGGAACTTTAATAGTAACACGCCGCTGCTGGCGTTTTTGATCAAGATTACCTACAACAATGATAGTTTCACCCTGATAACTTCTTGAATACGCAAAAACTCTGTCATTATCGACTTTTAGCGGTGTAAATGTACCTTTTGATATTAAATCCAAATTCTCTGCTCGAAACTTGAACGCTTTTTGAAAATTATCGGCAATAAGTTTACTCTTTCCGCCAGGTTTTCGAGAGAAGTTGAATAAATCAAGCTTCCCTCTGTGTACAAAATAAAAGTCGTCATCAGTTTCTGTCATTGGAGCTTTTGTATTTGCCCAAGGATAAATATAGTCATCCCCTGTCTGAAAGCCGTCTACAATATACGGATTGTAAGGGAGAGTCGCTTCCAGCCAGCAAATCATTACAGAAAATTTCTCTCCGTATAATACTACAGGACTGACTTCATCATGAGTTGTAAAAGAGAGGATTACGCTCTTATTTTCAGGATATGAATTGAGTAGTTTATTGTTAAATTGTACATGACCTATTAACTCCTCGGATTTTTTCCAGTCTTTCAAGTTAAAAAAGCTTCCATAATACCCGTCAAAACCTGCCTCTAAAAGCTTGTCATAAGGAGTAAAAGGTGCATACTTAGAAGGAGGCTCTCTCCAAGAATCAGAAGCTTCCGCTAAATATAGAAAATCATTATTTTTGTCTCTCGAATATTTTATTAATTCTTTCCAAAAAGCATAAGGTTTGATAGTTGCAACATCGGCTCTTATCCCGTCTGCACCCAAATCAATTACCATATCAACAAACCTTTTATGAGCTTCCATAACATCAGAATTCAGCTTATCTTCAGTGCCAACATCAAACAATCTTACATCAGTCCAGTCGGAAGGAATGATAGAAAGCTGTTTCTTATCTTTTATAAAGAATTCCGGATGTAAAAGGAATAAATCATACGCCCCGCAGCTTGGAAGGTCAACTATCACCTTTATGCCGCGTTTGTGGCATTCACTTATAAAATATCTTGCCTGTTCTAACGGAGTTAGAGAAGAAGTCATATCAACAAGCTGGGGATTTATACTCCAAAAGTCCGCCATTGAATACAGAGAACCTGCTGTCCCCAAAGCTTTTAATTTCCCGGATGGTGTAATCGGAAGCAAATGAATAGTATTTATATTACCGGCTCTTAGTTCATCTAACCGTTCAACCGCATTTATAAAATTGCCGCTTTCTTCGTCATTATCAATAATTCCGTTTCCGTTTGTATCTTTTGCATTAAAGGTACGGAGGTTTATCGCACAGATAACGGCTTTATTATTTAAAAACATCGTCCTCAGCCCCGGATAGCCGGATGCATAAGAAGAATTAACAAACCCTAATAACAAAAGAAGAATTAAAAGTCCTCTTAACCTCATTTTGCCTCCTATATATTAATTTTAACAAATCAGTATTATAATTACAATATGAACTATTATTATAAAAGAACCGAAATTGGGTATTTAACTATAACAGAGGAGAATAAAGCTGTTACAAGTATTCGTTTTGGAAAGGTTAATTGTGAAGGAAATTTTATCCTTTCGCCTTTAATTCAGAAAACATTCCTGGAGCTGGAAGAATATTTTGAAAAGAAGAGAACAGCTTTTGATATAAAACTAAATCCTAAAGGCACAGAGTTTCAAAAAAAAGTTTGGAAAGAGCTTGAAAAGATTCCGTACGGAGAAACCCGAAACTACAAAGATATAGCGGAAGCCTGCGGAAATCCGAAAGCATCCAGAGCTGTAGGAATGGCAAACAACAAGAATCCACTCCCTATAATCATACCTTGCCACAGAGTAATAGGCTCAAACGGTAAACTTACAGGCTATGCCGGAGGATTAAAAATAAAAGCAGCGCTCTTAAGAATTGAGCATAGTTGAAATAGTTTCGGCAGCAACCTGAGCAGAATATTTATCTGAAAGTTTTTCTTTAACTTTGCCTAACTCATTTATCATTTCATCACGGCAAGTCTTGTCATACAGTAGTTTCTCTGTCTCGTAGCATATATTATCAACATTAAACTTGGATTGAATAAGTTCAGGCACAATATCCTTTCCCATAATAATATTTGGCAGAGAAACATTTCTTATACATCTTACCAAAAGATAGAGAATATAAAGAATCCATGGACCTCTATAGCCGATTATCATTGGTGTTTGATACAAAGCCGCCTCAAGAGCAACTGTTCCTGATGCAAGAATCAAAGAATCAGAAACACTCAATAATGCTTGGTTTTCGCCTTTTATAACCTTAAAATCCGTATTTTTTATATATTTATTAAAAACATTATCCTTTAAGTTAGGCGCATGCGAAATACATATTTGAAGTTCCGGATGCTGCTTTTGAAGTTTTTTGGCAGCCTTGATAAAGGTCTCTCCAAAAAATTTTAGTTCCAACGGGCGTGAACCCGGAAAAACTGAAACGAGCCTTCTTTTAGAATCCAAACCGTGTTCAGCAAAGAATCTTTCTCTATCAGCCTTAGGAGGAAGCTGCTTTACAAGTGGATGACCGCAATAAGTTACATCAATTCCGTATTCTTTATACATATCTTCTTCAAACGGAAATATACAAAGCACTTTATCTACGTATTTTTTTATCCCTTTAATACGCCATTTTCTGCTTGCCCAAACTTGAGGCGGAATATAATGTACAACTTTTATTCCATGACCTTTTAATCTCTTTGCAACTCTTAAATTAAATGTTCCGTAATCAATGAGCAGAACCAAATCAGGTTTGTATTCATCAAGAATATATTCAACTACGTCATTTTCAAGTTTTAAATGGTCTATTGCCATCTTAAGACTAAATCCGAAAGCTGACATTTTTGAGTGGTCGCAAAAAAGCAAAGCTCCGGCATTTTTAAGATTCTCTCCGCCGATTCCTTGCACTTCAATATCAGGGTTTAATTCTCTTAGGTTTTGAACCACTTTCCCGGCATGAATATCACCTGAATATTCCCCTGTAATAACGAAAACTTTTTTCATACTAAACAGCCATTACCACAATATTGTGTTTGTTTGCAAATTTTACAACTTCTTCTTTATCAACAATGATTGTCTCACCGGCTTCTACAGCAATTAAATCAGCCTTGTACTTTTTCATTGTCTTAAGGGTTCTTAAGCCTATAGCCGGAATATCAAATCTTTTATCTTGAGACGGTTTTGCGACCTTTACAACCCGTGAATTTTTCTTGGCAATTTTGCACCCTCTCTTGATACAGTTATCAGTCCCTTCAATTGCTTCCACAGCCATAATCATCTTATCTTTAATTACGACAGATTGCCCAACATCAAGTTTTCCGGTCTCTTTAGCCAGCCAGTAACCATAATTTACATCTTCTATCTGCTCCGGCGTCGGCTGAACTTTTCCCAGCACTCCGGATGGAATCATCAAATTTTTAATAAAAAGTGTTTGGTCAAGAATTGTTATACCTATTTTTTCTAACTCTTCTATTATCATAAGCATAACTTTGTCATCATTGAGTCTGATTGCTTGTTTGATAAATTCTACGGCACGTGAATCAAATTTCGGACGTTTAATAAGAATTGTCTTGCTTACTTTACCCAAAAATGTAATTTGTTTAATACCTTCTGATTTAAGAGTATCCTCAATCTTCTGAACTTCTCCGGGACAGAATGAATAAACTTTTGAACAATACTTCTTTAGCTGTGCATAATTATCGCTTGATAAAGATATTGCAACAACATCAAACCCATTTTCTTTAGCATATTGAGCCATCTTAACAGGTAAAAGCCCGTCACCTGCAATTAAACCTTGTTTCTGCTCCAAAGCAATAGACATTATTGAGATTACCTCCTAAAACCATTCTTCAGTTCTATAATACTATAAACATTAATTTAAGGTAAAGAATGTAACTCAGAATTGTAACATTTTTGACTTTCAGGTTATATAAAATTAAAAAAATGACCAATTTAGAGCAAAATCTATCTGCCGGCAAACACGACAAAGACCGGGAGGTTAAATCCGGTCTCCAATTTTGTATTTATTTAATGTTTGCTTAGTCTTTGATTTTCTGCCTGTATGCGTAATCCTTACGATCCTCCTCTATATTCGGAGTATCAATCTCAAACACATAAGCGTCAGCCGGTGCAAGATTTACTTTTAGTTCTCCTTCACTCACCTGAAACTCACTTGGCTCACCATATTCCGGAACCATGTTTTTGAGTTCTTGCTCCGCTTTTAAACCAGGTATTTCTATAATTCCGGTTACATTTCTGTTAGGATTTTTGTTTGCTACAACCAAAATTGTTCTGCCATTGTTGTGTCTGGCATAAGTTATTATTTGGTCATCCTTATCTTCTCTTTTGTCAAGTTCAATAAAGCTGCTATTTTTATCAGCAAGCACATCTAAATTCTCGCTGCGCATTTTCAATACACCCTGCATAACACGCTCAATATCAGGACAGTCACCGCCAGGTTTTCTCGCCAAATTAAACAATGCTAATCTGTAGCGGTGCTCTTCCATATTTGTCTTACCTGTATAGGTTTCTATATTATCAGTATTTCTGTACTTGTAATCATAATAGTCTCCGGTTTGGAATCCATCTATAAAATACGGATTACACATTGGTATTGTGGCTTGCAATACTGTTGTTAATTTACAGAAATTCTCTCCGCCATGTATCATAGAAGAGCTGTCATCATGAGTGAGGAAAGAACCTATAACACTCTTCCCTGCCGGTAATCTGTGAGACAGATCCAAATTTAATTTAATATAGTCATTAAATTCCTGAGCATTTCTCCAGTCGTGGAAAATATGATATTGTCCGTAATATTCATCAAAACCTGCTCTTAACAAATCTTCCGGTCTATCGTAAGGCATATTTACCATCGGAGAAGCACATTCATAAGTATAGCTTTCTGCCAGCCAGCCAAACTCAGGATCTCTTTGACGTGAATATTTAATTAATGCATCCCAAAATTCCGGAGGTTTAGCTCTGGCAACGTCAGCTCTGATACCATCTATCCCTAAATCAATACAAGCATCTACATACTGTTTATGCATCTCTAAAAGCTTAGGATTTAAAGTACGTTTTGCTTCGTCTGCCCAAGGTTCAAACATTCTGATATCTGCCCAGCCCTGCGGAGTTTTGTCCTCTCCGTTTCTGCCGTATGCCATCAAATCAGGTTCCGCTTCAAACATATCTACAGAAGCGCAGCTCGGCAAGTCCAGCATTACACTGATACCGCGTTTGTGACACTCGTCAATAAAAGCTTTAAATTGTTCATCCGGAGACCTTGGATCATCTTTTTCTATAATCATTGGGTCAATAGCAAGATGCCCGTCTTCTGTTACATATTTTGCAGGAGAATAAAGAGAACCTGCTGTTCCCATCGCATTCTTCTTTCCGGGCGGATGGATAGGCAGAATATGGATTGTATTAATGCCGTCAGCCTTAAGTTCATCCAGTCTTGATATTGCACTCAAGAAAGTCCCGTTTTTTTCTCCCGTTGACAAAGTTACTTTATCATCACCATTTATGTCTTGAGCGGTGAATGTTCTTGGAACTATTGCCAACATTACAGATTCATTATTCTGAATCATTGTTTTTAAATTGTTCTTATAAGGAATTTGTTTGTCTGAATTCAGCTCAACCTTTTGGACTTTTGGAGTATTAAGAAGAGCTAAATTTTCAAGATATTTTGCAGAAACATCGCTATCTGCAGTCTTAGGTTCATTAGTCTGAACTTTATCCGTATGAGGCTGCACTGCCCTGAAATTAATCGGTAATATTTTATTTATTTGCATCATAGTCCACCTGTTTCTGTAAATTCTGAGGATTTCTTAGCTTGCCGAAGCAGAACTGAGCAAGAACGGTTGCACCCAATACTGTACCGCCAATTACTGAAGCTATTCTGAGCCATTTTTCACTTCCATATCTTCTTGCTGCAGCATTCTTTATCATCTCCGCCGGGGTTTGAGAAACAAGATTAAATTTAGCCAATCTTGTTTGAGATGATTTTGTATATGCTTTTGGCGCATT
Organism: Candidatus Gastranaerophilales bacterium; assembly: GCA_944326455.1. Classification (GTDB taxonomy): domain Bacteria; phylum Cyanobacteriota; class Vampirovibrionia; order Gastranaerophilales; family Gastranaerophilaceae; genus CAG-196. The sequence goes on along the minus strand of CALVEA010000002.1, from coordinate 41,597 downwards.
GGTATCCAAAACATGATTTGATTTTGTGAAATCTATATCATTGTTGCCCATTATATCTTTAAATCTGGTAATATATTTGCGGAATCTGCCGGCAACATCACCAGATGCCAACTCTGACGAACCTAAAGCCTTGTCTGTTGAAGCCTCAAGTTTCGGATTCCAAACTGTCTGCATTACATCCTGGTAGAACTTCTGATTATTAACCATATTTAGTTTTAAAGTATGTTCTGATGATGTTGCATTCATTAGAGCTTCTCTGCCTTTTTCAAGAATCTCTTTGTCATAACCGCCTTCCGGCATTGGACGCTTGTACAAATCAAAAATATGAAGTATTCTGTTAAAAGAGTTTTTTGCTCCCTGATAACGTTCAACGATTCTTGATATTTCAAGATTTTTTGATGAGCCGACACCTTTTGAATTGTATTTTACATATTCTTTTCTGCCTTCTTCAGTTAAATCTTTCCAATAGTCTTTTCCTTTGAAAGCATCTTCTCTGACTCCATCAAGAAAATCAAACAAATCTTGCCTTGATTTAATTGCCTCCGCTGAGTCGGCAGAATTCTTAATTAAAGAAGCTGCATCTTCTTTTACAAGAGAATCTACTGTCTCTTTGAAGCCGCCTATTTTATTAAGCCTGATTGCGGTATTGTTATAATTATTTTCTATAGCATTAATCAAATCTTTAAGGTAAGCATCATTTGTACTCTTGCCGTTAAGTTTGATTTCCATATCTTGCATAACTTTAGCCAGCTTGCTGACAGCTTTTTCATATTTCGCTTCATCTTTAACAAGTTCTGACAATTTCTTGTCAAAGATTTCCTGAGCATACTGTTCAGATTCTCTCATTACTTTCAGGTCTTTATATTTTATACCCAAAACATCAAGAAGCGTTTTTTCAAATTTTGCATAAGATTTTGCAAGAACAGTCTCCGGAGCATACTCTGTTTTAAACGATTTGTATTTATCAAGCATTCGCTGATTTTGCTTGAAATCTCCAATTACTTTCGCAAAATCGACAAGTTCTTTTATTTGGTTCTCATTCACGTAATTTGACGGATTCTCTTTTATTTTCTTTGAAATAGCCTCAAGAACTTCATTACGCTGAGCCTTTAATATTGTCTGAATATTTGCAGGTTCTTGTTGAATCTTCCTATTAAATAACTCCTTAAATTCACCCTTAAGATTCAGTAACGTTTCGTCATTAATATTTTCTGCGGCACCAAGTTTATTTAAAATTTCATTTACTTCCGGTGCAGACGGAACAAAAACTCTTTCAAATACATCTTTCTTTCTGGCAGGAAGTACAGCTTGAATGTGATTTATAATATTATCAGCAAAAGTATTTTCTATAACATAAGAAGCCTGCCCGTTGTGTGCATTCCTTAAAACAGATGTTATATCTTTTTTGACCGCTGCAGATGAAAATGAATCCATATCTTTCGTAATAAGATTAATTATACTGTCAATTTCATTTTGCGGAATTTCTTTTCCTTGATATGTTACCAGAATTTTTTCAATCTTCTTACTTAAATCATTCGGCTTAATGGCATCTACGTCATCACTCATACCTTTTGTAAGAGCCAAAGCTTTCGTAATATTGGAATTACACCTTGAATTTCTTACAGATTCTACTGCCGGAGCAATGAGTTTTTCTAAACCGCAGCATGCCAGTGCTGTAATAACAGGAGTTGCAAAACCTGCAGTAATCATCCACCAGGTATTATTTTGGATACCTATTTTTCTCATTTGTTCTTTTATAACATCATGACGGTTTTTAACATCTCGCGGAATACCGAGTTTGTCACCAATGATATCCAAATCTTCATCAGGTCTATCACCTTGATACATATCAAATGGGATATAATTTCCATCCTGGAATACAGATTTCTTACGACCTTGCTCATCTATATATTCTTTTCCGATATCAAAACCATGAATTTTTTCAGAAGGTCCATAGATAGCTAATTTCGGGAAAATATCCATCGCGGCTAAGAATGTTCCTAAACCGACATATTCCATTATTCTTGCCATAGGATTGGATGTTTTTGCAGCAAGCATTGTTGCAATACCAATACCGCCAAGCTTGAGACCTACATCATTCAAATGTCCGCTCTGGTGATCATTCGCATTCCCTTGAAAACCGTCTTTTAAAGCTTTCATATCATAGGCAATATCTTTGATAAAGTATTTCGGTTTAGAACTCCAAGAATCATCCACTAAATGACCTTCCGGGCGGAGAGGGCGAACCATACCGTCAGTTTTAACCGCCCCTTTTGCGTTATAGTAAGGGGTATGAGATTTAGTATTATCTGTATTTAATTGTATAGGTTTCACTGCCATACTAAATCACCGTACTTTCTTCAGACTTGTCTATAATAGTTTTATCTTCAAGCTTGCCGCTTTGCTTAGCTCTTATAATAGAATTTGCCGTACTGCCTGCCGTCAAAGCCATCGTAAACAACAGCCAAGCTTTACCGGCATGTTTTTTAAAGCCATGAGTTCCCGGAGCTCCTGTCCACAATGTCTTAAACGCGCCGCAAAAAGAGCGTCCGAAACTTTTTGAAATATCAATAGTATTCTTTCCAAAATTCTTCAACTTATTACCCATCTTAGAAGCAAATGTTTCACCGGGCTTAGAAATATGATGTCTTCTATTTGAAATTGCGTTAAAGAAATCAATCCAGTTGTCCTGAACAGCAAGCCCGACTCCTACACCTGCCCAAGCGTAAGAAGAGAATGTTTTAGCAGTTTTTGCCGTTGAAACAACGCTTTGAATAATCGGGGTAGTCTCAGTTACAGAGTCATTTAAATCTTCACCCAAACCGACTTTCTTTGCTATATTATCATAATATTCTTTGCCCAAATCCTTTTGTATCAAATCTTTTCTAAAGAATTCTTTACTGTCATATATTTTACGCTGCTGAATCTGCGGCATAATATTTGCTGATTCTCCGGGTTCTTTTGGAAGCGGATAGTAAACATGCTCTATCGGATGCTCAATATCAACACCGGTACCCCAATATATAGGTCTGGTAACTAAATCCGGAGATAAGGATTTAAAAAGTCCGTATAAAACGACACCCAATGCCATCTTTTTACCATTAATACCGGCTAAAACTCTCGATTTAGGCTCCAAATGCTTATTGACCAAATTAAACATTGCCATAAACATGCCGCTGCCGATAAGATACGGCACAATCCCCATTGTAATAAACTCGTAAAAATCAGAGTTCACATCCCCTTTCAACCCCTTTAGCGGATATTGAAGAAACGCATTTGTGGTCTTTTGAAATTTCTGGCGGATTCTGGTGCTTACGGTATTAGGCAATACCCTTGATTCAGGAAGTTCCGCCTCCTGCTCTTTTTCAGGCTTTGCTCTAAACCCAACACTATTTTCTGATAACATTACTGGTCTAATCATACAAATCCCACCTGGTACCTATATATTAAAAGTCTTTTAAAACTTATTTTTTGCTATTTATAGAGTATGAATTTTACATTTATTCACAATGATAATACACAACGTTTTAAACATAAAACACACCTTCTACAAAATATCAAAAACAAAAACTATTTACAAGGGAAATACCTGCATCACCGCTATTTTGCGATTACTGACAGCCTTTTACCTTCCTCAACAGTCTTTGCCGGCTGATAAGGATTTGAAACTATATTATATTGCGAATTATAGAAAGCCTTGCTATTGCTTCCTTTAAATGCAACATTTTTTAGTTTTTTCAAAATCATCACGCCGTTTTTCGCAGTAAGACCATCCATAACAATTTTACCGCCATCTTTCCTTACTATACCCAGCTTGCCTGCAACCTCTTTTACAATATATTCAGCCTTGTCTTTAGCATTAATATTGGCGAATATTGTTCCTGCAGGAAGTGCTATACCTGCCCCAAGCAAAATCATATCAAGTTCTGATTTTGGTCTGATAGGTATATATTTATTATTTTCATCTATGGATTCTATATTATTATCTTTGAAAAAGTCTTTGCGTTTTTGTTCTGTGTCTAAACCGTAAGCTTTAAAATAATCAAATCTATTAGAATGATTAACATCAGCAAAATTCATCAGGCTTATTGTCATATCTCCGTTGCCGGATTGCATCATATATGCAACATTAGATCTTGCACGTTCCAGATTTTTCTTTTCATCTTCCAAAGCTTTTCTTTGTTCAGAACTAAGTGATTCATTAGCCAAGGCTTTCTCAATTTCATTAATTCTGCCGTATGTCTCATCCGTAGTTCTGCCGTATGCTTGCACATCGAGCATGTAAGGAGTACCGTTATTTAGAGGCGCTGCATCAGGATTACTTCTATCTTTCAAAGCACCGTTAACAGTTTCCATGATTTTACGTCTGTATCTGCCCAGTTCATCATCTTTATCCATTTCAGAGAATGGAACTACATTTCTGTTCTGCTGATAAATATTCTTTGCCTTTTCTTCATAACCGGACATACCGTATTCATCACCGGCATAAGTTGTAGGAATCCCAATGAGCGCCTTCAATGCTTCCATAATCATTGCTTCTTTTGCAACGGCAGGCTCTGTAGCAGCTTTATACATCTCATTGAAGATTTCTTGTCTGTTTGCAAAATCTCTGCCGGATTTAAATTCAGCTTGATTCAATGCCATATCTATAACAAGCTTAATATCCCTTGTTCCATAAGCATTTTGAATTGAAGCATCCTTAAAACCGACAGTCCGTTTAAAATCATTTGTATTGGATTCTACTGTATTTTTATCATATTTCTCCACAAATTGTTTTAATGCATTGCTGATAGAACCCATTGAAGAAGCTGAAGGGTTTGTTTCTTTATAGGCATCTTTAAGTAATCTTGCAAGTTGTACAACATATAAACTATATTTGTTGTAGTTATCTCTTACACCTAAAATTTCTTCTGCAGCTTTGTTATTGTCTGCGATTACGGAAGCATCCAAGTCTTTAGGGTCCCAATCGAAACCTCCATGAACTTGATATTTGTCTAAATCCATTCCGTTTACTTTTCTTACAACAGTTTCTATGAGGTTTTTGCGCTCAGCATCCGTAAGTTTCAGACCTCTTGCCTCAGCTATCGATAAAACCTCACTAAACGCTGCTTCCAGAGAAGATATTTGCGGAAGTTTTATTTTAGACATTGGTTCAGTAACTCCGCCGCCCAAGTAATTTCCATTTGCTAAGTCAATCAGTGCATCAATTATACGGGCTTTATCGTTTTCTGAAACAGAGCTGCCTAAATCTTCATAAACAACATCCATCAGGAGCTTATTCATCGCAGCAGCCATTGTGCTTGCAGTAAGAAAATAATTATTGTTATCTGCATTAAGTCTTAATTCTATAGGTGCATCCTCAAAACGTCTGGCACCGGTCATCGCCGTAATAACATCTTTTCTAAACTCGCGATTCTGCTTAAAATCTTTCTTGCCGTCGTTTAAAAGATTTGAATGGAATAATTTCATATCCAAAGCCAAACCATGAATCATACGAGGTTTATCATGGTTACCCATAAATGTATAGAAATTTCTGAGATAATCCGCACTTCTTGTTTGCAAAAGCAGTTTTAACCTGTTTTTGTAAGCATTATGAGTATATGATTCACCGCTGCCGGTATCAAAACCCGGCGCAAAAGAGGTTAATAAATCCGTAAAGAAATAAGAATAACCGGCTTCTGTCGTAACACCCGTCTCATTGAAGAATTTAGCAAAAGCATCCGGTTCTCCGTTAAACTTTTGTCCGACATCAGTACCCCCGTCATAAGGGCAGCTGTCAAGACCATAGGTATTTCTCATCAAGTCCGGAATATCAGTTATTTCTGCAACTATATTTGAATTAGGGTTTTCCGATTTTACACCGTTTACAAATTTTGTCCAAAAATTGATAACGTAATCCCAGCTGTCATCAAATGAATTTTCTTCATTACGTACAGCATCCATATCAATGACGTCTTTTGCAGCATCAAGTCTCCAGTCTAATCCGGCACTTGCCTTATCGACCATTGCTTCTGCTATTCTAAAACTCATTGTATCAGTTCCGGCAATCCGCTTCAATACAGAATCTGCCACAAAATTAATATCGGTTTTTGTAAGAGCTTTTAAACCTCTTTCAAATTTTTCTTCCAGAAGTTTTGCTTCATTTTCAGGACTGCTTGCATTTATACCCAGAGCTTTCAAAGAAGTTGATTTCATTAACAAATCATAATCATAAGTCAACTCACCGGTATTAAGAATCTTTGTCTTAAAATTATCTCCGCCTAATGCTTTAAGCAAGGCATATTTTGCAATATCCTGACCGACAAGATTTATTACATACTCACCGTATTCAGTATACTCGCCATCTTTATCTATAAGTTTTTCGGAAGAAGACTCATTAACTTTGTTAATAATCTCATCTGCAAAACCTTTCAGCTGATTTGTAAACAGATTATTCACCTTATTATAAGTTTTTGCATAAGGCTCAACGAGGTGAGGATTATTCTGCTTCATCAAGTCAAATCTTGATACACCAATAGTCTCATCTGTCGTTGCACGATTTGAAAAATATGAAGTTGATAGAACACCGACTGTATTTTCTCCAAATTCTAATGCATCAAGAGGCATTCTCATTAAAGATTTAACAGTAACATCATCTCTTGACATCAGTCCTTTTGGTTCAAGCATATAATTGCCATTCAAAATATTATCAAGAGCCTCGCTGCTCAACACTGCTTTTTCCGGAAGTTTTCCTTCTGCTGCCAATTTCTTAATGGCTTCCGTTGTTTTTGCTGAACCTATAGTTTTTGCAGTATATGCTGTTTGGATATCTTTAACTTTACCGGTCCAATATTTACCAGCCTGAATAGCCATATCCTGAACTTCTTTTGTTCCGCGAATTATCATTTGTCTTTCATAATCGCGTTCGGTAGGACTTACAATAGATTGGAGTTGTTTTTCATCATAACCTGAAATATGGTAATTCATTTTAACCAAGTCTGTATTCGCATCCCAAGTTACGAAACCGCCTTCTGTTTTTCTGTTAATTTTAAAATTAGAAAACTGTCCGGCAAGAACGGCTCCTTCAGTACTATCTAAGCTGATTTTCTTATCATACTTTTTGTTTAAATCATTAATAACATCTATACGTCTTGCATATTCTTTTGGATCAATCTGAAATACAAAGTTGATAACAGTGTCGTCATGAGTATTTATACTCAGAGGATCACCGGCTTTCAAGTTACTATAATTGACTATCGCCTCATCCAAGGCTTTCAATTGATCTTCGCCAGGCTGAGTTGAATCATAAATTTGGAATAAGGTTTCCTTATCAGCTTTATAATCAGGATTACCAACATTTTTATAAGTTCCGTCAGACTGTAATTCATACTTGTACGGAGAGTTGATTACTCTATAACGCAAATGTTCGGCATTCTTAGGTATAACTCCCAATCCGAGATTTGAATTTTTCAGACCGTTCATTCTAAACCAATAGTATGTTTGCGGATTCTGTTCAGCCCACCTGCGCGCATATTGAAAATGAATACCTTCCAGCCCCTCAGATGTAAAAGTCCCATCATAAACATATTTCATACCGTTTGCATAGAGTTTTCTAAAGAAAGATGCAAAATTCTCAGTATTACCCATACCTGGGGAAACTTGCATATTATTCTTATTCCAATAGCCTAAAGACCACCCTTTTGCACCGTTTGCAATCGGAGTTGAAAATAGAACGGTATAACCTTGCTCCTTAATTTTAGGAATCATTAATTCCATGCCGGCAAGGTTGCCGCCATATACACGAGAAAAGTGTTTTACTGAATTTTCAGTCTCTTTTTGGTATTTTTCGTCATATTCTATTTCACCGGTATTTGAATCAGAAAAACCTTTATACCTTGCGCCGGGCATGTACGAGTCCGGAGTTATTAAATAGCCCGCACCCTGTACCATAGGAGTGGTTCCTTTTCTGGTTACAAGAGTATACTTATAATTTGAAATCGGGTCTTTTCCATAATCATCAGTAAGCCTAAATCCGAAGTTCCCGTTATTCAGCTGCTTAATTTTTACCCCTGTATCAGCAGCCTCTCTTGAGACTCCGGTCTTCTTATCCGTCAAAACGACCTTATATGCAAACGCATCTTCTTTATCTAAATTCGTAATATCTTGAATATTAACATTTACACCTTCAGGTTTTAAAGGAATTCTGGCAATAGGTGTTTCTACAACCTTATAATCATAATTATCTAATCTCTCAACACGGAAAATTTGTACTTCACAGTCTTCGTTTGCACTGTCATAGGGATAATTGAATTTCATGACAGTTTCACCAACTTCATTTTTTACATGCTCATAGCCTTTAAACCCTACATTTTGCGCAACACTGCTAATTTTATTTACAAACACCGTGAAAACTCCTTCTAGATATATAAAGAATGTAAAAAAATAATTTTTGCCCAATATATGGCATGCGATTTAAAAATTTTACAAAATTTAATATTGTATATAATACACATTTTCACTAAATTTCTTGCTTAATTATATTACATCAATATAAAATTTCAATCTTACTTTATATAATGTCTTCCTGAATAAACAACTTCTTTCCAAGCAGTTAAATCTTTGAATTTTTCTAAAATTTCTTTCATTTTTCTTGATGCAGAATTAATCAATCCCGGATTTACGAAAACTAACTCACCCAGCTTCAGCTTATTTACATCATGTCCGTATCTCTCTCCGAGCACTGAAAGTTTTGTCATTATATTTCTTATTTTATCTTTATCACCCCAAATTTCTTCTTCAAAATTTTTACCTCTGTCTGCCCAGATGTTATTTAGGATTTTTTCAGGATGTTCAAGCGTTTTGTATGCAAGATACAGCCCTGCCAGAACAGATTTGTTATTCTTTCCCGGAACTTCATTTATAAAAGGTTTTTCTGATTTTTCAATTTCCTTCAACAGTTTAAGAGCACTTTCTTCACTTGGAGTATCTCCCAGGTCAATATTTTTATACTTAAGACCGTATTTTTCAGCTAAAGTCTTCAGCTGCCGGTTCTCACCATCTATTTGAATAATTTCTTTAAAACCTTTATTTACCAAATATCTGATGTCTTCAATCTGTTTATCACTGTCATTTTCAGATATTGAACCCGCACTGAAATTTTTATCTATAAAAAACAAATCCTTGATATTGCTGTAATTAAGCGGATTAAAAACTGTTTCCATATATTTCTTAGCCGGCAAATCCCAGGTGCGTTTATATTTAAGACCATTTAAAACAATCTTATTCCATTTTTCAGGCTGATTTTTATAAACATCCATTGCTCGCTTTATAGTATTACAATAATCTCGTTCAGGATCCTCCGAAAGGAAAAGAGATTCCTCAGACTTGAACCCAAGGATTTTATCTTCATTATCGGTATCACGCGGATCAACAATTATCTCTGCCAAACCGCCGGAATTTGATGCAATCGGGACAGCTCCCATACGCATACCTTGAAGCTGGACCAATTCAAACGGAGCAAATCGGCTCGGTATCATAACTGTATCTGAACCGGCATAAAATTGAGAAATGTTATTAATAAAGCCATCACACAAAACTGCTCTGCCAGGATATTTATAGACAACTTTATCTAAATACTCCTTAATTAGTGCATAATCTTTACTAAAATCAGGTCCTGCCAGAATTATTTGAGCATCTTTTTCTGTTTCTAAAAGCATCTCTGCTGCCTTTACAGCAATATCTACACCTTTTTGCTGCGGGTCATATCTTGTTATAAAAGTGGATACAAATGCATTTTTATCTTTTTCTAAATAGCCGTACTGTTTTGCACCCACCATCTTATTTACAGCAGTATTTTTGTCAAAAGATTCTGCTCCTAAAATTTCTTGCAGATAGAGTTTATTTTTTGTTTTTCCTGTTTTGTAATCCAATAACGAAGGTTTTGATTTAAGTTCCTCTGCATTAGCTGAAAATGGATATTTAACTGGTTTTGTTGTTTCTTCCGCTGTTGCTGCAGGGTTATGTAAACTGTAATCCATCCCTATTGTTATGCCATAACTCTTTAGCCGCTCCAGATTCATCAGGTTAGAAACTCCGTCCGAGTACCTGTCCTCATCTGCCAATTCATTAATATACGTATCTGAGCAGCTTACAATTGAATCAGCTTTCCTTACTGCCGGCACATAAAAATTATAATATCCTTTAAACCAGCCTTTTTTAGGAAAACTATCCATCACTAAAAAGTCCATAAATCCAAGATGATTTGTTGTGTATGGGATATATTTTTCATAATTTTGTGCAATTTTAATATAAGCACTCTTGTAATCACCTCTTGAAATCTCTTTGTTAATATTTAAATCGCTTTCTGCGCCTGCACGTGCATATACAGCTCTTGATATTTCATCTAACAAGGCTCTCGTTTTCGGTTCATTGCAATGATTTTCGAGTTCTGAATCTGACAAAATATACGGCGCAACAACCGGAGCACCGACTCTTCCCTGGTAAACCGGACCAAAGTTATTAATATTTGCGATTTTTATCTTATCTTTGTAATAGTCATCGCTGCTCATTGCTTCAATTATTGGAGCAGTTGTCCATTCATAAGACATAACATATTTGGGATTAAATTCTTCTTTATCTTTCAATTTTTTTAAAGCTTCAATACTTGCCTTACTGAATGCTTCCTGATTTTTAACCTGATCCATAATCCAGCCTTGATATTCAGTTTTATTCTTTGAAACATCATCAGGGCAATATGTAAGATAGACAGGAAACTTAACTCGGCTGTCATCTACCTTATAAATTCTTCCTTTCCCTCTTTGCGTACCATAGGTATAATCAAAATCAACTCCTAAATCCTTAACGAGGAATTCTTTCCCCTTAGGAGTTCTATATATGGGTTTCCCATCGCTGTTTACCGGCACACCTCCTTCAGCATTCAAAAGAGGAATTATAACTCTGACATCCATTCCGAGCTTATTTAACTCAGGCGCCAGTTCCCCTACAACATCAGCCATTCCGCCGGTCTTGTTTATTGGCACGGTCTCAAATGATACGAAGGCTGCTTGTTTTGGATTCTCTCCCCCGCGAAATGCAATTGCGGAAACGCGAGGAATAGAAGTAAATTTTTCATCTATTTTATTTATTTTACTGTCGTTTCTACTATTTAAAATAAAAGAATAAGATTTTTCATTTGAAACATTAATTGGATTTACAATCATTTAACAGCCTTGCCTCCGTTTTTAAGCAGCCATTGCCAGCAGCTGCTTATTATATCATCTACGTTCCTCAGAGGCTTCCACCCAATTTCGCGCATAATTTTTGAATTATTAGCTACCAAACTTGGAACTTCGCCTTCTGCAGCAAGACCTATTCTTAATTTCACATCCTTGCCGGTTATATCAATACTTTTTCTTACAATTTCTCCGAGAGAAGTTCCTATACCGGTGCCCAGATTATAAGTTCCTGACGCCTTTTTATTCTCAAGTACAGAATTTACCGATTTGCTAATTGCATCCGTTACATCGTCAATATGTATAAAATCTTTTACACATGTACCGTCTGAAGTCGGATAATCTTTACCCATCAGAGTAAATACACCATCAGTTCTAATAAGGTTTAAAAGATATGTAATAACGTTCTTACCAATATCTAAATCATTCACTCCATGCGCGCCTGCCACATTAAACAGTCTCAAAATTGTAGATTTTAAACCGTGCACTTTGTAATCATTTAACATCATTTCCGTTATATATTTTGTTTTTGCGTATGGTGTTTTAGGATCTGGCATCCTGGATTCTGAGACCTTACCCAAACCCGGCTTTGCATAAATGGAGGCAGTTGAAATATATAAGAGATTCTTTATATCATTATCGAGTAAGGAATTCGCAAGATTTCTGGAGCCTATTACATTATTATCATAATACTTTCTGGGATTTACAAGAGACTCACTGTTATATGTTGAACCGCCAAGATGAATAACTGCATCAATCGGTTTATTCTGTCTTATCACAGAATTTAAGCCGTTCTCATCTGTTAAGTCAAAATTAACAAATGAACAAAGACTTTTATCAGATTTGTTTTTATTAACGTCTGCTACAGCATTTTCCAAATACTCTTGCTTGTCTTTGTTTCTGCAGCTTACAATGCAGTTATATCCGGAATCAGCCAATTTTGGAACCAAATGACTGCCTATATAGCCGGAACTGCCTGTTATTAATATGTTTGGTTCAAATATTCCTTTAAATCCGACATCTTGTATTGATATTCTATTTATATTCATCAGTAAATTCCCTAATAGTTTTTTTCTTCTTCTGCTAATATAGCAAGATTAATCTCTTTTAGCTTGTTCCAAAGAACATTTCTGAAAGTTTTCATTTCATCCAAGTCTGACTTCGCTTTATTGATTATAGCTTGCGGCACCCCGGACAATGAATACTTATCAAGAGTATATTGAAAAGTTTCTACAACTTTTTTTGCTTCTCGAAATTTTAATAGAGTTTCTATCTTTTGTTTCTGCAAATTTTCCAATACAGACACATCTCTGTCTCTGATATGTTCTATAAACTTTAAATCCCGAGCGGATGCGCGATAGGTCGGATGGTTGATGTTTAGTTGTATTTTCAAGGGAAAAACTCCTTTCTTAAGAAGTCAAAAACCTGTAAAAATAAAATTTGCCAAATTATAAAAATAATATTTATTTAATATATTGACTAATTAGCTAAAATATTTTATCATAAATCAATAATAAATTTAGGAGACTATAATTATGCAAAATACAGATTTTAGGCAGCCTGAAAACTCAAAAATGAAAAAGTTTTTTCTGCTGTTAGTAATGCTTCTGCTTCTCTTAATTCCAATAGGATTTTGGTATGGGATTATTGATGACCGTGAATCTTACAGAAATGATGCAGTGAAAAGCGTTGCATCTTCCTGGGGAGATGTTCAGGTTTTTGGAAGCCCGCAAATGAGTTTTGATAGGAAAAAAGATAAAGAAATTGAAACCGTACAACTCCAATTAAATAATTATAAAGCTTTTGTAAATATTTCTACTGAAACCAGACAAAAAGGTATCTACAAAATTCCGGTATATACCGCAGATGTAAAATTGACAGGAGATTTTCTAAATACCTACGGCGACTTGTCGGATAAAGATTTAACAACATCCTTTCAAGTTGCTGATTCTACAGGTTTTATTGATGAGCCTATATTTAAAATCAATGGCGTTGAAGCCTCATCGCAAGACACTCTATACACAACAAAGCTTAAAACTTCTGATAAGAGCATCCCTTTTGAAATTAGTTATAAAATCCGAGGCGTAAATGAAGCTTTTGTTAATCTGGGCGGTCAGATGAATACCGTAGAAATAGCCGGAAACTGGGCAAATCCTAGTTTTACAGGAAACTTTCTTCCTTCAAAAAGAGAAGTCGAAAAGGATAAATTTTCTGCGCAATGGAAAGTTCCTAAAGTAGCCACTACAAATGTTACGACAATTAATCCTGATTCTGTAGGCAGCTACAAATATAGTGAAATTAATAACAGCGCAAAAGTTGGAGTATCCCTTCTCATGCCGGTCGATAATTACAGAATGGCGACAAGAGCGCTCAAATACGGTTTCTTATTTATAACACTTACATTCCTGAGCTATTTTATATTTGAAATAACTGAAACTTCAAAGAAACGAATTCACCCGCTGCAATATCTTCTTCTGGGAGCAGCTATGCTTATATTCTACTTGTTATTGGTTTCTATTTCGGAATTTACATCGTTTATATTAGCATATATTATAGCGGCTATAATGACCATTGGACTTATAAGCCTTTATACGCATTTTGTTATAACCAAACGACAAAATACGAAATTTACAACCTTAATATTTAGTTTATTAGCCTTATTATACACTTTCTTATACATATTACTGAATCTCCAGGACATGGCTCTCCTCATCGGAAGTATTGGGTTATTCCTGATTACAGCGTTAATAATGTATACGACCAGAAATGTAGATTGGTACAATGAATAAAGAATTTATTTGTGGAAGAGTTTTGGAAACCACCGCGGGACTTTCCGCATATAATCAATATATTCTTTGCCAAACCTGCAGATAAGTTGTTTTTCTTCAAATAAAGGAAAGTATATAGAGTTAACTATAAAAAATAATGCTGCCCAATAAAAAATATTAATAGAATTCAAAAGCAAACTTTCTCCTATAAGAATAGAAAGCACTGCGGTTATCATAGGATTCCTCACATATTTATAGGGTCCTTCGACAACTAAATGTTTAGGCGGCGCCCAGGGTGCCGGAGTTCCTTTGCCAATTACATAAAATAAAATCATTGTAGAAATTGCTAATCTTATCCCTGCGATAAAAAACAACAAACCTACAATAAGATACATTATGCCATTGTAAGAGTATGTATAATTTGTAAATAGTAAAATCAAAAAAGGAATTACAATTAATACATTAAAAGGCAATATTAAAATTGCTTTTACCCATTCTTTCATAAAACTCCTTTGTTATCGAAAAAAGCGGACTATACAAAAATATAGCCTGTTCCCTAAACCATGCATTAATATTAGTCAATATCTGTATAGAAATTATAATTTCTATTTTTTTCCAATAGTCCGAATTTTTCACCAACTTTTCTGTACAAATCCGAAATAAAATTTCTTACCGGACTAGGCTTCTTTATACTTCCTCGCTGCTCCATCAATTCTATCTGTTTATCAAGCGGCAAGTTTGTTAATTCTTCTTTAGATAATTTTGTTGTCTTTGAAATAAGCCTGAGTGTTTCATCAGTAAGTTTGTATCTGTTCAAATTGAAATTACTAACCCTTTCGCATTTCATGTTACACCTCAAAAAACTCTTCTCAAAAAACAGCCTACTATAAAATAATACGAATCACAAGAATTTTACAAAACTCATTACACAAAAAGAATGCGGTACAAATATCATCGTACCGCATTACTTTTCATCAAGTATTAGTAGCTGTCTATCTTACAGCACCTGCAAGTTTTGCTTCACTTTCAAGCTGTAGAGTTACTGTTGTGATATCACAAACAGAAGCTGGTCCGAAGTACTGGATTGCACCAGGGAAGAGGTATCTGTCATTCATAGCCCAGTCTTCTCTGTTTGCTTCAAGTTTTTTAAATACAGGACCGTCAAGTTCTACAAGAGCTTTCTTAATAACCGGTTTCATCTCGCCATGGCGTTTTTCCATGTTCATCATCATTGTAAGAGGAACACCCCCTGCAACCCAATCAGAAGCAGGTTCTGTAAGATTTCTTACAGATGAAAGATAGCCGGTTAAACCAAAGTTAATTAATGCAAATGCATTAAAACCTAATGAATAACAATAATCCGCATCAAAGTTTGAAGGGAATGCACATCTGCCTTCATATCCAAAGAAATGAGACTGTGCAGAGAATTTGCCAATATAATCTCCTTGTAACTTGAGTTCATTTAAACGTTCAGTAATCATTTCTATTAACAATTTTTCAGTTTCAATTTTTGATACCTGAACATTACCATGAGGGTCTCTGTCTGCAAGCAGCTGACCTTTTATAAGAGCAGGCAGTGATGAATAAACTTTTGCATTATCTGCATCAAGTCTATTTTCTACAATATCGAACTTTTCTCTAATTGTTGTAGCATTTAAAAAGCTTGGATCAGTTTCCAAAGAAGCCATAATATCATTTAAGTTGGCAATCATAGATTTCATTTCCGGTATAAACTCAATTAAACCTTCCGGAATTACAGCAATACCGAAATTTTTACCCACATTTGCACGTTTAACGATGATATCGGTCATATAGTTAACAACCTGTTCAAGAGACATTTTCTTCTGTGCTACTTCTTCAGATATCATTGTAATATTAGGCTGTGTTTGAAGAGCAGCTTCTAACGCAACATGAGAAGCGCTTCTACCCATAATTTTAACGAAGTGCCAATATTTTTTAGCTGAGTTTGCGTCTCTTTCTATGTTCCCGATGAGTTCAGCATAAGTTTTTGTAGCCGTATCAAAACCGAATGAAATCTCTATTTGTTCATTCTTCAAGTCACCATCAATAGTTTTCGGGCAGCCAATTACCTGAATATTTGCATTATTTGCAACAAACCATTCAGCAAGAAGGGCAGCGTTTGTATTAGAATCGTCCCCACCGATTATAACTACAGCAGAAATATTAAGTTTTCTACAAGTAGCAAGAGCATCTCTGAATTGTTCTTCAGTTTCAAGTTTGGTTCTGCCTGAACCGATAATATCAAACCCGCCGGTATTTCTATAATCGTTAATAAACTGATCATTGAATTCTACATATTTACCATCAATAATACCGCTTGGACCGCCTAAAAAGCCATATAACTGGTTATCAGGATTTGCTTGTTTAAGAGCATCATACAACCCTGCTATAACATTATGTCCGCCTGGTGCCTGTCCGCCGGATAATATAACCCCGACATTTCTGGCTTCACTATGGACTGAATCTGATGATGTCTGGAAAGTTACAGTAGGTTTTCCATAAGTGTTTTTGAATAGATTTTTAATCTCTTCTTTATCGGCAACTGCTTCTGTTGCAGAACCTTCTTGTGATACAAGATGGTTAATACCATTTGCCAATGAAGCAGGAAGCTTTGGCTGGTATTTAAGTCTTTCGATTTGTAATGGTGATAAATTTGTCATAAAAAGTTTCCTTTCTTCTTTTGGTTTAATTATACATTAAACATTTTTTAATTCACATTAGCAAATTTTTGTTATTACAAGTTTTAAAGGAAAACAAGGAGTTTATATGTATGAATATTAATAAGATTAACTACAGTGAAAGTCTAACTTTCAAGCACACAGGAAAACTTATTCCGATTGATAAGTACAAAGGTCCGATATTAAAACTGACAGAATTAGACAAAGAAAAAATTGCTCAATACCAAGACTCTATCACCAGTCTTGAATTAAATATTTCAAAATTCCAAGACTTTTTAAGGAAAAGACATAACGCGAATAACGCTTCTTATTATTATGACAAAATTTCAAGATGTGAATATGAAATAGACAGGCTAAAGAAACTAATACGCGATATAAAAATAAACAGGATTAAAATTCAAAAGGAGCAGCTTCTTTAAATTTCACTTTAGTTAAGCAAAAGCAAGCTTGCCCATATTACAATAATCCCGGACATAATTCCCGTTATAGCATAATGCCAGTCACCATACTCATGAGAAAGCGGAAGCAGGGTATCAAATGCAATGTATATCATAATTCCGACAACAACTGCCATCAAAAACCCTACAAACATTTCCGGTAAAAACCATGAAAGCAGACCTAAACCGATGACAGCTCCCAGCGGCTCTGTCATCCCCGTCCAGAAAGAATACCAAATGGCTTTCCTTTTCTTGCCGGTAGCGTGATAAATAGGAAGAGCTACCGCAATCCCTTCCGGTATATTATGAAGTGCTATCGCTATAGCTACAGAAATCCCGAGAGTTAAGTCTTGTGAGGTTACGAGAAAAGTTCCCAAACCTTCCGGAAAGTTATGAACAGCGATAGCAATAGCCGTTAAAACTCCCGCTCTTTTAATATGCGCAAAGCTCTTAATTGTTTCTGTTTTATTGGCAATAGTTTCTTCATCAACGTGATCCGGAAGAAATGTGTCTATAAGCTTTGATATAATAACTCCTATTATAAAACCTGCAAAAACCACCCAGGAAAAATTTTTAGGAAAATAATTTTTTAAAAGCTCTCCGGCTGAATTTAAAATTTCAGTAAAAGAGACAAAAATCATCACTCCAGCCGAAAACCCTAACCCTACGGAAAGGACTTTCATATTATTTTTATTTACAAAGAAAGTAATAAATCCGCCAATCGTGGTTGCCAGACCGGCAAGCGCAGTCATAAGCAGAGGTAATTGCCAATTTTCAATCATTTAATCTTTTCCTCACTTAACGAAAAGTATTATATCACGAAAGAAAAATTTAAAATAAAAAAAAGCCCCAAATGGGGCTTTGGAATTAAGAATAGCTGGAAGTATGAAAAAGATTTAATAATTATATTTAACAAGGATTCTATCTTAAATGAAATTCTCCGAGTGGCTGTAATATTAAGGACGGGTGGGTAATAAAAATAAATACTTGCAAAAAAAAATTCAGCGTATTATATTAGACAGGTGACAGAAAGATATGGGAGCGTAGCTCAGCTGGTTAGAGCGCATGCCTGTCACGCATGAGGTCGCGAGTTCGAGCCTCGTCGTTCCCGCCATTTAATAAAAGATAAGTCCGTGTAGTCGGACTTATTTTTTTTGTATTTTGTTCGTGGAATAAAGAGGTGAGAACTCGCCGCAGGTTGTTTTAAACCTGCCCGAGTTCGAGCGAGGAGCGAGCAGAGGCTGGAGTGCTTTTGACAAGTGATGAAATCACGAAGTCAAAACACGGAATTGCCATTTAATGCGAGCGACTCAAGACTGCCTCGTCGTTCCCGCCATTAACAAAATTTGAAAATAAATTTTGTCAGTATAGTAATGCTGACAGGTTCTATTAGGTATTCATTGATTCACAAAACAAAATTATTAAAAGATGTGGTAAATCACAGATTTACCACATCCTACAAACTACAAACTGCAATTAATAATAAGTAGTGCAATATAATATTTATGATATAATAATGGAACAATTAAGTTTTATTAAGGAGTTTGTATGGCGATTAATAAAATTTCAAGCTTTTCAAACGTAAAACCAATGTTAAGGCGCGCAACAATGGTCGGTGTGTTAGGATTGACTTCAATTGCTGGGAATATTCAAGCTAAACCTTCTGCGCCACAGTTAGACCGAGATTCTTATATTTCGCAATATATTGAACAACAACAATTGAGAATGGCGGAAAAAAAGAAAGAACAAAAAGAAAAAAATTTGGTAACATTTCTTGGACTTGCGTTTGCCTGTTTGGGTGGATTTCTTACATATGCTCTGGTTTTAGACCAAGCCACTACACCGCCATATTCTGATAAAGTTAATGACAAGAAAAAATAAAATTCTTTAACGAAAAAAGTAATCTATATATCAATATTACCACGCAAATAATGTTATAATAATTCTTGCGTAATTACTTTTAATCTACCAAGCAAATTTATAACCATACTCTTTAAATTCTCCTTTATCATAATTTAGAGTGAACTTTTCATATAAATTTCTTGTTAACTTTATATTGTAAACCCTTTGAACTATTTTTTGTTGCCAACAAATAAGTTCTTCTTCAGTAATCTCACTAATGATTTCTGACGTATCTTTCGTTTTTAATCTCAAGTTTAAAAATGCAAGTATACAGAGGGGGTATAGTATATGGTTCAGGGTTTAGCTAGGCAATAATCATTACTTCAACTCTTCTGCACGGTACACAGCATAACCCTCATAATGGTAACTTGCATCGATGCCTTTCATATAGACTTCTCTGCTACTGATTTCTGTGGTTAGTGCTTCTTTTAAAAGGGCTTTTATTTCCACGCTTTTAATTGGACTTCTTTCCATTGCCAATAGATAGTCTTCCTTGTCTATTTTGCTCCAATCAACAACTTGACCTAACTCTTTTTTTAAAATCAAATCAAGCCAAATTCTTGCACTTCTACCATTACCTTCTCTAAAAGGATGAGCAACATTCATTTCTACATATTTTTCAACAATCTCATCAAAATTGGATTGTGGCATATTGTCAATGTACTCTAACGCAGATTTTAGATACATAACAGGTGCAAATCTAAAATTACCTTTTGCAATATTTACAGTTCTTATTTCTCCTGCAAAATCATAGATTTCATCAAACAAATACTTGTGAATAAAAGCGAGAGATTCAAATGTTCCAACTTTCAAATCGTAAATAACATTATTCTCAAAAAGCTCTATTGCTTTAAGCTTACTTATTTTTTCTTCTACTCTAAAAAGCTCTGTTGAATCAGTTATTCCTAATTTGTTTTCTAAAGCCATAATTACCCCTATACGACTATTCTATCATAAAAATTATTAATTAGTTTGTTTATCTTTAAACAAACTATAGATATATAATTTGGTTGTAAATTTATATAATATCTCTTCAACAAAAGTTCGAACTTAGAAGCGTTAAGCCCGCCATTTGCAAATTGACCCTCTCGAGGGTCTTTTTTGTTAGTAAAATCAATACTTTTAGGGAGGCGAGAGTACTAAGCCCGTAGGAAGTGGTAAATTTTAATTTACCGCATCCTACTAGTAAATATTTGTAACAAAACAAAAATTTAAGTCTTTTAGACGCAATTTATGAATAAATAAAGACTTTATTTATATATAACGCTTACAAAAGGGAGTATAAACATGTCTGAAATTGACAATATTAAATACTATGGTGTAACTTTTGACAAAAAAGATATCAGTAAAGTAGAAAAATCTTCTACGAGCAAGTCTATTGAGGTAACTTTGAAGAATAAAGTAACGATAGTACTTAATGAATCACATGAGAAGCAAAATAACGCTCATCAAGCCTCAATAGATTTATTAGATGATAATACAACACTAAACTGCAGTAATCTTTTTGGTTTATTTATTACAGATAATGGAAAAGAAAGCGGAAAAGATTACAACTACCAGCTAAATAATTGTGATACTTCCACTCATTTATATGTACGCAAAGATGTTTCAAGAAAAGCTGTATGGTACAAAAATCCTATAGAATGGCTAATGGGTAATGATATCACAAAAGGCATAGATTCTGACAACATCACGATTTCAAATATGCAGCCGGGTGTTAAACCCAAAATAAGCTTTAATAAAGGTGACATTATCAATGGTCAAATAATGGATCAATCCTATACTGCAGAGTAGTTGTCCAGCGAGTAATAAGTAGATGCAGTAAATCAAAGATTTACCACATCCTACGAACTATATAAAGGTTATAAAGATCAAAAAAGGTACTCTGCAAATGAGTACCTTTTTATATTTTTAGCAGATTTCAGCATCCCCTAACCCATATTGCTCAAGAGAATTCGTTTTTGCTTGAATACAGATAAATTGGAAATTATCATCACCAGTATTTTCTATAGTTCTACCTGCTGATGATTCTACTTTTATACAAGAACCTTCTTTAACGTTAATATTGTCATTGTCTATTGTTATAATTCCTTCTCCTTTTAAAATAATATACACTTCTTCATTCTGTTTGTGTTTATGTTTAAAAGGAACTTTAAAACCTTGTGGAACATTATTCACAGAAATTTCACAACTTGTTAAGTCCAGAGCATCTTTTAAAAAGGTCTTTCCGTTTTCAAATTTTCCAATTTCTTCAAATGAACCTAAATCAATTTTTTTGTATTTTGTCATAACAACCTCCTTTTCAATTTGACATTTTGACTTACGGGAATATAATACTTATATTAGTAACTTATGTAAAGTAAGCACCATAAAGTTATATAGATACCAAAATGATACTATTACGATAAACAAAGAATTTTCTATATGAAAAATAAAAACGAATTACCGCTTTGCCCGGTTGAAGTAACCTTATCTTTGATTTCTGACAGATGGAAAGTTTTAATTATACGAGACTTGCTCAATGGTACAAAAAGATTTGGAGAACTGAAAAAATCAATAGATAATATTACACAAAAAGTTTTAACATCCAACTTGCGTTCTATGGAAAAAGATGGGTTGATTATAAGAAAAGTTTATGCAGAAGTCCCGCCAAGGGTTGAATATTCATTAACAGAAACAGGATTAAGTCTTAAACCTGTTCTATCTTCACTTGCAGATTGGGGAATGGCTTACAGAGAAAAATGTAAGTAATCTAATTTTATGATTATAAAATGTTACATCTGCAAATTTAAAAATTTTACTTAGCTTTACCGGAGTTTTTCTTGGTGATATTATGTAATTATGGTTAAAGCAAGCAGTTTTGAAGAAGTCATTTCTCTTATAAAAGACCGGTTGGATATAGTAGATGTCGTATCACAATTTGTAGTTCTCAAGAAAAGCGGAGCCAACTACTGGGGATTATGTCCGTTCCATAATGACTCCAAGCCATCTATGTCTGTAAGCCCTTCTAAAGGTATTTACAAGTGTTTTGCCTGCGGTGAAGGCGGTGATGCATTAAAATTTCTTGTAAAAGTTCAAAACCGAGAATATAAAGATGTTATTTTAGAACTCGCAGAAAAATTCGGCATTGAACTTCCGGATAGATTCGAGCACAACTCAGGAGAAACAAAATCTCTTAGAAAAGAAATGACAGAAGCTTGCAGGAAAGCTGCAAAGTTTTATCATTTGGAACTTCGGCAAGCAGAAGATGCAAATAAGGCAATGACTTATTTGAGAAGCCGGGGTGTAACAGACGAAATTATTGACAAATTCACTCTGGGTTGGGCGCCTAATAAGTATGATACTTTATACAAAGAATTAAAAAAAGAATTTAAAGATGATGTTCTGGAAAAAGCAGGATTAATTGTCAAATCTCATGCCGGAAGCTGGATTGACCGATTCAGAAACAGAATTATTATCCCGATTCAAAATGAAAACGGGGATTATATAGCCTTTGGCGCACGCGCAGTAGATGAAGGGCAGAATCCTAAGTACTTAAATTCTTCGGATTCAATGATTTATAACAAAAGTAAAACTCTTTTCGGTTTATTTACAGCCAAAGAAGATATCCAAAATGAGGACTCTGTTGTTATTATGGAAGGGTATTTTGATGTAATATCAGCGCAATCCAACGGAGTAGGTAATGCAGTGGCATCCTGCGGAACTGCCATGACTGCAGACCATATTAAACTTTTATCTCGTTACACAAAATCCAGAAAAATTTATCTTTCCTTTGATACTGATTCTGCAGGAATAAACGCAACCAAAAGAGGAAGCGAAGTTATTAAAAACACCTTTTCAACCCTGGGAAATGTAAAACAGTTTGACGAAAGTCACATTTCCACATCCGCTGATAAAAAATATTCCTGCGAAATTAGAGTAGTTTCTCCTCCGCAAGGAAAAGACCCTGATGAATTTATCCGTTCTATGGGAGGAAATGCGTTTAAAGAATATATTAAATCCGCACCTCTTTTAATTGATTTTTTGCTCAATAATGTACTGAGAGAAAAAGCTAACGCTAAAACTCCGCAGGAAAAAGCTGCATTGGTTGAGCAGGTTATAGATATTTTAAAAGATATTAATAACAGAATTATTCAATCCGAATATGTTAAAATGGTTGCAGGAGTTCTGGAAGTTAATGAAAACGCTATTTTAAAGGAACTTGGCAAACTAAACAGTTTAAACACGGCGCCTCAGGTTTTTAATGACAAAAAAAATGTTGTAACAAATTCTTCACAATTTGAAACAAAGGCGCAAAAAAATTTATTGAGCGTTTTTCTATCAGACAACGGTTTATTGAACTATAAAAAACTCAATGAACTGCTGCCTCCGGATATCATTCAAGATGAAACATTAATAATTGTAAAAAATACAATTGACAAATTGGCATGTACAATAAATAATGTTAGGGAATTGACAAAAAATTTGTATACAGAATTCATTGAGGATGATAACTTAACACAAATATTAACAGACCTTGTAGAAATGTCAGAAGCCTTTAATTCTCTTGATGAAGAGGAATTGGAAAGGACTGTTAGGGAAAATATAACAAGACTTAAAAAGTGCTATCAGGATCACGAAGCTGAAAAACTCCGCCAGCAATACAGACAAGTTAATGATGATGATATGGAAGCACTTAAAATACAGATTCAGCTTAGAGATAAAATTAAATTAAGGACTGGAGATAAATAATGACCCAAAAAAGAAACTCAAGATCATCAGTAGTAAGCGTTATGGAAGATGAAAATCTTGATTTACTTGATTTTGACTCCGAAAAAGACGTAGATGATGACTCTGTTGATTATATTGAAACAGATTTGGGCACAGATAATATTGAAGATATTATTGTGTCCTCAAAATTAAACGGTATTAAGAGTGATGATTTTTATATGATGGATTCTTCTGATTCTTCTGCAGATTCGGATATTGATACCGAAATCCCTAAAGGTGTAGCAGTCGAAGATCCTGTAAGACTATATCTAAGAGAAATCGGGCGCATTAAACTTCTTTCTACCAGTGAAGAAATTGAACTCGCACGAAAAATCATCCAAGGAGGCACTCCGGGTGCTATCGCTAAGCGAAAACTCGTTCAGGCAAACTTAAGACTTGTTGTAAGTATTGCTAAAAAATATGTGGGAAGAGGCATGTTATTCCTTGACCTTATTCAGGAAGGCAACCTCGGTTTAATTAGAGCAGCTGAGAAATTCGACCACGAAAGAGGTTTCAAATTCTCAACTTATGCTACTTGGTGGATTAGACAGGCTATTACGAGAGCTATCGCCGATCAGGCAAGAACTATTCGTATTCCTGTTCACATGGTAGAAACTATCAATAAGCTTAAAAAAGTTACAAGAAGACTCGCCCAAGAACTTTCAAGAAAACCAACCGAAGAGGAATTGGCAGTTGAGATGGGTGTTTCAATCTCTAAACTAAGAGAGATTGTTAAAATTGCTCAAGAACCGTTATCTCTTGAAACTCCTATAGGTAAAGAAGAAGATTCAAGACTGGGTGATTTTATTGAAGATAAAGAAGCCGATGCTCCTATTAAAACTGTAGCATCAGAACTTCTAAGAGAAGATTTGGCAGAAGTTCTCTGCACACTTTCACCTAGAGAAAGAGATGTATTAAGACTTCGTTTCGGTATGGATGACGGACGCCAAAGGACTCTTGAAGAAGTCGGACAGCTCTTCGGTGTAACCCGTGAACGTATCAGACAAATTGAAGCAAAAGCGCTAAGGAAATTAAGACATCCTAACCGCAGCAAGAGATTAAGAGAATACGTTGAAAACTAAAAATTTTAAAGGGGCGGCTTTTATGAAATAAAAGCCGCCCCTTAGAAAAAAAATAAAAGGAGTATAAGAAATGCTTGCAACCGTTGAGTCAAAGAGTGTAAAAGACAGAGAATCCGCAATAAGAACAATTGACACGGAGATTGATGCCATATCAAAGCTCAAAAATTCTGTTGCATTAGAAAACCTTACAAGTGCTCTTGACTTAATGCAAAACTCTACCGGAAGAATTATTATAACAGGGATGGGAAAGTCCGGACATATCGGGAAAAAGATTGCAGCTTCTCTTGCCTCAACCGGAACTCCTTCATTTTTTGTCCATCCTGCTGAAGCAAGCCACGGTGATTTAGGTATGATTACCGAAAATGATGTTGTGGTTGCAATTTCTAACAGCGGAGAGTCAAAGGAACTTGTTGATATTATTAATTATTGCAAGCGTTTCGGGATTAAAATTATTGCAATTACTAAAAATCCGGAAAGCTCTCTTGGAAAAGCTGCCGATATAATTCTTGAACTGCCGAATTATGGCGAAGCTTGCCCTCTGGGACTTGCCCCAACCAGTTCAACAACCACAACACTTGTGCTGGGAGATATTTTAACCGTCGGGTTGATTGAAAGAAAGGGCTTTTCAAAAGAAGACTTCAACTTAAGACATCCGGGCGGAAAACTGGGCTCCATTCTTAAACGTGTCGGAGATCTTATGCATACCGGACAGGATATGCCTATACTGGATGAAAATTCAAATATGCAGGCAGTCCTTTTGGAAATGACTTCAAAATGTCTCGGCTGTGTAGGGTTCATTAATCAAACGGGAATGCTTACCGGCATGCTTACGGATGGTGACTTAAGAAGATGTTTATCTCCGTCAATTCTCAATGAAAAAGCGATTAATCTGATGACAAAAAATCCTAAAACAGTTTCTAAGGACATGATTTCCGCGGAAGCTTTAAAAATTATGCACGACAAGAAAATTACAAATATGTTTGTTCTTGAAAACGGCAAACCGATTGGTGTAATTCATATTCACGATTTGCTAAATAACGGCGTAGCATAATTTTAATCAGAGAAATTAGATTTTATCAACGTCTGAACACCTATACTCTCCAAGTCCGGCGAATTTATAGAGTTTAAATGATAATAAAAACCGGCTAAGGCTGCAATAATTGCAAGCAAAATCAGCAGAGCAACTCCTTGCGGAGATTTAAAGCTGAAATGTTCATGAGAGCTCATAACACGTTTTGAGTATGTATCAATAAAGTGCGACATGTAAAGAACTGAAAAAATAATTATATAGTATGGATTAAGCTCTAACATCACGTCATATCTATTCAGCGTGTACCTTTGAATAATTTTGAGTATTCTGTATGATAGAGCAATTCCAATAAGATGTTGAATTACTATAACAATACAAGCAACGCGATGACTTAGCTCAATATCCGAAAGAATATAACCAATATACCCTATAATGCTTATTCCCAGGATTGCAGCAAGCCATTTAAACTTGAGGCTGTCTCTCGGATTTACTGTAAGATTATTTATAGCTCTAAAGTTAATAAATACCCAAAGAATTGCAAAAAGTCCAAAAGTCAGAATTTGCAGAGCAAAAAATATACCGAAATCTTTAAATTTAATTTCCTTAAGCTGAGGTTCCGTAAAGAACGCTCCACAGCTTGAGCACTTTTCAGCATCTGAATCTACAGAATTTTCGCAAAACGGACATTTAACTTGTTCTGGCATACAAACTCTCCACTAAGTTAATTCTATCATATTATACATTTTTTGCGCAATACTCCGCAATCGGGCAATACTCGCAGTTAGGTTTTATCGGTTTACAAATATTTTGTCCGTGGGTTACAAGTAGCGTGTTTATGTCAATCCAGTATTTAACGGGTAGTTTTTTCCTGAGGGTAAATTCTGTTTCTTCCGGATTTTTGGTTTTAATATAACCAAGTCTGTTAAATATTCGATGGACATGCACATCTACACAGATAGCCGGTTTATGGAACCCTTGAGAAAGTACGAGGTTTGCTGTTTTTCTTCCAACACCATTAAATTTGATTAAATCTTCAATTTCGTCCGGAACTTTTCCTCCAAGTTCTTCGTCAATTTGTCTTGAGAGTTCAATAATCTGTTTAGCCTTATTTTCATAAAATCCGACCGGATAAATTGCTTGAGCTAAGTCTTTTACCTCTACATTTTTCATTTGAGCAGGAGTTTTAGCGAGTTCAAGCATTCTTAAAGTCGCAGGATAAGTTGTCTTATCGTTTGTTCTAAGACTTAAAATACAAGCAATTAAAACAAGGTAAGGGTCATTAAAAGAATCCATAAGTTTCACAAAATCACTTTTGGGCTGGCTTGCATCTTTAAGAGTTTGGACAATTTTATCTATGTTTTGTTTCATATTTTGACTAAATCATTTTCAATTAGTTTATAAAAATCTTCATCAAGTTCGTATGATAAATTAACTACGTAAGGAAGTGTACTTTCATCAAAAAAGGTTTTTATGTTGTCAATATCATTTAAGTCTATATTATTTTTAGATTTTACAAGGATATCCAAGTCCGAAAGCGGACGAAAATTTCCCCTGACTCTTGAACCGTAAAAATAGAATTCATACTTATTTTTGTACTGTTCAAGAATCGTTTTAATAATGTTGTATTCTTTTGATGTAATTCCTTTAATCAACGCCGCTTGTACCTAATTTATCAATGAAATACTTTGTATCTTCAAGAAATTGCGGAATAATTTCAATCAACTTTCTTGATTTCACAAAATTGTATTCATGAGCAGTATCATTTCTTTTTTGATAATAATCTTTCCAGTGTTCCCAGTTCTGGGTATAACCATATCCCTGCATAAATCTGAAGATATTATTCATGGTAAGTTCCTGCTCTGTTTTGCCATATTTTTGGATAAAAATTTTTTTAGCAAGTTTCCAGGCAGTTTCCAATGTGTATTCAAATCTTTTTACACAAGAATCCGCAATGTAATCAATGAGCGGGGATTCCAGATTCTTAAGATAATCGTCATAACATTCTTTGAGAGTCCGGTATGCTGTTTCGAGATTTTTTGATTCTATCATATTTTTTCTCCATATCTCTTTTATTTATAGTCCGGAGAGTTCCCGGTTATATTTTCCCCTACATTCTTTCAGGTGCGGATACTGCAAGAATATCAAGCGCATTTTTTAGTGTAATTCTTATAGCTTCCATCAGAGCAAGTCTTGCTTTCATAAGCTCTTTATCCTCAGAAATTACTCTATTTGAGTTATAGAATGAATGGAATTCTCCGGCAAGTTCCTGAACATAGCGGCAAATTGTGTATACTGTTCTGTTTTGAGCAGAAAGAACAATGACCGACTTAAATTCTTCAAGCTTAAGTATAAGAGATTTTGCACTTTCTACGGTTTTTAAAATAAGATTTTTATCAAAGTTTGAGAAAAGTTCTTTCAATTCAGATTCACTCATCGGAGCCGGAGATTTTTCTCCTGTTTCAGGATTAAGCTTTTCAGCAACAGCGTTTCTCAGAATTGAACAAAGTCTTGCATAAGCGTATTGAACGTAAAACACAGGATTTTCATCTGTCGAACGTTTAGCAAGCTCAATATCAAAATCAAGCGTCATATCAATATTTCTCATCTCCATCCAGAAACGGGTTGCATCGACACCGACTTCTTCTATCAAATCGTCAAGTGTGACCATATTTTTACGTTTGCCCATTCGGACTTCTTCCCCGTTGATTACGAGATTAACAAGCTGACCCAGAAGGATCTCAAGCTTGTTCGGGTCATAGCCTAAAGCTTGAAGCGAAGCTTTTACACGTGCTACATATCCGTGGTGGTCAGCACCCCAAATGTTAATCAGCCTGTCATATCCACGGCGGAGCTTATCGGCGTGGTATGCGATATCAGCGGTTAAATAAGTATTTGAACCGTCAGCCTTTTTAATAACCCTATCTTGGTCATCTCCAAATTCTGAGGATTTGAACCACATAGCGCCGTCTTTTTCATAGAGCATACCTTTTTCCATAAGCTCTTTATAGCTGGCTTCTACTTTGCCTGATTTATGCAAGTCGAGTTCAGAATAAAAGTTGTCAAAATGTACTCTAAAATCTTCTAATAAAGCTTTCTGGCAGGCTTCCATTTCAAATTTAGCAAAATCACAAAGGGTTTGTAATTCTATTTTATCAACGTCTGCCGGGGATTTTATTTCTGCATTTACCCCCAGAAATTTTTTAGCTACAGGGATTAAGTAATCTCCCGGATAATAATTTTTTCTTTCAACTTCGTCGGTCGGGAAATCAATATTATCCCCAAGCTCCTGTTTAATTCTTATTCTTAAGGAGTTACCGAGTTTTTGAATCTGGCTTCCTGCATCATTTATATAAAATTCCTGATAAACTTCGTGTCCGTAGAATTTTAGGAGATTAGCAAGAGCACTCCCCATCGCTGCCCAGCGTCCGTGTCCTATATGGAAAGGTCCTGTAGGGTTGGCGGAAACATATTCAAGAAGAATTTTTTCTGTTTTAACGTCCTCAGGGATTCCGTACTTTTCTTTTTTAGATAAAATTTCTGCTACAGCTTCGGTTAGAAGAGAATCCGAAACTTTGAAGTTTATAAATCCGCCTGCAACAGAAACTGTATACTTATCTGAATTCAGGTATTCTGTAATTGCGTTTGCAATCATAGGCGGAGCAATTTTCGCCGTGCGGGCAAGGGAAGATACATTTACAGCAAAATCTCCAAAGTCCGGATTTTTAGGCTTTTCTATTATTAAAGAGCCTTTTGTGTATTCGCTTGCCTGACCTAATTTATTATCTTTAACCGCTTTTAGTATTGCGTTTTCAACTTCATTTAAGAAAAAATCTTTTAACATCTCTTAACCTCATCTATTCCAGTGTTTACTTAATTATAATACAAACATACTGAGTTTATTAAGGAGGTTTTCAACACTGTCCTTGTTCAAAAGTACGGACTGAACGGTCTGATTGATTATGAGGTTAATTTCCTTTTGGTCGGCTTTTTGTCTTAATGCAGGAGTAATTTTATTAAGCTGTTTTGCACTTATCGAACGGGCTTTGCTTTCAAGTGTCGAGTAGTCATTATAGAATTCGTCATTCAAAGCGGTTTTATCCGTTACAATAACATTAGTTAATTTAGCAAGTTTTAGCTGATTCCCGCTGTTTGTAAGATAAAGGCAAAAATCCAGTGCCTCGGGTTTATATTTCGCTCTTAGCGGAATAACAAAATTCATTACGGAAAAGTCATTCTGTCCTACAGGTCCTTTGAGCTGCTCGGATACATCGGTTTGAGCATAAATTTTAGGAGCATTCTCTTTAATCATGGTTAAAAAGTTTGCCCCGCCCTGATAGAAAACAATCTTACCAGCCATATACTGTTCAAGAGCTTCTCTGTGAGTGAGCGTAATTGTTTCCGGCGGGATTAAATCTTCTTGATACAAGTTTTTAAACATTGTAAAGACTTCTCTGCTCTTTGCATTATTCATATCCTTAAGCTCTGAAACACCGTATTTATTAAGGATTTTTAGCATTGTATCATTTTCTGTAATTGTAGGAAGGTATGAATAAGCCCCTGTATTCTTTTTAATCCGGCTTGAAACAGAGGCAAGCCCGGCATAAGTTTTTGGCAGAGTCTTTATTCCGGATTTTTCAAACAAGGTTTTATTATATATAGTAATCGCACTTGTTGCATACCAGGGGATTGAATAAATTTTACCGTTGTATTTCAGAGCATTAATAATTTCAGGGTTAAAAGAATTCAATTTATCAGACGGTATTTCCCAGAGTGTCTCTTTTTGAGCCAGAAGCGCAGAAAAGTCGGGATTAAGATTAATCAAATCCGGAGGAAAATCTGTCATAACAGCAGCCAACGTTCTTTTTTCACCTTCCGAGAACGGTACATCAATCCATTTTATCTTAATATCCGGATGAGCAGACTCGTAATTTGAAATAACTTCATTGATGTAAGGCGCAAAGTCACCCATCTGAAGAGTCCAAAAAGTTATAATTTTGGAGTTTCTATCTCCTTGCCCGCTATTATTTGCCGGCTTCCTCACTGTGCAGCCGGTAATAAGTAGGATTATACAAAAAAGTATTAAAGTTGTTTTTAAAAATTGTTTCATTTTTTACCATACTTGTTTGATGTCAGACTTAATTTCCGTTAAGCTCCCGAACCAGGTTCGGGATGACCGCTAATTTTCACCTATATTTTTATATCGGTATTCAAATTAAGATCGATATATTTAAAAATATTAATTATTATTCCCGGCTGGAAATAATATATATTGTTGCAGGGAGTTATCTTTAAGATTGCATTAGATGAATCAATCATTCCTATAGTTGCGAGGTATTGATTTTTTGCTGCGGTAAAAATTATATATCCGTTTTCTGTTTGGATTTCCTCTACCGTAAATTTATTAGCTGTGATTGAGCCTAATGTGAGGTAAAAAAGCTTATCTTTATTAACAGCAAACATTTTGGAACAATCTTCAAATTTTATATTTTGCGGCGTTGTAATGGAAGGTGCCGGCTGAGCAGGGTTTTGCACAGGAGTATCTGCAAAGCAAACTCCCGTTGATAAAATGATTAATAAAATTAACACCCAAAATTTCATAGCTCTATACTAACATAATTTTTAAGAGAAAAAAAGTTGTACTGTAAAATTAATCGTGATATAATTTTGGAAACTTTAAGGAGGTTAAAATATGAAAATTTCTGCTATCCAACCAAAAATCAATACTCAGTATTCAAGGAATTTATCTTGTAAAAAAATTGGAGAAACTCCTGCAGCTCCTGAAGAAAATTTATCTTTTAAAGGCAAAGGCACCGGAGCTCTTGCAGGTGGCGGGCTTGGACTTGTAGCAACACTCGCAGCAATAGGCTCAGCCGCAATAGCCGGGGTCTTTGTGCTTCCGGCTGTTCTTGGCGGTGCGGCTTTATTGGGAGGAACCGCTGCAGGAGCTGCCCTCGGAGACAAGATAGAAGATAAGATTACCGGAAGCGGCAGTAAAAATAATAAGTAATATAAAAAGCGGAAATGTTTGGCTTTCCGCTTTTTTTTCTTTTTAAATTATGATACAATAAGTGCAGATTATAAGTACATAAGAGGAGAGTGTATGCTTCAGGAAGCAACAAGAGCGATTAATTCTGCATTTAATAACAGTTTTATAAAAAAATTGAGCCAGTATCTTCACGATTGTGTAAGAGAAGAAGTAAAAAGCTCAACATTCAGGAACCTGAAAGCAGATAGAGATAATAAATGGATTTTTTTAGACCAGGAAGATACCTTGTTTACTCAGGGGCTTGAATATTTAAGACTTGAAGGCTCTGACCCTAAACTCACTGAACTTATGATTCAATCCGAAACAAGCCAGAAAGATAAGTATCTTATTTATGGCTACTTATTTCTTGTCGGAAAAACGAAGTCCGGAAAGAAAAACGAGTTTTTAACTCCGCTTTTATATTCACCTTGCCGTCTGGAAAGAAACGGAGTAAATATAAACTGCATGTTGACGGATGAATTTATTTCTCTTAACACAGGCGCACTTACCGCTCTAATGAAAAAAAGTGATGATGAAGATGAGACAGAGCAGCTTCTTGAAGGACTTCTGGAGGTTGTGCCGTCTGCTCCTATTACGCAGGAAAAAATGGATATCTTTTTAACTACCTTAAAATCCATTATTCCTGATATTGATATTTCTCTTAACCACGAAATGGATGTAAAAGAGGATAATATTACAAAAGATTTCTATAACGAAAAAATTAATGCCGAAAATGTCGATGAAATAATTGAAGAGGAAGAAGAATCCGTAAAGAAAACGGCTGCGACTTATGAAAAAATTCATCTTACAAACCAGTGTGCAATAATTCTCACAAAACGCCCGTCAGTAACAGCAGGGGTTTTGCATGAACTTACCCAGATAGCTGAAAAACCAAGCGGGGTTTACAGAGAAACTGTTCTTAATCTTATAAATGAAGAGTATACTCAATCAAAGCCGACAGATACCCAGCAAAAAACTCTGGCAGACTTTTTTCCGGTAACACCGCTTTCTCTGTCGGATGCTCAGTTAAATGTAATAAAAAATGTTGAAAATACAAAGCTTGTTTCAGTTTTTGGACCTCCGGGAACAGGTAAATCCCAGACAATAGTTAATTTAGCGGCTCATCTTATAGCAAACGGTAAAACTGTTCTTGTAGCTTCCAGAATGGATAAAGCTGTTGATGTTGTAGCAGAAAGGCTTAACGAACTCGGCGCACCTTTTTTGGCGCTGAGAGCCGGCAGACTTAATTACCAGAGAGAACTTTCAATGCAGCTTCAAGACTTGCTTGCAGGTAAAGTCGAACTTGATGAAGGTGTTGAAAATTCTATACTCTGTGATACTTCCGATATGGAAAATCTTTTAAAAGCAATAAGTGATTTGGAAGGCAATGCAGAAAAGATTATTAAACTTGAAGGTGATTGGAACAGCCTTAATGAAGAAATTAAGCTTCAGGAACCTATGCATCAAAACCATCTGTTTATTAAAACAAATTTAAAAGCTGATGAAATTAAATCTATTGAAGAAATTATAAATACTTTAACCCAAAATCTTGAAAAAGCCGGTTTCTGGGCAGGGATTAAGAACGGTTCTGCTGTCGGCAGGCTCAAAAAAATCTTAAAAATATCAAATTTTGATGTAAATAACGAAAATCTTATGGTTCTAAAAACCGAACTTGAGTTTGCAAAACTCATCTGTAAAGCCAGAATGATTGAAACCGAAATTCAAACAATCGGAAATGTTCACATTTTATCCGAACAAATCCGGAACATGAAAAAGAAACAAAAACGACTCGCAATCGACATTTTAAAAACCAAAAGAAGAGAAGCCTTAAAAGGACTACTCAGGGATTCTGTCAAAAGACAGAGATTATTTGTACATTCAAAATCTCTTGTGGAAAGGAAGAAAAATCTTCAAAACAGACTTTTAGAAACAGAGGACTTTCGTCCGCTTCTGGAAGCTTTTCCTTGCTGGTGTGTAACAACTTATGCCGTTTCCGGCTCTCTTCCTATGAAACCGGGATTGTTTGATGTTGTTATTATTGATGAAGCTTCCCAATGCGATATCGCAAGCTGTTTCCCTGTACTTTTCAGAGCTAAAAAAGCTGTAGTGGTAGGTGATGACAAGCAGCTGCCGCACCTTTCGTTCTTAGAAAAAGCTAAAGAACAGTCTTTCTTGAGTCAATACGGAATTTCGGACAGATACCAACTTATGTGGAGATTCAGAACAAACTCAATGTTTGATCTGGCAAACTATTATTCTACTCATCCGGTTCTGTTAGATGAGCACTTTAGAAGCTTGCCGCCTGTGATTAATTTTTCTAATAAAGAATTTTACGGCGGAAGAATTAAGGTTATGAGAAGGAACGATAACTCTTCAAAAGTTCTTGAAGCAGTTGTTGTTCCGGACGGTAAAATTGATATTGATGCAACAAGAAACCTTCCTGAAATTGAAGCTCTTGTAAAAAAACTCCATGAAATAATAATTGAGGATGAAAGAAAGAATCCGGATAATCCGGTAAGTATAGGTATAATTTCTCCGTTCAGAGCACAGGTTGAACAGTTGAAGATTTCTGTATCCAAGGTGCTTTCTGAACACATGATGGAAAAACATCAGATTGAAATCGGTACAGCTCACACTTTCCAGGGCGATGAGAGAGATATTATGCTTATATCCTGGGCTTATGCAAACAACAGTTTCCCGCAGAGTCTTGTATTCTTGCAAAAACCAAACCTCTTTAATGTTGCAATAACAAGAGCCAGATATAAATGTATTAACTTTATATCCAAAAACCCGAGAGAACTTCCGGAAGGTCTTTTGAGAAGCTATTTCGGCTATATCGAAGAGTATGAAAACAGATATTCTCTAATTAATTCCGATGATTTTGACGAAAATGTCTATAAGAACTCCTTTGAAAAAGAAGTAGCTCAAGCTTTCAGAGAAATCGGACACAAGGTTGTCTGCGGAGAAGAAATTGCAGGATTGAGCGCAGATTTGCTTGTAGATGACAGGTTTATTATTGAATGCGACGGCGTCGAAGATAAAATTCCGGCTAAAATTTCTAATATGAAAAAACAGGCAATTCTTGAGCGCACCGGAATGAAAGTTTCAAGAATCTCCGCAAGAGAATGGAGCTATTCTCCAAAGGCTTGCATCGATAGAATAATTAACAGCAATTTGTAAAAGTTTTTTAAACTTATAGCAAAAATATTTTTTAGCCCGTTTAATAAAAACAAGAATGGGGGTTTATTATGCAAATACAACCGGTAAACTTTAATCACACTACCTTTAACGGAGCAGTACAAGTAAAAAATCTTACAAACGGCGTAACCAAAGACTACAAAATTTCTCATGAGTTAGATAAAAAACTCATCACAGCTTACAAAAACAACCTTGCTGCAGATCCGTTCACTAATGGAATGCAAGTTTTTGAAAAAGACAGTTTTGCAAAAGGTATAAAAGCTTATCTGAATACATTATCTGAAGTTACCGGCGATAACTTCGTTAAAGAGTTACCGCAGAGTGAAGTCAAAACCGATAAATTTTCTTCCAAGCTTGCAAATGATGCTTTTTCTGAACTTACAACAGAACATTTCAAAATTACTCATAACGTAAATGCTTAACCTAATTATTTACTGTATAATATAACTAATGAAATATGCGTTAGTTTTAGTAAATATAAAAGGTCTGGGGGTAAAAACATTCAGTTATTTGATACCTCCCGAGATGTCCGAAATTATTCAAATCGGTCAGGCTGTACTTGTGCCGTTTGGGAGACAAGGCTTGATTAATGCTTTTGTCGTGGGATTTTCGGACTATCTGCCGGAAGGGATTAAAGCTAAAAAAATTAACCGGATTTTAGACCCAACCCCTTTGTTTTCAATAAAATACCTAAAACTCCTTGAATGGGTTGCAAACTATTACTGCACGGATTTTGTAACCGTATTAAATGCAGCAATTCCGATGAAGCTTATTGAAAAGAATTCTAAAACAGAACAGTCAGTAACTCTGATTAAGGAAGATTTTACCGGATTAACCAAAAGACAAAAAGAAATTCTGGAGCTTTTAAAAGAAGAAGGGAAAATATCGCTTACATACTTTGAAGAAAAAGCTAAAACCACAAGAGCCACAATGAAAAAGCTCGCAGACTCAGGTTATGTCAAATTTGAACTCGAGTATATTTACAGAAACCCGCTTACAATTTTTAAAGATGTGAAAATTGAACCTCTCTATGAATTATCTTCCGAGCAGCAGGAAGTTTATGAGGGTATAAAATCAAAAATGCGCTCTCAAAACCCGATTCTGCTCCACGGAGTAACTGCATCAGGTAAAACAGAGGTTTATTTTAAACTCATAAAAGATGTTATAGATTCAGGCAAAAATGTTTTGTTTCTCGCTCCGGAAATCGCACTTGCTTCCCAGTTAACCAAGCGCCTTGCAAGGAAATTCGGAATAAATGATGTTGCAATCTGGCATAGTAGTATTTCTGACGGCGAAAAATACGACGTATGGCAGCGGCTCTATAATAACGAAATAAAAATTCTTGCAGGAGCCCGCTCTGCAGTGTTTGCGCCTTTGCAGAATATAGGCTTAATAATAATAGACGAAGAACACGAAGGGGCTTATAAGCAGACTAACCCGGCGCCGCGCTACGACGCGCGCGTCGTAGCGCGGCGCCTTGCCCAATTCCATCAGGCACCTCTGCTTCTCGGCTCTGCCACTCCTGATGTTTCTACTTATTATTATGCATTGAATAATAACAACCTGTTTCAGATGCTTAAAAGGTATAATAATGCACCGCTTGCGAAGCCGGAAGTTATTAATATGCAGGAATACGGAAAAGCGGCGTATCGCGGGATTATCTCCAAACCTCTGCAGACAGAGATTAAAACCGCTGTTGAAAACGGGAATCAGGCAATTCTACTTATGAACAGACGGGGATATTCAACTTACACCCAGTGTAAATCCTGCGGTACTGTTATTGAATGTCCGGATTGTTCTATTCCTATGGTCTGGCACTCTTCGGTTAAAAAATTAAAATGCCATTATTGTAATAAGGAAATGAGTTTCCCTGATTATTGCCCTGTATGCGGAAGCGATGCACTTTCAAATTCAGGAAGCGGGACTCAAAAGATTGAAGTACTGGTTAAAGAACTTTTTCCCGAATACAGGATTGAGCGTATAGACAGCGATATATTGACTAAGAAAAATGCTCATATAGAACTTTTGAACAAATTCCAAAAGGGTGATATTGATGTACTTGTCGGGACTCAAATGATAGCTAAAGGACTGGATAATCCTAATGTCACGTTGGTCGGAGTAATAAGCGCCGATACTGGATTTTCGGTACCGGATTTTAGGGCATCAGAACGAGGGTTCCAGCTTTTGACACAAGTTGCGGGAAGAGCCGGAAGGGGTGAATACAAGGGAAAAGTTTTGTTCCAAACCTATAACCCGGATTACTATGCTTTTCAGACAGCTAAATCACAGAATTATGAAAAGTTTTTTGAGACAGAAATCAAAGCAAGACAGGAGTTTGATTACCCTCCATTCAGCCAGATTATCAGATTAATTCTATCATCGCTGAATAACTACAGAGCTGAAAAATCAGCGATGGAAATTGCTTTAAGATTGAATACAATGACCGAGAAATTCGGATTTACGGAATATCTGGAAACTCTGGGTCCTACACCTTGTATAATTGCTAAAATTAACGGCTTTTATAGATTCCAGATACTTATAAAAAACAAACTTTCACAAAAAGGTCACGATTTTGTATCCAGATTTTTAGATAAGATTACTCTTCCAAAAGATATAAAACTCGCGATAGATGTGGATCCGTTAGATATTTTATAATTGGTATACACAAAAGAAAAAACCTTTCTTTTTGAGAAAGGTTTGGAATCTTTTTTAATAATTCCTCATGTGTGTAGAAGGTTAGTGTGTAGGTTGTATGAAAGGTTGTGTGTGTTGCGTTCTTGTATATATATAAAGTATTTCACTTAAATAAAATTGCAATACTTTATATATATTGTTACAAAAATTAACAAATTAGAGACCGGAGCAATATATACCAGAACATACGCCTGAATTATTCGGTCTTTATAGAATTTTGTTTCAAACATTCGGCTAGCTGATTTGTTGAAAACAGTTTTCTATATAAAGCTTCTTCGGGCCATTTTTTCAAATGATACCCTTTGCTCAGCAAAAATTGTTCAATAAACAGTCTCACAGCTCTGCCGTTTCCATTGACAAAAGGATGTATAGCGATTAATTTTGAATATAAATTTGCAGCTAGAGTAAAAATTTCCGCTTTCTCATATTTTTCATCAATATATTTATCAAGTTCCTTTAAGTCATTAACAACATTCTTGCTTGGAGAATAATCATTAACCACGGTTTTTACATCTTTTGTTACATGAAAAACTTGTCTAACTAATTCATCCGTATCCGGAGTTCTGAGCTTTCCTGCCAAAAATTGTTCTCCCGGAATACCTGCAAGTATCAGTTTATGGATTTCTATCAAATCAGCAATCTTTGGCTTTTGTTTATTCTTAAATTTAATATAATCATAAGCATAAAGCATATTATTTATCGCCGCTGTTTGAATAGAGCTTTTATTCGTACAAGTTCGGCTTATCCACAATTTGTCTGCCAGCTCAGGGAAAAGGTCCTCATTCTTCAAAGAATTTTTATAAATATCCTTACCCGCAGTTTTGTTCTTTTCGTACAAACTTAAAATTTCCTGTTTAAAAAGATGTTTTTCAATGGAATTCAGAGAACTCTTTTTTATTTCTTCTAAAAACCGTGGATTATCCGGCTGCAATTTAAGGAATAATTGATATAAACGTTTTTTTGTAGTACAAAAAATTTCTTTATCAAATAATCTTTCAAAAGACGGTACCAAAGAACAAACTTCATTCCCATATTCACTTAACTTATCCAATACAGCATTGATAATCTCCGGAAATTCCACTTTTGGCTGGTGTGGAGCTTCAATCAATTTTTCAAAAACAGGCTTAAGTTCATTAAAATCAATCGCTTCCAATTTATTAATTGCAGAAATTCTGTCTTTTACAGTATTTTTATAGTTCAATGCCGTTTCAATCACTCTATTCTGATTTATTGCTCCTTCGTACATATCAAGGAAGCTGTCATACCGATTCCGGAGTTCATCTGTCTTCCAAAAGTTTGTAATCCTGTCGTACAGTATTTTCATTTTATCAATATTTCTTCCGTAACCGATTTCTTCAGCAGCACGAATACTTTTTAATATAATCATATTTACAGATTTCTGCCAAACCGTCCGTTCACTATCCGTAAGATTATTAATATGTTCTTTTTGCATAAGAAAATCACATAAAACAGGATAAAGACTGTCACATCCATGGAAATCAGAAAATCTTATATTCTTACCATGTACCGGCTCGTTAACAATCGGAGTTACCGGATCAATAAGATTAATCTTTTTTCTCTTTGCATCAACAAGAATATTGTTCGGAGATATTATATCAAACTGAAAATCAGGTTTATTACAAAATTTTTTCATTTGTATATATGCCTGTTTATAAGAAGTTACAGGGAAATCTTTAAGTTGATTATAAAGCTTCAGTGCTCGTAAAGTTTCTTCACGTTTTACACAAACATTTCGAAGAGGAGGGAAATCCTCAATTTGGATTCTTTGAGCGTAATTATCCACACCCAGACTCACACCATTCTTTTTCTTTACAATATCTATCTTTCCGGGAATAGATAAAACAACCCCTTCAAGAATGTTTAAACGGTTATTTTTAGGTTCGCTAAACTCTTTATCTAAATCTTCCTGCCTAAAACATTTTTTATAAACCCGTATAACATAGTCTTTTAAACCTGTAAAATTGTATCCTTTTTTAGACAACCCCTCGCCTAAAAAATTAGCATTATCAGTGATTGATTTTATTATTGTATCTTTAAGCGGCACACCTTTTAAATTCTTATTATAAAGTTTCCAAAAGGTTTCGCTCTTGCTGCGAAAAGTTAAATTTACGGAAGGATGTTTTTGAATAGGTGTTATTGGTGATACCATTACCGCTCCTTATGATTTATTAAATATCATAAAAATTTTTTTTGCGTAAAAATAGTAATTAATAAGCAAATTATTTTTTTATAGGTTTTATCAAAATAACAAGGAATTGAATTATGCATGTCAGCCAACCAACTGCCAAAATCCAGAAATTTTCTACCATACAACCATTAACATTTAAACAAAACTCCCAGCAGTCAAATGCCAAAGTCTCCGTAATTCTGCCCATTTATAATCAGGAAAAATATTTAAACAAAGCTCTAAAATCCCTCCAAGCCCAAACGTTAAAAGATATTGAAATTATCTGTGTAAACGATGGTTCTACGGATGCTTCTTTAAAAATTTTAAATGATTTTAGAGAAAAGGATTCACGAATAAAAATAATTACTCAGCAAAATCAAGGTCCCGGCGCTGCGAGGAATAATGGCTTAAAAGCTGCAAAAGGTGAATATATAGCTTTTTTAGACCCTGATGATTGGTTTGAGCCGGAAGCATTAGAAGCTTTATATGCAAAATCTAAAAAACAGGACTGCGATTTGATTGTGTTTAATTACAATAAAATCGGAGAGTCCGGAGACATTTTGGGGCAATATAATCTCAAAAAACGGCTGCAGCGATTTTATAACCTCAAAGAGGATGAAAACTTTAGCTGGCAAAATATCAAACCCAGAGTTCTCGGAGGCATGCACCCCGCTTCTTGGAATAAATTTTACAAACATGACCTTATAAAAAAACATAAGCTTCACTTTGCTAATAGCAGCTTGGCAGAAGATAATGTATTTGTTTTTGGAGCAACGTTGTATGCAAAAAAGATAGGATACGCAGACAAGCCCTATTATAACTACTTAATACACGAAAACTCCGCAATCCGCTCACGCTCTGATAAAAATCTGTGTATCTTTAAATCCATAGACTCTGTAAAAAAACTTATTAACAAAATGGGCTTAGCGGAAGTATTAAAAAATGAATTTGATGGATATGTTTTAAGATTTTTGTCCTATCATATAAAACAAATAGCCTCTGTCAATAAGTTTAAAGAAATTTGCCGTAAAAAACTTTCACCTCTTCAAAACAAAATGTTGAATGAACGATTCGAAGCAAATTCTAAACTCTTGCCTATAATAAATGGTCTGCTTAAGAAAAAACAAATAATCAAGTAAGAAGTACAGGGGGCTTGATTTTTGTTTTTTAGCATTTAATAATGGGGTGGGGGTAAATGACAGCGGTGGTTGTCAACTGACCCGCCGGAAATGTAACAATTAAATATCGCGGGATGGAGCAGTCTGGTAGCTCGTCGGGCTCATAACCCGAAGGTCGTTGGTTCAAATCCAGCTCCCGCAACCATTTTCAAGGATGTGTTTCTAATCTGTGTGAATTATGTGAACAGATTTAAAATTGAAACATATCCTTTTATTATAAATGAATTTTGTATAGTTTTAACCCATAGACAGTTAGAGGGATTGATATTCAGTTTAACTAAATATCAACAACAAAGCAAAATAATTCTGTTATGGTTTGACAGACATTACAGGAATTTGAATTTTTTGAATCAATAGGGCTGTGTTTCAAATATATCTTGATTTTTTAGTCGGAAATCGCTAAAAATAAAATTCCTGAACTGGCAAAAAAGTCCGAT
>CALVEA010000001.1 GCA_944326455.1 Candidatus Gastranaerophilales bacterium | reverse complement strand
TTGTATACGGCTCGTCTCGCTTATGCTCGAACTCGCCTGCTCCATCTTCAAAAGCAACATTTAGTTGCTTTTTCAGCGGAGTCCTACATCGACACAAATATTAACTTTTCAATTAACAAAAAATATTCTATCACAAACATTTTTTTGTTACAAACTTTTATATTTATATTGACATAAAATTAATTCTGCAAGAAAATAGTTTCTGTTAAAAGTCGTTTTTCGGGTAAATTTATCCCAATGATTATTTACCCTCAGATATGTAAAGGTAATATTTATGGAAGTTTCAGCTATATCACATATTGGTCAGAATAATGCCAGAAAAAATTTATTCATTCGTTACAGTAATAGTTTTATGTCTTCTCCGGAAGGCGTAAATCCGTTTGTTAAATCCAATGAATCAAATCCTTCCGGTAATGTCTCAAAAGCTAAGCAAAAAATGGGAATAGAAAATCTTGAGGAGTTTACTATTTTCCCAAAAGAAGTCGTTGATGGAAGAACTATTATACAAGCTTAATTGAGGGTTTTATGATTTTAAAAATTTACAGAATGGAACACAATAAATTTGTCCCGGAATATAAAACAGAAGGCGCTGCCGGCATGGATTTATGTGCAGCTATTGAAGACGGTATTACTTTACAGCCGCTTGAAAGACGTCTCATCCCGACCGGATTAAAGATAGAACTGGAACATGGATATGAAGCTCAAATCAGACCGCGCTCAGGCTTGTCAATTAAACATGGTATAAGTCTTATCAATTGCGTTGGTACGATAGATGAAGATTACAGGGGAGAGGTTTGTGTCCCGGTTGTTAATCTTTCTAATGAACCTTATACTATTCAGCCGGATGAAAGAATTGCGCAAATGGTCATTGCCAGGGTTGAGCAGGCTAAAATTGAGGTTGTTACTGAATTAACGGCTACAGTGCGAGGTGAAGGCGGCTTTGGTTCAACCGGAAAAGTTTAACTTTTGTTGCATTATATTTTGAAAAATCCTTGTAATACTTGACGTTCCCCTAAAAAAAGTATAGAATGGTTGAACGGTTTATTTAAGCCAAAGTCAATTAATTATTTAGGAGAACATGCGATGTACCAAGATGAAACGCTTATTTGTGAGGAGTGTGGTTGTGAGTTTATTTTCACTTCCGGCGAACAGGAATTTTATGCAGAAAAAGGTTTAGCAAATAAGCCGAAAAGATGCCCGGAATGCCGTAAGGCTAAAAAACAGCAGCGTAGAGGAAAGAAAAAAATGTATGACGCTGTTTGTGCAAAATGCGGTGTACAAACGCAGGTTCCATTTAATCCGACTCAAGGCAGGGATGTTTTATGCAGAGATTGTTTTGAAGCGGAAAAGGCTGCAGCTGCTCAACAGGCGGTCTAATAAAATTCAAAAAGCAGGATTTTTTAAATCCTGCTTTTTAGTTTTAGAATTCTTTCATTTGATTTTTTTACTTTTTCAAAGAGAACTTTATCTTTTGCAACTACTTCAGCCAGATTTTTAATAAGATTTAAGGTCTTTTCATCCGAATCTCGGAATATAAACATATCAACCCCGGCATTTATTGCCATAATGCAAGCTTCCAAACTCCCAAAATCTTGTACCCCTTTCATAACCATATCATCGGTTATTATAACTCCGTTATATCCGAGGGTATTACGCAAATATCCTATAGCATTTTGACTTAGTGATGCCGGAATCGGGGTTTTATCAAAGCAGGTACAGTGCAGGTGCGCCGCCATAATCATTTCAATGTTATTATTTATCGCATATTTAAAAGGTTTGATATGAATATCTTCCATTTTTTTTAGAGATAAATTTATCTGCGGCAGAGTCAGATGACTGTCCTTGTCAGCATCTCCATGTCCCGGAAAATGTTTTATACAAGGTATAATGCCGTATTTTCGGTAAGCTTTTGTAACAATTTCAATACCCTTAATCACATCGTCCGGATTGTCTGAAAATGAGCGGTCGCCGATTATCGGATTATCCGGGTTTGTATTGACATCAGCGCAAGGGGAGAAATTGAGGTTTATTCCATATTCTTTTAATTCGCAAGCTATCTCTTCTGATTGCGAGCGTAAGAAATCTTCCCCTTTTTGAAAGGCTTCTCTTGGGGAAACTCTTCTGGGACGGATATTTTCTGTTCGTTCTACTCTTCCGCCTTCCTGATCTATTGAAAGGAACGGTGTGGTGGCAGCTTTGGATTTTATATCCTTTATAAGTTTTTTAAACTGCTCTTTTTCTTTGATATCCCGAGTAAAGAAAATAACACCGCCCAATCCGCTTTTTAAGGCTGAATCCAGATTTCCGGTTCCAAGAATAAACATTTGATAAACATATTTTTCCATAGATTTATCATACATTTAATTGATGAGAAAAATCAACTTTTTAATATAATAGAATTGATATATAATATGGGTAAGTATCGGAGTATAAAATGAAAAAGTTTTTGATATGGGTCTTAGCGGGATTCTTTTTACTTTCAGCAGTCAGTCTTGATGTATCGGCTGCAAAAAAATCATCTAAGCTGTCTAAAGAAGCTATAGCACAGATGTCAGAAGATATTGATAATTTGACTAAGAAAATTTATGCCAGAGCATTATTATCTCCGCAAGATAATGAAACTCTTATCGGAATTAAGATTCAGCTTGATAATCAAATGCTATCTGCTGCAAATACAGAACTTGCGCCTTTATATTATAAAGCCGGCAATGTTTATCGCCTGAGAGATATGAAACCGGAAGCTATTGATTGTTATCAGACAATTTTGGAGAATTTTTCAGATACAGCGCTTGCACCGAAGGCAAGAGCAGCGCTTGAAGAGATGGGTATAAAAGTCGCGGCTCCGGCAATTTCTGATGAAGAAGATGATGAAGGGATTTAAATTTGAAAGATTAAACCAAAAGGGCGGAGGCAATAAGCCTCCGCCCTTTTGGTTATTTAAGTACTTTATCTTGTAGTTTGAATAAACAAACTTATTAAATCATTCAATGCGGAATATTGTTTTTGATAGCTTTGAGATTGCTTTTCAAGGGTTAGAATTTGTTTTTTGTATTCTTGAATAGTTCCCTGGCATTCTCTTGCAGAAACTTTCAGATTTTCCTGGACTTGTTGTGCATCTTGAAGAACACTTTTCATGGAAATTCCAAGAGCTTCCATAGTTTGTTTTATTATTTGAGCACCGGTATGTCTTGAAACGCCGCTTGGAAGTTGAGAAATCAATTTTCTCAGCACTGCGATATTTGCAGGCATTTCAAATCCATCGGTTGAATTGTCAGCAATAGGGCTTTGTACAACCGGTTCTGAGAATAAA
Source organism: Candidatus Gastranaerophilales bacterium (assembly GCA_944326455.1). GTDB lineage: Bacteria > Cyanobacteriota > Vampirovibrionia > Gastranaerophilales > Gastranaerophilaceae > CAG-196. The sequence goes on along the minus strand of CALVEA010000001.1, from coordinate 168,072 downwards.
GGTTCTTTTTCTTCTTCTATATCATCAAAGAAATTGTTTGATTTTGCCGGTTTAACCGGTTCAGAGAAAAAGTCATCTTTTGTATTATAATCTTGCGGTATAGAAACAGGTTCTTCACGAAAACTTAGAGTTTCTGTTTCTTCCGGGACATCAATACTTTCTGCTTGTTTTTTCAATGCTTCGACTATTTTTTTACCGACACTTTCGTTATTCAACATGGTGTTCTCCCTCATAATTTACTGAAACAATTATAAGTTAAACATTTTTAAAGTCCAATTATTATTACAATTATTGTTATTTTTCGTAATAATTTTTTATATATAATATATACGAGAAAACTATTTGAGGAATTTAATCAATTGAAGCCTGATTTGGAAGACAAATGTGATTTTTTAATAGTAAATGCTTGGTGGGGATTTAATTATGGTGCTGCCTTGACAGCTTGGGCTTTGCAAAAAATTATTGAAGATAACGGGTTTAGTTCGAAACTTGTAGATAACAGACCTGCTTTTTATAAAAAGAATTTTAAAGGTTCTATTTCAGAAAATTTTGCACAGGAGTTTCTCAATATTGCGCAAACCTACTCTTTTTCTCAATTGCAGGAAAAATGTTCGACTCGGGATATAGGATTAATTACGGGTTCAGATCAGGTATTCAGACCGGCATATACATATACAAGAAACCCCGAAATTTACTTTTTAAATTTTGCATCTTTAAGAACAAGAAAAATTGCACTTTCTGCAAGTTTTGGGATTAATAAAAATGAATTTTTAAATGATAAAGGGATGACAAAGTCTTATTTTAAGTATATGGATAGAGCTTTGCATAGTTTCGATTACCTTTCAACAAGAGAGTTTTCCGGCAAAGAAATATTAAAAGAGATTTTTCATCTTGATTCTGATTTTATGATGGATCCTGTATTTATAATAGATAAAGACCGGTACAGTGAAATTATTAATAAGTCAGAAATTATGCCCGTAAAACGCGTTAGCTATATTTTGGACAAGGATGAAAAATATAGTGAGTTTTTAGAAGAGAATGAATTTTTTGAGGTTACAAAAGATTTACAGATTAAAGACTGGCTTAAGATATATTCAGAGTGTGAATTTGTAATAACAGATTCTTTTCACGGAACTTGTTTTGCGATAATTTTTAATAAGCCTTTTATATGTGTAATGAATAAATCCAGGGGTGCAGCGCGGTTTGAATCTCTAAGGCAGCTTTTTAATTTACGGGATAATTTTGTTGAATCAATAGATGATATTTATAAAATTGATTTAAATAATATAACTCCGGATTGGGACTATATTAATTCTATTTTGAGAAAAGAATCTAAAAGGTGTTCTGAGATTATTACAAAAGTTTTGAAGGAAAATTACACAAATAACAAAAATATAATCTGGAGAAAAATAGCTAATAGGTTTTATTTCACAAGAATTAGTTTTATGAAGAATTTAAAAAAACTAAGTTGTTTTTTAGCGTCATATTTTGTTTAAACTATTTATTGTTTTTTATATTAACATTCAGGAATAATGCAAGCGGTGTCATTAAGAAAGCCACTAATGCAAACATCGCAAAGGCATCTGAGTAAGCAAATATTTTTGCTTGAGTGATTAACTGGTTATAATATACAGCTCCGGCTTTATGTATTGCACTGATTTCGGGGAGTCTGGTCATAAAATTATGTGTCATTACAGACATTCGATGGAAAAATTCAGGATTTGTTCCGGATAGGTTTTCCACTAAATATGTTTGATGAACCTGAGATAACCTGGCTACCATTGTTGAAGACAAAGAAACGCTAAGCACTGTTGCAACGCTTTTAGCAAGGCTATGAAGCCCTGCACCGTCTGAAAGCTGTGACTTAGGCAAAGTTCCAAGAACAAGCCCGGATGTCGGAATAAATGTAAGGATTACGCCAACCCCTAAAATTACATTAGGGAGTACAATATATCCGAAGGAGGTCATAAGGGTCAAATTTGTATAGTAAAAAGTAGAAATACCTATTAAAATAAATCCGAAAGCAATAAGAAGTCTATTGTCAATTTTTTCTACCATTTTATCAATAATACAAAGCATTACAAGGCAAGAAATAACTCTTGGTGCAAGTGACAATCCGCTCAGATAAGCAGTGTAGTCCATTATGCTCTGCAAGTATTTAGGCAAGAGCACAATTGTGACATAGATTATCATATTAACAAATGATGCGAGACAAGTTCCGATTGCAAAGTTTTTGTCTTTAAATATTCTAATATTGACCATAGGGTCTTTGTATTCAATTTCCCATACAATGAAATATACGAAAGCAAAAACTGATATTCCGGTGAGCCAGCAAATCCAAGTTGTATCAAACCAGTTGTACTGTTCTCCTTTGTCAAGCACAACTTGCATTGAAAACATCCAAACAGCCAGGAGAGTAAACCCGACAACGTCTACTTTTTTAGGTTTTACTCGCCCTTCTTTTTCCGGAATAAAGAAATGAATCAAAAAACAGGAAATAATTCCAACAGGAATATTGGTTAAATATATCCATTGCCAGCTGGAGTTATCTACAATAAACCCTCCGACAGTCGGTCCCATGATTGAGGAAACCATTACTGCCAATGCAAATAATGCCATTGCTCTGCCTCTATGCTCAAAAGGAAAGCACGATATAAGGATTGCTTGCGAGATTGGCATTAAAGGTCCTCCGCCGATACCTTGAATAACTCTTCCCAGCACCATCATATTGAGGCTCGGCGCAAAGGCGCACATTATTGACCCTATTGTAAAGATGCTGATGAATGTCTTGAGAAAATTTACTCTGCCCATCAAGTTTTCAAACCATGCTGTCAGCGGAAGCATAGTTGCATTTGCGACCATATAACTTGTAATAACCCAGTTTGCTTCATCTAATGTAGCACCAAAATAACCTGCTATATGAGGTATTGCAACATTGGTTTCTGATGTCGCAAGCATCGCAAATGCTGTTGGTAAAAGTATGGTTACAGAGATTAACCATATTGGAATATTTTTTGTTTTTTCGACTGCTACACCTTCCAAACCCATAAAAAGAATTTTATCACTAATAAAATAAATGAAGTAATAAAAATATGAAGGAATGCTGAAGGCTCAACATAATTAATTTGTTTGACTAAGAGTTACTCTAAAGTATAAAATAAGAATAAACAATGTGAAAAATATTGCGAGGTAAAAATGAAAAGAAGAGAATTTATTATAAACTCAGCTTTAACTCTCGGAGGGACAGCACTTCTTGCAGGATGCGGAAAACACGAGGTTATACTTTCAGAAAACCAGATTGCTAAAAGAAAATTTAAAGATTTGAGCGTTCCTCTTTTAGGTTTTGGCTGTATGAGACTGCCTATGCGTGGTGAAGAAGTCGATATGAATGAGCTTGAAAAAATGGTTGAATACGCTATGCAGCATGGCGCTAACTATTTTGATACAGCTTATATGTATGTTGACGGCAAATCCGAAATTGCTATGGGAAAAGTCCTTAGCAACTACAAGAGAGAAGATATTATACTTGCGGATAAAAGCCCTGCCATGTATATGAAATCAAAAGACGATGTAAAACGGATTTTTGAAGAACAGTTAAAAAAATGTAAAACTGATTACTTTGACTTTTATATGGTTCATAATATCAATAAAAACACTATTGATAACTACAGAAACTTTGAAATGTTTAATCAGCTTAACGAGTTCAAAAAACAGGGGCTTGTTAAATATGTTGGTTTTTCTTTCCACGGAACTCCGGAAATGCTTAGAGAAGTGGCTCCTGAGCATCCATGGGATTTTGCTCAGCTTCAGATTAACTATCTTGATTGGGATGTTGTGAAAGCTCATGAACAGTATGACATTGTTCAGGCTCAAAAGATTCCGGTAACGGTTATGGAACCTCTAAGAGGGGGCGGACTTGTAAATCTCAGTGAAAAAGCAGCAGCAAAACTTAAAGAACTCTATCCGGATACTACACCTGCAGCATTTGGTTTAAGATGGGCAGCTAGCAGAAGCAATGTTATAACAGTTCTCAGCGGTATGAGCAACTTAAAACAAATGCAGGAAAATATTCAAACATTTATTGATTATAAAGATATGACAGAAGCTGAAATTAAAGCAGCTGATGAGATTGCAAAAATTATCCAATCTCAAGGTGAGATTAATTGTACTGCCTGCAAATATTGTACGGAAGTCTGTCCGAGAGGAATAAATATTCCGGCTGCGTTTGCACTTTATAATCAGTATAAAGTTACGAATAATAAAGGTATATTTTCAATGTATTACAGTACACTTGGCGAATCTGAAAAGCCTGATAAATGTATCAAATGCGGACTTTGTAATAAAAACTGCCCTCAATCTTTAGATATTCCTAACCTTCTAGCTAAAGTTGAAAAAACATACAGCGATATTAAGGGGGGAAAGGGGTAAACGAGCCGGCATGAAAAAATTACCTTATAAAATAAGACTGACAATTGCGGGAATTGTTTTAATTCTTTCTGTTCTTTCTGTATGGGGATTGGTCAGGTATCCTCTGGATACGCAGTTCGCGGCATTATTTCAGAGAACGGTTTTTGACTTTTCTTTCGCAGCTGTAATTATTTTATCCGGAATTATTCTTCTGACTGTTCTTTTCGGGAGATTCTATTGCTCAATACTTTGTCCTTTCGGAATATTGCAGGAGTTTGCAGCCCTTATTTTAGAAAGAAAAACAGACCGACTGGGAATTATAAATTTAAATATTTTATTGCAGCCCTGACTTTCGGCGCTCTGATAGGCGGAACGGCATTGTTGATAAGGTATATCGATCCTTATACAATATTCGGCTCAGCTGTCAGTCTTTCATTGTTTGGTTTGATTGCCGCTTTTGCGGTGATTTTTCTTGTGTTTTTTAAAAACAGATTCTTTTGTACAAATATTTGCCCTGTAGGAGCGATTTTGGGACTATTATCTAAAATCTCCCCAAACAAGATTTATATCAACAAAAATGACTGCGTATCATGCGGGCTTTGCGAAAAAGCCTGTCCTGCAGGGTGTATAAATTCTAAAGAAAAACAGGTTGATAACGAAACTTGCCTGAAGTGCCTAAAATGCCTCGGCGAGTGCAGAAAAGACGCTATTAAGTACGGAATCAAACCAAAAGAAGATCTGAAATTTAACTTTAAAAGACGGGAGTTTTTAAAACTTGCTTCTGTTTTTGTTTTATTTGGAGCTGCCGTAAAAGCCGGGGCGGAGATTGCGGCTAATACAGCTAAAAAGTTTAGAGATATAATTCTTCCTCCGGGGGCAAAGGATGAAAACAGAATGTTCAATAAATGTTTGAATTGTAACCTTTGTGTTGAAAACTGTCCGAATAAAATTATAGAAAAAGCTGACAAAGATTTTGGAACTGTTCATCTTAATTACAATAAAGGTAAGGGGTTTTGTGATTATAACTGTAATAAATGTTCAGAGGTCTGTCCTTCGGGTGCTATAAAGAAAATCCCGCTTGAAGAGAAAAAGAAAACCAGAATCGGTATGGCTATGATAACAGACAGGTGTAAAAAATGCGGAATTTGTATTTCTGAATGTCCGGTCGCTGCTATTTCCAAAAATAAAGACGGGCAAACAGTTATAAACGGTTCAAAATGTATCGGCTGCGGCAAATGTAAAAATTCTTGTCCTAATAATGCGATAGAAATATTTGCGGTAAGAGAGCAGGTAGTGGTATAATTTCTTATAAAAGGAGAAAATAATATGTCATTAGGGATAACAGAAATTACTTTAATATTAGTGGTTATTCTTTTGCTGTTTGGCGGGAAAAGAATTCCGGAACTCGCAAGAGCTTTAGGAAGAGCATCTTACGAGTATAAAAAAGCTAAAGATATTATCAAAAAAGAGGCGAACGGGATAAAAGAATCTCTTGAGGACTCTGCCGATAAACCTCAGGAATATCAATTAAAGGATGATGTGAATACTCCGCAAGTATAATTATGGCTGAAACAGAGGATAACGAAAGTTTAATTTCTCATCTTGAGGCGTTGCGTTCAATTATTTTAAAATGTTTAACTGCAATAGCTGTTGTTTTGCCGTTTACTTTTTTTCTTGCACCGAAGGCTTTGAACCTTTTTATTGATATAATTATTGGTGACAGTCCCGTTAAGCTGAATTATTTTTCCCCTATGGAAGTTTTTATGATTCAGATAAAGACGGCGCTTGTTCTGGATATTATTCTCTGCTTTCCTTATATTATTAAAAAGATTTGGGACTTCATCCTGCCTGCACTCTATGAGAATGAAAAAAAAGTTATTAGACCTGCAATTATTTTGTCAACAATTTTATTTTTAGCAGGAATGCTTTTTTGTGTGTTTGTAATTCTTCCTCTTATAATCCGTTTTGGAGTAAGTTTTGCCACTCCTAATATTCAAGCAGTATTTGGGATATCAAATATTGTAACACTTTCTCTCTGGATGGCTGTTGCCTTTGGAGCTATGTTTCAAATACCGCTTATTGTTTATTATTTGATAAAATTCGGGGTAATAGAATACAATACTGTGAGTGATAAACGTCCGTATGTAATTGTAATTTTATTGATTCTGGCTGCAATATTTACTCCGCCGGACGTGGTGAGTCAGATTTTACTCTTTATCCCGACATACGCTCTGTTTGAACTTGGCTTGTTGTTTGCCAGAAAAAGCTGTGGGTAGTGACTGGTGAATAGAAATTAGGTGACTAAGTGATTAAGTGACTGAGTGATTAAGTGATTAAGTAAATAAGTGAATAAGTAAATAAGGATTTTTTCGCTCTCCCCAATTAGGGCACAACTGTCCATGACAAAGTAATTTATCCTAGGTAGTAGTGCTCTAATCCGGGGAGGGAACAATAAACTAAAATGTCATCCTGAAAGATTAGAAAAACAAACGCAAGTGTAGTTTTTCAATCTATTCAGGATCTTACCAAAACACAAACATAATACCCGACTGGTAAGATTCTGAACAGTGCGAAAAATTGACTGTTTTAAATAAATTAATTTTTCTGCACTTTCAGAATGACAGGACTCCTATTCACTAGTTGCTCCCCCTCCCCTTCTTAGCGCAACTGTCCAGGATAAATAATCTTCCTCCCTTGTGAGGGAGGATTGAGGTGGGTGCCGGTTGTAGATAGTGACTAAGTGACTAAGTGACTGAGTGATTAAGTTAATAAGTAAATAAGTAAATAAGTGAATAAGACTTTAGAATAACTTGTCACCCTGAACTTTTTGCCCCAGGCGGACTATCTTGTTGGTCAAGCCTACTAACTTATATTTACCCCTTTTAGGGTCTATCTATTCGATAAACATTAATAGATTCCGGGTCGGAGTCCGGAATGATACCCTCTTTTACATTTCCCTTTTACCCCTCCCCACATTCCCCCCCCTCTTGACTTTTGGGCTTGTAGTTTTACTTCCCCACTTGGCTACATTTACCCTCCCCCTTCGGCTTGTAGTCTTACCCCCTTCCCCCATTTATATTTACCCCCTCCCCCCCCCCTTGACTAAGAGGTACTATTAGGTGATAGAATTAATATATGGATAAATATATTGATCTCGGGTATGCAAAATTAGACTTGGAGCGTGGAAAACGGAGGGGCTTTTCCGAAGCTGTATTTTGCGAATGCAAAACCAATGAACAGCTTGCGGGTATTTTTGAGAGCTTTAAGGCGGCAGGTGAAAATATTATAGGAACAAGGGCAAGCGAAGAGCAGTTCAATTTCCTTAAGCAAAAGTTCCCTGAAATGAAATACAGTAAAGAAGGCAGGGTATTAACTCTGATTCAGAAAGAAATAAAAAAGATTGGCGAAGTTGCTGTTTGTACCGGCGGCACCGGAGATATTCCGGTAGCAGAAGAGGCTGCCTTGACTGCGGAATTTTTCGGAAGCAATGTAAAGCGGTATTACGATGTCGGAGTTGCGGGGATTCACAGACTGTTTGATAAGATTGATGAAATAAGAAAAGCCGATGTAATTATTGCGGTTGCCGGTATGGAAGGAGCTTTAGGCGGAATTATTACGGGGCTTGTTGATGTTCCGGTTATTGCTGTTCCGACTTCTGTCGGGTATGGCTCATCGTTTAACGGTTTATCTGCTCTGCTTACTATGTTAAACTCCTGCGCCGAAGGAATGACCGTTGTAAACATTGATAACGGATTTAATGCAGGCTACAGCGCAAACCGGATTAATCAAGGAATAAATAGGAGAGATAATTAAGTGAATTTATATTTTGAATGTAAATCAGGAATTTCAGGTGATATGTCGGTGGGTGCGCTTTTGGATTTGGGTGCATCAAGAGAAAATTTAGACAGAGCATTAAAATCCATTAATCTTGAAAACGAGTTTGAATATAAAATAACCGAACAACCGGTCAATTCTATTAAAACAACGGATTTTGATGTAGTTATAAAAGGAGAAGCTTCTCACTGTCATGAGCATCATCACGAAGCGGGCGGACATTGTCATCACCATGGACACGGCGGAGGGCATATTCATCGCAATCTGGATGATGTTAATAAAATAATTGATAAAGCTGACACAACTGACAGCGCAAAAGAGCTGGCAAAAAAGATTTTTAAAATTGTAGCGGAAGCGGAAGCAAAGGTTCATAATAAAGATATAAGCGAAGTCCATTTCCACGAGGTCGGAGCAATTGATTCTATTGCCGATATATTGAGCTTTGCTGTTTTGTATGAGGATTTAAATCCGGAGAAAGTGTATTTTTCAAGTTTAACCGAAGGTCAGGGAACAGTTGAATGCTGCCATGGTGTCCTTCCGGTACCGGTTCCTGCCGTTTGTGAGATTGTTTCAAAATACGGACTTCCTGTAAAAATCAGCGATAACGACGGTGAAATGATAACCCCGACAGGAGCTGCCATAGCTGCTGCTTTGTATACAGGTGAAAAACTGCCTGATGAGATTATAATAGAAAAGGTCGGGTACGGGAGAGGAAAAAGACCGTATAAGAATCCGGTTTTAAGAGTAATGAAGTTAAAATAAGGAGGATATAATATGCATTTAGGAAACTCTATTATTTGTCCTGTAACAGGTATTCCTATGATTATAGCGGCGGGAGCTGGAATGATTTATGCATTAAAAAAATCAAGAAAAGATTTTTCGGGCAGCAAAATTTTACCCGCAATTTCTGTAACGGCATTTGTTTTTGCGCTCCAGATGATTAATTTTTCTATTCCCGGAACGGGTTCAAGCGGGCATATTGTAGGCGGGATTTTGCTAGCAGCTCTGTTAGGTCCGGCAGCGGGATTTTTAGCAATGTGCGGGATTCTTTTAGTGCAGGCTCTTTTCTTTGCTGACGGCGGGTTATTGGCTCTCGGATGCAATATATTCAATATGGGATTTTTAGCCTGCTTTGCGGCTTATCCTTTTATTTACAAACCTCTGGCAGATAAGAATCGCCCTGTTTTAGGCGCAATTCTAGCCTCCGTTATAGCTTTACAGCTCGGCTCCCTTGCAGTAGTAGCGGAAGCCTGGATTTCCGGAAGCTTAACTTCTCATCCGGCAATGTTTGCAGGGTTAATGCAGGGAATTCATCTTGCAATCGGTATTGTCGAAGGTGTATTTACCGGTCTGGTTATTGCTTTAGCTAATAAAACAGAATTATCAAAGAAATTTTCGTACTCTCTTTGCGGGGTTTCTCTAATCCTTGCGGGGTTTATATCTCAATATGCTTCTTCTAAGCCTGACGGATTGGAGTGGTCGCTTCTTAAAATGTCAGAATCGTTTACATATCAGACTCAAGGGTATTTGTATTCTATGTTTGAATATGTTCAGACAAAAACGGCAGTACTTTCAAATATCCCGTCAATATTTGCTAATTTAAGCGGAATTGCAATTCTTGCAGTTTTGATGTTCGGGATTTGTTCAATTATTATGTTTAAAAATAACGAATATGGAAAACAATAAGTTTGAGAATCTAAAACAGTATTTAAGCAGTTTGAAAGAGCAAGGTATATGCCTTGCTTTTTCAGGCGGTGTCGATAGTGCGCTATTGCTCTGGCTCTGCAAAGATTTAAATCCCCTTGCACTTACGCTTTCATCTTTGTTCCAAACAGATGAAGAAATTGAATTTACTAAAAACTTTTGTAAACAATACGGAATCAAACATAAAATTTTAACATTTAATCCTTTAGAAAACGAAAGAATTTCAATCAATCCAAAAGACCGATGTTATTGGTGTAAAAAGACTATTTTTAATCTTATAAAAAATGAAGCCTGCAGCGAAAATATTCTGGATGGCACAAATTTTGATGATTTAAAGGTTTACAGACCCGGTTTGAAAGCATTGGAAGAATTGGGAGTAATTTCTCCTTTTGCAAAGTTTGGAATTGGTAAAAAAGAGATAAGAGATTATGCAAAATCTCTCGGACTCAGTTTTTATAACAAGCCGTCGAATCCTTGTGCAGCAACGAGATTCCCTTATGATACACCCCTGACAGAAGAGAATATAAATAAGGTAAAAAAGGCGGAAAGGCTTTTGGATTCAGAAGGATTTAATGAACTTAGAGCACGGGTTCACGGGGATATTTTAAGGCTCGAAGTTCCCGAATCAGAATTTGCACACCTTTTAGAAAATAAAAATAAAATAATTACAGAATTGAAAACCTTAGGTTACAGATATATTACACTGGATATTGAAGGCTTGAGATGCGGGAGCATGGATAACTAGCCTTTTTTGCCGAAATTTTGTGAAATTAAAATTGCAGCAATCATAAGTATACATCCGGTAATTTCTCTAAAACTCAGTGTTTCGCCTAAGATTAAGCATCCTCCGAGAACAGCAAAAACAGCTTCGCTGCTCAAAATCAAAGTGCCTAAAACAGGAGAAGCGGCTTTGTATCCGAAAGTCTGGAGGGTATAAGCTATACCGGTAACGATAACACCAATAAAGAGAATCGGTTTCCAGCCGGCAAGAATCGGTGTGAGTGCAGGGTCCTCAAACAAAAACATCAGAGGAGTTGAAAGAATTCCCGCAACAAGAAATTGTGCGCAGGATAGTTCCAGAGCATTTGTTTTCTTGGAAAAGTAGCTCAAAACCATTATATGAACCGCAAAAAAGAATGCACTTAATAAAAGGACAATATCCCACAGCTCAAATTGCAGTGCAGACTTTGCACACAAAAGATATAAACCTGCAAGAGCAATAATAATACTTAAAATAAGGTTTTTCCCGATTTTGTGATTAAAAAACATTGCAAGAATCGGAACAAAAATTATGTATAAAGAGGTAATAAATCCTGCTTTTCCTGCTTCTGCGTAAATCATGCAGTACTGATTGACTGAAAGAGCAAGAAATAATGCCACTCCGGCACACAACCCGCCTTTAATAAGTTCGCTAATCGGGAACTTTTTCCCGTCCGGCGATATATATTTTTTGTACAGAAATACGCACGGGAACAGGACAAGAAAACCTATAAATTCTCTTAATGTATTGAAAGTAAAAGGTCCTACGTAATCCATGCCGATTTTTTGAGCAACAAAAGATAACCCGGAAATTATTGCCGTTAAAAGCAAGGCAAGGTTACAACATATACAAAGCCTTTTAAAGGCCTCTTTGCTCATTATAATCATACTTGGATTTTCCTTCCGTAAAACATTATACGATAAGCATGAAAATTTTTAAAATAAGAAAGTTTTTATTTATATTCTTGCTATCCGGACGGCTGTCTTTACCCCTGTCCGTCCGGGAATCCGCCGAATCACATAAAATTCTTCGGATTGGGCGGTTTTCCTCCTGCCCCTTTTTACAACAAAAAAGACTCCTTTAGCCCGTAGGTTGTGGTAAATTAAAATTTACCACAACCTACTTAGGCAACTTTTAGGGTTAAACCCAATTCTTTGAGGATTTTTGCTAAGGTTGTAATTCTGGGTTCTTTTTTCCCGTTTATGATATTGTATAAACTTGTTCTGCTTAAATTGATTTTTTCGGCAAAGCCTTGCATAGAATCTTTTGATTTTATAACAAGTTCTAAGGCTCGATAAAATACATTAAAGTTTCCGTCTTCAATATATTGTTCAAAAGCATAGCTCAAGTATTCTTTCAAATCTTCTTGAGTGTCAAATATTTGAACAAAAGCATCATCCATAGATATTGAACTTTTATAATTTGTCATTGTTTTGTCTCCATATTGTTAAATATTCTTTAGCCTTTAAAATGTCATTATTCTGTAATTTTTTATCTCCGGCATTTAAAAGCAAAACTACTATGTTATTTATTTCTGTATAATAAATTCTGTACCCGCTGCCAAAATTGAAACGTAATTCAGATAATTCACTATCTATCTTTTTAAAATCTCCAAAATTGTCATCTTGTTCAATTCTGGTCAGCCTGTCTTGAATTCTTGCTCTAAAAGGTTTATCAAGAGTTTTTAACCATTCAACAACAGGGACTTTATTGTTTGTATGGCGGTAAAACAAAATTTCTTTCATAATTATATTGTAAACTAAAGTTTACACAAAATCAAGTATGTAGTATGTGGTAAATTTTAATTTACCACAACCTACGAGTTTGCTCAATATTCTTGCTATCCGGACGACTGTATTTACCCCCGTCCGTCCGGAAATCCGCCGAATCACATAAGATCCTTCGGATTGGGCGGTTTTCCTCCAGCCCCTTTTTACAACAAAAAAGACTCCCTTAGGAGTCTTGAAAGATTTGGACTGTACGTGTCGAAAATCGAACTTTTTGAAGTATATCAAAGGGTTGATAGAAGAACTCAAAAGGTCTGAAACAGTCTTATTTTTAGAGCATTATAATTTTTTCAAACAGACATATATAACCCTAAAAAATAATAACTGTCATTCTGAACTTGTGTATGCTAATTAAAACTTGCTGTCACCCTGAATTTATTTCAGGGTCTTATCAGCTATGAGTTTAACTCCAAGATTGTAAGATGCTGAAACAAGTTCAGCATGACAAAAATTTTGATTTGCTTTGGCAAATAAATTCGGGATGACATTTTATTTTTTTCTTTACTTTTGAAAATTTATTATAAAAAAGACATGCCAAGAAAATCAAAAGACATAGGTGTGATTATAGAATTTGATGACAAAGAATACTCGTATGAAGAAACAAGTTTGCTTTGGGCTAGACTTTACTCAGTATTTGCAAGAATTGTAGAAAAAGAAATCCCTATAGAGTTTATACAGAAGGTGTTTTCACCCGATTTTTGTAAAGAATTAGACTCCAAAATGGACTCGAACTCTGAAAATAGTTAGTACAAAAGACTTTTGACGATTTTTAAAAATTTGATTAAAATTTTTCAATTGCCGGAAACGCAGATTAGAGCTTAAAAAGGCACTAAAAAAGAGCCTTTTCGGCTCTTGTTGTAAGATTTGGGCAGGGGTGGATTCGAACCACCGTACACTCGCGTGAACAGATTTACAGTCTGTCGCCTTTAGCCACTCGGCCACCTACCCTTATTAAGTTTTAAAATTTGCCCTTGACGAGACTTGAACTCGTGACCTCTCCCTTACCAAGGGAGTGCTCTACCTCTGAGCCACAAGGGCAAGCCTTGGGAAAATATTCCTCTGTCAAAGAAAAAGCCGGTAATAGGAATCGAACCTACAACCTACGGTTTACAAAACCGTTGCTCTACCGTTGAGCTATACCGGCAACAAAGTTAATAATATAAGAAACAAATCCTATTGTCAACTTTGACTTTCTGAAAATTATACTTATATACTTATTATCTCCATTAATCGGATGATTTTATCAAAAAACATTCAAGTAACCCCGATAAACACCGATTAACATGTGAGAAATGAGGTAAAATATATGCAAATTAACGGCGGCGTAAGATTTTGTGAACAAGGTATGAAATCCTCTATTAGAGCGATGCATCTTCAAAGTGAAGTTCTCGGCATGATAAACGAAAATGTTGCAGGATTTGATAAAGTCGGTTTCCAAAGACGTGAACCCGTTGTATCTTCTTTTACTGAATACATAGGTGTTCATGGGCTTTCTAATACAGTTGATGATGCTGTAGGAAGAATCATGGTCTCCAAAAATCCGCTTGATATAACAATGGCTAATAAAGGTTATTTTCAAATCCAAACCCCTGAAGGTGTAAAACTTACCCGCGACGGAAGGTTTAAGTTGGATAAAGATGGATATCTTTTAGATTTGGAAGATCAACATGTGCTTTCAGATGCCGGGCTGCCCATAAGGCTTCCGGTTGTTCCGGATAACCCTTCTCAGGTTGTAGTAAATACTAAAGGTAAAATCAGTGTCTGGGATAAAGTCTCTAACCAGCTTGTAGAAGCAGGATTCCTGGGGATTGTCGATTCTAACGGGATGGCAGTTCTTAATCCGGATGTCAAACAGGGCTACAATGAGCATTCTAATGTTGTCCTCCAAAATGAATTTCTCGCTGTTAAGCCTGTAGTAAGGAATTTTGAAGCAAATCGACAAATATTCTTGCTGGAAAGCTCAAATTTACAAAAAGTAATAAGCCAATTAGGCTCTACTTCATAGGAGATTTAATATATGTATAATCTACAAGCAGTTATAAGAAAAAGTATAAATAATACAACAATGCAGTTTGAAAAGCTTGGTTATCTTGCAAACAACCTGGCTAATTATAATACCGTTGCTTATAAAACCTCAAGATTTGAGCAAATTTTGCGGGAAGACGGTTATATTGACGGTGCCATAAGATGTAATGCTCTTCAAGGTTCAATAAGAGTAAGTAAGAATCCCTACGATATTGCAATAGAAGGTGAAGGTTACATTCCGGTAGTTTCCCCTGATGGCGAAATTCAGTATACTCGTGACGGTTCTTTAAAAAGAGGTGCTAATGGGTATCTTATGACAGTTGATGACTGGATGGTCGGTGATGGAATTAAAATTCCTGCAAATTCATATAAGTTTGAAATAAAACCTAACGGGGATGTTATGAACTATGATACTGCAGGTTCTCTTCCGGAAAAAATCGGGACGATTCCAATCGTGCAGTTTGATTCTCCTGAATCTCTTGAACAAGGTCATAACAATAAAATGGTTGTAACAGAAGATTCCGGAAATCCTAGAATTGTTAAAGATGAACAGAATATAAGGCAATATGCAACAGAAGCTTCAAATACAAATATTTATGATGAGATTAATGACCTTATGAGACTTAATACTTCAATGATTGCGAGTATGAACCTTATGAAGGTGGCTGATGATATGTATAACAAGGCAATCAATATAAGAGAATAATTTGTTTCTCTTTTAAACAAAATCAAAGAAAGAAAGGCAGATAAATGTCATTTACAAGTTTAGATTCAATGGGCAAAACATCACTAATGCTGGATTTGATATCACAAAGGCAGCGAGCTTTGGGTGCGAATATTGCTAACGTAGATACCCCGGGATATGTAAGGCGTGATATTGATTTTTCCCAGTATTTGGGAAGTATGAACAGTCCGATTGAGACTAAATTATCTTCTGCACTGGGTCCATCAGGAGTTATAGAAGATAGAACCAAACAAGAGATTGATATCGCAGAAGAACTTGCAGAAATTCAAAAAAATTCCATTATGTATACAATGGCAACAAGACGCATGTCTAAAATTATTACCGAAATGAAAACTGTATTGAATGTAGGAAAGTAGGTTAATTATGAGTATTCTTGAATCAATTAATATAGGCTCAAATGCATTAAAGGCACATGGATTAAGGCTTGATATCCATGCTAAAAATATTGCAAACATCGATACTCCTAATTACGTAAGAAGAATTCCTGTACTTAATGCTTCAGAAGACATTTCTTTTCATGGTTTGATGAACACAATGAAGAATGATGTTTTCGGTGTTGGTACACTTCCTTATTTGCAGGGAGGTGTAGTGTTTAATGGTTGTGTAGAAGATCCGACGCTCGGGGAACGAATTTATTCCCCGGGGCATCCGGATGCTGACGCTAACGGTTATATAAGAGCTTCAAACGTCAATGCTATGGTAGATATGGCTGATGCTATTATGGCTCAAAGAGCTTATGAAGCTAACCTTGCGTTAATCAATATTTCACGCTCTATGGCTTCAAGAGCAACTGAAATTGGAAACTCCTAGTATTTTGTTATTCCGGTTTTTTATGTATAATTAAAAACAAACTGGAGTTTATTATGTTTAGAGATTTTAATGAAGTAATCTGTCTCGGTATGGGCGGTTCATACTCGGAAATTGCAAAGGATAAGCTTTTTAAAGCGTACGATTTGTATCTTTATCAGCGTTCTTTAAACTCTATCAAAGAATGTATTGATTATGTGGACGAAAATTGTAATGCAATTACAATACTTCCTGTTGAAACGACTTACAAAGGGATTATAAGAGAGACTATTGATAATCTTATAATGACAAAAAACCAGAATATCCAAATATTGGCAGAAACAATTGTACCAGTTAATGACTGCATACTTTCTAAAACAACAGAATTTTACAGCCTTATGGGTCTTATTGCTAACCCTAATGCGCTCGCTAAATGTAAAAAGTTTGTCAAAGAAGAAATGCCGAGACAAATAAATGTGGTTATGGCAGAAAATATGGATGAGTCAGCAAGGCTTCTGAATAATTATAATTTGACATATTCAATAATCGGAACGCATAAAACAGCTGAACTGTATAACCTAAATGTTCTGCGAGAACATATTGAAGATAACAAAGACAATAACAGAAGGTTTATTGTAATAGGGGATGGTACTACCGAACCGACAGGTAAGGATAAAACCAGTATTGTCCTTTTCCTAAACGACAGGCAGGGGGTTCTTTTAGATATTGTTCAGGTATTTGTAAAATATCATATAAACATAACCCAGATTAATTCTAAAATGATGAATAATCGCGCTGAAGAACAAGCTGTGTTTATTGATTTTGACGGGCACTGGAAAGATGAAATTGTTAAGAATCTGCTCTCTGAGCTGGAACCGTATTCAAAAAGTATAAGGGTGATAGGTTCCTATACCGGGTTTTAAATAATATAAAGCAGGGCGGGCGGACATTTTGTCCGCCCGCCCTATATCTTTGTCTCATTAATTAACATTTGTTTCTTCTGTTTCCTGAACGAGATTTGAATTATCTGCTTCGGAATCCTCAATTCCTTCAGGTTTTGTAACCTTTTTAGAAGAAGTTTTTCTTTTTGGCTTAGCAGTCTCTTCAGAATCCGAATTTTGTTCTGATTCCGGCTCAGATTCAGTGTCCGCAGAAGATTCTTGTGACTCTTCTTGAACATTATTTTCTAGCTCTTCGTCATTTTCTGCTTCATTATCCGTGTCTTCATCCGTATCATCTTCTGATTCTGCAGTCTGAGCAGATTTTAGAGCTTCTTCAATTTCATCTTCATCTTTTGCTCTTATAACCGGAATGGAAAGCATTAAAGCTACTTGTTCACCTTCTTGTTCAAAATTAAGTTCCAGAAGTTCTTTATCCATTTCAAGATATTTAGAAAGAAGATCTATTAATTCCCCTCTCATTTGCTCCAAAATTTTTGGAGTGAGATTTGTTCTGTCTTGCATAAGAACAAGCTTAAGCCTGTTTGCAGCAACGGCTTTTGATGCGCCCTCACCCTGGTCTTCTTGCGGTCTGAAAAACCTTGCGACTGTATTATAAATATCAGAGAAAAGTCCCATCTTACACCTTCGCTTTCAATTTAGCAAAAACATCCTTGATTTTAGCCATAAAGCCTTTAGGTTCATCCAGGTTTAAGAACGGAACTTCTTCTCCCAGGATTCTCTGAGCAACATTTCTGTATGCTTTTCCAGCCATAGCATTTTCATCATTTACGATAGGTTCACCTTTGTTAGTGGAAGTGATAATACCCGTATCTTCCGGAATTATACCGATAAGCGGGCACGAAAGTATTTCAACGACATCATCCACGCTCATCATGTCATTTGACTTAATTAAACTTGGACGAACTCTGTTAAGAAGAAGTTTGTAGCTTTTTATTTCTTCTTTTGCTTCCAATAAACCTATAATTCTGTCAGCATCGCGAATGGCGGACATTTCGGGAGTTGTAACAACTATCGCCTCGCTTGCTCCGGCTACTGCGTTTTGGAAACCCTGTTCAATACCTGCAGGACAGTCAATAAGAACAAAATCATTTTTCTCTTTTAACTTGTCGCAAATATCTTTTAATTGCTCGGCATTAACAGCTGATTTGTCTCTGGTCTGAGCTGCTGCTAACAATGAAAGATTTGGATTCTTTTTGTCTTTAACCAAAGCCTGCTTTAATTTGCAGCGTTCTTCAATAACATCGACTATAGTGTAGACGATTCTGTTTTCCAGCCCCAGTAACAAGTCTAAGTTTCTTAAACCAAGGTCTGTATCAATAAGCACAACTTTATAACCTTCTTTAGCGAGGGCAGTTCCTATATTTGCGCTAGTAGTTGTTTTTCCGACTCCGCCTTTACCGGAGGTTATTACTATTACTCGACCAGTCATTAATCTCTCCTTAACTTTTTATAAATAACAATTTTGCCTTCTTCAATCTGAGCTTCTTCCGGGGTAAACTCGTTTGATTTTTGAACATAAGGTACATTAAGAGTGTCGTTTCTTCTGGCATAAAGCCCGGCGATTCTTAATTGTATGGCGTTTAGTTTCAAAGCTCTTACTTTTGAAGAAATATTTCCTTTCGCGCCGGCATGCGCGATTCCGCCCAGTATTCCCCAGACGGTGATATCTCCGTCTGCGATAATCTCACTTCCGGGGTGAGCATCTCCTATAATCAGGATATTTCCTTCATAGGTTACAGTTTGCCCTGATCTAAGGGTCTGATTTATGTAAAGAGTTGGAAGTGTCTTAGTATCAACACTATTTTCTTCTGTATCTTGAGGGAGAACATCTCCTGTATCCAACAAGATATACTTGCTGACTTCTTCATTAGAGATTAAGCCTTCATTTACAGCGAGAGTTTCAAAATCGGCTTCAAAATTCTCAGCAGGAATAACTTCTGAAAGTTCATTCGTAGTCTGTTCGGTATAAACATCTTCAATCCCTTCAAGAGTGCTGATAGGTTCAGCTTCTTCTCCGGAATGAGCGGTGGTAATATCCGCATGAACTTCAACAGTTTTAGATTCTTCTAATTTCTCAGTATCCTGAACATCTTCAACAGGATTTTCTTCCTTGATAACTACAGCTTCTTCTTTCATATCTGCAGGTGAGGCAACATAAGCTTCCATATTTGAGTTTTCACCTACTTTAGAAAGGATTATTCCAAGGCTAACGGCAGAAGCTTCTGTTTGCTCAGATGTCGTATCAATAAAAGCAATTGAAGCATCCATAGACTCAATTAAAGCCTTTATACTCAAAAGTTGAGATTGTTTCAAATCAAGACTTCCGAGTTTTAAACAAATTCTCTTCCCTTTAACATCGGGATGTTCCATTATAGAACTGAGTTCAAATACAAGCTGTGTTGTATTCATAGTGCTGCTTAAGTCTATAATGAAACCATTTTCAACAAAACCTTTTTCCATTTAAAATACCCAATATAAACTACCACTGAAAAAAGGATATCCTAAATAATTTTTCAATTCAATAAAGTGTATCGGAATGTAACGATGAATTAGTTGTGCCCTACAGAATGCAGTTTGGAGGTTTTTATCTCAACGCTAACTAGTGACTGGTGAATAGAAATTAGGTGACTAAGTGACTGAGTGATTAAGTGATTAGGTGAATAAGTTAATAAGTGATTAAGTGAATAAGGACTTTTTCACCCTCTCCAGTTTGGGTACTACTGTCCAAGATAAATCATCTTCCTCCCTTATGAGGGAGGATTGAGGTGGGTGCCGGTTGTAGATAGTGGCTAAGTGATTAAGTGATTAAGTGATTAAGGATTTTTTCGTCCTTTCCAATTTGGGGAGGGTTAGGGTGGGGGGGCAGTTGTAGATAGTTAATAAGTTGATAAGTAAATAAGTGAATAAGGCTTTAGAATAACTCGTCACCCTGAACTTTTTACCCCAGGCGGACTATCTTGTTGGTCAAGCCTACTAACTTATATTTATCCCTTTCAGCATCTTACCAATTTGGCGTTATAGGGTCTATCTATTCGATAAATATTAATAGATTCCGGGTCGGAGCCCGGAATGACAAATATATACTCTTGGTGGTTCCTGCCTCAACACAATGAAGTGAATAGGGGCTAGTGAACGGAGTGTCGGATAAATTTAGTGATTAAAAAAATATCTAAATCTTGCACTATTACGACAAAAATGTTAAGCTTATACAATATGATTATAACTAATTTAATTATTATCTTTTTACTGTTGTTTGCAAACGGATTTTTTGTTGCTTCTGAATTTGCCCTTGTAAGTGTAAGACAAACCAGAATCAGCCAGCTTGCAAACGAAGGAAATAACACCGCAAAAATTACGGTCAAGGCGTTAAAAGAGCTGGACAAGTACATTGCGGCTACTCAGTTGGGTATTACAATAGCAAGTATCGGCTTAGGCTGGGTGGGAGAAGCTACTCTTGCCGCAATTATCCATCCTCTGTTTGATTTCTTGCCGGGAATATCAGGAAATATAGCAACCCATTCTATTGCCGTTGCTGTATCGTTTGCGCTTATTACATTTATGCATGTAGTACTCGGAGAATTAATGCCAAAATCAATAGCGCTCCAGTATCCTGAAAAGACAACCCTTATTGTTACGCGACCGCTTGTTTTTACAGCAAAAGTTTTTACTCCGTTCATATATTTATTAAACGGATTCGGAAATATGCTGTTAAAACTTATGAAAATACCGCCTGCTCATCCTGCGTCTGCAGTACATACCGAAGAAGAGCTTGATATGATTATTGATGCAAGCTACAAAGGCGGTGTTCTAAACGAAACAGAAAGTTTGCTGTTGAAAAATTCTTTAAAATTTACTGATTTAATGGCAAAACAAATAATGGTTCCAAGATGCGGAGTTATATCAGTCCCGGTAGAAATAGAAATTCCGGAGCTTGAAAATCTTATACTTGAAAACCAGTATACAAGATATCCTGTCTACGAAGGGAATTTTGATAATATTGTCGGAGTTTTGCATGTCAAAGATTTGTATTCATATCTTATCCGTCATAAAAAAATTGAGCTTCGCAATATTTTAAGAAAACCTCTTTTTGTTCCTGAAACAATGTCTGCAGATGTTTTACTGGACAGTTACAAAAAGAATAAAACCGAGATTGCAATTGTAGTGGATGAATTCGGCGGAATGTCAGGTATAATTTCTCTTGAAGATGTTCTTGAAGAAATCTGCGGAGAAGTTCAGGATGAATTTGACGAAGAAGAAAATGATTTCAAGATTAAAGAGATATCGGAAAATGAATTTGTTGTAAACGGATTATTTAGAGTTGAAGATTTCTTTAAATATTTTGATATAGAGCACGAAGAAGATGATGTCGATACAGTAGGCGGGCTTGTGCAGAGAGTCCTCGGCAGAATTCCATGCGCCGGTGATGAAACAGATATTGAAGGCTTGCATATAAAAGTTGCCGAATTAAAAGGTCGCAGAGTAAGTAAACTGATTGTAAAAAGGGTTAACCCTGTTCAGTCTTAAAATAATTTCTGATTATATTTTCTATTCTTTCGGAAGCTTTTCCGTCCCCGTATGGATTTTGAACTTTCAGGCGGGTAAGGTCTTTTGTGGAAGAAAGAATTTTTTCACTTTCCTCAAGAATCTTGTCATAATCCGCTCCGACGAGTTTAGAAACTCCGGCTTCTATACCTTCTTTTCTCTCTGTTTCGTATCTCATAACAAGAGTAGGGCAGGCAAAGGACGGAGCTTCTTCCTGAATCCCGCCTGAGTCCGTAAGAATCAGCTTTGCATGTTTCATTAAATAGACCAAATACGGGTAATCAAGCGGCGGTAAAAGATGAATATTGCCAAAGATATCCAATCTGTCATAAATTTTTCCCCTTACATTCGGATTCGGATGTACTGGGATTACAAAAGTATGATCTGAATACTTTTTAGCAAGATACGATATTGCCTCAATTATTCTGTCAATTCTCTCTCCGTGGTTTTCTCTCCTGTGGGCAGTTATTAAAACGAGTTTGTCATCAACAGGAATATTTTTGTCTTCAAAGAACCTTTTTGAATTTTCTACAACTTCATCAGACAGACAGAAAAGCGCATCAATTACAGTATTTCCCGTAACATGGATTTTGTTTTCTGAAATATTTTCCTTGAGCAAGGCTTCCTTATTTACTTCGGTCGGAGCAAAATGAAGCTCTGCAACTCTTGAAGTCATCTGGCGCATAACTTCTTCCGGAAACGGCTCATAAATATCGTAAGACCTCAAGCCTGCTTCCACATGGAAAACCGGAATTTTATGATAAAAACCTGTTAATGCTCCGCAAAGCACGGTCATTGTATCTCCCTGAACAACAGCTGCATCAATCTTATTTTCGCAAAAAACTTTGTCAAGAGAGGTTAAAATCCTTGCTTGTACTGATGAAAGAGATTGATTCTCTCTCATACAATCAAGGTTTATATCTGCCCTTAAACCAAAATACTCAAGAGTCTGGTTTGAAAGTTCTTTTTGCTGCTCTGTGTTACAAATTATAACATTATAGTCTTCCGGAAATTTTTTGAGTGTAAGTATAACCGGTGCCAGTTTGATAATTTCAGGTCTTGTTCCGAATATAAATATAACATTTTTCATAGAAAATATTATACAATAAAATCATTTTTTGATATAATTTGAATATCAATTGCTAATGGTGAATGAATAGGGGGCTTAGAATATGAGACAACATCCTAAAGAACAAGATAAAATGTTACGCAGGCACAATTTTGAACCGGTGGAAGAGAATTTTACACCTGAACAGGCAAAATTAGAAGCTGAAAGATGTCTGCATTGCAAAAATCCCCGCTGCGTTAAAGGATGTCCTGTTAATATTCAAATTCCTGAATTTATACAGGCTGTAAAAGAAGATAATCTTGATAAAGCCGGAGAAATTATAAGAGAAACCAGCATGCTGCCATCTGTTTGCGGAAGAGTCTGCCCTCAGGAAAGACAGTGTGAAGGAAATTGTATCTTGGGTATAAAAGGAGAAGCTGTCGCTATCGGAGCTCTCGAAAGATACGTCGGTGACAACACTTCCGCTAAAGAATCTCAAATCGTTCCATCCGGAAAAAGGGTCGCTATAGTAGGTTCCGGCTGTGCAGGAATTACCGCAGCTGCGGATTTAAGGAAAGCCGGTCATGATGTAACTATTTTTGAAGCCCTTCACGAATACGGCGGGGTTTTAAGATATGGAATTCCTCCTTTCAGACTTCCTCGCACTGTTTTGGACAGAGAACTTAACAACCTACGTGATATGGGAGTAAAATTTGAAAAAAATGTTATTGTAGGTAAATCAATTACTCTAAAACAATTAAAAGAAGACGGTTTTGATGCAATATTTATCTGCTCCGGAGCCGGACTTCCTAAAATGATGCATATTCCCGGAGAAAATCTTAACGGGGTATTTTCAGCTAATGAATTTTTGACCAGGGTTAATTTGATGCATGCGAATGAAGAAACAGCTGCAACTCCGCTCAAAATCGGAAAATCCGCTGCTGTAATCGGCGGAGGAAATGTTGCGATGGACGCAGCAAGAACCGCTGTTCGAGTCGGTTTTGAAAAGGTTTATATCGTGTATAGAAGAACAGAAAATGAGCTTCCTGCTCGTCTTGAAGAAATAAGACATGCCAAAGAAGAAGGCGTAATTTTCCATTTTCTTCATGCTCCGTCAGAAATTCTTGAAAAAGACGGTTATGTTGCAGGTATGAAGTTTGAGATTATGGAACTTGGTGAACCTGATGAATCAGGCAGACGCCGTCCTATTGGAACCGGTAAATATACCGTATTGGATGTAGATACCGTTATTGTTGCCCTGGGCACAGGTCCAAATCCTATTATACAAAAGTCTGCACATCTGGACGGATTGGATTTTAATACAGATAAAAAAGGATACTTTGTTGTGAATGAAGATACAAGAGAAACTTCTGTTTCAGGAATTTATGCCGGCGGAGATGTCGCACCTGTCGGAGAATCAAATGCTATAAACGCAATGGGTGCCGGTAAAAAGGCTGCAAAAGCTATCAATGAATTTTTATCACAATGCTCTTAAAAGACGATTTTTTTGTTAATTTTGTTTACAAGAATTTTGTTTTATGATATAGTTTTGATGTAAATATTTGCTAATAAGAGGGCTTTTTTAAATGCTTATAGAAAAATACTTGGAAGTAGTTGTAAAACAGAGAGGGTCTGACTTGCATATTTCTGCCGGGTTGCCGCCTGTTGTCCGTATTGATGGTAACTTGCAGAGAATGGATGTTCCCGCTCTCAAGCCGGAAGAAGTTGAACTTTTGTTATTTCCAATGTTAAACAAAGAACAAAGACGTAAGCTTGAACAAGATTGGGAACTTGACTTTTCTTACGGTATTCAAGGTCTCAGCCGTTTCAGGGTTAACATTTATAAGGACAGAGGAAACTATGCTGCAGCGTTCCGTGTAATTGCTTCTAAAGTTCCTTCGTTTAAAGAATTAGGTTTGTCAGACACAGTAAGAAAGATTGCTGAAAAGCCAAGAGGATTGGTTTTGGTTACAGGACCTACAGGTTCCGGTAAATCTACAACTCTGGCTGCGATGATTAACTATATTAACGAAACAAGATCTGAGCATATTTTGACAATTGAGGACCCGATAGAATTTATTCACCCGTCAAAACGCTCGATTATTCACCAGAGAGAATTAGGTCAAGATACAAGAAGCTTTGCAAACGCACTTAAATCAGCACTTCGTGAAGACCCTGATATTATTCTGGTAGGTGAGATGCGTGACTTGGATACAATCAGATTAGCGCTGACAGCTGCTGAAACAGGTCACTTGGTATTCGGTACATTGCACACCTCTTCAGCATCTCAGACTATTGACCGTATTATTGACGTATTCCCTGAAGGTCAGCAGCAGCAGGTTCGTGTACAGCTTTCTAACTCATTAGTAGCTGTATTCTCTCAAACTTTATTGCCGCTTCTTCAAGCTGACGGTACTAAACAAGGTCGTGTTATGGCGCAAGAAGTTATGTTGGTTATACCTGCTATTGCAAACCTTATTCGTGAAGCAAAAGCAGCTCAGATATATTCAACTATGCAGACAAACTCAGGTTTCGGTATGCAAACTTTGGAGATGTCGCTTAGAGACTTGTATCTCAAAAAGAAAATTACTTTGGAAGATGCGCTTGCGCGTTCAAGCCGTCCGGAAGAGTTCAAGAGAGGTTTACAAAACAGTTAAAAAAGAAAACGGGGTTACCCGTTTTTTTTTTGTGTGAATACAGCCGAAATTTATTGATTTTTACTAGTGTTTGTATTACATTTATTTGTACAATATAAGCTTTATAAAGGAGGAAGCTAAATATGGAAACATACGGAATTGAAAAATT
The DNA here is from genome assembly GCA_944326455.1 of Candidatus Gastranaerophilales bacterium. Taxonomy (GTDB): domain Bacteria; phylum Cyanobacteriota; class Vampirovibrionia; order Gastranaerophilales; family Gastranaerophilaceae; genus CAG-196. The sequence goes on along the minus strand of CALVEA010000001.1, from coordinate 142,667 downwards.
TGGTATTATTGGACCAAAAGCGGTTTATAGAAACTTGAGCCCTGCTCAATTAACAGAAGCTGCTTTAAGATTAGGCGAAGGGTCTTTAAGTAATACCGGGGCTCTTGTTGTTACAACAGGAAAATACACCGGTCGTTCACCTAAAGATAAATTTATTGTTGATACAGAAACTATCCACAATGATATTGCATGGGGTAAAGTTAATCGCCCTATAAGCAGAGAAAAATTCAACTCTATTAAAGGAAAAATTGCTGCTTACTTACAAAACAGAGAAATCTTTATTTTTGATGGCTTTGCCGGTGCTGACAAAACTTACACTCAAAAATTCCGTGTAATTAACGAACTTGCAAGCCAAAACTTGTTTATACATCAATTATTAATTCGTCCGACAGCAGAAGAATTAGCTAATTATGGTGAAGCTGATTACACAATTCTTTGCGCTCCTGGATTTAAATGTGATCCGGAAGTTGACGGTGTAAACTCAGAAGCTTGTATTGCTATTGATTATGAAGCTCATGAAATTATCATCTGCGGTTCTCAGTATGCCGGTGAAATCAAGAAATCAGTGTTTGCAACTATGAACTACGTTATGACTAAGAAGAATGTTCTTCCTATGCACTGTTCAGCAAATATGGATCCTCAAACCGGTGAAACTGCTGTATTCTTCGGTTTGTCAGGAACTGGTAAAACTACATTATCAGCAGATCCTAATCGTAAATTAATCGGTGATGACGAACACGGCTGGTCACCTGATGGTGTATTTAACTTTGAAGGCGGATGCTATGCTAAATGTATCAACCTCGATCCTGAACACGAACCTGATATTTATAATGCTATCAAGTTTGGTTCATTGGTTGAAAACGTTGTTATGGATCCAAATACCAGAGAATTTGATTTCTGTGACGGTTCATTAACAGAAAACACCCGTGTAGGTTATCCTATTAACTATATTAACAACGCACAAATCCCTTCAATGGGCGGAATTCCAAAAGTTGTTGTATTCTTAACAGCTGATGCGTTTGGTGTTTTACCTCCGATCTCAAGACTTGATAAGAATGCTGCAATGTATCACTTTGTAACCGGATTTACTTCTAAATTAGCAGGTACAGAAAGAGGTGTTACAGAACCGCAGCCTACATTCTCAACATTATTTGGCGAACCGTTCATGCCTATGGATGCTTCTGTATATGCTAAAATGCTCGGTGAAAAACTTGAAAAATATGGTACAAAAGTTTATCTTGTTAACACAGGATGGGCTGGCGGAAGTGCATCTTCAGGCGCTAAGAGAATGAAGCTTGCTTATACAAGAGCTATGGTAACAGCTGCTCTGAACGGATCTTTTGATAACATTGAATTCAAACACCACGATGTATTCAACGTAGATTATCCGACAAGCTGTCCGAATGTTCCGGATGAAATGCTTGATGCAAGAGGTCTTTGGGCTGATAAGAATGCTTATGACGAAGCTGCTAACAAGCTTGCTCAGATGTTTGCAGATAATTTTGCTGCTAAATATCCGAATATGCCGGCTGAAATTGTAGCTGCCGGTCCTAAGCCAAAAGCATTTTCAATGAACTAAAATTGAAAAAATAAAAAATAGGGTTGGTTATTAACCAACCCTATTTTTTGTTTTTAAAGATTTATGACATTTAAGATGTATTAATGTATTTGTAATAATGTGTATTTCTTTCTCTTTGTTGCGAAGCAAAGAGAAAGAAATACACACAAAGAAAGAGAAACCCGCACTGTTGCATTTTTCTGATGAAAAATGCCTGTTTACAGCCCTCCCCGGGGAGCGCAGCGGAAGGCGGGGAGGGTTGGATTCCTTTGCGAACTCCAGTGAACTTAGGAATCCGGGAGGGGTATTTCTGATACCCGGAATAATTCAAGCCGGAGGCAGGGATAGGACGAGGTATTACTGCGAGCGTGTGTCCGGAGGACACAATAGCGAGCGAAAGAGATTGTGCGCAGCACAACTCCCAATATGCCCGAAGGGCATTGAAAACAATACGTGTTTTCTTTTTCTTTTCGTACTTTTCTTTTTCTTTGCTTCGTAAATAAAGAAAAAGAAAAGTACAAGAATAATTAAACTAATAGAAATAGCAAGTCTGCTTCTATGAGAAAAGGAAAATCTTTTTACATTCTCTTTTATGATAAAATGTTTTTATGAAAAAACCTGAATTATTAATGCCGGCAGGCAATATAGAAAAATTAAAATATGCAGTTAAATATGGCGCTGATGCGGTTTATCTCGGCGTGGTGGATTTTAGCCTCCGCGCTATGAGGAAAGGGGAATTAATTACCCTTGATAACCTCAAGTCTGCTATTGATACAGCTCGTTCAATGGGTGCAAAAAGCTATCTGACTCTCAATATTTTTGCATTTAATAACGATATTAAACTTCTTGAATCAGCTATGGATAAAATAGTTGAATCTAATCCGGATGCACTTATTATAAGCGATCCCGGAATAATGCGCCTTGCTAAAAAATACATGCCAAATACGGATATCCATGTTTCAACGCAAGCTAATATCCTTAATTATGAAGCAGTACGCTTCTGGCAGGATATGGGGGCAACACGTGCAATTTTAGCGCGGGAGCTTCCGATTAAAGATGTTGCCGAAATAAAACAAAAAGTTCCGGATATGGAATTGGAAGTTTTTGTCCACGGTGCTCAATGTGTTTCTTTTTCAGGAAGATGCCTGCTAAGCGATTATATGACTGATGGGGAAAGAAAAGCCAATTCCGGCAATTGCTCTCAGCCTTGCCGCTGGAGCTACAAGCTAGTAGAGGAAACCCGTCCCGGACAGTATTACGAAATTGAAGAGAATGAAAAAGGCACCCATATTTTGAGTACAAAAGACCTGTGCCTTGTAAAACACCTTAAAGAACTTGTTGAAGCAGGAATTGATTCATTCAAAGTCGAAGGCAGAACAAAAAGCCTTTATTATGTGTCTGCCACAGCCAAAGCGTACCGAGAAGCTATAGATGAGGTTATAAAAAATCCTGATGCCGATATGCAGCCATATTATGACGAGCTTCTAAAAGTCGGCAACCGAGGATATACAACAGGTTTTTATCTGGGTGAAGGCTATCCGAAAGACGGCTATAGCTATGATATCTCTAAAGGTCTTGCAGGAGCGGATTTTCTATGTGAAATTTGGGATAAAGACAGTGATTGGTACAAGATTAAAACTAAAAATAAATTTAATAAAAATGAGGATATTGAAGTTATTTCACCGTCAGAGAAAATTGTTACTCAGGTAACTGATATTAAAAATATGAAAAATGAAGTTCTTGAGCTTGCAAATACAAATGATGAACTCTGGGTAAAATTTACAAAGGCTCCCGAGGATTATAAATACGCTTTGGCGCGTACAGTAGGAATAAAAGGTATGGTTAACGAGCCGCAAAAATGTGCCTGCTCGGATTAGATTTTTGAGGTAAAAATGTTTCTAAAACCCGATTATAATTTGAAAAATATTTACGAAATAGATTTTGAAAAATTAAAAGAGCAAGGAATCAAATGCATTATGTTTGACCTTGACAGTACTGTTATGGTTTCAAAATCAGCGAACTTTCTTCCGGAAACTCTGGAATGGTTTAGAAAATTTATGAATGATTTTGAGGTTGCAATTATTTCAAATAATAAGAACTCTGAATATATTAATAATGCCTCTAAAATTGCACCTTGCAGGGTTATAGGAAAAGCAAACAAGCCAAATCCTAAGATTATGGGGGACTATTTAAAAGAAATCAATATATCGCCTGCTCAAGCTGTTATGGTTGGTGATAGACCCCTGACTGATATTCTTGCGGGTAAACTCCTCGGCTGCAAGACGATTCTCGTCGGTTCAATAAACCCAAAAGAGAATCTTCCGACAAAATTTGTCCGTGCGCTGGAGAGAAGCACTATAAGATAACCTTATAGGCTTTAAATACAGCTCTTGCATGTACTTTTTTTTATGTTAGCATGGTTTTCATAAGGAGATATATTTATGAAAAATTACGAATTATTAGCAATTTTTAAACCGAGTCTTGATTCAGAAGAATTAGACAAAGTTGTTGAAAAAATTTCAGATGAAATTAAGTCATATAAAGGTTCCGTAGCATCTGTTGATAAAATGGGACGTAAAAAACTGGCTTATGATGTACAAGGTTACAGAGACGGGTTCTTTACAACCATGGTTCTCTCTATACCGGGTGCAAATGTTGTAGATTTCAAAAGAAATCTTAAACTTAACGAAAATGTTCTTAGATTCATGTTTATGGAAGTTTCTAAGAAAGCACAGGCTGTGTAATAAAATCACTGAAACAAGGCAGTATTTTGCAAGGTAGTTTTAATAACGGGTCAGCAGCAGTTATTGCAAAATACAGTGGTGCAGCAATACAAATTAGAAAGTGAAGTTAAAAATGTCATTAGCAAAAGCAGTTGTTACAGGTACAGTCTTTAGAGCTCCGGAAAAACGTTTTACGCAAAACAATGTGCCGGTTTCTTCTTTCGTTCTTAATATTGGTGAAAGAGAAGAAATGTTTATCAGAGTTGTAGTTAAGCGTACGGCTCTTGATGAGGTGGTTTCCGGAATTGCTCAAGGTGACAGGGTTCTGGTTGAAGGAAGACTTCAAATAACAACTGTTAAAAGCGATAACGGCACTGAAAGAAGAATTTATGAGATTGATGCAAACACTATAGAAATGATGGGTGCAACAGCTCCTGTATCTTCTTCATCCAACAGTGACATTGTTAAATTCTCGCAGGAAGAGTTCTCTGATGAACTCATCGGCGAAGACGAAATTCCGTTTTAGGTCATCAGACGGAAGTGTCCAATTTTAAATCGGCAGTTGTAACAGTGTATCTGCCAACCAATTGTTAAAAAAGGCTAGAAAGGCGAATTATAAAATGGCAAAACAAGATCAAGATCGTAAAAAACGCAAGACCTGCTCATTCTGTGCAGATCATGTAGAATCAATTGATTACAAAGACGCAGCTAAGTTAAAAAGATATTTAACTGAAGCAGGAAAAATTATTCCGCGCAGAGTTACAGGCAACTGTGCTATGCACCAGAGAATGATTGCTAAGGCTATTAAAAGAGCCAGAGAAGCTGCAATTATTAACTATGTATTTGACTAGTTTTGAGTCAGTGTAAGTATTATGGGAATGGCGGGTAATTCTGCCATTCCCATGTTCTCTAATACGATGTAGTAAAACAAGAAAAGGATGAACAAATGAACAATCAAATTACAATCAGATCCGACAGAAAAGATGATTACACTTTCCAGTACAAAGGAGAAGATGTTACCCTCAGAGCCGGAAGCATTATAAGTATTGCTGACGGTTTGACAGAAGTTGTCTTTCCGACAACAAAAATGAAGATTGTTAAAAATCTGATTGTTATTAAAGATGATGAAAAATAGTTGAAATAGTTTGAAAGAATTGTTGCGGCGGGCATTCAGGATGAATGCCCGCCGCTTTTTATCCAAAAAATAAACTAGCCACTTATGGGATAGATTATTAAATATGCTTAAAGTTTAATATAAGTATTAAATCTTTTTCATACTTCCAGCTATTCTTAATTCCAACGAGCCTTCGGGCTCTTTTTTTGTGCTACGCACGTAGACCAACTGTCGGGAGAGATAGGTTTTGTACCTAAATAAAGTTATATCTACACCTCTCCCTCAAAAGTAAACTTACAGAAAAAAGTGTAACTCAGAAGCTACGCACGTAGACCAGAGAGATAAAAAATCCGAACCGGAATGGAATTATCCCTCTCCCTACTTAGAGAATCTTCAAACCAAAAACTTTCTCTGGACACCCAACCACCCAACTACTTAATCACTTAATCACTAGTCACTTAGTCACTCAGTCACTTAACCACTCAATCACTCAATCACTTAGTCACTGTAATCCATGATTGACAATATTTTTTCAGATACTAAAATAGAGTATATAAACTTAGAGAGTAAGTTGACGTAGTATATTTAATCAAAGAAGGAGATTAATCTCATGGCACGTGAAAAGTATGAACGCACGAAACCGCACGTTAACATTGGTACAATCGGCCACGTTGACCACGGTAAAACAACATTGACAGCAGCTATTACTGGTGTTATGGCTGCAGCCGGAAAAGCTCAAGCTAAGAAATTTGATGAAATCGATGCTGCTCCGGAAGAAAAAGCTAGAGGTATTACCATCTCTACAGCTCACGTAGAATACGAAACAGATTCTAGACACTATGCACACGTTGACTGCCCGGGCCACGCTGACTATGTTAAAAACATGATTACAGGTGCTGCTCAAATGGACGGTGCAATTCTTGTAGTTGCTGCTACAGACGGTGCTATGCCTCAGACTCGTGAACATATCCTGTTAGCTAGACAGGTTGGTGTTCCTAACCTTGTTGTATTCTTAAACAAATGCGATATGGTTGATGACCCTGAATTATTAGAACTCGTTGAAATGGAAGTTAGAGAACTTCTTTCTTCTTACGAATTCGATGGCGATAACATCCCATTCATCCATGGTTCTGCTTTAAAAGCATTAGAAGCTGTTCAAGCTAATCCTAATGTTCAGAGAGGCGAAGATAAATGGGTTGATAAGATTTGGGAATTGATGGATGCAGTTGATACATACTTCCCAACTCCTCAACGTGATTTAGACAAACCGTTCTTGATGCCTGTTGAAGACGTATTCTCTATCACCGGTCGTGGTACAGTTGCTACAGGTAGAGTAGAACGTGGTATTGTTAAAGTTGGTGACGAAGTTGAATTAGTTGGTTTAGGCGAAACTAAGAAAACTACAGTTACCGGTGTTGAAATGTTCAGAAAATCTCTTGACCAAGGTCAAGCTGGTGATAACATTGGTGCATTGCTCCGTGGTATCGACAAGACTGAAATCCAACGTGGTCAAGTTCTTGCTAAACCTGGAACAATTCATCCGCACACTAAATTTACTGCTAACGTTTACGTTCTGACTAAAGAAGAAGGCGGACGTCATACTCCATTCTTCCCTGGTTACAGACCACAATTCTATATCAGAACAACTGACGTTACAGGTTCTATCAAATTCGACGGTGAAATGGTAATGCCTGGTGATAACGTAGTTATGGAAGTTGAACTTATCGCTCCTGTAGCTATCGAAGAAGGTATGAGATTCGCTATCCGTGAAGGCGGTAGAACTGTTGGTGCTGGTGTTGTTGACAAGATTATTGAATAACACCCGCTAACTCAACAAGTAGTTAAAATCCGGTTCTCTTTTGAGACCGGATTTTTTTACGCTTTATAGCTCTTTTTTGTATAAAATTGATTTTTTATGATAAGATATCTGTGTGAGGTTTTATTATGAAAAAGATTTTAGTGTTAGTATGTTTATTTGTGAGTACGCTCTGCGCTTCTGCTATAAATATTTCATTATCAGAAGGTGATTTTGGTATGGATGCTAATGTTACCAAAGAAGGTAACAATGTACGAATGCAGTATAAAATTAACGGAATGAACGCACTGCCGTCTGATGCTCAAGTTTCTGATGAACAAAGAGCTGCACTTTCTCAGATAGGAGATGTTAATTTTGACATACTTGCAAGTTGTTCTGCCCCAAAAATAAAAGTTATTTCAATGGAGATTTATGATTTAACCGGAAAGCTTTTAAGTACAATCTCTGATACTGAATGGGTTACTATTGAAAAGCAAGAAGATATTGCCAAGCTTAAAGAGCTTTGCGGCAGAATTTAGAACAATAAGTAATTTTGGTTTGTGTTGGTAAGATGTGTTTTTTTATATCCTTCCGGAACGGTAATTTTGACAAATTCAACACACTTCCGCAGTCCGCTAAGCCCTATTATGGTTTTGTCATGGTTAAAAAAATCTTTGAGAAATTGCATATTTTAATCCTTTCAGTTATGTGGTACAATGTTTATATCGTTTTTAATGAATGAGATTTAATTGTCAATAAAAGGAGCAAAAAATGGGAAAAGTAACTAAAGATATGGGAATCTTGGATATTGTTCAACAGTATCCGGAAACGGTTCAAATTTTTCAAAAATACGGAATGGGCTGCTTAGGATGTGCTGCGGCAAGGTTTGAAAATCTTGAAGCCGGCGCGAAAGTCCACGGCTTTAATCCGGATGATATGGTTAATGATATCAATGCCTTAATCGGTGAATAAGAGTTTATTATGGGCGAAGCCCCCAGGGCTTCGCCCTGTATTTAATAGGAGTTTTTATGCATTTGTGGGAATTATTGGCGGTTTTAGGAATAGGATTTCTTATACTTGAAATGTTTACGCCCAGCATGTTCTTTTTGAATTTTGCATTGGCATCTTTTATTTGTGCAATTGTTTCTGTATATGAAAAAAATCCGTATGTTTTAGTTGGCGTATTTTTTGTATTTTCATTCCTTTCGTTTTTATTTTTGCGCCCGATTCTTGTTAAAAAGTTTTGTAAATCTAAGGAAACAGGGATTCAAAGCAAGTATATCGGTGTTGTAGCAAAAGCCGAGGATGATATTACTGAATTTAGCGGGTTTATTTCAATATATGGCGAGCGCTGGGAAGCAAGGAGCGAAAATAGGTCAGTTATTCCGAAAGGCAGCGAAGTTAGGATTGTGAGAAATGAGAGTATAATAATGTACGTAGAAAAGTTAAAAGAAGAGGGAGAAGCTTAATGTTTACGTTTTCAGTGTTTTTGATTGTATTGGCAATAGTGTTTGTTGCTAAGGGTGTAATTATTGTTCAGCAGGCAGAAGTTGTTATTGTTGAAAGATTAGGAAAATTTGACAGGGTTCTTGAATCCGGATTTAATTTTATAATCCCGATTCTTGAAGCTCCTAGAGCTATAGACTGGAAAGTTACACAAAAAGGTTTTGACGGTTCAACTTATGCAATGATTCAAAAAAGAACAAAAATTGACTTAAGAGAAGCAGTTTATGATTTCCCAAGACAAAACGTAATTACAAAAGATAACGTGTCTATCAGTATCAACGCTCTTTTATACTTCCAGATAGTTGATCCGAAATCTGCTGTTTATGAAATTCAAAACTTGCCGGATGCAATCGAAAAATTGACACAAACTAACTTAAGAAACCTTGTTGGTCAGCTTGATTTGGATGAAAGTTTGGTATCCCGTGATAAAATTAACCATGAATTAAGAGCTATTTTAGATGATGCTACAAACAAATGGGGTGTAAAAGTTAACAGAGTTGAGTTACAAGATATTATTCCACCGAGTGATATCCAGTCTGCAATGGAAAAACAAATGAAGGCTGAACGTGACAGACGTGCGGCAATTCTTGAAGCTGAAGGTTTGAAAAAATCCGCAGTATTGAAAGCTGAGGGGGAAAAAGAGGCAGCTATTAACAGAGCAGAAGGTGAAAAACAAGCTAATATTTTAAAGGCTGAAGGTATTGCACAGGCAAGAATTCTTGAAGCTGATGGTGAAAAAGAAGCTATTCAAAGAATTATTAATGCTCTTGCTGACAAAGGACAGCCTGATAAGTATTTGATTGCTATGAAATATTTGGAAACTATGAAAACCATAACAAGCGGTAAGGATAACAAAATTGTCTATATGCCTTATGAGGCAACCGGTATTTTAAGCTCGGTTGACGGTATAAAAGAAATGTTTAATGGTAAAAAATAAATTAGTGTGAGGGTTTATTATGAAAAAAACTTTATGTTTAACAATGATGCTGGCGGGTATTTTATCAGCAGCTTATGCTTTTGACTATGAGACAACTGTTCCGCTGCCCGGAGCAACTGCTCTGGATGAAAAAACTCAGACTGAAGTGTTACAGCCTGTTTATGCGTATGCTTTAAGAGTTGCAGCTCCGGAATGTCAATCTTTATCAATTGTTGATACCAAGTTATCAAAAGAAAAAGTTGATAATGCCTGGCAGGAAATTTGGGTTGTAAAAGCTTGTTCCAAGAAGGCTGCTATTCCTATAAACTTTACGATTAAGGAAGATAATACAACAGATTTTGCTATTGATCCTATGGGAGTAAAAGTAAAAGATAAAGTTCCGGGTATGGTAATTACAAAATAAATATTTTTAAGACACGAATGCGGGCTTTTAAAGCCCGCATTCGTGTTTTTATATATTTCACATAAAATGTATTTATAATCATTTTAAGTAAAAGGAGAGATTAGAAGTATTTGCTTTATGTTAAAATAATAAAAAAGGAGAAGTACTTTGAGTATAAAATTTGGGACAGATGGCTGGAGAGCGGTTTTAGATAAAGAATTTACAAAAGAGAATGTAGGCAGAGTCACTCTTGCGATAGGAAAGTATGTATCAGAAACCTTCGGGTATGATAAACCAATTTTGATAGGATATGACCCCAGAAGAATGGCAGATGTGTATGCAAAATATTCTGCTGAAATTCTTAAAAACAAAGGTTTTAATGTTAAATTATCTTCAAAAGTAGTTCCAACTCCTGTTCTTGCATATAATGCTAAGTTTTTGAACGCTGATGCAATAATGTTTACAGCATCTCACAATCCGGCTGAATATCTTGGAATGAAGTTTATCCCTGATTATGCAGGTCCGGCTACTTCAGAGATTACTGACAGAATTCTTTTTAATATGGATGAGGATTTCCAGGCAAGTAAGGGTTCTCTGGAGGTAGTAGATTTTTTCCCGGTGTATTATGAACATTTAAAAAATATTATTGATTTTGAAAAAATTAAAACCCTTAATTCTCATATAATATTTGACGGACTATATTCCGCATCAATAGGTTATTTTGATGCTATTTTAAAAGATAATGGGGTTGAGTTTGAATCTCTACACATGAATTATGATTCCGAATTTGGCGGCGGTATGCCTGACCCTAAGCCTAAATATTTAAAAGCTCTTATGGAAAGAGTTAAAAGTACTTCAAATTCCATAGGGTTGGCAAATGACGGTGATGCTGACCGCTTTGGTGTAATTAACGAAAAAGGAGAGTATGTTTCTCCAAACGTAATTATTGCAATACTTCTAAAATACCTGCTTAAAAAAGGATATACAGGAGCTGTTGTAAAAACTGTCGGCTCAAGTCTTTTAATAGATAATGTTGCCCAAAAACTCAGTGTAAATGTTATTGAGACTGCTGTCGGCTTCAAGCACGTCGGCGAGGCTATGCGTAAAAATGATGTTATTATCGGCGGAGAAGAATCCGGCGGTTTGAGCATAAAAGGTCATATCCCGGAAAAAGACGGAATTCTTGCAAATCTTTTAATATTGGAAGCTATGGCAGATGAAGGCAAGTCTTTAACTGAGATGGAAGATGAAATATATGACCTGGCAGGCTGCAGGTTTTATACTGACAGGATTGATTTAAAGAAAGATAATCCGGATGACGTTAGTGCATTAATATCAGAATTTAAAGAAATAAAAAAACTCGGACATTATGAAGTCACTCAAAAAGATTTGAAAGACGGTGTTAAACTAATGCTAGGGGACAGAACAAAAATTCTTGTTCGTCCAAGCGGGACTGAGCCTCTTTTAAGAATTTATTTTGAAGCAGACTCAATAGAAAAAATAAAAGAATTAGAAGAAAATGTCAAAAATTTTGTGACGTATTTATCCCGCTAGTCTGGACAGAATCAAAAAAGTATTATAAAATCTATATATAAAGAGAGGAAGTTAAATGCCAAACAAAGACATGATACCAGTAGAAGTAATTATTTTGACAGAAAACGAAGACATCAAAGGTACTGTTTTCGTATCAAATAATGTGGCAGCAAACAGACAGCTGACAGAGCTTTTGAATGACGGGAACAGAAGATTCCTTGCTGTAACGAATGTCGAAATATACGCAAAGAATTCAAATCAGCCGCCTAGGAGATATGAATTCTTAGAGATTCACATGGACAAGATTTTAATGGTTCATCCAACATCTCAGGCTTTGTTTAGAGAAACTCCTAAAACCCAAGAGGATATAGCCAGATTTAGGGAATTAAGAGCAAAATTAAATCAAACAAAACCATTCTAAGTTTCATAAAAGCGGGGCGGGATGCAATGCATCCCGCCCCGCTTTTATTTCAACCATAAATTTATGTGTTCATTTTATTATGCTAAAATCTTAGTATGAAGCAGCTTAAAGATTTTAAAGACAATATTCATTCTTGCTCAAAATGCGGCTTGTGCCAATCAGTTTGTCCTATATATAAAATTACGGGGAATGATTGTACGGTTTCAAGAGGTCATTTTGTGATGCTGCGCGGGCTTCTTAAGGGTGAGTTGAAAATGTCTCCAAAGCTCAACAGGTATCTGGACTTGTGTCTCAAATGCGGAGCTTGTTCAAAATTTTGTCCCAGTGATATTAATGTTGTAGACATTATTGTTGCTGCAAAAGCCGAATATTTTAAACATAGTTTTAGTCAAAAACTGCTGTCTTTTTTTCAGAAGAATTTTGTTTTTGGCTTATGTGTAAACTTTTTAAGCTTGTTTAGGAAAAAAGCTGAGAGTAAAACTTTTGATAAAAAAGTGCTTTATTTTGGCGGATGCAGCTCAAAAATTAAAGGTAACAACGCTGTTGTAAAAATACTGAATGCTGCGGGTATTGAAGTAATTACACCTCCTTTTTCGTGCTGCGGTATTTCTCTGTTTGCCAGAGGTGATTTGCGAGGTTTTAATCATAATATAGAAAAATTTGTCAAAATATTAAAACAATATAATATTACGGATATCGTTACAACTTGTGCGAGTTGCGAAAAGTCTCTTAAAGATTATTCCAGATGGGCGGAGTCAGACGATTCCAGGGAATTCTTAAAAAATATAAAGATTAAAAATATTTATGAATACATTAGAGCGAATGAACTTAAGCTGGTATTAAGAAAGCCGGTAGAAGTAACTTTTCATAAGCCTTGCAATATTGATAACTATGATGATATAAAATGGTTTCTAAGCAATACGACAAATCTTAATTACATAGAGATGAATGATTTTGATAAATGCTGCGGGTTAAACGGTATTTCTAAATTTCGTGAATATAGGATTATGGCTGAAATCTTTAAGTCAAAGCGGGAAAATATTTTAAAAACCGGGGTGAAATATGTGTTGACATCGTGTTTGGGATGTGAAGTAGCTCTAAAACTTTTTAGCCGTAACTCCTACAGAGTAGACGATTTGATAAATTTCATAGCAAGCAGGATATAACTTTATTGACCAGATGGTCTAGAAGAATTTTAATCCCTTGATTGATGGCATGGGCATGCAAACCATGTACACTTAAATACAAGGGAGAGAGAGTATATTTATGAAGAGAGTATTGTTGTTTGTTGGAATGTTTTTGTCAATGTTGTCTGTGTTTGCGGAAGACAATGTTTTGCAGACTATAGAAATTGAACCGGTTAAGGATACATACAATATTGTTCTTGTGTCAGACAAGGCTGTTGATGTAAAAAAAGAGGTTAAAGATTCTAATAAAATCACTCTTACAATGAAAGATATCAGAGCATCAAAAACATTGAATACAGTGTATAATAATGTTGCAAATGTTGATACGGTAATGGTAGAACCTCAAGGTAACGGTATAAGTATCTTTTTCCAGGCGGAAAATGCTGCAGATGCTACCGTAACATTTGATTCCTTAGCACCTGCTGTTGCTGCAAAGGAAGAATCAAAGACATTAAAGCTTAATAATCCGATTGAAAGTTATGCTCCTATTTATAAAGAAGATTATCAAACAGAAAAAACGTCTTCTTTGTTTAAAAAGCTAAAATCTTCTCAAGCCGTTGATACAATAAAAGAGACTGTTGATGAAACAGATGCCGGTGATACAGTAAACAGAATTTTTTCATTTGGTTTGGTTGTTCTCTTAGGTTATTTTGTAATGAGACTTTTCAAACGCAAAGAGCCTGAAATGCAAATAGGCTTAAGTCAAAGTCTAAATGAAAGAGAAATTAATATGTATCGCGGTATGCAGCCGGTTCCATCACCTTATATCAATTCTGAAAAACCTTTTACAACAGTGAACTACGGATTAAATGCATATCAAAGAGAGTCCAGAAACCCTTATGAGACTCAGCCGCAAGAAATGCAGTATCATAATCCAAGATTGAGAAATTATGTAAATCCGCAGCCGGTTCAAGAGACCCCTACTCAGACAGTTACAAGACCGATACCTCCACAGGCTCCGACAGCTGTGCAACAGCAGATTAAAAAACACACAACACCGGTAAATACAGCGCCTGTTAATCAGTCTAATCCTAATATTGATAATCTTAAATTCTTAGAATCAATGACTGCTATATATGAAAAAAGCGGCAGACACGACCTTGCAAGAGGATTAAAAGCAAGCTTAAGCAAGAATAACATTAAATAACAACAAATCTTTTTATAAAACTATACTATGTTAATTGGTACAAAAAGCACACACTTTGTGCCATTTTTTTTGCCGTATTAAGTTTTTACTATAAGCGAGTAATTTATGCTAAAATACCTGTATGAAAGTTTGTTTTATTCCTATTGATAACCGCCCGGTTTGTTACACTTTAGCAAAAGATATTTGTGCTATTGATGGCGGTATTGAATTATTTATTCCTCCGCGGGAATTTCTTGGCGGTTTGGATAAGGTTGCAGATATTAAAAAGATTTTAAAATGGTTGAAGAGGCTGCCGGCGGTTGATTCAATTATTCTACCGCTGGATACCGTGATTTATGGAGGGTTAATACCTTCACGACGTGGCTTTGAAACTTTTGAGGAATTGAAACTGCGTACAGAGGAGCTTAAAGCAATTCTTCTGGAAAAACAAGCTAAAGTTTATGCTTTTTCAAGCATAATGCGAATTTCTAATAACAATTACAACGAAGAAGAAAAGCTCTACTGGTCAGAGTATGGGAAGAAGATTTTTGAGTACTCTTATGCAATTCATAAGGGGCTGAGAGTTCAGAATGATATCCCTATTGAAATCTTGGATGATTATTTGAAAACCCGGCGAAGAAATTTTGATATTAATAAGATATACCTTGAATGGCAAAAAGAAGGAATTTTTAATACACTTATTTATTCAAAAGATGACTGCGCGGAATTTGGATTAAATGTAATGGAAGCAGAGTCTTTGGAGTCAATGGGAGGTAAGACAAAAACGGGCGCGGATGAAATTCCTCTGGCACTTCTTTCTCGTGCAATTCAAAAGAATATTAAAGTTTATCCGGTTTATACGGAACCTGATTTCAAGAACTGTGTTTCCAATTACGAAGACGTTTCAATTGAAAAATCCGTTTTATCACAACTGGAACTTGGCGGTTTTCAAATTGCGGAGTCATATAACGATGCGGATTTAATACTGGTTGTTAATAATTTTATTGAAAAGCAGGGTGAGCACGTTATGGGCTGGGAAACAAAATCTTTTTCAGAAAAATTTGTTCCGCCGGAAAAACCGTATGCTATTGCGGATGTTCGATTTGCTAATGGTGCTGATAATTCTTTTGTTGAGCAGCTTCTGTCCAGGATTGATTTAAATAACTTCTGCGGATATGCGGGTTGGAATACTTCAGCCAATACGCTGGGGAGTTTGCTGGCTGGCGTGAAAGTAAAGTTTAAAGCTTTGCAATATAACGAAGAATCGTTTAAAAAGCTCCAAATTATCAGGTTTCTTGATGATTGGGCATATCAAGCAAATGTAAGAGGGAAAATAGAGTCTCCCTGCTGTATTAAAGAGCTTATGCAACCTTATGAACAGCGGCTGTCACAAATCTTTGGACTGGATATTAATGCTGTTTATACTTATCCTTGGAATAGAAAATTTGAGGTAGAGATTACCGGCATATAATGTAATTATGCAATTATATAGCTGTAAACCTGATTTATAACGTCATTAAAGGCATTGTGGTTTCCAAAAAATACATAAAATTCAGCAGTATTTCTTCCTATCATTTGTAAATTAGATGTTTCAATCGGAGGTCCGGCAGGAGTTGTGCGTGCAGGGTTCTTAGGGTTTGATATTACCCCTGTTGAACGAAGTATCGGCAGCAAGAGGTTATTTTTGTATATTTCATATTGTGTCAAACCTTTTGTGACCAGACCAATATTATTTTTGCTTTCATCAATAATGAGTCCGCGCTGCATTGGAGCGGTATTAGTAAAAGCTTCTATTCCCCTGGTTTTTGGCAAGTGGTCTCGTATGTTGTAATCAGGGTTAAAGTTACGCTTGATTAAGGTATTCATATCTTCCGAGAAAACTTCTTTTATTTTTTCCGGAAGAGTGAAACAGACTTCCAGCAAATGATTTTTCTGTGTATTAATCCAGTCAAATTCAAATTTTATAAAGGCTGCATTTTTATCCAAAGTAACAATCAGCGGGATTATATCCCAGTTTCCTTCATAATCTATTTTTAGAGAGACTCTGTTTTCCCCTTTGAAGTGAATTTTTGATTTCAGTATTTTAAACTCAACACCTGAATCGCCGGACTTTGGACCGTTATTGTAGCTGTCCCCGCTATCTGCAAAGTCAATAAGTTTAACCGGAATATTATTTACTTGGAGCTGTCCGTCTTTTACTTCCAGTCTTATATTTTGATTTTCAATAGAAGTGTCTGTTATTTCCAATCCGGAAGGTTCTATTGCCGGCATAACAGGATGAATTTCATTCTGCGGAAGGTTTTCAATATTGACTGTATAGGTTGAAATTTCTCTATAATCTTCAGTTACCGGTATACGCTGGGTATCGCAGAGCAAATTCCTTTCAAAACCTTTCTGTGTTTTGAATTTTTCGTACCCGTCTTGAGGATGAGCTGTTTTTATCTCAATTACCCCCGAGAAAACTTTATCAGAAAGATTAAGCACGTTATGCTCATCTACTGTTTGTTCGTCAATAACAGTTTGTGCAATCTGGAGTATTTTTTTGTATCTTATGATGTTTTCCTGATGCACATCATCTGTAGAACATCCGCAAATCCCATCGTGAGCCTGGTTTTGCAAAAGTAATTTGTACGCATATTCAAGAATCTTTCTGTATTTATCTTCTGAATGTTGAAATTTAACAAACCTTGAAGCCAAATCAAGTTTGTAAGTGCATTCAACATTTAGTTTTTTTAAATCAAGCCTCGAGGAATGTGTTCCCGGCAGAATAAAGGTTTTTGAATTGTCTCTAAGCTCATCATCCCATCTGAATTTATTGAAATTTGATTCAACTTTTTTAAAATATTCAAACGGAGAAGATAATTTTATAACATAATCTTCTTTAAGAATCTCGTTAACCGCAATAATTTGGTCATTAATATCCTTTTCTACTCCGAGATGGTCAGCCCCGACAGGGAATAAAATATAGTCACCGGATTTTTCGGCAATTAAATCAAGATTCTTTTTCAGGATTTCGGCTTTTTTTTCAATGTCGCATTTTAGAGAAAAAACATCTTGAAAATAGCCTCTTACAAGGTTAACTGTATCCATCCCGCACCATTTAAAATCTGCGGGGAAATCTCCGCAGCCTCGCCAGACTATACATTTATCAATTCCATAATCTCTTAGAATATCAGGTACATTTTTGCTGTGTCCGAATGTATCCGGAAGATATCCGATAAAATCTGTACAGCCGAAATCAGCAGCTGTTTTTAATCCTATTTCAAGGTTTTTGGAAAAACAGGTTTTGTCGGTCAAAAATTCATCTACAAGACAGTAAAAAGGTCCGATAAAGAGTTTTTTTGAATGTATAAGTTTTCTTACTAAACTCTCTTTTTCCGGACGGATTTCAAGATAGTCCAGAAGTGCTGCAACCTGCCCGTCAAAATAAAAAGATGGAATTATGTTAGCTTCAAGCATCTCCAGCACATTATCAAAAACACGCAAAAGACGCATTCTGAATATCTCAAACTCTCTGTACCACTCCCTGTCCCAATGGGTATGCAGATACGCTATAACTTGTTTTCTCATACGTTTATGATACCCAAAATTTATACCAAGGTCAATGTTTTTCTAATATTTATGGAGGATATTTTTTATATTTTTTAAAGCAGTGATATGCTCTTGCCGTTTGCCATGTTGACTTTATTTTAAAAAGAATTAAAACAAAACTATATATAAAATAGGAGATTCCGGCAATGGGAATGGCAGCATCACAAGCAAGATATTTAGCATTGACCGCACGAAAAACAAACTGTGAGTATGAAGGTCAGCAGATTAACCAGGCAAGAACGGCTCTGGCTAATCAAAGTGCAAATTTATTTAATCAGCTTTTAACGCTTGAAGTTCCTACGGCTCCAAAAACAACTGATTATACTGAGGTCCAGTATTCATATTCCGACGGTGTAAATGATTCCGTAATTGACAGCTGGTATCAACTTTCTTCATCTGACCCTAATTATAACTATATAGTAAATCATTACTATTATGCAGATGTTTATACCGGTTCGCAAAAATTGTTAAGCAATCCGCAGGTTCAAACAAAAGGCGAAGTTAAAGAAGATAATTTTGAAGGACAGGACCCTGTTGTAACCTATGATGCGAA
This sequence comes from Candidatus Gastranaerophilales bacterium, assembly GCA_944326455.1. GTDB lineage: Bacteria > Cyanobacteriota > Vampirovibrionia > Gastranaerophilales > Gastranaerophilaceae > CAG-196. The sequence continues at coordinate 124,241 of CALVEA010000001.1, read as the reverse complement.
CAATGATACATATACCATTACAACTGCTGATGGGGAAACCAGAACTTATTCCGCAATCGGTTCTCTGGAAATGGATGAAAAACTTGAAAATTCTTTAAGAGATTTTGAAATTGCAAAAGATATGGCAACAGCAGACGGTGTTTTAACAACGGATGCCGTATACGGTTATCAGGATGCAAATGGGACTTGGCATTTCTTTTTAGAAGATGAGGTAGCTGAGCCAAAAGATTATTCTACTGTATATGTCCCTTCTATGGTGGGCAATTCTCCGCTTACGGAGTTAGAAAATCTTACGGAAGATCAAGCGGCAGAACTTGCGCAGATTATAAAGGATTTGCCGGATTCTTCCATGAAGGATTATTTGAGCTTGGATGCGGAAGGTAATTTGGTTTATAACGGTTCAGGCATCTATGCTTTTGATATGCAGGGTACAACTTATTATACAACTGAAGCTGATCTGTATAACAGTATGCAGACTTATGATGAGTACGGAAAGCCTATAGAGAATCAGCAGCAGCTTGCTTATTATAACGCATCTTATGTAAAAACCAAAATAGAAGAAACAAATCAAGCACTTCTTGAAACGGATGAAAACGGCAGATTTACTTCTGTAAAATTTGATGATGACAGTGTTGTGTATACTTTGAATACAGAAACTGTTACAGATGAAGATGCTTATCAAGATGCAATGAATGAGTATAACTATAAAGTTCAACAATATGAAAAAACAATTGCGGATATTAATGCAAAAACCTCTATTATTCAGCAAGAAGACAGAACTTTAGAATTAAGACTTAAACAATTAGACACAGAGCAAAACGCTCTTTCAACAGAAATGGAAGCTGTTAAGAAAGTTATCAGCGATAACGTTGAATCTACTTTCAAAACATTCTCTGATTAACGAGTGGTTTTCTAAAAATATTCAAAACCTATGCGATATCTTTATTACATGTATTCTTGCAACACAATTCCTATTGTGTTGCAAGAATGTGTGTAAGCCCCTTCCGGTGCAGGTTATAAAATTAGATGAAAAATCGGGTATTTATTTGAGAATATTGTTGAAATGCCGTACCGGTGCGTGATTGAGAATGGATACGGTTTTCTATGGTCTCAGAGGTCTCTTATCTATACAACCCGTTTCCTGTATGGTATTATGGGTATTATGTTACACAATAGGAATTGTGTTGCATCGGGTGGTTAGAGGGCGAAAAAGAGGTGTAAATTTAATGGGTAAAGAATCGCAGATGCAGAAATTTTATAACCTTTTACTGGAATTTAAGAATAAAAAAATTCTATTTTGGGGTGCAAGCAATTTTTTAAAAGAGTTTATAAAAAACAATGATTTAAGCCCCTTTGATATAGAAGGTATTGTTGATAAAAATGAGGAGAGATGGGGAACTTTGCTTGGAGGTTATACTATTTTCCCGCCTAAAACTCTTATTCAGAAAAAAGACCTATGTGTGATTCCTGCCATTGTTAATAATTCTGATAAGATTTATCAAGAAATATCGGCATTTATCAATTTAATAAAATCTCAGGATGTTTTTCTTACGGAGAATGTTTTTTCTAAAGAAATAACTCCTAAAACTCTTTCGAGCAATCATATTTATATTATAGACAGCGAGAATAATTCTTATGAGGTATCTTATCTTGAAGGTCTTAAGGTTGTATGGCTGGGAAGCAACAGTATAATTAAAATTTATAGCGATAAATTGCCTAATATTAAGAATATGACTATTTATTGCAAAAGTGACTGTGAAGTTACAATAGGGTTCAATTGTATTATTAAAGATTTATTGATTAGTATGACCGGTGATGAGTCAAGGATATCTATCGGCAATTCGTTTACGGTAAATAGCGGTGAAATTATTATGGGAAAAGAGTCCGGAACCAAAATTGTTATTGGAAATGACTGTATGTTTTCCAGCGATATATATATCAGAAGTTCTGATTCTCATACTGTTTACGATAACTTATCCGGACAAATTCATAATACTCCTCAAGAAGTTATTATCGGAAACCATGTGTGGTTGGGCAAGGGTGTAAATATTCTTAAAGGCGCCGAAATTTCCGACAATTCTGTCGCGGCGGCAAGAAGTATTGTTAATAAAAAATTTAAGGAGTCTAATGTGGTTATTGCCGGGATTCCGGCTCATATTGTCAAAAGGAATATTTCCTGGGACAGACGGTGTACGGAAGAATATATAGCAACTAAACAGTAACAGATTTTCTTTTTCCTTTTGTTTCTGGTATGATACAAAGCGGAAATTTTGAGGGAGTTTTATGGAATTTATAAATCAAGTTTTGGCATATCTTATTAATTTTATAGAGCATGTAATTACTTATATGGGACCGTGGGGTATTGCTTTGTTAATGGCAATAGAGTCTTGCAATATACCGCTTCCGAGTGAAGCTATTCTGCCTTTCGCGGGTTATATCGTAAGTAAGGGTGAAATGAATTTTCATCTTGCAGCCTGGGCAGGAGCTTTTGGTTGTGTTTTAGGTTCAATACCTTCTTATTATCTTGGGTTTTTCGGCGGGCGCAAATTTATTGAAAAATACGGAAAATATTTTCTTATCTCAAGAAAAGACCTTGATGATGCTGATAAATGGGTTGATAAATATGGAGATTGGGCGTTTTTCCTATGCAGAATGCTGCCTGTAGTAAGAACATTTATCTCGCTCCCTGCCGGAATTTTGAGGGCAAGAAAAAGAATCTTTTTTACTCTGACCTTTCTCGGTTCGCTTGTTTGGAGCTATCTTCTGGTATATGTCGGGGTTAAATTCGGAGAAAACATGGAGATGTTTAAGCACCTCTGGCATAAGTTTGATATTTTAATAGTCCTTGTTTTTGGGATTTTGGGAATACTTTATATTTATAAACACTTTAAACATCTAAAAGAATCATAAAAACTCTTTTGTGTTATAATAGATTCGTCTATAGGGAAGGAAAAAAAGATGAGTTTAGATGTATATTTAGGTATTGACGTTGGTTCTGTTACCACAAAATTGGCTCTTGTAGATGAAAAAGGGAAATATATAGATTCATATATGCTTAAAACTGCAGGAAAACCTGTTGATGCTGTTCAGCACGGTTTGCAGCAGATAATTAAGCAGGCTTTGTGCGAGTACAATGTTCAGGGTGTAGGGACTACCGGTTCCGGCAGGAATCTTGCCGGGGCATTAGTCGGTGCTGATGTTATTAAAAATGAAATTACCGCTCACGCTGTTGCTGCAAGTACAAATATTCCGGGTGTTCAAACAATTCTTGAAATAGGCGGGCAAGATAGTAAAATTATTATTCTTCGAGATGGTATTGTAACGGACTTTGCTATGAATACCGTTTGTGCAGCAGGTACCGGAAGCTTTTTGGACCATCAGGCGCAGAGATTAAATGTTCCGATTGAAAAATTTGGAGAAACTGCTCTGAAATCAGAAAACCCTGCACGTATAGCAGGAAGATGCGGCGTGTTTGCAGAATCTGACCTTATTCATAAGCAGCAGCTCGGATATCCTGTAGAAGACCTTCTTTATGGACTTTGTCAGGCGCTTGTAAGAAACTATTTAAGCAATCTGGCTTTAGGTAAAGAACTCCTCCCTACAATATCGTTCCAGGGTGGTGTCGCTACAAATTCCGGCATGGTTAAAGCTTTTGAAGAAGCTTTGAATACAAAAATCGTTGTTCCTCAAAACCACCAAACAATGGGTGCAATAGGTGCAGCCCTTCTTGCTATGGAAAACCATCAATATACCGAAACACCGACTAAGTTTAAAGGTTGGGAGGTCGGTAATATGAACTTCCAGTCTGTAACTTGCCAGTGCACCGGCTGCTCTAATAACTGCGAAGTTATTACTATCTTAGAAGGTGCAGAGCCTGTCGGACATGTTGAGAAAATCGGTGATATCAAAGGTAATATTATTGCCCGTTGGGGCGGAACCTGCGGAAGATGGGATATTGCTTAAGGGGATAACTAATCCCAACCTCGCCCCTTCGGGGTCTTTCCCAAAGGAGAGGGGAAACAAACAGAACATTAAAAACTGTCATTCTGAACTTTACACCAAGCGGACTATCTTGTTGGTCAAGCCTGCTAACTTAAATTTACCCCTTTCGGGGTCTTACCAGAAAACAAGTATAGCGCCAAATTGGTAAGATGCTGAATCAAGTTCAGCATGACAAAATAATTTATCTGGACAGTAATGGAACTTGTTTCGGGATCTTATCAGAAAATAAGTATAGTAAGATTTCCTGTAAACACACTGGTGAAGGGAAATGGAGGCGTTAGTATGACTATAAAATTAAGAGATTTTGAAATAGGCGGAGACAAACTTACAATTCTTGCCGGACCATGCGCTGTAGAAAGCCTTGATATAATGCGTCAAACAGCGGAAGGGCTAAAAAAAGTTTGTGAAAAGCTTGGAATTAACTATGTTTTCAAATGCTCTTATGATAAAGCAAACCGTTCTTCTATTACTTCTTACAGAGGTTTGGGAATGGAAAAAGGGCTTGAGTATTTGGCTCAGATTAAAAAAGAGTTTGACCTTCCTATTGTAACGGATATTCATCTTCCGGAGCACGCTGCAATTGCAGCGGAAGTAGCGAATATCCTCCAGATTCCGGCATTTCTCTGCCGCCAGACAGATTTACTGGTGGCTGCAGCAAAGACTGGGAAGATAGTTAATATTAAAAAAGGTCAGTTTTTGGCTCCTCAGCAGATGAAATCTCTTGTAAAAAAAGTTGAAGAGAGCGGAAATAATAAAATTATGCTTACAGACAGAGGGGTGACTTTCGGATATAACAACCTTGTATCTGACTTCAGGGCTATTCCTATAATGAAAGAGTTTGGCTATCCTGTAGTTTTTGATGCAACTCATAGTGTGCAAATGCCGGGTTCAAACGGAGATTCAACCGGCGGGGACAGAAGATTCGTTCCTGTACTGGCAAAAGCAGCGATGGCAGCGGGTGCGGATTGTTTATTTTTTGAAATCCATCCTAATCCGGATTGTGCGCTCTGTGACGGACCAAATATGCTGTTCTTAAAAGATGCCGAAAAAGTATTCACTACCTGCAAAGCTATTTTTGAGATTGTAAGAAGCTAAAAGCTATTTATCCTTTTTCATTTTTATAGCAAGATAAATTTGCTCTCCCAGGACTTTGTTTGCATTATCGGTATCTGAACAAAGTTCGGGATTTATTTCTTTACGTTTTTCTTTTTTAGCTTCTTGAATATTTTGCTGTTCGGTTTTGGTAACAGTAAGAAATTTATTAGAAATGTAATTTAGCGTTTTGGCTTCTTTTATTTCTATTTCGTGCAGACGGGCTTTATCTGCAGTTTTATTACCGGTGGGTGTGATACCATACTGAAGCAATCTTCTTGCGATGCGTTTTTCTTCTTCATCCATAGAATTTATCCCGCTGAAGGCAAAAGATTGTATTTTATTTACCTGCATAATACACAACACTCCAAGTCTTTTAGTTAGATAATCGGCAAATTATCCAAAAACTTTAAGTTTAAGACATGTTTTTTTACAATAATTTACAATTATGTTAAAATTCATTTGAGGAAACTAATTTGATAAAGAACGTTAAACAACTTAAGTCTCAGCTTAAAGGGGAGATAACAATACCTCCTGATAAATCAATTTCGCACCGTGCTGTTATGCTGGCATCTTTAGCCAAGGGTAAAAGTATTGTAAAAAATTTTTCGACCGGTGCAGACTGCAAATCTACACTTGAAGTGTTTAAAATGCTTGGAACAGATATAAAGTTCCAGAGCGCGAATACTCTTGAAATTAACGGAGGAAATTTAACCCCATCATTTACCCCTTGCTGCTGCGGGAATTCCGGTACAACAATGAGATTGACGGCAGGAATTCTTGCGGGACAGAAGTTTGATTCAGTTTTAACCGGCGATGAAAGCCTTTCAAAACGTCCGATGAGCAGGATAATTAAACCATTAACTTTAATGGGCGCGTTGATAGATTCGGTTGACGGACATGCACCGCTGACTATCAGAGGTAAATCTCTGGCAGGAATAGATTATATTTCACCATTGGCAAGCGCTCAGGTAAAATCTTGTGTACTTCTTGCGGGACTGAATGCATCAGGTGTTACTACATTTGAAGAACCGTCTCTTTCAAGAGACCACACAGAGAGAATGCTTAAATATATGGGTGCTGATATTAATGTTGAAGGTAAGAGGGTTTCCGTAAGAAAATCAGAGCTGGCTCCCAAAATAATTGAAGTTGCAGGAGACATTTCTTCTGCTGCATTCTTTATTGCTGCGGGGCTAATTGTTAAAGGCTCGGATTTTGTCATTAAAAATGTCGGAATAAATCCTGCGAGAACCGGAATCCTTGATGTTGTAAAAAGAATGGGCGGCGAGGTTGAAATCCTTAACTACAGAGTAGTTTCCGGAGAAGACTGTGCCGATTTAAGGGTAAGGTATACTGAAAATTTGAAAGGGTGTTCAATTGGCGGAGAAGATATTCCGAGGCTGATTGATGAATTGCCGGTGATTGCGGTTTTGGCATCACAAGCAGAGGGCGAAACTTTTGTTTCTGATGCGTCAGATTTGAGAAACAAAGAGTCTGACAGAATTACCTGTCTTGTGAAAGAATTGAGAAAAATCGGTGTTGATATTGATGAAACTCCGGATGGGTTTATTGTCCGGGGGAAAACACTTCTGACAGGCGGAGAAGAGCTGGAAACCCACCACGATCACAGGCTGGCGATGAGTTTTTATGTGGCGGGTCTTGTTTGCAGAGAAGAAATTTTAATAAACGGTTTTGAATGGACAAATATTTCTTTTCCGGAGTTTGAAGAGTTATTTGCAAAACTTTCTTTGTAATAGAGCAAGTATAAGAATTATCGCAAAAAGAATGTATGCAAGCGCACAGGATTTGCCGATATCAAAGTATTCAAATGCATACTTGTAAATTGAGTATACAATAACATCAGTTGCTCCTTTGGGTCCGCCGGATGTCATAACGTAAATCAGGTCAAATACCTGGAATGAAGAAATTGCAGTTACGAGGGTTACAAAATATATAGTAGGTTTTAAAAGCGGTAACGTAATGTTTTTAAATATACTTATTTCGTTTGCACCATCAATTTTTGCGGCTTCATAGAGATTTGAATTTATGGTTGAAAATCCTGTTAAGAATAAAACCACATTATATCCGATAAGTTTCCAGACTGAAACAAAGATTAGCACAGGCATGGCAAGATGTGTATCAAAAAGCCAGGTGTAGTGTGTTTTTAAAACGGAATTCACTGCCCCTATGTTTGGGTCAAAAATCCAGCTCCATACAATGGCTATAACAACAGCCGGAGTAATAAAAGGTATGAAATAAATTGTTTTAAACCATTCTCCTCCGCAGATTTTTTCATTTATAATTGCTGCAATTCCAAGCGGTATTATAACAGCAAAAACGGTGACAGATAAGGCATAAATAATAGTATTAACGAGTATTTGTATAAAGACCGGTTCTGTGAACACAGCTCTGTAATTGCTGAATCCAGCAAATGTAATGTCCCCTAAGAGATCCCAATTAGTGAAGCTTAACAGAAATGAACATAAAATTGGGATTACTATAAAAATAAATGTCCCGATAACTGCCGGCAGAACAAATAGGATTCCATACCGATTGTTTTTACATTTGGATTTTTGCATGATATTATTATACTAAAAAGGAAGGGATTTATGTTGGATTTAACAGCTTTTGGAAAGAATGATATCAGAGGAATTTACGGAGAAAATATAACAGAAGAACTTTTCTATTATACAGGGAGAGGTTTTGTTAAGTATCTTGCAGAGAAAACAGGCAAAGATTATGAGCATATCTGGGTAAGTGTATGTCGTGATGCCAGACTCCACTCACCGTCATTGTCAAAAGCTCTTATAGAAGGGATACTGTCTCTTGGTGCAAATGTTGCTGATTTAGGTTTGGCTCCGACCCCTCTGGGCTATTATTCAGAAGTTGTCGGTCTGCCGCCATTTATTACCAAATACAATCCCGTAACCGGAGCTATGATTATAACAGCAAGTCACAATCCGAGTCAGTATAACGGATTAAAAATGACCTATGCTAAACAATCTCTGAATGAGGAACAAATTAAAGAAGTCAAAGATTTAACAGAAAAAGAATATAATCTTCAAATGCCGGCTTCACCTAAAGGAACGTATACGGAATACGATTTAATTCCTGATTATATAGAAGCAATGAAGAAGAATTTCGGCAGAATCGGAGAAGGTATAAAAGTTGTAGTAGACAGCGCAAATGCAACCGGCGGGGTAGTGGCTCCTAAGCTCTATAGGGCGCTGGGATGCGAAGTTATTGAACTTTATTCCGTTCCGGACGGAAGATTCCCTCACCATCATCCAAACCCTAGTGATGAAAAAACTCTTCACGATATCAAAAAAGCTGTTGTTGAAAATCAAGCTGACTTAGGAATAGCTTTTGACGGCGACAGTGATAGAATCGGAGTAATAGATTCAGAAGGGAATGCTCTAACCGGAGATAAGCTGCTTTTAATATATGCGCAAGGAATAATAAAAGAATATAATGCCAAAGGCATTAAACCGTTTATTGTGTCAGAGGTTAAATGTTCTCAAGTCCTTTATGACACAATTGATAAACTTGGCGGAGTTGCAGTCATGTGCAAAACCGGACACGGCTATATTAAATCCAAAATGAAAGAAGTCGGAGCAGTTCTTGCAGGAGAAATGAGCGGGCATACTTTCTTCAAAGACAGATACTACGGATTTGATGATGCAATCTATGCAGGATGCAGAATTATTGAAATCCTTGCGGAAAAGAAAAAATATAATCCTAACTTTAAAATATCTGATATGCTGGAACCATTTAATTCCGTATATTCTTCCAGTGAAGTCAGGCTTTCCTGCCCTAATTCTCTAAAGAAATCAACACTTGAATCGTTTGAAAAAGTTATTAAAGAAAATCCTGATTTCTTTGGTTCAAAAATCAAAGATATTATCACTCTTGATGGAATGAGAATTGTTTTTGAAAACGGATTTGCACTTATAAGACAAAGCAATACAGAACCTGTATTCACATTAAGATTTGAAGCCGAGAATAAAGAAACCGCTCAAAGATATGAAGAACTTATGGTCAATGAGCTGTTGGAAATTATTAAGAAGAATGCTGTAAGTGTTTAGAAGCACGCTTCATTGCAGCCGGGTACTTCACTTAATCGGTAAGGAATTTTAAATCCAAAGACGTTTTTATTATCTTTAAAACTTTTTACAAATATTTTGCCTTTATGTGCTTCTATGATTTTTTTAGAAGCATATAAGCCTAAACCGATTCCGAGTTCTTTGTGTGCAGCGGCATAAGTTACATACTGCGCAAAAATAGCTTTTTGCCTTTCTTCCGGTATGTATGGACTGCTATTTTCAAAACAAAAGCACGCTTTATTGCTTTCTTTATAAACTGAAAGTTTTAGAATGGAGTCTTTATATGCATATTTTATCCCGTTGGATAAAAGATTCATAATCACTCTTTTAATTTGAACTCTGTCCGCATTAACAATTTCGGGTTCTAGTTTTGAATCTATTGATATACCAACCTCTTTGTCTTTAGCAACGTAAATCATTTCAGAGACACATTCCATAACAAGATCCGGCAGAGAAAATTCACTGTAATTAAGCTTGGTTAGACCTTCATTATTCCGGTAAGTGGCAAGAAGAGTGGATAGCATACCGTTCATATACCTGCAAGAATCAAGTACCATTTCTACAAGTTCTCGCTGAGAAAGTGAAATTTCTCCGAACTCTCCTTTTAAAAGAAGCTCTAAACCTCTGATTTGTGCAATAGTCGGATTTTTTAAATCATGTCCCAGTGATGCAACAAAAGTTTCTCTCTGTGTATTTAATTGTTTTTCTGCGTCAATGTTGTTCGCGAGGGTGATTATTCCTGTGACATTATTATTAAAATCATTTATCGGAACTTTGTAAATTTTATACCAGTGAGGTATGCCTTTGTAATCAACAACTTCTTTTTCTTTTACTAAAATCTTGTTATTTTCAAGCACATAGGTGTTTTCTTTGTCATCCTCTACTTTACTTTTGGTTTTATCTATATGAATATTTGAAAAGGCATCATAACCCTCATTTACAAAGTTCAGAGAAGGTTTTGTTCCTGCTATATAATTCAAATTCTTATCTTGCATATAAATAAGCATCGGAATATTTTCAAGAAGAGATTTCAGCTGAAAGTGTTTTAAGACAAATCGTTCTTTAACACTTTCTTCGTGTGTGACATCTTTGACGATAGAAATTGTTCCTAAAAACTCTAATTTATCCAGAATAGGTGTAGTTGTAATATTATAAATTTTGGGAGTTCCTTTTTCTGCTTCCACATTCATAATATAGCTAATAGGCTGTTTTTCTTCTTCAACTGCGGAATTAACTTCCGAAACAAGCTTAAGATTATCTTTTGAAAGAGTTTTACAGCATTTTTTGCCAATCAAATCTTTAGGGTTTTCTATTCTGTAAAATTTTAAAAAAGCGTTGTTAGCTGCAAGATATTTAAAATCTTTATCCTTAAAAACAATTCCATCAGGGCAGTCCTTAAATAAAACACTTAAAATATTGGTATAATAAGAGTTTAAGTCTTGGTTATCAACGGCGGAATTTTGTGTACTTTCCAAAAGTTTCTCCTAAAGATTTCTTTATTGTATTCATTCTACACTATTGAAACGGATATTGGATATTAACCGGTTGTCCTATTTTGGGTAGTGATTGGCGGATAGAAGTTAAGTGACTAAGTGACTAAGTGACTGAGTGATTAGGTGAATAAGAGGGAATAACCTAAAATGTCATCCCGAACTTGTTTCGGGATCTTATCAGAAAACAAGTATAACTCCAAGTTGGTAAGATGCTGAATCAAGTTCAGCATGACAAAGTCATTTATCATGGACAGTAGAGTCCTCCCTTGTGAGGGAGGATTGAGGTGGGTGCCGGTTGTAGATAGTGAATAGTGACTAAGTGATTAAGTGACTGAGTGATTAGGTGAATAAGTTAATAAGTTAATAAGTGAATAAGCCATTCCCCATTCCCAAATTGGGGAGCGGATTTTGGACAGGGTGAAGCGTGCGGGAGTGGTAGTTTCGCAGGAACTCATTCCCGCGAAGCGGAACCCGTCAGGTGGTGGAACAAAATATTAATTAATCATTAAAAATAAGTTGATTTTTCAAAAATATCATTAAAATGTAATTGTAAGGGTAAATACAAAAGAAAATATTACCCCTCGGAGTTTAAACTATGATTGATTTTGAAAAATTTACTAACTATTCGCAGGAAATTATATTTGCTGCAAACGCTAAAAAAGATTTTTACAAGAATACGGAAGTCCAGCCTGAACATATTGTTATGGCGATGATTGAGGATAAGGGAATCTCAAAGGATTACTTAGAAGAACTCAAGCTTCTTAATCAGCATTTTATAAACGAAGTTGTCTCCAAAATTAAATCTTATCCGACGATTTCAACACCGCCTTCCTCCCAGCAGGTATTTTTGTCGAGAGAAACCAATTCTCTTCTGGAGATTGCAACTCAAGAAGCACAGAGCCTAAAAGACGAATACATCGGGATTGAATGCCTGCTTTTAGGTATGACAAAGCTGGAAGGTTCGTTTATTCAGGACTTGATGAGAAAACAGGGAGTAACTACAAACTCTGTTTTGAGTGCTATGAAAAAAATAAGAGGTAATAAAAAAGTGGATACAAAAAATGCAGAAGAAAATATGAAGGCTCTTGAAAAATATTCAACCGACCTGACAGAAATGGCTCGTAAGGGTAAATTAGACCCGGTTATCGGGCGTGATGAAGAGGTCAGAAGAATAATTCAGGTGCTTAACAGAAGAACAAAAAATAATCCGGTTCTTATAGGTGAGCCGGGCGTTGGTAAAACCGCTATTGTTGAAGGTCTTGCCCAGAGAATTATACGAGGCGATGTCCCTGAAAGCTTGAAAGATGTTAAACTCATCTCTCTTGATTTAGGGGCACTGGTTGCAGGCGCTAAGTTCAGAGGCGAGTTTGAAGAACGTTTGAAAGCCGTACTCAAAGAAGTCCAGGAATCAAACGGTGAGATTGTTATGTTTATTGATGAACTTCATACAGTCGTTGGCGCCGGAGCAACAGAAGGTTCAATGGATGCCGGAAACCTCCTCAAACCAATGCTTGCAAGAGGTGAATTAAGAACAATCGGTGCTACAACTATTAATGAATACCGTAAGTATATTGAAAAAGACCCTGCTCTTGAAAGAAGATTTCAGCCTGTAATGGTGGATGAGCCGTCTGTTGAGGATACTATTTCAATTCTAAGAGGTTTAAAAGAAAAATATGAAGTCCATCACGGAATCAGAATCTTAGACAGTGCTCTTATTCAAGCTGCCAGACTTTCTGACAGATATATTACTGACAGGTTCCTGCCGGATAAGGCTATTGACCTTATTGATGAAGCAGCTTCCGCATTAAGGATTGAAATTGATTCTATGCCGGAAGAAATTGACACAATGATGAGGCAGAAAATTCAGCTTGAAATCGAAAGAGAAGCTCTTAAAAAAGAAACTTCTCCTGAATGTATTGCAAAAATTGATAAATTAACTTCCGAAATAGATGATTTGGAAGGTAAAATTTCTAAACTCAAAGCTCAATGGGAAGTTGAAAAAGAGAATATTTCAGGCGAAGCCGGAATCAAAGATGAAATTGATAAGGTTAAAAACAAGATTGCGGAAGCTGAAAGAAATACGGATTTGCAGACCGCAGCAGAGCTTAAGTACGGCAAATTAATGGAGCTTGAAAAGAAACTTCAATCTATGCAAGGTAAAGAAAGAAGTGAAAATCAACTTCTTAAAGAAGAAATTGACGGCGATGATATAGCGGAAGTTGTCAGCAAATGGACAGGAATCCCTGTAAACAAACTTGTCGAAAGCGAAATGCAAAAACTTCTTAAGATGGAAGATGTGCTTCATAACCGTTTGATAGGACAGGATGAGGCTGTTGATACGGTTTCAGATGCTATCCGCCGTGCTCGTTCCGGATTGAAAGACCCTAAACGACCGATTGGTACATTTATTTTCTTAGGTCCGACCGGTGTCGGTAAAACAGAACTTGCAAAGACTCTTGCAGAATTTCTGTTTAATGACGAGGATGCAATCATAAGAATTGATATGTCCGAATATATGGAAAAACATAATGTCTCCAGATTAGTCGGAGCTCCTCCGGGATATGTCGGCTACGAAGAAGGCGGGCAGTTAACAGAAGCCGTCAGAAGAAAACCTTACTCCGTAATATTGTTTGATGAGATTGAAAAAGCCCATCCGGATGTATTCAATCTTATGCTGCAAATCTTTGATGACGGACGTTTGACTGATTCTAAAGGCAGAACAATAGATTTCAAAAATACCGTAATTATTATGACAAGCAACATCGGCAGTGATATAATCCTTGAGGATTCCTTAAATTCAGCTCTTAATCAGGGTAACTTTGACGAAACAAAAGAAAAAGTTATGACTATAATGAGAGAAAAATTTAAACCGGAATTCCTTAACAGAGTTGATGAGATTATCTTCTTCAAGGCTCTGACTCTGCAGCAGTTATCATCAATCGTTGATATTCAGATGGAACATTTGAGAAGCCTGCTCAAAGATCACAATATTACATTTGATATAACCGATGATGCTAAGGAATTCCTTGCAACAAGAGGATTCAATCCGGTCTATGGTGCAAGACCACTTAAGAGAGTAATAAGACAAATGGTTGAAAACCCTCTTTCTAAGTTGATTCTTGCCCAGAAATTTACTGACGGCGACCATTTGAAAATTGATGTCAAAGACGATGAACTTGTTTTTGATAAGGTGTAATACAAAAAGCGAGGGGCGGAGCCGGAACGGCTCCGCCCCTCTTGTTATATATCAAGCACTAACGGAAAACAGAACAACTGTGGTAAAAACCAGTATACTCAAGGTAAAACCTATAATAATTTTTATAACCGGATGGATGCCGAGAAAAGCTTCGTCTTCAAGTTCAAGCTGCTTAAGAACATTTTTTGAAAAATCCTGTTTCACATCGGCTTTTGTTTTTCTAAAAGAGTCGTTCATTAATTTTCTGATGTTATAAGTATCTTCGAGGTCTTTACGGGCTTTTTTGTTATTAATGGTAAATTTTTTTATTTTAACATTTTCCTCACTTGATAATTCATTATCTACATAAGCTGACAGGTTATTTTTGAATACTCTGTACTGGCTGGAAGCCGGAACATTGGATGCGGAGGAGTAGCGTATTTCTTCCGGTATAGCTTCTTCTTTGCCGAAAGCTGTTTTCAAATCGCAGAGCATGGATTTAATGATTTCGTACTTAGCTTTGCAGGCAGGACAGGTTTCGAGATGTTCTTCCACCTTGGTTTTGAGGGTTTTGCTCAAGTCGTTGTCAATGTAAAAAGAGATTAGTACATCCATTTGTGCGCAGGTTAGTTTCATTTGTTTTTACTCCTTTATATAAATTCTTTAAGTTCTTCTTGTAATTTCAATCTTGCACGGGAGATTCTGGATTTAACGGTGCCAAGGGTTGTGTTTGTGATTTTGGAAATGTCTTGATAGCTCAACCCCTCGTATTCTCTTAGCAGGAGAGTGATTCTAAGGTTTTGCGGTAAGGTCATCAATGCGGCTTTTATAAGTTTTTCGATTTCCGAGAATAAGCATTTTTGACCGGGTTCGCATCCCAGTTTGTCTTTTATTTCGTTTAACTTATCTTCATCAAATTCAAGCATGTTATTTTTTGAATTCTTTTTTACGTAGTCATAGAATGTGTTTGTTATAATTTGATTCAGCCAGGATTTAAAATTTTTAATTTCTTTTAGTTTAGGTAATGATTTTGCCATTTTTAACAAAGTTTCCTGAGTCAGGTCGGAGATATCTTCTTTTTTTACCGTAAGATGTGAAAACATGGTGTAAATGTTTTTCTGTGTTCTGCGGATAAGCTCTTCAAGCGCTTTAACGTCCCCGTTTTGCGCCAGAATGATTAACTCCTGAAAATCTCCTTTTTTGTACATGGCTTTTGACATAATTTATTTTGTATTTACCTATTGTGAAAAGGTATCCCCTTTGTTATATAATCAATCAGGTATAATATTTGAGGTTTATCTTATGCAAAGAATAATTGATGCGAACTTTAACCGTTCATCCGAAGGGGCAAGGGTTCTGGAAGAAATAGCCAGATTTATTTTAGAAGACGAGAGTCTTTCAGAGAGCTTCAAGAGTATCAGACATTCAATTAACAAGATATCTGATAAATATTATGGTGAGAATCTTGCTTCCAGAGACAGCGAAAATGATATCGGGATAAATATCAGTAATCCGGATTCCAGACAGGGTGTTGATACGATATTTAAAGCGAATATCAAGCGTTTGGAAGAGTCTTTGCGGGTTTTGGCTGAATATACAGGGAAGGCAGAGTTTGAAAAAATAAGGTATAAAGTTTATACCCTTGAAAAAGTTATGTATACCAAACTTTTAGAAAAATTCAGCAAATTAAGATTAAAAGATACAAAACTCTATTTGGTTACTAATTCAGATAAGTTTGAGACGGAAGATGCCTTTTTAAATGCGGTAGCTTCTGCACTTCAAGGCGGTGTAGATATTGTACAGTTAAGGGAGAAAACTCGCAATGCCGCGGAAACACTAGCTCTTGCTAAAAAAGTAAGACTTTTATGCGATGAATTTAATGCTGTTTTTATTGTAAATGACAGAGTTGATATAGCCTATTTAAGCGGTGCAGACGGTGTACATTTAGGACAGGATGATATAGATGTTGAGTCTGCCAGGAAAATACTTGGAGATAATGCAATAATCGGGGTTTCAACCCATGCTCCGGAGCAGGCAAAAAAAGCGGAGGCAGACGGCGCTGATTATATAGGCGCAGGTCCGGTTTTTACAACCCCGACAAAACCTGGAAGAGCATCTGTGGGTTTAGAATATATAAAATGGGTAAGTGAAAATATCAAAATACCGGCATTTGCAATCGGCGGTATAGATTTTTCTAATGTTGATTCCGTACTGCAAACCGGTATCGGAAGAATAGCCGTAGTAAGAGCTATAATCAATTCTGCTAATCCTAAAAAATCGGCTGAGGATTTAAAATCCAAAATTTAGAGAAAAAGAAAACAGGTCGGTAATATCCTTCCTGTTAAGATTTTACACTAGCCGAAATATAAATAGCAATTTCATTATACAATAGAATTGATTAAATTACAAATAATCTTATAAATATTTTACGTTTAGCGCCGGGCTTTCTATTTGCTGTTTATGCTGTAACTCTTTTATAGAGCTGTATTCATTTTATGCATATTTAAAACTGAAATGTTAAATTGTGTAACAATTATATAAAAAGTATATACAAATTTGTCAATTTTCTTTACAATTCAGGTTTAATATATATAAGAGGACTTATTATGGCAGGATATAATTACAACTCCATAGTCGGCAGACAAGAAGCAGAAGCTTTGAAAGAAATGATTTTCAAGCGCGCAAGAGAACGTGCTGAATCGTTGACTCAAGATGTTCAGGATGAATATACAAGCTCAGCACAAAATGACGTCATGGAAATAGCTCGCAATTCTTTTAATGCATCAAGAAATCCGTTTTCTTTTTCCGAAGTAAAACCTGTCGAAAAAACTGAGACCAAACGTGAAGATGTAGGTTTTCCGCCAAGGAAAATTGAATCAGTTCCGGAAAGTCCTTCTGAAAGCAGTTTAAAGGCAACAAATGACAGAATAATAAAAAATACGATTGAATCAAATATGGCGGAAGCAGGCAGTGCATTGAGGCAGAGACAGAGTTTCATGGGTGCTCTCAATTTTTTGAATGCTCAAGCTTCTGTTGCGCTGGTTAAAAAGAGCGGAAAATCATTTGAAGCTCTGGCTTGATTACAATTTTATAATGTTAAATTTTATTAAATTTGTCAGTCATTCTGCCGGCGTTGCTTTTTCATAATGGTGTTTTCTTCTTATAAAAACTTTGTTGACACAGTCGTTGAAGTTTGTTACAATGAGAATGTTAATGTATAAGAAAAATAATCATAAACATTTATAAGAAGAGAAAGGAATTTATGATGAAGAAGAATGGTTTTACTCTTGCAGAAGTCTTGATCACATTAGCCATCATCGGTGTAGTTGCGACCATGACATTGCCTGCATTGATGACTAATACTGCTGAACAGCAAGCAAAAACAGGTTTAAAGAAAGGTATCAACACCTTGACTGAAGCTGGTCAAATGAATCAGGCTATTGAAGGATGGGACTATGCTTCTTTGATGTCTGATAATACATCTGATGTTGATTCTTATTCTTTATACGGTTTGCTTTCAAAAAGAGCTGCTGTTGATTACCCAAGATGTGGTACCGGTAAAGTTCAAACATACAAAGAAGGTGCTGCTGAATCAACTAACTTTGCTCTGTTCTTCAGAGATGGTTCTTGTATTTTGTACAACCCGACTAACACCAAGTCTACAACTGAAAATACTAAGTTAGGTAGTGATAACCTTGCTATAGGTTTTGGTATTATTTATGATACTAACGGTTCTAAGGGTCCAAACATCCTTTCAAACTGCGAAGCTGCTCCTTTGGGTAAAGCATCTGATAATACTAACCCGGATACCAGTATTGCATGTTCTCCGGACAGACGTGTTATCAAAGACCAGTTTGGTGTAAGACTTAGAGGCGGTCATGCTGTTCCAAACGGCGCTGCTTCAAGATGGGCATTTGAAAACTAGTTTGTATGCTTGATATAGATTTAAAAAAGAGAGACTGCAAAGTCTCTCTTTTTTTATGAAAAATTCTTTCGAAAAAAGAAGGTAAGCATGAGGTGTCGGTGAATAAAGTTGTAGTTGAGCCTCAAAAATAGTTTTGGTTGCCAAAATGAAAAACAGAACAAAAAACTCCCGGGAAAAGCTCGGTTTACTTCATTTTTACCGGAATTTAGGGCTACACACTATATTTACACTCCGGAACCTTTTTTAATATCAATTTTTTTCAACCGTTGTTCAATTCGGCGGTACCATTTTAGTCTCTGCTGGAACAAAGTATCATAGCCGGCAAATTGTGCGTGGCTTACTTCGTAAAACTGTTTATCACAAAGCTTTTCTAAAGTATCACCGAGGTATTTTGTATATTCTTTTCTATCAAGTTTCCAGTCTGTAAGTTCAATTAAATCCCCAAATTCTACCAGAACTTCCGGTCTGTTGTCTCTTAAAAACATATAATTAACAGCAACCGGAATAAGTTGAACTTTACCATATTTTTTTGCAGCTTTCTCTGCTATATATGTAAGCCCGGTTTGCAGCTCAATCGGTCTGTAATTAGGCGGTTTAATTATCCCTTGAGGGAATATGTATAAAATATTATTAGTGTCGCCTAAAATTTCTACAGAATACCTTAGAGCTTGCATTGATGCTTGAGGTGATTTCTTATTAACATTAAAAGCTCCGCCTCGTCTTAAGAGTGGGAATCGGTTTAATTCTTCTACCATCAAGCGTATTTCTTTTTTAAGAAGTCTGTTGCAGATATTATATCCTACAATTCCGTCCCACCAGTTTGAATGCGGTGCAAAAAGTATCATAGGAGCATTGGGGTCTCGTTTATTGTAGTTTTCGATACCCTTATATCTGAAGGCATAGAATCTGTCCTCCAGCATGCCATAGAAAAACCTGTCCGCAACCCAAAGCCAAAATGGCGAGGTTTTTGCAGGACAGAATTTTTCATCAATATTTCTAAGTTTTGTCGGAGGAACTTCCGAGTATAACTCCTCTAAGTTTATCATACCAATATAATACACTTTTTGGGTTTTTATGTGAACACCTAAAAGTGTTATTTTAATTAATCTTTACATAATGGTTTCAGATTCTTAAACCGCTTATTTAACCTAACGAGTATAAATACGCGGAAGTCGAACTTTCAAGCGGCAGGTTAGCTCGTAATTAATAGTATTCAAAAGTTCTGCCCAGATATCTAAATTTAAGTCCTCTCCATTCAGAAGCGTGACAACATCACCAATTTCGGCTTCGGTATCTCCGAGGTCAAACATCATCTGGTCCATTGTTATATTTCCGACTTGGCGAATTTTATCCCCGTTTAGCTCTCCCCAGATTTTATTAGAAAGATTTCTCGCAACGCCATCTGCATATCCAATAGGAATAGTAGCAACCTTTGTCGGTTCATAGGCTGTAAATGTGTGTGAATAGCTTACTCCCTCGTTTGGTTTAACGGTATGAATATTTGTTATACGACCCTTTAAACTCATTATTTGTTTGAGTTTTGGTTTATAATTATATTCTTGCGGTAAATCAGGATAGAGTCCATAAAGAGAAATGCCAACTCTAACCATGTTTGATTTAATATTGTAAGCAAATGTTGCGGCTGTATTTTGAATATGGAGCAGCAATCCGTCTGTATTAACCCAATTGATTACATATTCCCAGCGTCGTATCTGTTCTTTTGTCGGTGCATCTTCTTCTGCTGCCGCAAGGTGGGTAAAAATACCTTCAAGGTTAAGATAATCAGCCTGCTGAACTTCTTTTATAAAAGCAACTGCATCTTCGTACCTCACTCCGATTCTATTCATGCCGGTATCTACTTTAACATGTACTTTCGGCTTTATCCCGGTTCTTTCGTAAACATCTTTGCACGCTTTTAAATGAGCTTCATTAAAAATTGAAAATGCTATATCATTTTGCGCAGCCGATTCCACAGCCCAAAGCGGAATAGCTCCGACAACCAGAATCGGTGCAGTAATTCTGGAAGCTCGAAGATCCAATCCTTCATCAACCGAGGAGACCCCAAACGCATCCACTCCGGAAGCTAACATGGTTTGCGCAAGCATTTGTGCTCCATGCCCATAAGCATCTGCTTTTACTATTGCCATCATTTTTTTGTCTTTAGGAATGCCTTTTTTTATCTCCTGAATATTTTCAGCCAGATATTCAAGGTTAATTTCTACCCAGGCATCTTTATGAATGTTCACGTTTGATTGTCTAATATTTTTCATAATCTTAGATTAGCTCTCCGTTTAAATACCAGGTTCTTGCACGTGTTATTTTTACTGTCGCAAACTCACCTGTCATATCTTTATCGCAAGGAATGTGGACAATCTTATTATTCCTTGTTCTTCCTGTTATTACACCTCTGTCTTGCTCAAAATTTTCAATAAGGACTTCCATTTCTCTTCCCAAATATTTTTGATTAGATTTTAAGCAGCATTCTCTGTTACATTCGTTTAATCTAGCCAAACGTTCTGTTTTAATATCTTCCGGAATATACAAATCTGTCCATTTTGCAGCAACTGTTCTTTCACGAGGAGAATAAGCTGCAGTATTTGAATAATCCAATTCCAGCTCTTGCATAGCTTTCAGCGTATTTTCAAATTGTTCTTCCGTTTCTCCCGGAAAACCTGCAATAAAATCACTTGTTATTGTAACATCAGGAATTTTACTTCTTATTTTGTCGCAAATCTTTTTATAAGTCAGATAATCATATCTTCTGTTCATCTTTTTCAAAACATAATCATCCCCGGATTGCATAGGAATATGAAAATATTCACAAACTTTGTCAAGCTCAATAACTGTATCTATCAATTCATCCGTGATTTCTGTAGGATAATTAGTCACAAATCTTACTCTGAAATTACCGTCAAGGGCATTAATTTGTCTTAAAAGCCAGGAAAGATTTTGTCCTTCTTCCTCTCCTTGATAGCTGTCAACATTTTGTCCGAGAAGGGTAATTTCTTTAAAACCTTCAGATAAAGCTTTTTTGATTTCGTTCATTATAAGTTCATATTTCCGGGAACGTTCTCTTCCTCGGGTATACGGAACAATACAGTATGTGCAAAAGTTATTACAGCCTTCCATTATAGGAACCCAAGCGTTTACACTTTTAACACGGTTAATCTTAATATCAGATTCTTCATAAGGAGTTTCGTCGACGGAAACAAGTCGTTCTCCGTTTTCTATTCTTTTAATAAGCTCGGGAAGCTCATATAGTCTTTGTGTGCCAAGAACCAGGTCCACATAGGGCGCTCTTCTTAGTACACTTTCCCCTGCTTGCTGAGCAACGCATCCTGCAAAAACGATTTTTAAATCAGGTTTACGTTCTTTCTTCCATTTCCCCCAGACACCAATTGCACTATAAGCTTTATCTTCCGAGAGCTGCCTGATTGAGCAGGTGTTTATTATAAGCAAATCTGCTTCTTTCGGGTTATCTGTTTGCGTATAATTTAAGCATTCCAGCATGCCGTACATTCTTTCAGCGTCCGATTTATTCATCTGACAGCCGAGTGTTTCTATATAAACTTTTTTCATTTTACTCCTCTGTAGTGTACAAAACCATTTTATTACAAACATACCCGCAAAAAATTTTTTTTTGATGTTTAATAAAAATAAATCAGGAAAGGATGTTTATGAATATTTCACCAATATCATTTTGCGGCAGACCGTCAGGTCTCAAGGAAACAACTAACAAAGCTGTAATAAAAATGCGAGAAGCAGGGCTTCCTACAAATCGCTACAAAACTCCGCACACAAAAGAAACCCTGAATAAAGAAATAGAATATTGCAGAGATATCCTTAAAGAAAATCCTGAAAATCAGATGTTCCGTATGCTTATGGAAGAATACCTGAGAGAACTCAGACTTTTAAAATAAGTCAGGATTTAAATGTTAAATCAGGATGTCTTGCCGCCAGAGTCTCATCTACCCTTCTAACAGGTGTTTTTTGAGGTGATTTGAGCACTTCTTCAGGGTTTTCCTTAATCTCTTTTGCAATGTTGAGCATTACATTAATGAAATTATCCAAAACTTCTTTGGATTCAGACTCAGTAGGCTCTATCATAATAGCTTCATGAACTATAAGCGGGAAATACACCGTAGGCGGATGGATATTGTCATCCATCAGTCTTTTTGCAATACCCAGTGTAGAGACGCCTTCTTCATGCTGTCTTTCTCCTGAGAGTACAAATTCATGCATGCAAGGCTCATCATAAGGCAGTTCGTAAGCACCTTTGAGTTTTTCTTTTATATAATTAGCGTTTAAAACGGCATCTGCGCTTGCGAGCTTTAGATTGTTTCCCATCATAAGTATGTAGGCATAAGCTCTCACAAGCACACCGAAGTTTCCGTAAAAACTTCTTACTTTGCCTATAGAATGTTTAATATCATAATTTCTGTAATATTTCTTTCCGTCAAATTCAATAACAGGAGCCGGTAAAAAGTCCTTTAACTTTTCAACAACTCCGACCGGTCCTGCACCGGGACCTCCGCCGCCATGAGGAGTTGCAAATGTTTTATGGAGATTAAGGTGAACTACGTCAAACCCCATTAATGCCGGATTTGTCCACCCCATAATTGCATTAAAGTTTGCTCCGTCATAATACAAGAGCGAGCCGTTGTCATGCATTATTTTTGATATTTCAAGAACTTTTTCCTCAAAGATACCTAAAGTATTTGGATTTGTCATCATAATAGCTGCGACATTTTCGTCGAGAAGTTTTTTTAATTCTTCTAAGTCAACCTGTCCTTTTTCATTGGATTTTACTTCAACAATCTCAAATCCGCACATTTTAGCGCTGGCAGGATTTGTTCCATGGGCAGAATCAGGAATAATGACCTTTGTGCGGTTTGTTTCTCCTTTAACTTCAAAATACTTTTTAATAATCATCATGCCGGTAAGTTCGCCATGTGCGCCTGCAGCCGGTTGAAGGGTGACTGCATCCATGCCGGTTATGTATTTTAATTTTTCTTGAAGGTTGTACATAAGTTCAAGCGCACCCTGAGAGTCCTCATCAGACTGAAGCGGATGAAGATTTGCAAAGCCTTCTAATGAAGCCAAAAGTTCATTTACTTTAGGGTTATATTTCATTGTACAGGAACCTAGCGGGTAAAACCCTTTTTCTATGCAGAAATTTCTGTCAGAAAGCGCTTTATAATGTCTTAATACTTCAAGCTCACTAAGCTGCGGTAATCCGATATTCCCTTCTCTTAGAAGTTCCTTTGGAATAAACCCTTCCAATTTAATTTCTTCGGTTTCTCCGATACAAACTCCATCAACCCCGTTTGATTTTTCAAATATTGTTTTCATCTATCTGTTCCTGTTTTAATAACTCTTTCTTAATTTTATCCAAAGCATTCTGAATAATTCTTGAAATTCTCGACTGTGATATATCAAATTCTGCAGATATATCTTTAAGTTTTTTATCATAGAAATACTTTGCTTCAATTAAATCTTGTTCCCGCTGGGAAAGCTTTTTCATTGCTTCGTTAACTCGTTTTTTGAGTTCTACAATTTCTGCCTTTTCTTCCGGAGTTCTGGAAGAATCCTTAATAATTGTAGGATTTTCAGCATCAGCCATTTCCTCTATCGAAAGAATTGTTTTATAAACAGCATCTTTAACTTTTTCTTGTTCGACGGAATCCATATTCTTCATTACATACCACTTGTATCTGCGGCGCATTTCGTTTCTTATTGCCCACTTTATCGCTTTTGTAAGATATGCGGTATTGTATGAATCAGGGGTCTTGGAATTATTTATAAGGTAGTAGACAGTATAATTTGCGAGATTTATAACTTCGCTAAGCTCAATCAATCCAAGGTTTGAGAACTTTTTAAATTCAACTTTGGATATTGTTTCGATTAAATCTTTATACTGAGAAAGATTAATCCGTCCTTCCCTCTCTTTGTTAATGGTTTCTAAATCTTTCATATCATATAATATATCAGAAAGTGTATTGATTATCAAATGGTTTTAAATTTACTTTCATATTAAAGCATGTTACAATATCAAGAAAGAAGAGGTTATATGAAGATGAGAAAATTTAGATATATTAAAACAGCTGCATTGGTATTTTTGTGTGCAGCAGCTTTAACAACAAGCAATCTTTGTACAGAAGGAGTCGTTGCGGCACCGGAGGCTGTTACCCTTCAGCAAGCTCAGGCAGCTCCCGACATAGCAATAGAAGTTAAGCCGCTTTCGGTTGTAAATTCTCCGAAAATATACTTAAACAAGACCATTAAAATGAATGCTAAATTTGATAAATTTTCAACATTGGGACTTGATTACAAGCCTGCATTGAAATCATCAGAGGACTATATTTCATTCCTGATTAAGCGGGATGATACTAATTATGATATACCGCTTTCGGAAATGAAATTATTCCTTAAAAGAGACGTTGCAGAAAAATTTATTGACCTGAAAACCGATGATGAAATATCAATTACCGGGAAGGTTTTCTCAGATGCACTCGGAGATGCATGGGTTGATGTTACTAATCTGACGATAGTAAAAAAAGCTCCGGAAAAAAAGGACGGAGTTAATTAACAGCAGGGCGGGTTAACAATGAATGAACAGCTTGAGAAAGATAAGAATAAAGTATTTTTAACTATTCACGGACATTTCTATCAACCGCCGAGAGAAAATCCGTGGTTAGAGGCTATTGAGCAGCAAGACAGCGCTCTTCCTTTCCATGATTGGAATGAAAGGATTAATGCCGAGTGTTATAATCCTAATTCTGTTTCAAAGATTGTTGACTCTAAAAATAAAATTTTGAATGTTGTTAACAATTATGAATATATCAGCTACAATTTTGGACCTACTCTTTTGTCCTGGATGGAAGAGTTTGCGCCTCTTGCTTACGAGAGAATAATCAAGGCTGATATAAACAGCCGGAAAATGCATGGCGGGCATGGTAATGCCATAGCTCAAGTATATAATCACATGATTATGCCGCTTGCTAACGAGAGAGATAAACAAACGCAAGTAAAGTGGGGGATAAAAGATTTTGAATACCGCTTCGGCAGACAGCCGGAAGGAATGTGGCTTGCCGAAACTGCAGTTGATGACGACACGCTGAGGGTTCTTGTCGAAAACGGTATTAAATTTACGATACTGTCTCCTTATCAAGCTCAAAAAATACGAAAAGAAGGAGAGGAAAACTGGCAGGATGTCAGCTGGGGAAATATTGACCCTGCACGCTCATATAGGTATTACATAAAGTCAGCTCCGGGCAAATTTATTGATTTATTTTTCTATGACGGAGCTATTTCTAAGTCTGTTGCCTTTGATGAACTTTTAAAAGACGGAAATAAGTTTGTAAGCAGGCTAAAAGACGGAATTTCAACTCTTAGAAATTATCCTCAGCTTATTAATATTGCGACTGACGGTGAAAGTTACGGGCATCATACCAAGTTTGGCGATATGGCTCTTGCGTATGCACTCAAACTAAAAGTAAAAGATTCCGGATTTATTGTAACAAACTATGCTGAGTATCTTGAAAAATACAGGAGCAGTTGGGAGGTTGAAATTAAACCGGTCTCTTCTTGGAGCTGTTTTCATGGCGTTGGCAGATGGTGCGAAGATTGCGGATGCTCAACCGGCGGTCATCCGGGATGGAATCAAAAATGGAGACGCCCTTTAAGAGATGCTCTAGACTACTTACGAGACGAGTCCATAAGTATTTATAAAAAATTTGGGAAAAAATATTTTATCAATCCTGAAGAAGCACGGAATAATTATATAAGTGTCATTCTGGATAGAAGTGATACAAGTGTTAAAAGTTTTCAGGAAGAGTATTTTATCCCAGAACTTGATGACGAGCAGAGAGTTCTTGCGATGAAACTTCTGGAAATTCAAAGACAGTCCATGCTTATGTATACAAGCTGCGGATGGTTCTTCTCTGAAATATCCGGAATTGAAACGGTTCAAATTATGAAATATGCGGCAAGAGTTATGCAGCTTGCTCATGATTTTGTAAAAAAAGACCTGGAAACTCATTTCCTTGAAATTCTTGCCGAGGCAAAAAGCAACCTTCCGGAGTTTGGTTCGGGAAAGGATGTGTTTGAAAGATTTGTTAAGCCATCTGTTGTTACTGCAAAACAAATCGTAAGTCTCTGGGCAATTTCATCACTGTACACAGATATTGAAGATGAAGAAAATGTGTATTGCTATAAAATTAAAAAACATTCATATAAGAGAGTTGTAAAAGGAAATACTCAGCTTGTTATCGGACATATTGAGGTTCAGTCTCTGGTAACTCTTGAAAAAGCAAACATGGTATTTACACTTCTTCAATTCTCAGGCGGTGATTTCCACTGCGCTATCAAAGAATACTCAGAAAGTTTTGCCGAAACAAGAAAAGAACTTATTAGAACTTATCTTGTTTCTCCGCTTACTGAAATTATCAGAGCCATGGATAGTTATTTCGGTAAAGAATACTTTACTCTTAAAGATATATTCATAGAAGAAAGAAGAAAAATTCTTCAAACAATGCTCAAAGGCAAGTTACAGAACTTTGCGAATACTTATGAATCCATGTATAACGAAGGCAAAGGTTCTATCTATCAGATGCAGACTCTCGGGCTTGAAATACCTAATGAGTTTAAGATTTCTGCTCAATATGTACTTACTAAACAGTTCAATGACTTATTTGTTGAATCAAAAGGTTTCTTGAGCAGTGATATTCTGCAGCAGGCATCAGATATAATTTTTGAGGCTAAGCGTATAGGAATAGAAATTGATAAAACTCCAACTGCAAAAATATTTAGCAAAAAGATTGCGCAAAATGTCGGCAGATTGGCGTACGCATTGGATGTGCAACAGGTAGATGCAACATTGGAACTTCTTGATTGTATCGGAAAACTTGAATTAAGTATTGATATAGGAGAGGCTCAAAGTTACTTCTTTACTAAGATTGTAACTAATATAGATGAACTTATACGCTCTATGACTTGTGCTGCGGATAGAGATTTGCTTGTAATGCTATTTGATATAGGCGAAAATCTGAATATTAATATGGATTACTATAAGCAGCAGTTTGATAAAGCGCTTGTCGGCAAAAAATAAAACAAATTATGAATAATTTAGGTATTGATGAAAGCTGGATAAAAGGCGGCTTGGATATTAATCAGATAGCAAATATCCTCTCTTTGATTGCGCAAAAACGCAAAACAAAAGAAATACTTCCTTCTCAAGATAACATCTTAAGTGCATTGAAGTTTACAAGTTTAGACAATGTGAAGGTTTTAATTATCGGACAAGATCCTTATCCTTCGAGTGAACATGCTCATGGGCTTGCATTCTCAAGTTTGTCAGATAAAACTCCTGCGTCGCTTAAGAATATTTTTAAGAAGCTTGAAGAAGATTTTCCGGGAACAAAACATAGTTCTAATACCCTTACAGAATGGGCAAAACAAGGGGTCTTGCTCTTAAACACCTCTCTTACGTTTGAGGATAAGAATCCTAAAATTCTAAAACAACACACTCAACTCTGGGAACCGGTTATAAATAATATTTATCGGGTGTTAATAAATCGAAAAAAAACTCTGATTGTATTCAGATGGGGTTCTCATGCAATTAAATCCGGAAAAGTTTTTGAAGGTAAAGAGAATATATATGTTATGGATACAACTCATCCTTCCCCGCTTTCGGCGCATAGAGGATTTATGAGTTCAAATCATTTTGTTAAATGTAACGAAATATTGGGGAAAGATGCAATAGATTGGAGTACATAAGGTTATTTCTTTTTAAAATACAGGATAGTGGAATACAAGCTGTAAGAATCTTTAATTTCAATATTTTTTGGTAATTTATCAATCGGATTTCCCTGTACCAGCATATAATATGTACCCGGATTGAGAGATTCCAGTTCGCTTTTGCATAAATCCCCGTAAGGGCTGCAAGAAGAATTTAAAAGCCGGATGTTGTTATAATCTTGTAAATAGTAGCCGTATCTGTGCCAAGAATTATCAAGAATAATTTCTGATTTACCGTCATAATGATTCTTTAACCAACGGACAACTTCCCGAGAAGAAGTATAAAATTTATATGGGTTTATTGAATAATAAATTGATGCCGAAAAAGAGGCAATACAAAAAAATGAAATTAACCAGTCTCTTAATTTCCAGTCATCATTCAGAGCAATAATGATAGAAAATGAAGGCAGTAAAAAGAGTATTAATCGAGCTTCTATCGGATATAAAGATAACCCTGATAAAATAATCGTAATTAAAATAGGTAAAGAAAGAAATACTTTACTAAGCAGATTGAATTTTTTACTAAATATCAAAGAAAAAAGAATAAGAAATATGAAAAATATCCCCAAGCATTCAGCACTTGTTTTATCAAAACTAAACAACTCGCCAAATCTTATAAACAGCCTCATAGGATGCCTTAAGTCAAAAAATCCATAACCCGTTGACCACCAATGGTACATGCCTGCATAATTTACCTGTTTTATTGATTTCAACGAAAAGAAATAAAAAACCACGAAGGATAAAAGATATGCCGGTAACAGTTTAATAAAATTAAAACTTTTTTTGAAAAGCAGGATAATAAAACCGCTTGCAGAAATAATAAGAGATGATAGTGAAAACCACATTGAAAGAGGGATTAATACAAAGTCCGCAATTCTAATTTTATTAGTTATTATAATTCTGTAAAATAAACTCATAAGTACTACAGAAACCAGAAGTTCCAATGAATACTGTTTTAATTGCGCAGCATAAAGAATCGCGCAGGGGTTAAACGCAAAAAGTGTTGAGGCAAAAAGCAGAGTTTTTTTATCTTTTATAAACTTTTTAGAAAATTTATAAAAAACTAAAAGTGATAAGCAGCTGAATACAAAAGGAAAAAATCTCAGCAGTAAATCTCTAATATAATCAATTTTTGGATTAAAAATGTTTAGAATAAACTTTGATAGAATAAGAAACCCGGGAGGCGCAACTTGCAGGTAATCTAACCCTTTGAATAGTTCAAGGTAAGATTTGCTCATAAGATTCAGAGCAATACTAGCTTCGTCACCCCAAAAGGAAATATTCCTACAATAGACAAAAATACGAAGTAAGATACCTGCCCACAAAATAGATATAAAGGCTATTTTATAAAATTTCTCTCTTTTTAGCAGCGGCTTTTCATCCACAAAGTCTATCCCGGATTTTGTTACTTTCTAATTATCTTATCATAAATTAATGTTTTGCGCTTTTTCTTTTTGCGCATTTTCATAACGTTTCCTTGTAAAATAATTTGTCATTCCTGCAACAAAAAATCCCATTACTCCTATTGCAAAGATATATGGCAAACCGGAAATCATAATTTTTTGTTTTGCAAGAGAAGTATACTCTTTATCAAAATCTGTTTTTCTTTCTTTCGCGAGTTTTTTTGCCAAATCCCCTAATTCGTCAAATTTCGGTACAGATAAATCTTTACCTATCAAATCCTTACACTTACCACCTTTTTGAAGGAGTTTTCTGAATCCTTTTTCTACAAGTTCGCTGCCCGTAATTACATACAAACCTACCAGCGGAAACCTTGTTGCAGTCTCTTTAAGATTTTCTTTCCCTCTATCCGAAGAAGCTCCAAAATATCCTAACCCTCCAATTAGTACGCAATTTGTCAGTTGCCCTTTACTCAAAACAAGTCTGCCGTTTTGGTTGTTGAAATCCATAGAAAAATATTTGTTAAAGAAATTTTTTGCTTTGTTGTTCTTTTTAAACATAGCTGAACCGGGAGCTAATACAAACTGTGAAACTTTTTGAAGGACTTTAGAATTTTTTCCCTTTGATGCTATAAGAGCTGCCAGTCCAAGACATCCCGCATACAATGAAGCGGCTGCTCCAATATGTCTCTTTGCGCTTTTTTCAACCTTTTTTTGGTGTTCTGTATTTTCTTCTGATTTCTCCAGAGATGCAATATTCTTAAAATCACTCTTCTTAAAAACTTTTAACGTCATCAAATTTTTTATATAATTCAAGCAAAACTCTGTAAGAGGAATCGCCATAGCTGTAAGAGCAATAGCAGCTTTTACGGGAAGGATTTCTTTGGAATTTTTCTTTTTTAACATTTCAACAGCCGGAGTTGCAACTTCTGCTTTCAAATTGTTTGGAAGTTTTCTGGAAAAAATATTCCTCGCTATTTTTTCGCCTAAAATTGCCGGTACAAAATATATAAGAGCTTCTTCCGAAACCTCAAGAAAAGTATTTTCTGATAAATCTGCAAGGCTTCGTGAAAAAACGACCTTTGGAATAAGACAGGTCGTTACATCCTGAACAAAACGAGAAGTCGAAAGTCCGGCAGCTTGTTCCTGATGTCTTACAAATCTTGCTGCCGGCTGTATTACTTTTGGTAATCTATTAATAATATTGCTGTTGTTTGATGACATAATCCAAATCCTTAAAACCTGTGAAACCTAAAAATTGACTTACCTGAAAGAGTTTGTTTACAATCGTTAACCTTTCACAAGTTTTCGGCAGACAAACCCTCAGGTTTTTGCTGCCCGATTCTCAAACTAAATAAATCCGCAAAATTACAGGCAGCTAAATTAGCTGCGCCACCAAGATTTATTTAAGTTTAGAGTAATATTTTTCAATTCAGCCTCCTCTTTGTATCGATATATCGAAACAAAGTCCAAAATCAGTATAAAACCATCGTAGTTTTTTGTCAATATTTGTTAAAATAACACACAAATTCTCTCTTTGCCTTTTAGCCCAAAATTAGTATAATATTACTATGAAAAAGTTTATTTTGATTCTGATTTTGGTATCATTTGTGAATCCCTGCTATGCTTTTTTATGGTGGGGCAAGAAAGATAAAGCACTTGAAGCTGAGCTTGAGGGAAAAGGATATGCAGGAACTCTCCCTGATTTAAATAAGAAATTTGAAAAAAAAGAACAAAAAATTATAACCCCTATTTTTGAATCTCAAGACGGTTTTGTTAATCCATCAGATTTGAAGCCGGTGCCCAAAGATAATCCGGCTTTTATAAATATTATTCAGAAGAAGGATAAAACTTCTCAATACTTGACCGATGCAAACGAAATGATTCCCCTTATTGAGCGTTTAATGGATTGTATTGAAGAAGACGGAAATATACAGTTATTCGTAACAAGAGCAAATGTGCTTTCGATGAATATAGATAATCTTATGAAAAAATATGAAGGCAAGCCCGAGAGTTATTATGAATCTTTTAGGAAACTGGAAGAAATAAACAGATATGTGAAATCAATTGCCCAGCTTAGAAGAGAAGCTGTAACGTATCAGAGATACCTTGCCTACCAGGCTTCCGGCTCTATATATAATCCGGAAAACATACAACAACAGCTTCAATACCTCCTTGATGAGCTTAATTCTGCCGTACTGCTTTTGAGAGCCGAAGAATAAACTTTACAATTTTTAATTATTATATTGATTTTAAAATGTTTTTTTAATACAATGTTCTTGTTGACTGCCGGAATACGCTTAAAATGAGCAAAAATTAGTCCGGCAAGAACGAGTACAGGGTGCCTGAAAAGGTTATAGTTAAACGGGGTTCTGGTTAAAGACAGAATCTAAGCCTCTATAAAATCCAGCTGGGCATCCGCAAGAAGAAAAGGATAAAAATATGAACACAGATCCGATAGCAGATATGCTAACAAGAATCAGAAACGCTAATCTCGTTTCTCATCCATCAGTAGAAATGCCGTCTTCTAAATTAAAAGTGGCTCTTGCTAAGCTTTTGAAATCAGAAGGGTATATTACTGATTATTCAGAAAGAGTTGACGGACACTTTAAGTTCCTTTCAATTGAACTCAAGTACGATGAAGCTAACAAACCTGTTATTACTAACTTGAAAAGAGTTTCAAAACCGGGTTTGAGAAGCTACTGCAAAGCTAAAAACCTTCCGCAAGTATTTGGCGGTATGGGTATAGCTATTGTTTCAACCAGTAAAGGGCTTTTGACTGACCGTAAGGCCAGAAAAGAAAACCTCGGCGGAGAAATCCTCTGCTACATCTGGTAGTGCTACGCACGTAGAAAAGGGTCGGAGTACAAAAGTGGGTTTACCAATTAGAATCAAGACTACAGGTACTCCTCTTACGAAACACTCCGAACCGGAAGAAAAACTTCAAAGCTACGCATGTAGAAAAACAAACACATTATACAGGTGCAATTGGCAGAAAAGCCTGTACAAACAAAAAGGAGAAAATAATATGTCACGTATTGGTAAAAAACCTATTGAAATACCTTCAGGCGTAGAAGTTAAGGTTGAAGGTAATGTTGTAACAGCAAAAGGACCTAAGGGTACTGAATCTGTATCTTTCAGAGATGAAGTTAAGGTTTCTATTGTTGATAATCATGTAATCGTTGAAACAAATTCCGATGACAGAAAAACCGGCGCATTACATGGTCTTTTCAGAACTCTTATTTCAAATGCTATAACAGGTGTTTCTAAGGGATTTGAAAAGAAATTAGAAATAGTCGGTGTTGGTTACCGTGCTAATATGGAAGGTTCAAACCTCAATATGGCACTCGGTTACTCTCATCCGGTTGTTATTGTTCCGCCGGAAGGTATTAAACTCAGTGTAGAAGCTAACACAAAAATTACAGTTCAGGGTTCAAACAAACAGGCTGTAGGTGATGTGGCTGCTTACATCAGAAGCAAACGCCCTCCTGAAGTTTACAAAGGAAAAGGCGTTAAGTACGAAGGCGAACATATCAGACGTAAAGCTGGTAAAGCCGGCAAAAAGTAAGATAGCTGTGCGTGAGCTTTGCGAACGCTACAGATATCTTATCCTGAACTTGTTTCAGGATCGCTCTCGTAAGTTCAGCGAACGCTACAGATATCTTATCCCGAACTTGTTTCAGGATCCCTCTCGTAAGTTCAGCGAACGCTACAGATATCTTATCCTGAACTTGTTTCAGGATCTCTCTCGTAAGTCATTGCAAATGCTGCAGAGTGGTGAAGGTATAAGCCGGTGTGAAGTCCGAGGGGTAAATATCCTAAGGGCATAGCCGCAAACAAAATGACAGTAGTAGGTCGGACATACTTGTCCGACGCATAATAGCAAAAGCCCGTATAAACTCTTGAGTGGTATCAAGTAGGTTTGGGCAGAAAGGAAACACCCTCGAAATTTAGCTATAAAACGTTAAATCAATCAGGGTAAAAGGTGAAAAAATGATTAAACAAGAAATTAGAAAACCAAAAGTGCAAAAAAGACATCAATCAATCAGAGTTAAAATTTCAGGTACTTCTGAATTTCCGAGATTGGCTGTATATAGAAGCACAAAGCACATCTATGCTCAATTAATTGATGATGAAAAACATGTAACAATTTGTTCTGCTTCATCAGTTGATAAAGATCTTAAAGAAAAGTTAGCTCACGGCGGTAATATTGAAGCTGCTAAAGTAGTTGGCGAAGCTATCGCTAAGAAAGCTAAAAAAGCCGGCATTGAATGTGTAGTATTTGATAGAGGAGGCTTCCTCTACCATGGTAGAGTTGCAGCATTAGCAGAAGCTGCAAGAGAAGCTGGACTTTGCTTCTAATTTTATTATGGTTATTATGAGCAGGGTTTGACTTTTAGTCAAACCCTGCTCTGTTATTTTATTTATTTTTCTGCTAAAATATCACCCGAGGGCATAAATTATGAATAAAAATAAACTTTATATTCCGTTATTACTGGTTTGTACTGTTCTATCATTAAATGGTGTAGAAGCAAAGATGACAAAAGAAGCACATGCTTTATATCAGCAAGCTTGTGCATTTGAGTATAAGAGTGATTATGTAAATGCAATTAAGATTATTAAACAGGCTATTGATATCAATGGCGATGACGCTATGCTTTATACAAAAATTGCAGGATTGTACTCTGATATCGGAGAATATCAAGAATCTTTAAGTGCTTATAAGAAAGCTATTAAACTCCGTCCTAATGATGCTTTTATTTATATTAGCATGGGAAATATTCTGCAAACTCTCGGTGATTATGAAAATGCGTACAATGCCTTTAACCAAGCGCAGCAGATTTATCCGGAATATAAGTATAACTATTTAAATCTTGCTAATGTTGAATATTTCAGAAAAAATTACAAAAATGCGATTGAGTACTATAACACATTTTTGGGCGCCTATCCTGAGCACATGGAGGCTAATGAAAATCTTGCGAATGTGTACTGTTTATCTAACCAGCCCGAGAAAGCTTGTGAAATTTATTCTTCGATATATCGTCAATATCCGTCAGCATTTACTGAGTTTGAGAATTATGGTATGGCTTTATTTGATACAAAACAGTATCAGGCTGCAGCTGAAATGCTTGAAAAGGCTCTTGAAAATGATAACGACAGCGAAGCTATTTTGGCTAAACTCGCCTTATCATATCAAAATATAGATGAAAACGAAAAAGCTTTAAAGGCATTTGAACGAGTTTTTGAAATGAATCCAAAACTAACGGCGTTGAGATTTGATTATGCTAACCTGCTAGGAAATATGGGTAAAAATGATGAAGCAATCGAGCAATACAAAGAATATCTTGCAGCATTTCCGGATGATGCAAATGCTTATTTGAATCTGGGGCTTGTATATAAAAAGCTTGATAACAATGAACTTGCTTTATTTAATTTTGAAAAATCTTATTCAAAAGATTCATCAAATGTAGAAACAAAGAAAGAATTAGCATTAAGTTATCATAAGAAACAAGATTATGTAAATGCTTTAAAATTCTATGATTTTGCTCTAAAAACAGAGCCTGACAATCAGGAACTGCTTGCAAATAAAGCTTTAACTCTGCATGCAATGCATAATTATGTTTCAGCAATAGAAATATACAAAGAACTTCTTGAAAAACAGTCTAATGATAGAATTGAAAAGAATCTTGCGGCTGCATCTATTGCTTATGGATATGATTTGTATGACAAACAGGATTACGGGCAGGCTATATTGTATTTTGAAGATGCAATTGAGCTTAATGATAAGGAAGCTTCCGCTTATTTTGGCTATGCCAGAGCTAATGCTAAAATGGGCTGCACTGATGTTGCGCTTACAAGCTATGAAAAAGCAGTTTCTTTGGCGCCGGGAAATACTGATTATGTGGAAGAATTGAATACTTTTAGAGAAGAATATAAAGATGTTATTAAAAAATCAATAGCTCAAACTCCTGAAGTGCCTGCCCCGGAGCTATCCATTATAACCCCGGTTGTTATGGAATCAAAACCTGCCGGCAAAGTCGCGGAACAGCCTCTTGTAAATGGACAGGCTGCAACTTATGACACTTTAGTAAAAAATGGTGATAATGCTTATAGGCAGCAAAAGTATGACGAAGCTATTGATTACTATACAAAAGCTGTTGTTTTTGTTCCGGCGGATAAAGTTACAATGCTAAAAATTGCTAATATTTATAAGCTAATGGGGAATAACGCAAAGGCTCTCAGCTTTTATGATAAAATCATAGCTCTTGATAAGGACAGCACAGATGCATACTTTAATAAGGGGCTGGTTTATGCAAACCAAAAGAATTATGATGAAAGCATTAAATGTTTTGAAAAAGTAATAAGCTTATCACCGGAGTATCCTTATGCTTATTATTCAATTGGTATGGCTTATGAGCTTAAAAATCAGCCGGAACAAGCGCTTGAATATTATTACTTGTATACGGGTATAGAAACCGACGAAAAAATGCTTGACCTTGTAAATAAAAGAATTAAGAACCTGGAAAATAAATAATGCGCAAAATTATACTGCTTGCGGCGCTTTCATTAATACTTTTTTGCGGCTGTGTCTACGACAGAGGGATAATTCTGTTTAATACCCAGCCTATCACAAGAGAAAACGCTTTGAGCGATGAAAAAATATTTGAAGAAGGTCAAAAAATATATTATCTTTTTATAGCTCCGAAAAAGATGCAAAATAAGTATATTCGTGTGCAAATATTTAAAATGACGGATTTGGCACCGCTCGGCGGAGCTGAGATTGTCAGGACAAAAGATTTCAGGCTTATGAAAGACGAAAGATATTATCACAGCGATTATTTTACACTTTATACCAAAGGAAAATATGTAATGCAGGTGTTTTCAATTGATGATTTGCAGCATCCGCTCTCAATTGGAGATTTTTATATAAAGTAGATTTAAGTATCCTATTGGTGTATAATTAAATAATAGATATTCCGGTCGGAGGGTTAAGAATGAGCGAGATTTGTAAGAATTGGACGGAGTGGCTCAAGAAAAATCGTTTTGCTGGGCAAACTCCGGAAATGGTGGAGCAGACGACACGCTGGCTAGAGGCGGTAAGAGATGTAATCCTTGTTTATGCAGGAATTAAGCCCGATGATGTTATTCTTGATATTGGGACAGGAACCGGACTTCTAGCTTTCAAAGCTCTTGAAATACAGGACTGTAAAGGAAAAGTAATTTTCTCCGACAAATTCCAAGATTGCCTGGACGATTGCAAAAGAATCCTTGATGAATCAGGTATTACCTCAGGGTATGAAATGCTGCAATGCCCGTGCGAACATATTTCAATGCCGGATAGCTCTGTAAACAAAGCTCTTATGCGTTCAGTTCTTGTGCATATAGTAAATAAACAGCCTGCAATAAGTGAAGTATACAGGATTCTTAAACCGGGCGGCAAGTTTTGCGCATTTGAACCGGTAATCAAGGCTAATACCCGTTATTGGGAGCTTACTAATCCGATGTACATTGAAAAGTATGAGGACTTTAAAAAAGCTGAAAATGATATAATGGAAAATCCGATGGATTCGCTGTGCAACTTTGATGAAAATACTCTCAGAATGAATCTTGAAATAGCGGGATTTTCTATTCCGGAAGTTAAAGTTCAGGCTGTACAGTCAAAATATACAGTGCAAGCTGGAATGGTTAAGGAATGGTTTACAAATCCTCCTTCTCCTGACCAGCCGAGCGCCAAAGAAAGATTCATGAAATATTTTGACGAACAAACTGTGGATAAATATATAGAAGATGTACAAAATTATCTTACGGGACGAGAGATTCAATTAAAAACAAATGCCGTATTTATAAATGCAACAAAGTAAGGGGTTAATATATATGGAACAAAAACAAACAGCTATTATTATACCTGCTCGTTACGGGTCATCAAGGCTTGAAGGGAAACCTCTTTTAAAAGCAAATAACAAACCTATTATTCAGTGGGTTTGGGAAAAAGCAAAAAACTGTCCTTACGTTGACAGAGTTATTGTAGCAACTGATGATGAGAGAATTTTTAATGCTTGCAAAGGTTTTGGTGCAGAAGTTGAGATGACTTCAACAGAACACAAAAGCGGAAGCGATAGGATATCAGAAGTTGCCAAAAGACATCCTGAAATTGCTTATATTATAAACTTGCAGGGAGATGAGCCTCTTATAGAACAGTCCAATATTGAGCTTGTAATAAAAGGAGTCAAATTTGACGACAAAGCTGATATTTCTACTCTTGTAAGAGAGATAAAAGAAGATGATGAAATTAATAATCCGAATCTGGTCAAGTGTGTTTTTGACCTGAACGGTTATGCAATGTATTTTTCACGTTCTAAAATTCCTTTTGAGCGCGGGGTAAATGAAGAAAACAAGACAGAAAAACGAACCAACGGAGGCTGGAAATTCTACGGGCATTTAGGAATTTACGGATACAAAAGAGAGGCATTATTTAAAATGACAGAGCTTCCGCAGGCAAGTTACGAGAAAGCAGAAAGCCTTGAACAGCTAAGGGCTCTCCAAAACGGTATGAAAATAAAAGTCGCTATTGTAGATAATATCCCGGTCGGAATTGATACAATAGAAGATTTTGAAAAGTTTAAAGCTATGGTAGAAGGATAAATTAAGTGTGAACCTAAAAACAGAAATAACAAAACTTCATTATACAAAAGAGCCTAAGGGAGTTCTATTTAATCTCCTCAAGTTTTGCTCTGTTTTTTACGGATTAGGAAGCGGTTTCAAGAATTTTCTTTATGATAAAAATATCCTTAAACCGAAAAAGGTTAACGCCTATGTAATTTCTGTCGGCAATTTTACAACCGGCGGAGTCGGGAAAACCCCTGTTGTTGCTGAAATTGCCAGATATTTTGTTGATAAAGGCGAAAGAGTTTGTATTATTTCAAGAGGATACGGCGGTAAATTAGATAATAAAAAAGTAAATGTTATCTCTGACGGAATAAACTTATTTTACAAAGCTGATATGGCTGGAGATGAGCCGTATTGGCTTGCGGTAAATCTTAATATGTGTGCGGTTTTAACCTGCTCAAACAGAGCTAAGGCTGCTGAATATGCAATAAAAGAATTTGGTGTTACAAAAATTATACTGGATGATGGCTTTCAGCACAGAAAACTCCACAGAGATTTGAATATTGTTCTTGTTGATTCAGAAAAAATGTTCGGGAATGAAAACCTGCTTCCTGCCGGTCCGCTAAGAGAAGGTCCTGAAGGGTTCAAAAGAGTTGATAAACTTGTTATTGTAAGCAAAAATACCGACCATACAAGAGCTGAAAAATTAGCAAAAATAATGGAGAAAAAACAAAAAGTTAAAACGCTAACGGCTAAAGTTGAACCTGATTATATTTATAATATTATCTCGGGAGAGCATCTCGAGAAAGGCGCGGAAATAACAGCTCTTTCAGCAATCGGACAGCCTGAACAGTTTTATGCGTTTTTAAAAGATTATAAGATTAAAAATACAATTACTTTTGATGACCATCATCAATACACCCCCGATGATATTAAAAATATTGAAGGTAATATCGTAACCACGGAAAAAGATGCGGTAAAACTTGCACTCCTTGGGAATCCAAATATTTATGCGCTTAAACTAAAAACAGTTTTGGATGTAGAGGAATTGTGCTATACTGATAACAATAAAGCAGCCGGATAATCGCGCCTGAGAAGGTGAGGAAAGTCCGTGCATCCAAGGACAGACCGCCGGAGAAACTCCGGGCAGCGTGAGCTGGCGGATAGGACCACAGAAAATATACTGCTAACCGCTTTAATAAGCAGGAGCGATGGTGCAACGGTGAGTTAAGAGCTTCACCAGCGGTATTGAGAAATACCGGCTAGGCAACCCCCGGTCGGATGCAAGATTGAGTCAAGCGCTATGAGGTGTCCGCCCAGCTTGGAAAAAATCGCTTGAGACTAAGAGTAATCTTAGTACCAGACAGATGATTATCTAAAAACAGAACACGGCTTATGAGCTGCTTTATTTTTATAACAAAAGAGGCGGGCTGCCATCGGCAGCCCGCCTCTTTTACAAATTTTCTACACTGCAGCCATTTTAGACTGTAAAGTGTGAGCAGATTCTTCATATCCTGCTCTTCCCATTAAAGCGTAGGTGTAGTTCTTAGCTTGTTCTACACCGGGTTGATTAAAGGTATTAATGTTATAAAGTTCACCTGCGATAGCTGTTTGAACTTCTAACATATAAAGGAGCTGAGCTACATTATACTCGTCAATTCTTTCCAATGAAATAGTCATAGTAGGGCGTGAGTAATCAGCCAGCGCAACCCTCGTTGAATCAGCTTCTGCATTAATCAAATCATTAATAGTTTTACCGCCCAGATAACCGATTCCTGTATATTCAAAAATTTTCGGAATTTCTAATGTAGTGTCAAAGTTTTCCACACGGATAAAAGTAATAATCTTATCATTCGGACCTTCATTATAAAGCTGAATCTGGGAGTGCTGATCGGTTGCACCGAGAGCTTTAATCGGAGTAGGTCCTACATTGACTTTTTCTCCGTTATTATTAACTTCTTTTCCCAACGATTCCGCCCAGAGTTGTACATACCAGTCGGAAACATATTTCAGTCTGCTTGAGTAAGGCATCATAACGGAAAGATTTTTCCCTTTTTTAGTATCCATTAAATACTGAATCAAAGCCCCTTGAGCAGCAATATTGTTACGGATATCGGTATTTTTAAGAGCCAAATCCATATCCTTAATACCGTTCATAATCTGGTCGATATCAAGTCCGACAAGAGCAAACGGTACAAGTCCTACAGCAGAAAATACTGAGAATCTTCCGCCTACATCATCCGGAACCACAAAGGTTTTATATCCTTCCTGGTCAGCTAATTGTCTTAAAACACCAACTTTTTTATCAGTAGTAGCGACAATATTTTTTCTGTACTCGTCACCAAGCTCTTTTTCCAAAAGGTCTTTTATAATCATATACTGAGACATTGTCTCGGCAGTTGAGCCTGATTTTGTAATAACATTAACTAAAGTTCTTTTTAAATCAAGAACTTGTAAAAGCCCGTTAATTGAATCCGGGTCAATATTATCTAAGAAAAATATTCTTGGGAGTCCGTTTCTTTGTTCAGGAGTAAGCAGATTCCAATAAGGTTTTAATAAAGCTTCTGTTACCGCAATTCCACCTAATGCAGAACCTCCGATGCCAAGGACAAGTATATTATCAAACCTGCCCTTAACCATTGATGCAAACTCTTTTACATACCAAACAGTTTCTTCATTATAACCGAGGTTCATCCATTGAAGCCACTGACCGGGTTTATCTTTTCTTTGATTTAATCCTGCAATAATTTTTGTAATAGTTTCTTTGTAACGATCAAATTCTTCAGCCAGGTTCAAACCGTTTTCTTCACCGATTATCACCGAGTCTGTATTTCTGTAATTGAGTTTAATCATTCTTTTTACCTTTCTGTTTATATTAATAATACTAATTATTGTATAAATTAAATATTTTCTTATACCCGGGTTTTATTTTTACCCAGTTTTGCACGTTTTTTTCGGCGCATCAAGTCAACAAATGCTTCTAATCTGGTTATATAGCCGGCTTTACCTGTTTGTTCATCCATAATAAGGGTAAGAATAGGAATTTCATGTTCCCCTCTCATAGTAGGGAAAATATTTTGAGACATAATTTCCGGCATACAGGTAAATGGTGAAATGTGAATAATTCCGTCCTTTCCTTTTTCGTCCGCAAATACAACGTCTGAAACACATTCAAGAGCGTCGCCTCCTATATCTCTCATCAGATAAGGTTTTGCCATTCTTTCTGCTCTTTGCAAGTGAGTTTCCGGTCCGCGGAATGCTTTCGGAATTATTGCATCTTTTAAAAAGCTGCTTACAGTTAAACTTCTGCGGGTTTGTACGCCCATTCTTCCAAGTTCGCGTTCAATATTCTGGTTAGAAAATTCATCGTTTACAAGATAAATTTCTCCTGTTATATCCACATTTAAGACTTCCCTATTAGGGTCTATTTCTGTTTTTTCAATTTCTTTTAAAGCAAGCTCGTAAGCTTTGTGAAGCTCTCTTGTAGAATTAGCCTTGTCTATCATTTTCAAAGCTTTTTTGTAATTTTTTTCAGCATCGCCAAACTTTATTTCTCTGGCTCTATAATACGAAAGGGCTTTATCTAAATCGTCTATTGCAAAAATTTTACGCATTGCAATATTAATAGCACGCAAGATTAAAATGGGGTCATTTTTACCGGAAATTTCTTTTAAGAATTTATATAAACCTTTAATCCCATCATAGAGCGAAAGTTCAATATAATTAGCCTTGTATCCCAAATCTTTTAAGGTGTTAAAAATATTTGTGCCGTATTCTCCGAGTCTGCAAATCCCGGGAGATGTAATCATAGCAACATAATCCGCGCCGCCTTCTATGGCTTCTATAAAATTCCCTAAAATTAATTTGTAAGGGAGGCAAATTGCTTCCGGCGAGTTTTTAGTACCGAAGGATAATGTTTTTTTACTTGTATAAGGCGGAATATAAGGTTCAACTCCGATTTTTCTTAATGCAGCAGCCCATGCTATTGATATTGTTCCCATGTGAGGGAAGGCAACTTTAATTTTTTTTCCTTTAGCCATTTATATTTGTCCTTACTTTAACCCTATTTTAATTATATAACAAAAAGAAAGATAAAAAATATTCTTTAGGCTAAAATAGAATTATTATGTTCAAGAAAAACTTATTTTATATAAAAGATATTTTAAATATAGCCAGTCCGATAATATTAGGCAATCTCGGATTTATTTTGATAGGTGTAGGAGATGTTGTTGTTGCAGGAAGGCACTCTACGAACACCCTTGCTGCAATTAGTATTGCAACTGCTATTATTAATTGTATTATGACTTTTGGAATGGGTATTTTAACAAGTATTTCCCCGATTCTTTCCAACTACCGAGGTGCTGATAAGGAACCTGAGAAATATTTTTACCCGTCATTAAAATTTACGGCATTACTTTCACTTCTGGCAACTATATTAATCCTTATATCAATTCCGTTTATTGATAAACTTGGGTTTTCGGCAGAATTAAATCCAATAATAAAAGATTACTTTTTTGTAACGGCATTTTCTACATTCGGTGCTTACCTGCATACTATGTCAAAAGAGTTTTTACAAGCCTTTGAGATTGTAGTATTTCCAAATATTTTAACCGTTATTTGTATCTTTGTTAACTTGTTTTTAAATATCGGACTTGTTTTCGGATTCGGACCGCTTCCGGAGATGGGGGCTATCGGGCTTGCTATTGCAACTCTTATTACAAGATATATTATGGGGGTTGTACTTTTTATCTATTGTTATATGAAAGTTAAAATAAAGCATCATAAAGATAAAAATTATTATAAAGACTTGATTAGAGTCGGAGTTCCTTCTTCACTTGCAATATTAATAGAATTTGTAGCGTTTAACAGTATTACGGTCATAATGGGAAGAGTTAACGGTGTTTATGCAGCTGCGCAAAACGTAGTATGCACAATAACAACGGTTTCTTTTATGGTTCCGCTTGCGATAGCTAATGCAGCTGCAGTAAAAGTCGGATTTGCAAACGGAGCTAAGGACTTTTTCTCGTTAAGACATTATGCATATACAGCAATGGGAATGTCTGTGATTTTTATGGCAGGGAGTGCAGTTTTTGTCGGTATATTTCCGGGAGTTTTAATAAGCTTGTTTACAAAAGATTCTGCGCTTGTAGACGTGGGAATTCCTGTTATGTATATTCTTTGTTTCTTTCAGGTATTTGACGGACTGCAAGTTACTCTTGCGGGAATATTTAGAGGCTTAAAACAAACTGGAATCGTTATGCTTGCTAATTTTATAGCATACTGGCTCATTGCGCTCCCGTTGGGCTGTACACTTGCCCTGCATTATAAATTTAACCTTGTCGGATTCTGGTACGGGCTAATTGTTGCAGCTATAATATTATGTACTATAATGTTTACGCATCTTATGCAAAAATTTAAATATCTGAGACAACTTCAACGAGGATAGCTTAATGCCGCATTTTTTTATAAGTTCAGAAAACATAAATGATAATTTTATAACCATATCGGATAATGAAAATTATCGTCACCTTGCAAAATCGCTCAGAATTCGGCGGGGAGAAGTGCTGCTTTTTATTGATGAAAATCAGATTCAATATGAAACAGTTGTCTCTGATATAGATTCTTCAAAAATTGTTTGTGAAATTAAAACATCCTACAGGTCAAAAAGAGATTTAGATTTTGATTTATATTTAGCACAGTCACCGCTAAGAAGTGATTCTCAGCTTACAATTATGGAAAAAGCGACTGAGCTTGGAGTAAGGGGAGTTTACCCTGTAATTACAGATAATTGTGTACTCAGTTCAGCAATGCTGAGTAAGAAGCAAGAAAAGTGGCAAAAAGTTATGTATGAAGCCTCAAAACAGTGCGAAAGAGCTAAAATTCCGACATGCTTTGAGATAACCACTCTTGATGAAGTTCTAAAAAACAGTTTTGATAAAATAATTGTTTTTGCAGAACGCTCGACAGAGCAAACTTTAAAGCAGTATCTTTATAAAAATAAAATTCAAAAAGGGGAAAAAGTTCTTGTAATAATTGGACCGGAAGGCGGGTTTTCACAGCGGGAATTTGTTTTCTTTAAAGAAAGAAGATTGCCTCTTATAACTCTCGGTGATTTAATATTAAAAGCTGATACGGCTGTAATCACAGCTCTGGGAGATATTATATATGAATATCAGGGATGATTTTATTGTTTCAAAACTTCATAAAGGATATCTTGTAGGCGGTGCTGTCAGAGATTTTCTGTTAGGAAAAGACCGGCAAAGCGCTCTTGTTGACCGTGATATTGCAATACAAAACGCAGAAGAGTTTGCCAATGAACTGGCTAAAAAATTTGACGGAACATTTATTGTACTTGATAATGAAAACAAAATATTCAGAGTTGTTCTGAATGATAAAATCAATTATCTTGATATATCGGAAATTGTCGGGAAAAATATTCAAGAAGATATCTTAAGACGGGATTTTACGATAAATGCAATAGCCTACGACCTGGAAAAAGATGAATTTGTTGATATAACAGGCGGAATGGAGGATTTAAAAAATAAAAAACTCCGCCCCGTAAGAGAAGAGAATTTTAAAGATGACCCGCTGAGGATTTTAAGAGCTTTTCGCTTTCTTTCAACTACGGGCTTTGAAATGACGGAAGAGCTACAAGAGGGTATAACAAAATATTTGCCTCTTGCGACTGAGCCGGCTAAAGAAAGAATTCATTATGAGTTGATGAAACTTTTCGGGGGTAAGTATTGCGCAGAGACTCTTCTATTAATGGATAATTTCGGAATCCTTGAACAGCTTTTCCCATGTGTTAGAGAATTGAAATTAGTTCCGCCAAATACTCATCATCATTTGGATTTATTTCATCATGTTATTGAAACGGTAAGAAATATTGAGCTGTTGTATGAAAATCTTCCACCTGAGGGGAAAAAACACATGGATTCCGTTGATTTTGGAGGTTTTTCGAGGATAAATCATCTTAAATTAGCAGGTTTTTTGCATGATATCGGAAAGTATTCCACTTGGACTATCGAAAACGGTAAATGTGACAGGTTTGACTGTCTTTATAATAAACCGGAATGCTCAGAGTGCGACGCACGCCATCGCTTTATCAAACATGATGAAGTAGGTTCGAAAATGTGTGTGCCGATTCTTAGAGAACTCAAGTTTTCTAAAAGGCAAATTGACTATATTTCAAATATGATAAAACATCATATTTATCCGTCCAACGTTCTTGCCGCTCCGGATTTGAGCGACAAAGTAATGATGCGGTATCTGAGAAAAATGGAAAACAATGTCATAGATAATATAATCCTTGCCAAAGCAGACCGGTTATCCGCAAGAGGTCCGGCAA
Organism: Candidatus Gastranaerophilales bacterium; assembly: GCA_944326455.1. Lineage (GTDB taxonomy): Bacteria > Cyanobacteriota > Vampirovibrionia > Gastranaerophilales > Gastranaerophilaceae > CAG-196. Next base: position 79,298 of record CALVEA010000001.1, on the reverse strand, counting down.
TTACTGATGAGATGGTTAAATCAAATCTGGAAGGTTTAGACAAACTTTTGAATTTTTATTTTGAAAAGAAAGACACTTTGAAGCCTCTCCCAAAACTTATTGACGGGAATGAAATAATGCAGATGAGAGGGATTACGCAATCCCCGCTTCTTGGTGAAATAATAACTCTTCTTCGTGAAGCACAATATAATGGTGATATTACGACCAGAGAAGAGGCTGAACTTTTTATAAAAAATTATCCGCTATAAAAAAACCTCCGTAATTAACGGAGGTTTTTTTAATCCTTTGATAATTAGATTAAGCTTCCGCAGCCGGTTCTTCAGCCGGAGCAGCCTCAGCTTCTGCAGCTGCTTTTGCAGCTTCCTCAGCAGCTTTTGCTTCTTCTGCAGCCTTAGCTTCTGCTTCAGCTTTCTTAGCCAAAGCTTTTTTAGATAATTTAACTTTTTCAGATTTTTTATAGTTCAAAGAACCGTCATCATTGCAGTTTGCAATAAGATACTTAACTGTATCTGTAGGCTGAGCACCTTTCTTAATCCATTCAAGAGCGTGTTCTTTGTTTAATTTCATTTCTTTAGTTTTAGGGTTATAATAACCTAATTCTTCAACAGGTTTACCTTCTCTTTTTGTTGTTGAGTTAATAACGATAACTCTGTATGTAGGAGCTTTTTTAGCACCGAGTCTTTTTAATCTGATTTTTAACATTTCTAAATTCCTTCTTTATCAATTTAACATTCATAGAGATTTAGCCGCTTAATCCCTATATCAGACAGACCCAAGAGGATATGATCTGCCTGATTATAAATAACCACAAAAAAAAATCAGAATCAATAGGTTTGTAACAATTTTAGCAAATACAATGCGGATTTTTAGAAAAATCAATTGTTTTAAAAGAGTAGTTTTTAAAATTAATAAATAATACTTTATTTAAAAGGGCATTTTCTTTGTCGGAAATTAACTTAAATACCTCAAGACTCTCTATAGCTGCAATAGTATTAACAACCGGAGATATAACCCCTGAATTTTCAGTCTCTTCTGAATTATCACCAAGTACACACCTCAAACAAGCGGTTTGGTGCGGAATAATAGACATAACTTGTCCATGTTCTCCTTGTACTCCGGCATGCACAAGAGGTTTATCGGTATTCAGTGCAAAGTCATTGAGTTGGAATTTTGTTTTAAAATTATCTGTACAGTCAACAGCTATATCATACTCGCTAAACATCCATTCTTTAGCCGGTTCGGCATAGGTTTTAACCTCAATATCAGGATTATATGATTTTATCCATTCCCGGGCAGATTCGGTTTTGAATTTGCCTATATTTTCGTATTTATGTATAAATTGTCTGTTGAGGTTTGTTATTTCTACCTTATCAAAATCACAAAGCCCGAGAGTTCCTATTCCAAGCCCCGCAAGATTTGAGATAACTCCGGAACCCAGCCCGCCGCAGCCGCAGATAAGAACCTTTGTGGATTGAAGTTTTTCCTGTATTTCTTTTGATAAATTATTTTTTAAATATCTGTTCAATTGAAATTTCCTTATGATGTAGAATAGTGAATTTCTCCTATCTGCTTACCATTCTTATTTATCCCTAGCCCCCGCCGACAAAGCCGACGATTTCAATAGAATCTCCTTCTTGAAGAAGTTCTGTTGAATAATCTTCTTTGTTAATAATTTTGAGGTTCTTTTCTATAGCAAACATCCCTTTTAGCGCCCTATCCTGGACAAATTCACCTACAGTCATCTCGTATTCCAGCTCAACAGGCTTGCCATTAACCTTTATATGCATTTTTACACTCCATAATATAATAAAAAACCACTATTAATTTTTGCAGGCTTATAAGCCGCTATCTTATATATTAAAACTTTTTCTTGTGCCTTCTTCGTGGTACAAACCTCCGCCGCAGATTGTTTCAACAACTTTTAGAACAAATTCTCGTGATGCATCAGAGGAGTTTAAGAAAAATTCTCTGTTTGAGAGGTGTCTGATTTTAAAAATAGAATTCTGAGTTTTGTCGGCAGGAACAAAAAGAGAAGCAACTTCTTTATCAAGAAGTCTCTCCATCATATCCTTACGGGAAGTAATTCCTTCCATAAGCTCGTTATAATTCCCGTTAATTGCCATTATACGCCCGGAAAACATCGGAGGATTATTTTCTCTGAATAAGGCTTGCGGCTCATAATTACACCTGGTGGTCAGACTTATTGTATGCCAGAGAATATTGATTATAACAACACTTTTTTCCTTATCGTGTTCAACATAAATATTTTCTGTTGTTATTCCCCTTGATGAAAAAGCCTGTTTTAAAGAATCCGCAATAGCTTTAAGGTTGTCTATCATTTCAGAAAAAATTTCAGTAGTGTTCAGCGTTGCGTGCTGGTAGTCTAAAAATTGCTTGTACATGTGGGTTGATACAAGCCCGATTCTCTCCTGGATTAGTGTGGATTTTCTGAATGATGTTTCCGAATTATTAAAACTTTCGTAGCTTTTAGACAAGATAAAGCCTCCTGACATGATTGTACACTCAAAAAGCAATACATGTAAACCATGAATTGTAAAGAATTGTAACAATTTTCAAAAAAAGCGTTATCGATTTGCCAAAATGTGGAATTAAGTATATAGAGACCTGTATTTTAAGAAAAGGAGTCTAAAGATGGAATTAGTTAATGTAGTATTGTTAGGTTGCGTTTTTTACTTAGCATTTATTGGTATTCCAAGCATTTGCGAGAAAAAACATTAATCGCTAAGTATACGGGAAAGAGCATTATCGGAATTAACGGCTAGAAGTTTCTGATTCTCAGATTCTACATCAACGGCAGCAAAGCCTTGCTCTTGGGCTGCCTGTATGTAGAGCTTTTCAAAAAGAGCATAGATGATTTTTGATTGGTTGTTAAATTTTTGAAGCATTGCAAGGGTGTCGTTAATATATAGGAACGCTTCATCAGTTTTTTGAGAAGCCAATTTTAGTTTTGCCGCAAAATATCTCGCAAGAGTCAGGGTATTAAACATAGCAGACTTTTCTGCCTTGTTGAGAACATCTGTATAAATTGACTGGGCTTTTTGCGGAATACCTATTTTTGAGTATGCATAAGCAATTAACAAATCGCAGAATAACTCAAATTCATACTGGTGTAAATCTGCAGCTAATAACTTTGCTTGGTATATATTTTGTGCAAAACGTTTGTAATCGTCGTTTAATACTGAAATTTCTTGCAAAATCAAAAATATAACTTTAGAGAATGGGGATGCGCTTTCAATATTAGATACAGCGTATTCTTTCCCTGCCAAGTAGTCTTTTACCGTGAGTATACAATCTTTTTCCGGCAGCTCTGCATTAAGAGAAAGTTTAATTTTTTCAAAAAATTCATCCAGGTCTTTATCCAAAAGATAAAGTTTTGCAAAACCTGCAAGCCTAAAGGTTTCTAGAATATGAGAAACAAACAGATTGGCAGAAAAGCTGGCAGGCTTAACTTTGTCGAGAATCTCCGGTGTTAGTACATCAAGGATTTCAGACGCTGTATCGGCACATTGTCGAAAATCACCTATATTATACAAAATCTCAATATTTACAAGGGAGAGCAGAAGGAATTTCGTGTTAACTGCGCCGTCAACAAGCATTACAGGCTGCTGCATTCTTGATAAAATATTGTGCAGAAGCGAAAGAGCATCTGTATAATTGGACGATATCAAAGCCCCTTGAAGCATTAAGTTTGAAAGTTTTACAATTTTTTCGTCGTCACCCTCTTTTATAGCATCCGCAAGGAGGAGATTTTCTATATAGTAAATTTTTGCAGGAGAATAACTGTAAAGACATAACAAGATGTTGCTGTATACTTCTTTTTTGTTATTTTCAACAGCTTCCGGGTCTAAATCACCTATATGCTCGACAAGGGAGAGAAATCCCAGGCAATTTTTTAAGTATGCATCATAGTCACCTGTATTCATTCCAAACTGAGAATTTCGCCACAATAGGAGATACTCTTCTTTAAAGCAGGACAGCTTGCCCATTACTGTGATTGACGAAGTATCATCAAGCCCTTTTCCTATTTTTGCAAGTATGTTTTTGCATAAGAATTCAAGGATATCTTTCTTAAGCGATGCCAGGACAACACTTGAAACCAGGTTGTAATTATTTATATATATTATTCCATCTATTACGCGAGCTAAACCTGCATCTTGTAACAATTTTGCATTTTTCTCTATATCCTTGATTTCAAGTGCTGCAAGAGTCTGAAAATCAATTCTTGAACTAAGAATAGCTGAATATGCAAGAATTAAAGACAAGTCCATATTTTTGCTTAAGTGTTTAATTTTAGCTTTATATAAATCCTTTAAACTACTCGGTAGAATAACGGACTTGTGACTTTTTATTATAAGTTTGTTGTCAAAATCAAGTAGAACATTGGTTTCTTTCAAGTAGCTCAATGCGGTTTCAAAATAGAGCAGCGAGCCGTCAAAATTTTCTCTGATTTTTTCAAAGTAGAAAGATTGTATAAAATCTGCAGCATCAGATTTAAGAGTTGATAACAATGAGTCGATAGAGGATTTCTTTAAAGTGATTTCAGTATAACAAGGGGTTCTTAAAAGACCTTTTATTTTGGTATGGACAGCATGTTCACTGGAAGTAACAAATACAAAGTTTGTCTTAATATTTTTGAATCTGTCAAAATAGAGTTCCAGAGTTTGTATGGATGTGTCATCAAGATATTCAAAACCTTCAACCAATATTACGGTTTTTTGCAGAGATGACAAGAATTTGCCAATATGTTCCATGTATGCAAATCTTGCATCTTCAGGAGACATTGCTTTTACAGGCTTAAACATAAGTAAGTCAAAAAGAGCTTTATGATTTTTTATATCTAGTCCCTGATTAAATTTATTGTGAAAAGACAATCTCCAAAAATCTCTAAGTACAGCATCAAAAAAGCCCCAAGGTTTATAGTTCATGCTCTCTGTGCATGTAACACTCAATACCTTGTAATCTTTACTCTCAAAGAATTTTACTAAGTCTTGGCTGCTTGGCTGCAGATTGCAATCTCCTCTGATTGCAAGGATTTTATCTTTATTTACAAAATCCAATGCAGACATCCTATTTAAGAGTGAAGCTGCCGGGACTCTGTCGAAAGTACATTTTGCATTAATATCAAATACTTTGAAGGCATAGATATCTTTTTCTTCATTTTCTGGTTTTGATTTTGGCAAACTTGCTTTATGAACCGGAGCTATATTCTCGTCATCATCTTTAGAAGGAGGCAGTACATAATCATCCAGAACAATTTCATAAAACACTATTGTTCTGCCGTTTTCTTCTATAGAGTACAATGAGTCTGTCTTATAATTTTTTCCTATATTATCGCAGACATCTTGATCCAGTATAATTTTGAGTCCCAGCAGGTATTTTTTATTAGATTTTTTAATATTTAAAAGCTTAACATTATTCTCATATTCAATAAGATCTTGCAAGTTTTCTGATGATTTTTTTACTATCGTAAGTGACAGATTCAGCGGCGAAGAAAGTTCTTCAACTATGTTATTATTTAGTTCAGAAAATGCGTTAACAACTTTTATTGCAAGCCTTGCTGCTTTATTTGATGATGTTGCAAAAGAGAGTTCTTTGTTCATATTAATAACAAAAACATCATTATATATTATTAATTTGCAATCAACACCTTTGAGTTGTGCAAGCAGGAGATTTTTAAGCCTGTAATAAAATTTTGAATAGAGTTCTTGTGATTTTAGCAGCCGTCTAATATTTTTTAAAGCTCCAAATTTAACAATAATGGACGCAAAATCATCTGATTCGCATTCTTGATAGGCAAGACTTGTTTTTACGGGAAAGCCGCATTTTGAGCATTTTTCTTTTGTGACAGGATTAATTTTCCCGCACTTGGAGCATTTAACTACTATAGTGTATCCGCATTTTTCACACACCGCAGATTCGCTCAAATTCTTACAATTTGGGCACTCCAAGAGTAAAACCTTATGACACCTAGGACATACAGTTTGATTATCATCAAGCTTGGTGTGGCATTTTGGACATTCCATACTCAATTAACTAATCTTCCTCGTAACCTATGTCTATTATAGTTCAAAAATCTTAATAGTTAAATAATCTAAACGGTTTATGCTATAATTCTAATGAGAGATTTACGGAGTTTAAATTATGACTATATTAGGAATAGTTACAGAGCCTGCAATACTTATAATAACAGTATTTTTCCTGTTTTTTATAATGACTGTTTTAAGAAATTATGCAAAAGTGGAAAAAAATCTTAAATCTGTATATGAATTTTTAAAATCTTTGAATAAGAAAGAGATTTCATACAGATTCCAGCAGCTCGATGAGTTTATGTCAACAAATTCTTACACAACAACCAGCTGGGAAGATTTTAAAAAAGCATTGGTTTTTCCTGAAAAATTGTTTGTAGCCCAGAAAACCAATACCTCCGGAAGTTATGCACCGGAAATATATTTGACAATTGATTCTTCGTATTTTTTCAATGAAGATACTTTAATAAATTCAAATATCAATCATAAATTTATTCAGGTTATGCCGACTCTTTTAACCGGCTTAGGTCCGTTTTTTACGTTTTTAAAAATGGCTATAGCGTTCACGGGCTTGGATTTTACCTCCAGCGATGTAGAATCTGCATTAACTAATCTTATGGCGAATATTCAGCTTGCAGCTTTATGTTCCGTATTTGCGGTCGGGTATTCTTTGCTGTTTATATTTTTTGAAAAAATTCTCTACAACAGAAAATGTAAAAAATATTATCTTCTAATTCAAAAGGAATTCATAAGATTATTTGATGTCTGCACAAGTGAGCAGTTCTTGTTAGATTTGGTTAAAGAATCAAAAGTCCAGAATGTAAGCAATGAAAGGATTCTGAAATCTTTGCCGGATGACTTTGCAAAAGCGGTATCAAAATCAATAAATGAAATTACTACGCCTTATCTTGAAAATATTTTATACAGTTTAAACAAATTGAATGAATCTATGGATAAGGGACATGGCGGAGATGTGGTAGATAAATTATTTTAGGTAAAAGATGAGAATACGTCCAAAAACAGATGCAAATGCTGATGAAAATATTTTTTGGGTCACAATGACAGACCTTATGACCGGTCTTGTATTGGTTTTTATTGTCCTATTTTTCTATACCTATATGACAAGCCACTATGATAAATTTCAGCAGGAAATTGCTAAAGAAAATGCGGCAAAGAATTTGCAAGAGACATTAAAAGAGCAGAATATCGATGCAAATATTGATCCATCATCAGGAGTTGTAAAAATCTCTGATTTGGAGCTTTTTGAGGTTAATTCCTACGAGCTTTCTGACAAAGGAAAGGCTTATCTTGACAAGTTTGCACCTATTTACCTTAATTCGATTTTTTCAAATGAGTATTTAAAAGAACATATTGCAAAAATTATTATACAGGGGCACACAGACTCTCAAACATTCAAAGGTACATATTCAGAAGATGAGCAGTATATGAAGAATATGGAACTTTCGCTTAACCGTGCATTTGAGGTTGCCAATTATATGACAAATACACCTTATAACAAAGCTAACGGAAATAAATTAAGAAAAATGATTATAGTGGAAGGTGCCAGTTTTTCTGAACCGGTTTTAGTAAACGGGAAAGAAGATTATGGAAAAAGCAGAAGAGTAGAGTTAAAATTGGTATTGAAGGGGCAGAGCCAGGATAACTCCAATCAGGGCAGCTAATGCTATATAAAAAAGCGGGTCTTTCTTTGATTTCCAGCTTATAAGGAGTAGAAATGCAAGAAGAATCATTGCTTTCAAGTCCTTTATTTCCGGCTTCAAAAGTCCGATGGCAACCGAGGTTAAAAGAGCGCAGCTGATAGGCTTTAGGGTCTCTATTATTGACTTAACGTAAAAATTATCGCTGAATTTTTTCAATAATTTAGAAACGATTATTACCAAAAACAGAGACGGAAGCATCTCTGCAACAGTAGCGAGAGCTGAACCCAAAAGTCCGGCACTTTTTAAACCTGCATAAGTTGCAACATTTATTCCGACAGGACCGGGAGTAATTGATGCTACAGCAACCATCTGGGTAAGTTCGTCTATTGAATACCAGTTATAAACCTGTGATATATGGTAAAGGAAAGGTATTGTTGCATACCCGCCACCGAACGAGAACATGCCGATTTTAAAGAATTCGACAAAAAGATGAATAAGTATCATATCTTTTTGCCCTCCCGAATTCTTTTATAGGCAACTCCGAGAAATGTAAATAAAAGAATTGTTTGTATTGGAGAGAGCTTAAATACAAGAAGAGTTCCCAGTGTCAGGGCAAAAATTGTGTAGAAAAATCCGTTTCTCGTGGATTTTTGCCACATCTCTCTTACTGTAAGCATAATAAGCGCAATAACAGAAACTCCAACACCCCATAATGCGCTGAGGACATAAGTATTATTAACCAGTGTGGAAATGATTGAGGCTAACAGAACAATACACCAAAAAGGTACAAAAGTTACTCCAATCATTGCAGCAACGGCGCCCCATTTGCCGCGGAGTTTATAGCCAATAAACATTGACATATTAGCGGCTATAATCCCCGGTAAAGACTGCGCAAGCGCAAAATAGTCTATAACATCGTCATGTTCCACGAGTTTTCTTTTATCAACAAACTCACTTGTCATTATAGGAAGGATTACATAGCCGCCTCCTAAAAGTATTGCGCCTATTTTTGTAAAAATCAGAAACAGTTTTATCAACGAGACTTTCTTAGACATTCTTAAACCTTGATTAGCTTCCTTCCGATTTTTTCGATTAATTTTTCATCTTCTTCAGGACTAAATCCTGTTGTTGTCAAATAATTTCCTACAATTGTCGAATCTGCGCAATATTTAAAAGCCTTTTCTAAAGTTTCTTCCGATAACCTCGCCTTTTTTCCTCCGGCTATTCTTATTGAAGCCTCAGGACAAGCTATTTTAAATATGGCAAGAGTTCTTAAAATATTCTCTTCATCAATTTTATTCCAATAGCTTTCAAACGGAGTGTTTTTAATTGGAGTTAGAATATTCACAGGAATACTTTCAGGATTAATTTGACTGAGTTCAAGTGCCATTTCAACTCTCTGTTCAACAGTTTCTCCCATACCGATAATTACTCCGCAGCACAGCTCCATTCCGTATTTTTTTACCAGATTAACGGTATTTATTCTGTCCTGATAAGTATGGGTTGTACAAATTTCAGGATGATAAGACCTGCAGGTGTTTATATTATGATGGAATCTTACAAGTCCAGCTTCCGAGAGTTTTTTTGCCTGTTCATCATTTAAAATACCTATACTTGCGCAGCTTTTTATTCCTTCACTGTTTAAAGCTTTTATCATCTCAAGCATTCTGTCAAAATCACTCTCATCCGGAGTTTTCCCGGATGTCACTATTGCAACCCTGTCCGCTCCGTTTTTAACACTGTCTTTTGCTGCATGAACAACAGTTTCCACATTCATAAGCGGATAGGTTTCAATATCCGTATTATAATGAGAACTCTGAGCGCAATATTTGCAGTTTTGGGAGCACTTTCCGGACCTTGCATTAATTATTGAACAGAATTCTACTTCCGGCTTAAGATATTTTTTTGATTCGTTCAGTAAATCATCTAAATTTTGATTATATAAGTTTAAAAGCTCATCTTTTGTATACATATTTATCCTCAACATCCTACACTTAATCCTGCACAAAGGTTTATTGACTGCCCCGTGACCCCTTTTGCGTCCTCTGAAACTAAATATTTCACCATGCCGGCAACCTCAGACGGAGAAACAAACCTCTTTTGCGGAATACAATCCAAAACTTCTTCTTTTGTAAACCCTTCATCTTCTAAGGAAGAATTTCCCATCTCCGTATCAACCCAGCCCGGATTGATAGTATTTACTGTTATACCAAACTCTGCAAGCTCAAGAGCCAGAGCTTTTGACATCCCGATTAGCCCGGATTTTGAAGCAGAATAAATACTTGCTCCCGCTTCGCCCATCACACCGCTTATTGAACCGATATTAACAATCCGTCCGAAACCTTGTGTTTTCATATATGGAACAGCTTTCGATATTAAATATAAAGGGGCTTCCAGATTAACTCTTATTAAACGTTCTATATCCTTTAAAACTAATTCTTCCGCGGAAGAATAAATGTATTCTCCTGCGTTATTAATTAACACATCTATGTTATTTTTTTCTATATATGCCCCCAGCTTCTCTATGCCCTCAAGAGTCGATAAATCAGCGACACAGTAATTTTTATACTCTTTTAAGAGAGTTTCATTTCTCCCCGCTGCATAAATATTTCCGTTTAAAGTTTCACAGACAGCTTTCCCTATTCCGCGGGTTGCACCTGTTACAAGTATGTTCATAAAAAAACTTCTCCTACGCTAATTATAGCACAAGAGAAGTTCTAAAATTTTTTAAACCCTATCAGCCCAGAATTTGAGCCTGATAGTGTCTGAATGTCATGGCTGGTGAAGGGTTCCCGGATGCTTCCTGGAATACTCTGGATGCTTCGCTTTTTACACCTGCAAAATATGCCATAGCCTGTCCGTCGATTGCGCTTTGGCTTAGCAAATCAATTGCACTGTTGAAAGCAGCGTAATCCTTTTCATAATCTCCGGTTGCACGAACACCAATCTGAGCCATAAGCCCTGCCCAAGGTATAACTTTTTCATTGTTCTGGTTTTCTATCTGCTCCTGAACTTGTTCAGTATACTCCTTGTACATTGCTTTTTCTAATTTTTTCAAATCATCAATTGAACCGGTCGGAGTAATGTTAAATTCGTCAAAAGCTCTCTCTAATTTGATAGAGCTTGAAGGAACTCTTCCAAGATATGAGTAAATATTCGAACTCGTATAGGAATATACTCCGTTGACTGTAAAATTAGACATGACACACCTCATATATGATATATAATGTATATCGGCACATTTTCTAAAAACTTTAGAGATTTTTGATTAATATTTACAAATGTTTACAAAGGTGGCTGAATTACAGTCGTGGCAAGGGTTAAATATTGTACTAACAAAACCTTGAAACTTGAAGTATGAAGAAATGTAACAAAGATTTTAAGCAATGAAATTTTTAAACTGGTATATACTTTATATATATGTAAGACGAATAGATGAGAGAGGCATAAGATGGCTTTACTTCAGAGTTACGATATAAATGCAATGGCAACAAGGATATCAAAAGAATTTTATATAGAAGAAAATCCTGCAGAAGACAAATCCTATGTTCTAATGGACGAGATGAGGCTCTTTGCAATGGATTTGAAATCAAGAGTTACATTTATTTCAAGAACGAAAGGGTAGTTAACCAAGACGCTCATGCAGCTCCAAGTTAAAACCCTGTAAAAGATAAACAAATCCAATCTTACTTAATTTACTTAACTATTTAATTCCCCAAACTTACTTATCTAAGCGCCTGGTTCCAAAGAATCAGGTTTTTCTTTTGATAATGGATTTATTGAACAGATTATTTCGCGTATTTTAAGAAAATTTGTTCTTTAGTCTGCATCATTTCTTCTACAATGAGCCACTTTCCGTTTGGTTGTTTTTTGAGAATCATATATGTCTTAAGTTTATATGTTTCCCCGCTCGGTTGTCTGAGAGATGAAACCTTGTATCCGTTTGATACAGGTTCAGCAGTTATATTGGAATAAGAATTTTTATACTTTCTGGCTTTAGCTACAGCCTGGCTAAGTTTCATTTGTTTAATATAAGTTGCAGTATCAGTATACACATCTACTGTTGTACCATCAGGCTTAACAACTTGTCTAATAATTTTGGCTGATGGGGAATATAATGTAGGAATAGCAGTACTGTAACTGTTTGCAGCAGTAACATAATCATTGAAAAATTTCAGAGCTTCTGCTTTATCATCAGCAAATGCTGACAAAGACACAAAACATAAAAATACTATCGCTAAAAATATTTTTTTCATTTAATCTCCGTTTCTAAACGTTGGGTAAATCGCCTTTTACAACAGCCGGAACATCAGCATCAAGTCCAAAAGCTCTGTGAAGAGCCGCTACAGCATCTGCTGAACTTGACTGATCTACAAGACAACTGATTTTAATTTCACTGGTTGAAATCATTTTGATATTAATATCCAAATCTGCTAAAGTTCTGAACATTTTTGCAGCGATACCCGGCTTATCAATCATGCCTGCACCGACAATTGAAATTTTAGCAATTTTATCATCAACAAACACATTGCTGTAATGAAGATTGTCTCTGACTTTTTCTAAAATTTTCATAGTTCTGTCCAAGTCGCTTTTGTCTATCGTGAACGCAATATCATTTGTATTCATTGCTTTTCTTGCGTAGGACTGAATAATCATATCAACTGAAATATTTTCTTTTGCAAGTCCGTCAAAAAGCACAGCTGCTGTACCTGGATTATCTTGTACATCACATACTACTATTCTCAGCTGAGAAAGGTCAGATGCAACACCTGTTACGGGTCTTTGAATCTCCATTTGGTCTACTCCTAACATTAAAGTTCCTAAATTTTCAAGTTTGAAGGTGCTTCTAACTCTTACCGGCATGCGGTATTTCGCCGCAGTTTCAACGGCTCTCGGATGCAGAACATTTGCACCGACTCTTGCAAGTTCAAGCATTTCTTCATAGGAAATTTGTTCAAGCCTGGAGGCATACGGAACAATCCTCGGGTCTGTTGTATATACACCTTCTACATCAGTATAAATATCACATCTTTTAGCATTCAGAGCACCAGCAAGAGCAACTGCCGATGTGTCGGAACCTCCTCTTCCCAGAGTTGTTATTTCCAAGTCATCTGTTACGCCCTGAAATCCTGCGATAACTACGACTTCTCCGTTATCAAGATGTTTGCGGATTTTTTCGGTTTTAATATCAATAATTCTGGCTTTTGAATGTAGATTTTCGGTAATTATTCCTGCTTGTATTGCGTTCATACTAACAGCATTGCATCCTTGTGCCTGAAGTGCCATTGCCAGTAAGGCTATAGATATACCTTCTCCTGTGGAGAGAAGCATGTCCATTTCCCTTTCGGAAGGTTTGTCCGAAATTTCTTTTGCAAGTTTTACAAGCTTATCTGTGGTATGACCCATTGCAGAAACAACGACCACAACATCATTACCGAGATTCTTCTCTCGAATCACGGCTTTTGCAACATTCTTAATCTTGTCTGTATCTGCTACAGAAGTTCCTCCGAACTTTTGAACTATTATATTTCTCATTTCTGTTTTTTTTTTACCTAAATTAATCAATAAATATTATATATTCAAACAACGAGTTTTACAACAAGATGTTCAAAAAAAAATATTATTAAGATTTGTAAAATCTTTAGCAAAAAGTTTTATTTACCACTTTTAGCATAGTACGAAATTGTTCGAATATTAACAAAAGGAGTATACTAATATGAACATTAATTCAAACGAACTCTTGCTTTTGAATCGTAATATGAGATTCGGCAATGCTGCACCGCAGCCTTCTACCCCGGTTGCAGAACCTCCTGTAAGCAAACCTGAAACAGGACTAAATGCTTTACAGGCACAAGGCATGAACAACAGTATTTCTTTCCAGGGTAAATCCGCATTTTTACAAGCTTTGAAAAATAAGGGTTTAGCCGCAATGATGGCTCTTTCTGTTTTAGCCGGAGCTTCTACTCTTCAATCTTGTGATGATAAAGAGATTATCGGAATACCCGGTGGTTCGCATACAGATATTACCATAACTGTTAATTATGATGATGAAAAATGGCAGCAAATGTACGAAGCAATGATGCAAATGTGGCAGTCTATGCTTGAACAACAGCAGATAACAAATACTCAATTGATTCAAATGAATACACAAATGCTTGAATTAATGCAGCTTGTTAAAGACGGCAATATTGATGCACAAGAGTTCTATACAAAAATGTTTGAATTTATGATAAATAATGAGGCTAATCAGCAAGCTATTATTGAAATCTTGACAAACAATGGTAAAACTCAAGAAGAAGCTAATTCTTTTATCCAAACATTAATTGAACTTGTTAAAAACGGTCAATTATCCGCAGCTGAAGCTATGGATAAAATCATGGAAGAACTTGGCGATATAAGCGGCACATTAAAAGATATTCTTGAACAGCTTCAAGGTATTTCAGAAGAACTTGTTTCCTTCCATAATGATTATAATGAAGGCAAAGATCAGACTCTTGGTTTGTTAGGCGATATTTATGAACAAGGTACAATCAATACTCAGGTTCTGTTATCAATCAATGATCATGCAGCTCAAACTTCTAAGAATTTACAAGAACTTCAGGCAAGCTTTGAAAAATTATCAGCATTCTTGCAAGATGATACAAGATACAATGAGTTAATGGAACAACTTAAAAAACTTGAAGCCGGTTCTATTGATTACCAAAAATTTGAAGATATGTTCAAGCTTCTCGGATTTACTTTATCTGATGTTATCAATATGTCAAAAGATGAACTTTTGAACGCTATTAATGAGTTTGAAAACACATATATTGAAAACGAAGCAAATCAAAATGAATTATTACAAAATATCAATAACAAGTTGAATATTGTAGTAAACTTCCCAGGTTTAGATCAATCTGCAATTATTGATGCTATCAAAGAATTAACAAATGCTGTTAACAACGGTAACACAGATGTAACAGAAGAGTTGAAGAACATCCAGAATCAGCTTGACAATATCCAGAAGTCTATTGACAATATGATGAAGCAACTGGCTGATCATAGCTCAATGGTAAGTTCTTATTTCAACGCATTCAAAGATCAATTTAGCCAGGCATTAAATCTGTTAACTGCTATCTCCGGCGATATGACTGAACTCAAAAATCAGCAAACCATCGCAAACAGCTACTTGAATTCATTAATGAAAGAGGTTAACGAATTAACTGTTGTAATCAATGAAATCAAAGATGCTACTACAGGTGACGGTTCAGGAGAAGGTTCTTCTATTACGATTGAAGAGCTTGAAAATCTGCTCAAAAACCTTAACGAAGAATATTACAACAAATATAAAACTTTGATTAGTAACCTTGGTATCCAGATTGGCGGTTCAACAGCTACAATAGAGGCATTACTCAAAGAAATTAATGAGAAAATGAATAATCAAAAAGATTACACCGAACAATTAGGCAGAATTCTTGAAATACTGGAAGGTATAAATTTGGAAGCTCCAGAATACACAGATAAGCTTGAGCAAATAATCAAACTTCTGGAAAACTTCAAATGTAACTGCGAATGCGGAGCTGACAGCGGAGATAATGAAGGCATTGTTGGCGACCTTGGAGATCTTTTAGGATAACTTTAATTGGAAAGTATGAAAAAGAAAGAGACAGATAATATCTGTCTCTTTTTTTTAAAACAACCACTGTCTTACATCTGTATTTATTATATAGTCATCTCATTGCCGTTTCCGTCCAAAATCTTATCGTATTCTTTTCCTGTTTGATTTTGGAGTTTTTGAACCGCTTCTCTCGGAGAAGAACCGTATTGAGGAGATACAGTGTCTTCACTGCCGTCAACAGCTTTCCAAACATTTGTTCCAGGAATTTGGGTTACACGGATTTCATCTCGTCCAATCATTTTCATTCCGGATTTGCCGGTTCCTTTGCCTCTGTTCAGTTCTTCTGCTGTGGCTGGTTTTACTTTTCCATCCTTGCGTTCTACGTCATCAATTTTGGATGGTAATTTGATTTTTGCAGGAAGATTTGATCTGCTTATCAAGTCTTTGAATAATGATGGATTGAATACACCGTTTTCATCAGTACAAAGTTCTCTTTGTAAACGTTTAATTGCACCATTTTTACCGTATAATCCGCCGCACTTGTCAATCAGTTCAGGGTAGTATGCTTTTACAAGTCCTGCCCAAGTATCACCGTATTGCCTGTTATGGATGTATGTAATATCTTCTTCATCGGTATCACCAGGAAGTGTGTGCGGAGTTACAACAGCTGTATTGATTTGTTCATCGTCATCAGTTGTAGTTTCTTCAGTCGGTTCTGTATAAATTTTCTTCAGAGCACCGATAAATTCGTTTTTATTAAGTTTTCCGCCATCGCCTGCTGCATTGTTCAAGAAAGCTTTGAATCCTTCAACATCCCATGTTTGTGTATCTTTATCATAGAATGTGTATGCAAGAGCAGTTAGTGCTGCAGCATATTTAGGAGTTTCTTTCTTTACTCGTTCGGTATATTCTTCTATTGAACAATTTTCAAACTGGGTTACAGTTACAGGAATTTCGCCGGTATCTTCCATACCTTGGAGCAATCCCAGTGCAGCTCCTGCTAAACCTGTCTTAACTGCAGTTGCCAGAATATGTTTAGATGCCTGGAAGAATATAGGTATTACATCGACAGATTCTATGATAATCTGAATGCCGGTACCTGTAGGATTTATTTGAAGACCTTCAATTCCTTTAAGGTCAGATACAGCATCTGCTCCAACGCCATTGAGGTTGAATTCCAATCTGTCTTTATCTGTAAATGTTGCGTCTACAACTTGTCTAGGATTTGTAGCTGCAGCTGCTGCTCCGCTGCCTGCACCGATAAGGAATCCTAAAGCACCGCCGAGAAGCATTTTGCCCCAGTTTTTACCCTCTTTGTCGTATCCGCAGAGTTTGACAAGCTCCATAGCTTCTTTTTCAGTCAAGCTGTCGAGTTGTGTTTTAAGAGCCAATCCGCCGGTAGTTCTAAGTTTTTCGGAAATAGCTTTATCAATTCTGGCATGTCTGTTTAACTGGTTATCTGCACCGACATAAGAGCCGATAATATCAGAGAGCACTGTTAAATCGTATTTACCATCTTCGGTTTTTGTAATTAAACCGGTTGATACTAAGGCTTCAAATACTTCGTTTTTCTTTCCTAATACTTTAAGAATTTCTTCTTCTGTTTGAACCTTATGTTTTTCAACATTATTTTCTCTTGCTTGGTTTTGAGCGGTAATTTTGCCTTCTTTACTATTCAAAGCTTCTTTTATGTACTTATCATAAACTTCGCTTTCAATTAAAGCTTCTTTAGCGCCTTTTCTGACTTTTCTCCATTTAGTTTCATCAAGTTCACCGTAGATAGCTTGGCTGACGGTTTTTCTTGCTTCCTTCATAATGTAGCTTTTTTCAAATGTTTCAAACCCGTCTTTGTATTCGTCTTCAAAATCAATTATTTGACCATTTACGGTAACTTTTCCGTTCTTGATGTCTGCTTTGATTTCGTCCATTATTTCTTCATCAGTTCTTTTCATACCAATTTCGGCATAATCTTGAACCTTTTTAGCATAGTAAGTTTGAAGCATGATTACAGCTTGTGTTCTCAATTCAATTTCAGCTTGTTTTTCAAGACCTTTTAAGATATCTTTATGAACATCTTCTGTTAGTCCGGCTTCTTTCATCTTTTCTATAACAGCATCATGTTTTTTGTCTATATCTTTTATTGATGAATATTCTGGGATTAGTTTTTGAATTTCTTCTATGGATTGCTTAAGTGCAACATATCTTGGATCATTAGCTTGTTCACCGAGAACTTTATCAAGTTCAGCGAGTAACTCTTCGGAAGAAACATTGTCTAAAATTAGTTCATCCATTTTTCTCAAGATATATTCTTCTGCTCTTGTTGCAGCTTGTTTTTCAGCTTTGGATAATTTCTTTTCTTTATGTTCGGATTCTTCAACTTTATCTTTCTTCTCGCTGCTTTCCGGGCTGACATAGAGTCCCATAGCTTGGTTGAAATCTTCATAGGTTAATTCGCCTGCTTTTAATTTTTCAACAGCAGCAGCTTTAAAGATACTAAATTCTTCTTCCGTAAGAATTTTATCACTGTTTTCATCATTAATGAATGCAAGAGCTTTAAGTGCTTCATTCGTAATTTTAGAAATGTCCAATCCCATGATAATATACTCCTTTTTTAATCCTCTTGTTTATATAAAGTTTTCACTTCCAAGAGAATTGCTTTTTTATATAATACTTTGTTAACAAATCTTAACATAATACGGGCACCTCCATATTTTCCAATGCCTCAACAGAACGTTTTGCAAGGATTTCATTCTTAAGTTTTTTGTTTTTTCGTTCTTTTTTAGGAAGTTCGACTGGCGGAACAAGCGCCCAGTTTGAATTAATCGGCTGAAAATCCGTGTGTGCCGGATTTGAAATATATCTGGTTAATGCCCCAAGTATTGTTACGTCAGGTAATTCCAGCAGAGGTTTGCCTTGTAATTTTTTTGCCATATTCATACCTGCGAGCATTCCCGTTGCTATTGATTCGGTATAACCTTCTGTTCCGGTTAGCTGCCCGGCAAAGAATAGTCCTTCCCGTTCTCTTGCTTCAAGAGCAGGTGTAAGAACTTTCGGGCTGTTAATAAAAGTATTTCTATGCATTACACCATATCTGATAATATTAGCATTTTCCAATCCCGGAATTGAATGCAGTAATTCTTTTTGAGCCCCCCACTTTAAATTTGTTTGGAACCCTACTAAATTAAATAATGTTTTTGCAGAGTTATCCTGTCTTAGCTGAACAACTGCATAATTTTCTATTCCTGTTCTTTTATCAATAAGTCCGACCGGCTTCATCGGTCCAAACCTCAATGTATCAACTCCGCGTGATGCCAACACTTCAACCGGGAGACAGGATTCAAAGAATTTTGAAGATTTATCGACTTCATGCTGCTCTATTCTTGGAGCGTTAATTAATATGTTATAAAATCTTTCATATTCTTCCCTATTCATCGGGCAGTTGATATAAGAGGCTTCCCCCTTATCATATCTTGAACCCCAAAAAGCTTTGTTAAAGTTTATTGAATCTACTTCCACAATAGGTGCTATTGCGTCAAAGAAGTGCAGATGTTCGCTCTTCGTAAACTCTTTTATACTTTGAGCCAATTTATCACTGGTTAAAGGTCCTGATGCTATAATTACATATCCATCAGGAATCTCTGTTATTTCTTCTCGTATCAATTCAATATTAGGATTTTCTTCAATCTTTTTTGTTACGGCTTTTGAAAAATCTTCTCTGGCAATAGCAAGAGCATTTCCGGCAGGAACAGAGTTTTCAATGGCGATATTAATTAGTTCGCCGCCCAAAATCTGCATTTCTCGTTTCAAAAGTCCGCTGGCGTTTGTAATATCATGGGAGCCTAGGCTGTTAGAGCAAACAAATTCTGCGCAATCTCCTCCGACATGCGCTCCTGTTGATTTCTGCGGGCGCATTTCGTATAATTTAACCTTGATGTCTCTTTTAGCAAGCTGGAGTGCGGCTTCTGAGCCGGCAAGTCCTGCTCCTATGATTTTTACTTCCTGCATTTAACACTGCCTTCTGTTTATCTTTTGTCATGTATTACGACCGGAATTGGGAAAACTTTAATTTATTAAATTAATTTGTTACATAAGTTAATAATTATTTCAGTTCAGGCAGAGAAATTTAAAGCGTTGTTTATCCTTCGCTCTTTCCAACTTGGTTTCTGCCATGTTCTTTGGCATAATAAAGCCCTTTATCAGCATATTCTATTAAAGATTGGGCTGTTTCTGCATTATCAGGGAAGGTTGCTACTCCAACGCTTATTGTTACATGCCCGGTTTCAGTTGCGTTAAGTTGAAACGGTCTTTCTGCAACAGCTTGAAGAATTCTATTTGCATTATTGAGGACTTCTTCTGCAGTTGTATTAGGAAGAATTATGCTCATTTCTTCGCCGCCGTATCTGCAGACGTAATCAGTTGTACGGGAATTCTTTTTTAGAGTTTGGGCTACTTGCCTTAAAACAGCATCACCGGCTTGGTGCCCGTATGTATCATTAAATTTTTTGAAGAAATCAATATCGACTATTATCAACGAAAAAGGCTGACCATATCTTTTTGATAAATCAATCTGTTTTCTTAGTGTGTCCTGAAAATACCTATGATTATATAGTTCTGTTAATCCGTCGATTGTTGCAAGTTTGTACTGATATTCAAAATCTCGGGATTTAATTATGTATTTTGCAAGATAAGATAGCGCAAATGCTAAGACAATGGATATTACAGGCAGCACAACCGGAATCCATAAGTTTTTAAGCTCCATCAAATAGTAAGCAATAAAAAGATAAGCGATTCCAAACAAGACTGTTGATAATAATGCAAATACGGTAGATTCCGATAGCATAACAATAAGTCCGACAACCGCAACAACAAGGGCAATTATCAGAATATTGGCAAATGGGCTTGTCTGTTTGATAAAATTACCGTCAATAATGTTATTTAAAAAGGTTGCGTGAACTTCTACTCCGGGATATACACCTTCTTGTACAGGGACACTCTTTGTATCATGAAGGCTCATTGCAGTAGTGCCTATAATAACTATTTTATCTTTGAAATTAAATGAAGATGAATTCTTTCCTTCCATGGAAGTTACAACTTTATACATCGGATAGTTTAAGTGTGTTCCGCTCGGACCGTACCAATTAAGGATTGCATCTCCTTCTTTTGTAAGCGGAATATTGAGGTTAGAGCCTTTTAGGGTTGATGTTTTATCAATTAAGAAAGAGTTTTGCGGCTTTTCATTAACAATATTTCCGCCGGCGAGAAAAGTAAGATACGGATAGTATTTTCCATTGTATTCTAAAACAGGCGCCACTTTTCTTATAATTCCGTCGCTGCTCCTCATAACATTTGTCATGCCTATATGAACTTTACCATTTATTAGCTCGTTTAATATAAGGCGGCAATTTGAAAACCCATACTTCTTTGAAATATCTATACCTGAAGAATTTTGGATATCTACGGAAATTCTTTCAGGAAGTTTAGCGGGTTCTCTAACGTCTGCTGCTTGGTTATCAAGATTCATTGATGTATAGATATTATCATACTTATTCATCGTGTCCGTAAGAGCTTTATCTGCGGCTGCCGTAGCTTTCAAAGATTTAATAAACATCAAGTCGAAGATAATTGCTTTAGGGTGATCTTTTTCAATATAGTTTATAATGTCAGCATAAACATTACGCGGGATAGGCCATTCACCATATTTATCCCACAACATTTCCAAGCTTGCGTCATCTACGGCTAAAACCACAATATCCTTATTCGGAATGGGCTGCTTATGTGCAACTTGCAGAATTTGTCTGTAATCAAAGGAGCGGTTTTCTGCCACATTAAAAAATGATGTTATGACACGATTTAAAGTCTTATTGTTCTGCATTAAGACAAAGCCCACAAGCAAAACAGCCATAACCAGTAATATATATGTAGCATAAGTAAACCACTTAGTTTGTATAAACTTTTTCAAAACAACCTCTCCCAAACTATATTCTATTAGTAGTATAGTTAATTTTTGGAGTTTTTGCAAGAATGCCGGTAGTAAACGTACCCTTCTCTATCAAGTTATTACTTAATTTTAGGAGCTCGGTTGATTTAAACAAATCAGCAGTATTTAAAAGATATTTCAGCAGACATTCTTCATGTAAATTCACTTTTATTAAATCCTTATTCAAAATAACTGATAATAATTACGAAAATTTTTGACAAAACTTTAAAAATTATTAAAAAAGCTAGTACAAACAGATGATTTTTAACAAAAATCTTAAAAAATACCTTGATTAATCCGATAACAAATAGCAAAGGCGGTGAAAATATGTTTAGAGGATTTGTTCCGAGATATGATTTAGAAGCGAGAATACAACATACCAAGCTTGATTCTTGGGGGTATGATATACCATCTGCCAGAATGAGCAGAGTAGAAGAACCGGCAACATCAGATTTCTCGAGTGTGATGTCAGGTCTTGTTGAAAATCTTAACACTCAAGTGGAAGCCCCTGATAATTTGCTGAAAGATGCAATGATGGGGTCGGAAAATGTTGACGTACACGATGTTATGACTGCGATGGCTAAAGCTGAACTCAGTGTAACTGTTGCAACTACTGTAACAGGAAAAGTCATCCAAGCGTATGATAAAATTATGCAATTACAGATTTAGTATTTTCATAATCAATAAGTATGTGTATAATTATATAGGGAAGGATATATGGATTTTAAAAAGTTACTGGAAAATAAAGTTCTTTTAGCGGCTGTCGGCGGCGGCATATTTCTTCTCTTGCTTATTTTTATTATATGCGGCGCTATTGCGGCAAATTCCGGCTCAAAGAGCGGAGAAATTGATGTTAGTAATGAACCGTTGAAAGAAGATGTTGACCTGCTAACAACTGATAATATGGGAAAAGCGCTGGAAATTCAGGCTCTCCTTGCCAGAAATAATATTGTTGCAGCTCGTGCGGTTGACGGTACAAAATCCGTACTAAGGCTTAAAAAAGGTGATTGCACTCCGGGTATGAAAAAATGTACCACAGAACAAAGAGACCGGGCAATTATGGTCATTGTTGAGAGCGGTTTGTATGACCAGAATGTCGGTCTTGAAGTTTTTGATAAGGGTGATTTTACTTCTACCAAAGAGGATAAAAGGATAAGACTTGTAAGGGCTATGAATGGGGAGTTGGCAAGGCTTATTAAAAGAATTGACGGAATTGAAAATGCGTCTGTGTTTATTTCAATTCCTGAGCAAACAATGTTTTCATCAATGCAAAAACCTGTTACGGCAACTGTTCAGCTTACTGTCGCTGTCGGCCAAACTCTTAATATGAGTACGATTAAAGCCGTATCCAATCTATTGCTGGGAAGTGTATCCGGTTTAACTTCCGAAAACATATCCATAACTGATACAAACGGTCATGTTTACAGCAGTCTTATAGATGCTCAGTCAGAAATGCTCCAAAGACTGCAAGAAAATGACAAATATATGCAAGAAAAAGTTCAAGCACAATTAAACAGGCTTGTCGGAGCAGGAAAGTATGTTGCAACGGTAAGTACTTTCTTGAAACAGGCTCCGGTAGAAAAATTCACGATTGAATATGACCCGACAAGAAAAA
Source organism: Candidatus Gastranaerophilales bacterium (assembly GCA_944326455.1). Classification (GTDB taxonomy): domain Bacteria; phylum Cyanobacteriota; class Vampirovibrionia; order Gastranaerophilales; family Gastranaerophilaceae; genus CAG-196. The sequence goes on along the minus strand of CALVEA010000001.1, from coordinate 56,401 downwards.
CTGCTGTTAATGAACAAACTTTTGCAGAAGGTCTCGGCGATCAAACGCAAGATGTAAATAAAAATACTAATGCAGTAAGCGTTTATCTTCCGAACGGTTTGCCTGCGGGAAGTTCAGACTCAACTCAGAACAGAAGCTATTCAAGAACTGCAAAAGAAACACAGTATGGTGTAACGAAAGTTCAAACAAATGAATATATGTCACCTGGCGTTTTAGAGGAAATTTCTATCGCCGTAACATTGGAAAAAGATGCGCTTCCTGTAGAATTAACACTTGAAGAGTTGAAAGAGCTTGTAGCTCATGCCGCAAGCCCAAAAGCAGATCCTGATAATGTTACAATTGCTTTTGCAGATTCTCTTGATCCGTTTATGGCTGCAGATAAAAATGTAAAAGCACCTATTAAAGCAGAACACGGCAATCCTTGGTGGCTCGCAATAGCACTTTTAGCCGGCGGTTTATTCTTTGGTCACAAGATTTTAACACAGAAAATCAATGCTGCTAAAGCTGCGCAGGAAGAAGAAATGATAAGACTGAGAGAGCAAAACGAAGCTCAGGAAAGACAATTAAAGGATTTAAGCATGAATGCTGCGGATTTAATTGCAAAACAGTCTCAGTTGCAGCAGGGACTTCTTGAGCAGCAGAACAGACCTGTACTTAAATCCTCCGGTGCAGAGATTAGAGAAGCTTTAAGAGAACTCAAGCGGGAATTTGAAGGGGTTGATGAGTCTGAAGCCGGCGAAAAAATCCGCAGCTGGATAGAGCAAGGTTAATAATTGTATCGAAGCTAATCCTGCTCCGTATTCTGTACCAAAATTAGCTCTTTTTTATTCTCAAAAAAGAACTAATTTTGTACTATGACTTAGAAAATCATTAAATTATATGAGGTTAAACGATTTAAAAGAATATATAATACGATAGGGATTACCATATCTTGAGGGAAAACTATGCCAATAGAAGGATTTGATTATAAGGGTTTTGCAGCATCCATGGCTGAGCAGGCTAAGGAGCTTGTTCCGGCTGACCTGCAAGATAGAGAAAAAGAATATATTGTAAAGACTCTCGGTAATTTTACTCTTTTAGCGGGTGAAGCTTTATACAACGATACAGCGCTCAATCTAACACCTGAACAGGCGGTATTTATAACTCAGATTATTGCGGAATGGTCTTTCCACAAATCGATTGACCTTATACATTCAGGCATTTTGCCGCAATACTGGGATAGTATTATGCAGAAGATTGCATTTACTATTTTTGAAGTTGCCAAGCAGGCAGTTATAAGAAAAATCCCTCAAGACCAGCTGCTGCAAGCTGTAGAACACCACGTTATTAAAGTCTATAAGCAAAGCATTGAAGAACTTGAGTCAAAAGGCGTAATTGACGAAGAAACAAAAAATCGTGCCGAGAGCCAGTCAAATATAGATGAAATGGCAAAGCAAGCTCAGGAAGAACAATTAAAACGCCAGCAGGAAATGGCTGCAGAAGCGGAAAGAAATAGAGAAGCAGCACAAAAGAAACGTGAAGAAAGACGCGCACAGAAGAAAGCTGAAAAAGCTATGGCTTCTGCTCCGCAAGGTATAAGCAATAAACAAATGAAGCTTATGTCTTTGGCTCTTGTGCTTAAAATTCTTTCACAGGATAAAGTTACAACAATACTTAATAAGTTTGATTCAAATGACTCTTTGGCAATATCTCAGTATATGAATATGGCAGATTTGGAATCTAAACTTGATGGGGATTTAGTAACCGATTGCCTTAAAGATATGAAGAATTATCTTCCTATCAAGAAAAAACTTACAAAAGACAACGTATTATTCGATCTTTTACAAGTTTATAAAAAAGTTCCTCGTGAAAAGGTCGAAAAAGTAATTAAAAATGAGAGACCTCTTGTTAAAAGATTTATCTCACAAACTTATGACGGGGAATACGGAGAGATGCCGCTAAAAGTTGCTGGAATTATTGCGCAATATATTGAAGAAAGTATATAATATTAATTATGATTATTAAAAAACGTAATCAAAAATTGAGGGAGGGGAAAAAAACAAAGGAGCAGGTTCAAGAACTTGCTAAACCTGAAATCCCAGAATATAAACCGGACGAGGTTCCTGCTGTTCAAGAAAAAAAGCCGGCAGAAAAACCGAAAGAGCCGGAAATTGACTTGTTTGATATTGAAAATATTGACTTTACGCAGCGGCAAGAACGAAGAAGAGGCTCCAGGAGAAGAGGTTACAGAAGGATTGATGACCGTAATCTTGTTTCCCGTGCTCAAGAGGAGTCCGAAAATATTAAAAAATCGGCTTTTGAAGAAGGTTACAGAGCAGGCTTGGAAAAATGTAATGCAGATTTGGAAAAATTCAGGCAATCTCTTAATGCTTTCATGACTGCTAAGAAAGATGTATTTGAGTATATTGCACCTGATATTTTAGAGATTAGTGTTGATATAGCAAAAAAAATTATTAAACGTGAAGTTGATGCGGATCCTCAAATACTTATAGATACTATAGTTGACATTTTGAAAACGACATCTAAAAATGAACCCAAAATTATTATCAGGGTTCGTCCGCAAGCAGTACAATTTATTAAAGATACTATTCCAAATATTACCTATCAGTATGGTATAGATTCAAAAATAAGTATTGTTGCAGACCCTTCGGTAGAGGAAGGCGGATGTATATTCCAGACTAATAACGGTATTGTGGATGCCTCAATTGACACCCAAATAGAAATCATTAAAAAAGCTTTAGAAGGTATGTAATGGCACAAGAAGGAGCAGGTTCAAAACCAATATCAGAAATATTTTTGGCATTATTCATAATGACTCTGGTTTTAATCCTCATTATCGAGATGCCGAATTGGGTTATCAATTTTTCAATAAGCTTAAATATAACCCTTGGTATTGTGCTGCTTATGATATCTTTGTATGTGCAAAAGCCTCTGGAATTAGCAGCTTTCCCTTCAATTATCCTTATCGGTACAATGTTCCGTTTGGTGTTATCAATTGCATCGACCCGTCTTATTCTCGCAAAGGGTGATGCCGGTGAAGTTATTCACGCATTCGGAACTTTCGTTACAGGCGGGAATATGATTGTCGGAGGTGTAATCTTCCTTATTATTACTGTTGTACAGTTTATGGTTATTACAAAAGGTGCCGAACGTATTGCTGAAGTTGCTGCACGTTTTGCATTAGATGCTATGCCAGGTAAGCAAATGACTATTGATGCTGACTTTAACGCCGGATTGATTTCCCCGGAAGAAGCTGTAAAGCGGCGTGAAGACCTCCAGAGAGAATCAAGTCTATTTGGTTCAATGGATGGTTCTATGAAGTTCGTAAAAGGTGATACCATTGCAGGTATTATCATTGTAATAATAAATATTGTCGGAGGTTTGGCAATAGGCTGTCTTGTCAACCAAATGCCAATTGCAGATGCAGTCAGTAAGTACACTGTCCTAACTATTGGCGACGGTCTTGCATCACAACTTCCGTCTCTTTTGATGTCAATATCTGCCGGTATTGTGATGACACGTGCATCTGCCGGTAATAACTCATTGGGCGGAGATTTAACCTCACAAATTCTTTCTAAACCGTATTCTCTGTTTTTTGCGGCTTTGTTTTTAGGGTTAATTACCGTAACATCACCGATTACAGGTCTTCCATTTTTTCCGTTCCTTATTTTTACAATAATTCTTGCTGTTGCTGGCTTCTCTGTCCTTGTTAATGCGGATGTCCAATCCCAATTGGGGCAATTAGAAAGTGTTCGCCAGAATATGCAAGACTTGGTTAACCCTAATAAGATGTATGAAAGACTTGGCGTTGATGTTTTGAGCTTGCAGGTAGGCGCCGGGCTTCTTGTTATTGCGGATCCTGATCAAGAAGGTCAACTACTTGCTAAAATAGCAGCTTTACGTCAAAGAGTTACTGATGAGCTGGGTTACATATTACCAAATATTCGTATTATGGACTCTTCTGCCTTGGAAGCTAACGAGTATGTTATTTCCATACGTAACAATGTTGTTGCATCCGGATATGTTTATCCGGGTAAATATATGGTTATTGCTGACCAATGGGATTCTGTTAAAAAGACAATTCCTGAGGATGCAATTGTCGGGGTTGATCCAACGTATCAAACTCAAGCATACTGGATTAGTGCGGAAGATGCAAAGGCAACCAAAAATGTTACGGCTGTCGATGCTACGGATGTTCTTGTTACACACCTGCAAGAATGTGTACGTAAGCATGTAGATGAAGTTATGACAAAAACAGATGTCCTCAAGCTTATGGAACTTGTCCGTTCGCAAGACCCTACTCTTGTTAACGACCTTGTACCGGCGATTATTTCTACAAGTGACTTAAGGAAAATTTTTGTTAACCTGATAAGAGAAAAAGTCTCTATTAAAGATATCATATTTGTATTTGAACGTCTTTGTGATTATGCAAGATTCTCCAAAGAACCTGATATATTATCTGAGCGTTTGAGGGCTGCACTGGGACGTCAAATTTGTTTGAATAATGTTGACAGAGATAAAGTTCTATATGCGCTTACTCTTTCTCCTGAATGGGAAAAAACTCTTGATGACAGCTGCCAGAGAACAGAGCTTGGTACAATGTTTCTCTTGAATCCAATGCAGGTTCAGGATTTAATTGAATCTACTGCTATGACACTTATGCGTGCACATCAGGCAATCGGATTACAGCCGGTAATATTATGTTCTCCTAGAATCAGGCTTCCGCTCTATCAACTGCTGGAACGTCATATTCCAACTATTGTTGTTATTTCTTATTCTGAACTTATTACCGATATTAAGGTTGAAGCTGTTGATACAATAGGCGAATCCGGCGGTTATTAGTATTTACAAAGTTAAGGATTTAAGTATTTCCGGCATGCTTTGTTACATAACTTTACAATACCTCTTAAAAAAGGCAATTTCTAAACTAATAAATACTTTATATATACAAGAGATATAAAATAAACTAAAATTCCAAATAAAGTCTATGATAATGAGGCTCTTATTTAGGTTTAGTTTTAATGTCTTTTTAAAATTGAATATAGAGTATTAATGTAAATAAGGAGAGCAGCTTATGGCAATCGGAGCTAGAGATTTTATTGACAAATTACTGGTAGAAAAGTATGCACAGGAAAAAGTAGACAATCATGAAGCAGATTCGTTAGTATCAAGGGTTTCGGCGGGCGAGATGATGTCGGCGATGAATAATTTTGCAAATAATTATAGAACTATGCTTGCATTGAATAACAGACTGACAATGGTTTGTTACGGAGTCGTCTCAAAATCTGCCAAGTATGTGGTTACAGAAGCAGTTTAGATTAGCATAAGCCTCTTCTTTTTTATAATAAGCAGACAGCCTTTAGGCTGTCTGTCTTAATTTTAATCATCATTTATACTGAAATATACATCTTTTAACCGCTTTTTACTTATATGAGTATAAAGCTGAGTAGTTGAAACATCACTATGTCCAAGAAGCTCCTGGACGACTCTTAAATCAGCTCCGTTTTCCAGCAGGTGAGTTGCAAAGCTGTGTCTTAGGGTATGAGGAGATATATTTTTATGTATCTTTTTACCTTGAGTGTGTATGAAAGTGTATACGTCTTGTCGATTGATAAATCTGCCGGATTGATTTATTAAAAGTTTTTTTGAAGTAATATTGTATTTTTTTAAAACAAACTCCCTCATCGTATAATAATCTTCAAGAACTCTTTTTGCCTCATTTCCCATTGGGATAATTCTTTCTTTTGAACCCTTTCCGAAACACCTTATGTATTTTGAATTTATATCAATATCAGTAATTTTCAGGTTAACAAGCTCGGAAACTCTGAGTCCGCAGCTGTATAAAAGTTCCATAATAACATGTTCAAGCGGATTTAAATTGTTGTGAAGCATTTCTTCCACTTCTTTTAAAGTTATAACTTTAGGAAGTCTTTGGGGGACTTTGGGCTGTTCCAGAGTAGATGCAGGATTTTTACTTATTATATTCATTGCATAAGCCCACCGGAAAAAACCTCTTAGCGATGCAACTTTTCTTATAATACTTGTTGGAGCAAGATTTTTTTCTTTAAGAGTACGTACATAAAGATTAATATCCGCTCTGTTTATATTAGCAAGCTCTTTTCCGTCTAAATAGCCGCCAAAATCATAAAGATCCCTTCTATACGCATCTATAGTATTTGAAGAAAGCCCTTTTTCAAGCTCTAAGTATTCAAGATATTGAGATATAATTTCATACATCCTTACAACCTTAAATAAGCTTCTCTTACAATGTAATCTTCCAGCATTTTTCTATCAGATGAAGCTTGTTCCGAGTCGTTATTAATTATGCAAAAAACATATTTTTTTCCGCTTTTAGCGGTTAAATATCCTGCGAGAGCGCTTACGTCAGAATGGGTGCCGGTTTTGGCTCTCAAAGAATCTTTCAGCGGAAGAAGCCTGTTTGATAAAGTTCCTTCACCCGGTATAGGAAGAGCTTCCATAATTTCATTATCTTTATTCAGGAGCAGAAAATCTGTTACGAAGTCTGTTGTCACCGCATTATCCTTAGAAACGCCGCTGCCGTCAGCAAGCTTGATTTCATTAGTGTTAAGATGATTTTTTATACAGTATTGATTAAACATTTCTATTCCCAAAGAAAGTGTCCCGGTTCGAATATTATTATACTTTGCCCCGGCTAATTTAAACAAAGTTTCAGATACAAGATTATTACTGTTTTTAAAACTGTCTTTTATAGCACTATCTATACTATGAGTAACCTTGTAAACAAAAACATCTGTATCCTTTAATTTTGTTAGAGACAAACCTTCTTTTAAATACACTTTATGATTTTCCAGAGCTTTTTTTAATTGGATATTAAAGTATCTCTGTATATTAGGAATCGGAAATTTTTCTGTAGTTGTTTTGCTGACAGTTCCTGAAAGTTCCAAAATATCAGCTATCCCGGCTCTTTTTTGTTCCGCTACGATTTCTGTTTTATCAGAAGTTATAATTTTATTAAACAACAATACCGGATATTTGGAAGCGTTCAGAACTATGGCATTTTGCCCCCGTTCTGCAGAAGGCATTATTGTGATTTTCATTAAATTATTATCTAAATTGTATGAACCAAATTTTGGCGTATAAGAACTGGTCAAATCTTCTTCCATCCAAGATTCACCCCAATCTTTTTTATCAAGGATACTGTCATCTATGTATAATTTCTGAGTTTCAACGCCTATATTATTTACCAGAGTTTTCAAATCATAAGATGTTAAATATGGATCAGCTCCGAGTTTTAAAACAAAAGAGTCATCTCCTCTTGAATAAAGTGATGTTGTAAATTCATAATCTCTGCCCAGAGTTTCAATTATGGGAACCAGGGTTATAATTTTCTGTACAGAAGCCGGACTCATAAGTTTTTTACTATTTGTTTCGTATATAACCTTTCCAGATTGTACATCTTTTATTGAAACTGAAAAATTATTTTGATTAACGCCGGAATTATTTATAACATCAGCAAGTCCGCTTTTTGAAGCTCTTGCTTGAACTGAAAGCGTTAGAAAAAATAATAAAAATAAAACTGATAAAAGTTTTTTCATTCGATTGTACTTGTCCTATGTTTAACGGCGTCTCCACAAACCGTGCCAATATACTTTATCATACTCTTCAGGCGCTCTTTGCTCCAACTCTTCAAGGCTGGCTTGGAGTTTTAACCTGGCTTCTTCATCAGATTTGTCATCGCCGTCATGAGGAACATAAATAGGCTCGCCGTAAAGATTTATCAGTCGGACATCTAGTACCGGCATTCTAAAACCATCCCAGGATGGGAATTTTGTGAAATTAAAGTTTGTGGAATACCAGTAAATCGGAACAATTGGCACACCTGCAAGTTTTGCGATTTTTATAACTCCGTCTTTAACGATCTTTGCAGGTCCTCTTGGACCGTCGACCATCATTGCACAGTTTTCACCTGATTTTAAAGCTTCAATCATTTGCATTGTAGCTTCAACAGCACCCTTTTTCCCTTTGGAACCGCGAATAAGTTTAAATCCCCATTTGCCTACAACTCTGGCAATGACTTCACCATCCTTTGAACGGCTAATTAAAACATTCGTTTTTGCACGGTTTTTCAACCCGTGAATGCAGCATTGATGTGCGTGCCACATTGCATATATACAAGGCTCAACCTCAGGATTGTTTACTTCTACAATATGTGTAAAAAATTCCTGAATTTTGAAAATTGAATAAACTAAATCTGATAGCTTTCCTACATTATTCTTATTTAACAATCTTACCATTCTTAAATTATACTATAAAATTTTTCGGATGTGTTATACTGTTTTTATTCGGAGGGTTTATGAAAAAATTTAAGTATTTGGCAGCTGTTTTGTTTTTAGTCCAATCATTAGCTTTTGCTAATTATAATGATGTTTATATTGCAGATATACAATACGATTGGATTGATAAATCAATGGTGGAAAAGGAAGCTATTATAAGTGAGATAAGGGATATTATTTTTAAGGATGAAGTCACCAAAATTGAAGATTTGAAAGTACAGTTTAAAGATAAATTAAAAGACAAAGAACACCTCGATCATTATTATGCGGCTTCAGCCGGCTATGAGGAGTATGGTGATTATAATCTTTCAGCATTTTATTACGGCAAACAAAAACACATTTATATGTATGCTCTGCAAGATAAAAAAGATTTATCAAAGGCGTATTATTATGATGCCTTGGGAAAACTCAGGTATATTGATTTTATTTACGGTGATTATCCTGACTATCCGTATTATTCTATTCAATACCGTATCTCCGGAAAGCCGATAAGTGCAATCTATTTTGTATCAAAAGATACCCAATATCTCTATGAACCTGATGGAACTTTTAAAGGTGTATGGTACAAACATAACCTTTATGATGAACATTCGGATATAATTTTAACAAGGACGGCATACTAATGATTTATGAGGAAGAAATAGGTAAAATCTTAATTCAAAAAGGCTTCACCATTACCGTTGCAGAATCCTGCACAGGTGGTCTTTTGAGTTCAAGATTAACTGATGTTAGCGGCAGCTCTTCATATATAACCTTAAATCTTGTAACTTATGCAAATGAAGCAAAACATAAAATGCTTGGAGTAAGTGAGGATACATTGTCTAACTTCGGGGCAGTAAGCAGAGAATGTGCTTATGAAATGGCAAAAGGTCTTTTTAGTTTAACCGGTGCCGATATCTGTGTATCAACAACAGGAATTGCCGGTCCAACAGGAGGCAGCAATGAAAAACCTGTAGGGCTTATGTATTCTGCTATATATACAAAGAATAAATCTCAGACGTATAAAATTCTTCTGGACTCTGATATACAAAGAATACGGATGAAAGAACTGTTTGTGCAAGAGGTTTTAAAAAATATTTATGAATTTATCAAATAAAAAAGAGGTTTTTTAAACCTCTTTTTTATTTCTATAATTTTTCCGGATTCCTTAGCGGTATTAACCTATCTAAATCTGTGTTAACACTGAAGTAGAATCTTGCGGTATTTTCGTTGTAGTCTCTTCCGAGCGGGAAGCCTAAACCGACTTGTGCAGAAATCCAATCTGTCAGATTCATATAGAAGCCTGCACCAACGGCATGTAAGAACGATTGCGGATAATCATAAACATTGCCGTTTGTTCCTATCCAGCCCCAATCGTAGAATACTGCCAATCTCAATCTATCGTCTAACCAAGGCCATACTCTATCTAAGAGAGGAATTGGGGTTCTGAATTCTACTGTACCGGAAACACCATAATCTCCGATTAATTCAGCAGGCTGGTAACCTCTGAGAGTGTATGGACCGCCGAGCTGCATTTGTTCAGCTGCGAATAATTTGTTAGGTGAATACTGACCGCCGACTCTTATAACACCCATGCTTCTCTTGAACAATCTCTGAACACGGGTAGCATTTGCAGTAAACTTAACAAATGTTGTATCTTGAATAGCACCGTGACCATCTCCGCCGACACCAAAATCGAATCCAAAACTTCCAATCCATCTGCCGTAATCGTCGTCAGTCATACCATACAATCCTGAACGCCAAACTCTCAAGTTGTAATCAGAAAGATATGTTCTTGCAGAATTGTTAAGGAATGTCGTGCTTGCATTAAGAAAATCTATACCTGAATATACAAACAAATCGGATTTAGCAGTTTGTACAAGAGGATGTGTTAACTTGAAGAAATAGCTTTGTGCATTACCTTTAACACCCAATGCTCTGTAAGGACCGCCCAATCTTACGTGCGAATCTGAAAAGTCGAAGGATAATCTTGTACCGTATGAAGAAACCGGAAGTGAATAGCCTGCCATCCAACCGGTAGCACCTGATGATAAGATTGTACCGCCGTATATCTTATCACCTAATCCTGTTAAGTTATCCATACCGACTACAAAAGATGCTCTTTGAGCGCCGGTATAAGAACGTCCGTAATCATCCCAGGCAAATCCTAGATTAACCGGGAATCTATCTCTTACGTTAAGTGTGATTGCGGTGTTTTCTTCACCTTCAGATTGACGTTCAACTTCTGTTTCAACTTGGACGTAATCTTCACGGTTAATTTCTTTCATAGCTCTTTGAAGGTTCTTTGCGTTAAATACATCACCTTCTCTTAAACCGGCTTTACCCATGATAATGTGTTTTAAATACCACTCACGAGTCCATTTTTCGCCTTCAATATTTAATTCACCGACTTTACTTTCAATAATCTTAATTGTTGCAACACCATCAACAATTCTCTGCGGAGGAACTGTTGCATAAGATGTCAAATATCCTTTTGAATGGTAGTAGTTAGTAACTTTAGAACATACTTCCAAGAGTTCATCAAAGAAAATATCTTCGCCAATTACTTCTAAACCTAACTTTTCAAGTTCTTCTGTTGGTATTTGAGTATTACCTTCAAAATTTATACGTTCAAGGAGAAAGTGCGGGTTATAAAGAACACCTTCTCTGGCTACATCTTCTTCTACTGTAGCATCATATATTCTGTCATCTTTGGTAACTTCGTCCAAAGACTGCACATAACTTCTGTCAATCTCAAAGTTATTAATCTGGCTTTGTTCCATTTTATTGAAAGCGCCTGCTTCATAGCCATGGAGGGTATCAAGATTCAATCCTCCTGCCATGGGGTCTGCTTTTACGCTTGATATAGATAAAAGGAAACATACAGCAAATAGATAGCTTATTCTTTTTTTCATAGTATCCAAATTCCTAATTTTTCATCATTATTGGGTTAAAATTTTAGTACTCATCTAACATTATATTGCATGTAAAATAACAAAAACAAATAAAATTGCCAGATTGTAACAAAATATTAAGCCTTAACCTACTAATTTTACCATACTGCTTACTAAATGTAAAGATTTGTTACAATGAGACGCCTAATGTATTTGGATGATTTTATTTTTTAGAGATAAAATCTAATACCCCGTTTATAAAAGTAAGAGGATGAACAGGACAGCCCGGAATGTACAAATCAATCGGATATTTTTCCAAAAATTCTCTGTTAAGCTTTGTAGAATTCTGAAAAACTCCGCCGGATATTGCGCACGCACCTGCCAATATAACAATTTTAGGTGCCGGTGTTGATTTATAGCAATCTTCCAGCGCATAAGCCATATTTTCAGAAATCGGACCTGTTATGACCAAACCGTCAGCGTGTCTTGGCGAGGCAACAAAATCTATTCCGAATCTTCCCATATCAAAATTACAGTTAGAGCAAGCATTTAACTCCATTTCGCAACCGTTACAACCGGCAGCGGATACCTGTCTTAACTTTAGTGATTTAGAAAATACTCTTCTAATTTCTTTTCTTGCTTTAATTGCAGCTTTTTCAAATTCTTCCGGTGTCATATTTTCCGTAATAATAAGGCTTTCTCTTTGTGTTGCAGAAAGTTTATAATAATTACTAAATTGAACGGATTGACATTTGCAAGCTCCGCATAGAGTACACTTACCTAAATCTATTGAAAGCGGATTTGTTTTTAAAGCTCCTGTTGGACAAACATTTTCATCTGCATCTCCAACATTTTTCAATATCGGAAAACCTCTAAACTGCTCCCGCATCGGTGCGTTTTTTATATCCGGTATAAATTGATTTCCTTGAAAATATTTTAATTTTAATGTATCAAACATAACTATTTCCTTTTAATGATAATACTTTAATATTGTTATAAATCATTTCCGCAATACGAAAGATTATAACTCTTATTACAGAGCGGGAAGTCAGAAACGCCGTTGTTTCTAACCGCTAAAGCCAGCATATACCAGTTATTAAAAGAAGGGTCTTTTATTTTATATCTTAAAAGTTCACCATTTGCACCGGTTAATGCTGTATGAACAACTTCCCCGCGCCAGCCTTCTACAATTGAGACTACCATAGAATTAGCTTCAAGCACTTGAGTCGGGTTGTTAATAATTCCTTCGTTATTAAATTCTGTTAATTTTTCAAGAAGTTTTTTCACTATCTGAATAGATTGTTTAACCTCTTTGTATCTGAGCTTAAATCTTGAATGAACATCTCCGGTTGCTTTGAACGGTTTTACAACATCCAATGATGTATACCAAGTGTCGTTAAAATCAAACCTGGAATCAATATCAACTCCGGATGCTCTTGCTGCCATTCCTACGGCGCCTATCTCCTTTGCATTCTCATAACTTACTACTCCGGTTTTTTCCAGTCTTGAAAGAACTGTTGGCGATTTTAACATAACTTTCGATGTTCTATCAACAGTCTTACCTACTTCATCAAGAACTTTTACAATTTTATCAGCGAACTCTTTATCTATATCAAAGTTTACTCCGCCGACATTAATCAGCCCTCTTCCAAATCTGCTTCCGGAGAGTTCCAGCATTGTATTTATCACAAGAGTTCTTGTTACACCGAAAATGGATGCCCCCATAGAATATGCTATATCTCCTGCGATAGCGCCCATATCACCGATATGAATAGCAGCTCTTTCCATCTCAAGGGCAATTCTTCGAATGATTTGAGCTCTTGATGTTACAGGAGTATTGGAAAGTGCTTCCATAGCTTGAGAATAAGCCATATTATAGGCGATTACAGAGTCTCCGCAAACTGATTCAGCCAGTCTGTTATTGTAACCTTTACCTTTTAAGAATAGTTCCTCTACTCCTCTGTGCTGGTATCCGAGCATAATTTCAAGGTCATAAACTTTTTCGCCATGGCACATAAATCTAAAATGCCCGGGTTCAATTACTCCCGCATGAATCGGACCAACTGCAACCTCGTGAACTTCATCTCCTTTCATCTCAAAGAACGGATACTTATCCTGGTTAATTCTTACCGGTTTTAACCAAGGATGATGAAGCGGTTCAATCCCGAATTCTTCATAAAACTCTCTTTCAAAGATATGAAAAGCAGGAAATTTTGAGGTGAAAGATTCATAGCTCTTTGTTTCAGGAGTAAACAGTGCCGAGGTTATATGGAGTCTTCCAACTTTATCATCAGCCATTATCACATACAATCTTACGTTTTCAAATTCTTGTTTCCCAAAGAAACCAATCAGCCTCATATTCATTTTTTCAATATCAGATTTAATTTCTTCTATTGAAAGTGTTGGAATATCATTTGCGTTTATTTTCTTATTATTTTCAGTGATTATCCAGTTCATAAATACCTTCTTTTTATTAAAATCCTACAACAGCATTTGTAAAGAGACTTACAGCCTGCAGCGGCATGTATAAACCTAAAACAAAGGCAAGAATCAGCATTACAAATTGCGGAGCATACATCATCCAATTCAATTTAACTTTGGCTTCTTCCGGTTTATTTTCCTGATGATTTACCGGAGAAAAACACATAGCAACTACAGCTTTGCCCAGACCGTAAAGGATTATTGTAAGCAAAATTAAAAATAATCCGCATAAAATGAATCTGCCTTGCAAAAACATCTGTTTAACTATCAAAAATTCACTTATAAACAAAACTGAAGGCGGAAATGCTGCAATTCCTGCAAATGACAAAATCCATAACCAGCCGGTTTGTCTATCAGTTTTCAAAAGTCCGGTAACTGATTTTATTTTTTTTGTTCCGTATAAATCAAGAATATTACCTGATGTCAGGAAAAAAGAAGCTTTGATAAGTGAATGTCCTACCAAATGTATTATTGCAGCAAGCATTCCAACTCCGCCTAAAGCGGTTCCGATAACTAAAATACCCATATTTTCAATTGAAGAATATGCAAGCATTCTTTTGTAGTTATTAATATGATAAACAAATACTGCTGTTACAAATAAAGATAGAAATCCCATTACAAGAAGCATCAATCTTGCATAAGAAGAGCATCCGGCTGATATCATGAGTCCAAAGACCGCTAATATCATAAGAAAAGCAGAATTAAGAAGCGATGCCGAAAGTAATGCCGAAATCGGTGACGGAGCTTCCGCATGAGCGTCCGGAAGCCAAAAATGAACAGGAGCCAAGCCCATCTTTGTACCTATACCAAACAGTATAAATACAAATGACAATTTCAGCCAGAATGGATTAAATAGCGCTGCATTTTTGTACAAATCAACATAATACAGAGAGTTTAAACTTCCGGTTGCAATTGTTAGTAAAATAATCCCAACAAAAGCAAGAGCAATACCTATTGAGCATATAAATACATATTTCCAAGCAGCTTCCACGGAATGCTTTGTCTTTCTGAAATAAATTAGATAAGCACTTGCCAAGGTTGTAGCTTCAATAAATACCCAGGTTACACCAAGGTTAGTGCTTAAAACAGCTCCTGTCATTGATAACACAAACAACAGCACCATATAAGTGTAATGTCTTACTTTCCTGACATCTGCATCTACATTTCTAAGGTGCCCGTTGTTGTATACAGCTACTGCCAGAAATACTAAAGACATAACTGCCAGAAATACCACATTCAAATCATTCACACCAAAAAAGGAGCAAGGGCGCCAGCTCGGAATTAAATCAATTCTCAAACAAAACGCAGCTGATATGATAAAATGCAGTGCTGCATAAATATTTACCATTAGCTTATTTAAGCTGCCCTTTTTAAATATAAATAATATTAAACACGCAAGTAGCGGAAATAATAAAATTAAATTAATCATTGTATTCGCAATCCTTTAAATCTGATAAATTCGAAACTTCCAAATCCTCAAACTCGTTATTAATTTCTCTAACGAGCATACCGAGAATAAATACTGCAATAAATATATCCAATAAAACACCCAGGTTAATTATAACCGGCATTTCCTTTGCAACAGAAAGTGAAAGTAAGAAAATTCCATTTTCCATTGTAATAAAACCGATAACATTTGACAGAACCTTATGTTTAATTGTAATGAGCCATAAACTGGTAATAATAACTGCGATTGAAATCCCAAAGTACATAGGTGAAACAAGTCTAAATGCAGGAGTATTGATATTTGCAATCAAAAACCCGGCGAAAAGAATTACGCTTGATATAACCATGCAGTAAAAATGCGGAATATTAGCTTCTGTATCTCTGTGCGAATTTGTCTTTCTAAGGACTTTCTTTAAAAACCAAGGGATAACAAAAGCTTTTACAACAAGAGTTTCTGCGATAACAAACAGCAAACCGGTAACATGCGCAAAATTTGCCGAAAATGATTGAATGTTTGTGAAAATAGCCCACTCAAACCATGGTTCCTTTATGAAACCTGAAAGGCAAACAAAGAACAACAGCCATCCTTGAACAGCAACCATGTTAATATGCGCAGCAAGTCTGCTTGTTGATGCTATATAAATCATTGATAAACCGAGTAAAATTATAAATATGTTTTCCATTTTTCCTGCCTAACTTCCGTATATTCTGTATGTTACAAGAGCAAGAATCAAAAGCGAAGTCAATGTCATTATAAAAATGAATTCAAAAACATGTGTCATTCTGAATCTTGCAATTGAAGACTCTATCGTACCGATAAGAACTGAAAGCAAAAATACAATTACTAAAAAGGCAATTATAGAATAAAGAGGAGCCCATCCCATAGGTATAATTAAATTTGCAATCAAAGCCTCAAACAAAAACATTTTAATTGCAGCGCCCCAAGTAATTAAACCTAAATCCGGTCCGGAATTATCAAGAATCATAACTTCATGAATCATTGTTAATTCAAGGTGTGTTGTCGGATCATCAACCGGAACCCGGCAGCCTTCTATAAGGAGCATTAAAAACAGAGCTGCTGCAGTAAGTGCTATAATTAAATATCCATATATGCCCGCGCTATGAAGAATTCCCTTAAAAGCAGCGAATGAATAGTTTTGGGTTAAAGCTGCAATAGAAGCCATTGCTATGAAAAATGCAGGTTCAACTATTGTTGAAAAACAAGCTTCTCTTGAAGCCCCCATTCCCTCAAAGCTGCTTCCTGTATCAAGAGCGCCGAGAAGAGAGAAAAATTTTCCAAAACCTAAAATATAAGCAAACATTATGAAGGCAAACGGAAATACAATAATAGATCTGCCGTCAGCAAGAGGAACTAAAAGAGCTGCAAACAGAATTGTGGAAAAACTTATGACCGGAGCTGCCTTGAATACCCAAGAAGTGGTTTTGCTTATAACCAAATCCTTGTTCATAAGTCTTATAAAGTCCCATATCGGCTGCAGTATGCTAACGCCCTTTCTTCCAGCCCAAAAAGCTTTTGTCTTCTTAATTACACCTATCATTAAAAAAGGTGCAATTAAAAGTATTAATATATTTATAATTAATGTAAGCATATTCTACCTTTCTTTTCCTCGAATATCAGCCTATATAAATGACCCCAATAATAGCAGCTAATAAGAATATTAGTCCTATTAGAATATACTGCTGTATATTTCCATTTTGAAGTCTCTCAAACTTAGCCAAAAGCTTTTCATCCCATTTGACAATAGGTTTAACAATATATGCCTCTTCAATATCTTCAATTTCCTGTTCATAATAGGCTTCTTTAGGAAATATTTCTTTTGGTTTTTTGATATGAGAAATTCTTTTAAATAATGGTCTTAATGTTGAGATAAACGGACTTGCATAGGAAGAAGCCGTATATTGCATCCTACTTGTAGGCTTGTCATAACCGCAGCCCCAGGTTGCATGTTCTTCATATCTTCTGCACATCAATTTTCTAAGAATAAGAACTATAGCCAATATAGCAATAAATACTACAAAATATACACTTATATCAGCGGTTAAATTTGTCACTGCATCGACAATTTGCTGAGCATTTTCCATGTTATTTTTTGTAAGAATATATTGAGATACCGGTGTTAGGATAGTTCTGACAAAAGGTTTTGGAAATATTCCTATTATTAATGTCAGAGCTGCAAGAACAGACATAGGAAGAATCATAATAAAGGAAGAATCTTTTTCAACCCCGGCTGCTTCTTCACTCCTAGGTTCTCCTAAAAACATTATTCCGCTGGCTTTTGTAAAGCAAAGTATAGCCATCGTTCCAACCATACCCAAAGCTGCAATTGAAATAACCAACGTTAAAAATAACTCAATACCCGGAGCCGGAATACCTTGAATCATACCCGCGTAGATTAAAAATTCACTTATAAATCCGTTAAAAGGCGGAAGTCCGCAGATTGCAACGGAACCTATAATAAACATTAACGCCGTGTAAGGCATTGACTTAATTAGCCCGCCAAGTTTTTCAATATTTCTTGTATGGGTTTTTAGATAAGTACTGCCAGCCGCAAAGAATAGCAGTTCTTTAAATATTGAGTGGTTTAAAACATGCATAAGTCCGCCGGCGAAGCCAAGAACTGCTACGACAAAATTTCCGTAGGCAAGTCCGAGCATACCAACAGCAATACCAATGCCTATAATTCCTATATTTTCAATACTGTGATAAGCAAGCAGTCTTTTTATATCGTGCTGGGTAATAGCATATAAAACACCATATAAAGCTGACACAACCGCTATAGCCAAAACAATGAAAGAAACAAGTTTTGAAGGAGTACCAATCATTAAAACAAGTCTTAAAATTCCATAAATACCTGTTTTAATCATAACGCCGGACATAATACCGGAAACATGTGTAGGTGCAGCCGGATGCGCGTCAGGGAGCCAGTTATGAAAAGGTACAAACCCTGCTTTAATACCAAATCCAATAAAACCTAAAATGAATGCAATATTTGCGAGATGCGGATTCTGAGCCAAAACTTTAGCAAAATCTGCAAAACTCAAGCTGTTTGCCTGATTTGTTAATAACACTACAAGAGCTATCAAAAATATTACTGAAAAATGCATATATATCAGGTATTTAATACCTGCTGATAAAACTTCTTTTTTTTCACCTTCAAAAATAACAAGGAAAAATGAAGATAAAGACATAATTTCCCAAACAAAGAGGAAGAATAAGCCGTTTTGAACAACTGTAACGCTTAGCATCGCAGCTATTAAAAGCATTAAGAAGAAACAATGAGCGGAAACATTCATTCCTTTCTTAAGGTAAGGTTTCATATAACCATTTGCATATATTAACCCCAAGAAACTCATTATTGAAATTATAGCTGCAAATATTGCAGACAGCGGATCCATTAATAAAGGTATCGCACCAAATAATGGTGAAAGTGTTAAATTATAATCAAGCGCATTTCCTGTAAACAATACCCAGCTTGCAGGAAACAGTGCTGTGCCTAAAGCTATAAAACCAAAAATTGAACATACCGTAAGTTTGTACTCTTCCTTGACTATAAGAGCCAAAAAGGCACCGGTAAGCAGTATTCCTATTGCTAAAAGAAAATATTCCATAACTATTTACATTCCCAAAATTTAAGTCTAACTTCTTACAGTAATTTGTTATATTCCTAACATAAGAAAATTTCAAGATAAGTTTTGTTAATTTTATAAAACAGGGAAAACTAATGCATTTTTCTCATTTTATATTGACCTTAGAGTCTGGCATGCAACTTATTTCAAGTTAACAAACAAGTAATTAATATACTTTTGTAATTTTTTGTTTTTGATTTTCAATAGCTCTAAGGAATGTTGATAATTCCTTCTCGTTATAAGATTCAGTCAAGGTTTCAAGTTCATTTAGAGTTTTGCAGGAAGATATTCTTTCTATTTCTTTCTGATATTTATCAATCATATTGTTCAGGACTTTTAGAATTTCCGCATCTAAATTTTCTATATTATACACTTTACGTTGTTTGGTGAGTTGTTCTAGGGTGACAGCACTATGTTCAATAGCTTCAATAACCCCGCTGACTCTTATATCACATATCGGAAAACTTGCTTGACCCTTGTCGGAAAATCCTAAAGAAACTCTCATATTCGGAATTTCGTACAAATCGCCTTTATAACCAACTACTTCAGGAAGAGGGGATGCATAATGACGAATGTTTATAGGCGCGTTCTTATTATTCAATTTAATAGCTTTTAACATTTCCGGAAGGGTTATCTCATGACTTGAAACCCATCTGTTCTGTCCCGGTAAAATAACAGCTTTTGTAAAACCTTCAGGCATAAAGTTTTTAATAATTGAGTCAAATGTATCCTTATAGGTTTTATAGTAGGAATGATAAAGAAAGTGAGTATTTGTATCCTTATTAAAAAGGTACATTACCGAGCAATCGTAAACAGAAGAGGTTGAAAGCGGAGTATTTGCCATAGATTTTAAAAAGCAGTCTGCCCAGCCGTCAGTGTTTGTTGAAATACCTTTTTTATAGACATTTTGTAACTCTTTTAGCCCAAACAGTTCTTCAAAATCACCTAATGGTAAAGAGCCTTTGCATTCAGTCCCAAAATTCCCCGGATGCAATCTCTTAATCTTTGATATACCAGATTCTGAACCGGGAGATTTCTTTACAAAAATATCCCGTAATGACTTTTTAGGAGAAAAGCTTATCCCAAAACTGGGCGAAGCATATTTTGGTTTTGTCCATGAATAATAATTTATTTTTCCATAGTTATTTGTGATTTTCATTATAACTACACAAAACCTCAAAAAATATTTTTTGACATGTAATCAGACTATAAAAACAAAATAACATTTCCGGAAACTCGGGAATTTATATCTCCTACTCCCTTCTTGTAAATACCAGAGTATTTCTTATATTAGCTTACTTAAGTAATTGCTTTATTTTGTCAAAAATTGCATGAAAGATTGTTTTGTATTTAGCACATTCGGGGTCCAGGAGGTAAAGTTTTCCCTCTTTTGATAATCCTATTTGGTTTATATCTCCGTCATAGAAATCAAAGGTTCTGTATCCTTTTTCCCGTATGTGATTTTTTACCTCATCAACAAAAACATCTGAAAGCCCGTGTTGGTATAGCTTTTCTTCTAAATAGCAGTGAACTTTTCCACTTTTTTTATGTTCATAGACAGGAACATCAAAACTCTCAACAGGTCTGTTCAATGGAAAGTGATTGCCAAGAGTAAGCTTTAAGATTTCTCCTTCGGGAGTTTCAAAAACAAGAGCAGCACTTCCTTTACAGAGATATTTTTTTACCAGCTTATTTGCGACTTCGTCATTTTTAGAGACTTCTTTTATAAAAACGTCTGTCATTTTTATATCTTCGGGGCGGGTAAGATGAAGATTTTGCAAAGCTGTTATAAGCCGGGCAGGTTTAGCAGCCTTAAAAATCGGAGCCGGGTATTTATTTTGAACGCTTATTTCCATACACAGATAAAAACCGGATAAAGAATAATTTTGCTATTATCTTGTATGAGAGCAATTCTTTATCCTTCGCCGGGAAATCATCAGATAACTTGGTATTTAGTATTTAAACAAAAATTCTTTGAATTTTGCTATCCAGCTTGGAATTTCATCATTGTTTGAATTTAACTTTAAGTTATTCTTTTTCTGTCCAAAAATATCGTAATATCTGGCATTTGTTTCAAGTTCATTGAATGTGTCAGGACAACTTTTTATGCAATCTTCGCTTGGCAAAAATAAACTTACTAAGTTTGACGAAACGTAGGAATTGTTATCCGGTGCCATGTATGGAAAAGAGGTGCATAAAGCTTGGTTGCTAAATCCTTTATCAATGATTTGAAAAAATTTAAAAGACAGCAGCTTTGCCAGAAATTTATTAAATATATCTGAATGATATGAATTTTTTGCCAGATTTTCTTCTAGATATATTAACTTGTCAATGTTGTCCCGCGAGAATGTTTTTATGTTTTCTTGTATATTTTTTACTGCATAGTCAGTTGCAGTTATTGGAGCAAACAAAATATGTTGTTTAGGAGATAAATTTTTAGCTTGTTTATTATAGTCTCCAATTTCTAAAAGAGATTTTCCTGTGCCGGCAATATCATCTATAGCTAAAAATGTTGAATTTTCCGGATAGTTGTTTATTTGCGCCATATCCGAGATTTTTAGTATTTTATTTTCAGGAATATTAAATAATTCCTTATACATTCTGTTTATAATATCGTAACTTTTCGGTTTATCTAATGTCGTATTTTCAATTATGTATAAATTGTCTTTTGAAAGATTGTTTTCTTTTAAGTATGTTTGAAATTTTTTATCTAATTTCTTCAAAGCATCAACCAGACTTTGCTTTGAATATATATTCACATTTTCTTGGTAATATTTTGCGAGTAATTCACTGGTCTTATTATATGAATGTTTATTTACAGTGTATTTATCGGCTATTGTTTCAATTGTAGATTGAATTATATCTTTTGTGGGCATGATAGGACTCATTTGCTCTAATACAGCCTCTTTTGAGGCAGCGTTATTGAATTTAATTGTATGAACTTGAAATCCTAACTTCTTAAGCAGTGTTTCAATTGGGTTGTTTAGTGCTTTGCTCACGCATTCTTCAAACGTTAGATTCTTATCCTTGTTTTGTATTAACTTTGCATCTTGTATTGTTTTTATAGTCAATTCAGGAAGCTTGTAATTGTCTGTGAATAAATTTACGCCGTCTGCAAAACCTTCTAAATTTATAAACACTACGTTTTTAAGAGCAGGGTTGTCTTTGGAGTCTTTAAGTTTTTGCATTAATTCTGCATTGTTTATATCATTCTTTGTAATTAAAATTCCTAATTTTTTTTCTTCAGATTCGCATAAGGAAAAGAGGCATTTGTGGTTAACAAAATAGTTAAATGGTTTATATAATTCACCAAAGTTTGCAAAATCTGTTATTCCCTGTTCTTGAAGCTGTTTTGCCATTGGCTGCAGCGACTTATAGCTTGAAAATTGCGTTAGTTTATTTATTGCAACAAGGACTTCTTCTTCAGTTGCATCAGGACATTTTGCGAGGACTTGGTGTATCGTGTTATCTAAATCTTTTTTAGAAAAAACATGAAGTCTGTCGACAACTTTGTTGTAGATGTTATCGACATAGGACTGAATATGAGTATTTAATTTTTGCTTTCCGATTGGATACATATCATCATCTAATCTTACAGTTATCCTTTTGTAGTTTGTCCAATCAGGTTTATTAGGGTTATGTGGAAGTTGAATGTCCGCTAAAAAGAAATTTTGACCTTTTGTGTTACTATAGAATTCAATTTCGCGCAAATCTTTTCCATATAATTCTTTGAGAGACTTTGCTTTTTCGACAAGTTTGTCCCAATTAATTTCTGTGTCTTCCAATACAGCTTGTGTACTGTGTGGTGTTACGTTACACTTTGCAAGTTCTAAAAAGATATTCAGTCTTCTATCATCTAGTTTTGCCAAATTTAAAATATAGTCAGGTTCATAATTCCACAAATGTAAATCATTTTGTGAAAGAATGATTGGTTCCATAGATTTTAGTTTTTCATGAGAAAAAGAGGCAAAATCCAAAATTTTGTTTGCAGGAATTCTTATTTGATTAGTTAAGTCTTTTTTAGAAGCAATTTCATATAAATATTTTAGTTCAGTCTTTTTCTTGTCTTTTAGAGTTGACAATAAATCAAAAGAATAGCCCTCAAGATTTAGAAAATCTTTTATAGTATTGACCTTTCCGGAAAAGGTTTTTGCGATTTCTCTTTCAGAAATCCTTAGATTAGGGCTGTACTCGTCAAATAATGCATCATAATACTTTGGTTTAAAGCCAGTGAAACGAGGGGGCTTAGGAGTTGTGTATGTATTATAGCTTAAGAGGTAATTTTGATTTTGTATTTTCATTTATTAGATATAAAACCGTCAAAAAATAAATTTGCTATTTTTCAAAGCTAATTAGAATAACAAATTCTATATTTGGGCAAGCTCTATAAACCTTGTCAATATTCTTTTGGGCAAGATTCAATTTGGAAGTGTATCGGATTTTTGAAGCAAATTAAGTTTATTTGTTGCTGCAATCCTTAATTATGCCGGACTTCATTCCGGTTGATAACCCTTTGATTTGCAGAATGTCTCCGGATGCCCAGATTTTTTGATTGTTTGAAAATCTGCAAGTACACTTGTACTGATTATTCGGATACATAAAACAAGTTGCATTTGCGTTTCTTTGCGGGGTTTCGGTAAAAAAGCTGTTAATATCTTTATTTATTATAACATTGGCAGCGTAAACTGAAGATATTCCAAGGTATATTAAAAGAATTAGTATTAATTTATTTAGCATAGATTCTCCCTTTTTTAACGGTTATTTTGTATATTTTTACAACATGCAGGAGTGATTTGTCAATATAATGCCTGAATTATATATTCAGGTACAAACGCTTAAAAATGTATTACAGTTGTTGAATAAATTAAATTTAGTATGTAGAAGGTAGAAGTTTGCAGGTTTGAGTCTCCTCCCTAATTAATAGTTGGATGTAAAATTATGTTACACACTTAGCTGATAACCTTGCAATGCCAGGCTTTTGATAGTATCATTGTGGCAAAGGAAGAGAATTTATGGATTTAATTACAAATAAATTGAATTATCAAAGCCCAAGCTTTGGCGGTAACATTCATACGTCGGTGAAAAAAATTTTTAAAGATTTCCAAAAGGATATCCCGCAAGCATCGTTTTACGAAGCAAAATCCGGTAAAATTATTAAAATAACGACAGATGATGTTTACCAAAAATTGTCAGATTATGTAACCCAAACGGGAGATAATGTAGAATTATACTGGCATAAAAATAATCCGTTGAAGCAATTATTCTCTTTAAAGCCTTCGTACAGTGGTTTTATGTTCAGGGATAAAGTAACAAAAAATCAGATTAGAGGGAGTCAATATCCTGATATATTAACACTCAAAGTTTTTCATAAGTCAGAAAAATACATAGATAAAAACGGAATAACTGCGCAAGCACCGGATATCAGACCCGGAAATAGGAAAGAAATAACCGGTCATTATTCAAAATTTGTAGAGGATCTTAAAAATTATTATTCAGATTATGTCCTGGTGCGAACTCCAAACAACTCATATTATGAAATGGTCAATCCAATTGCAGCATTTTTCTGGACTATAGTTGACGGGGTTATAAAAGCGATTCCAAAAATAAAAATAAACCGTTATGGAGAACATGAATTGAGGTCTTTGAACCAGTGGGTTGATGAACTTACTAAACACACAGTTCCGGAAGATGTAAATAAAATGTTAAATGTTAACAGCAAGTAACAGATTGCAGGTTTGGCTCACAGCGCAATAAGTTTTTCGTAGGTTTTGGTAATCTCTGCTTACCGAAACATTTTTGTTGCGGTAAATTAAAATTTACCACAACTGTAAAAGAACACATGGTTTGATTATTTGTTCCACATGGTTTGATTTTTTTGGGCAACTTGTTCTTTAAATTTTCTACAGTCTATTTCTTGTTTTTAATCTAAATTATTCATTAGCCCTGCATTTTATCAAGCAGGGTTTTAATTTCCATAATTTTTTCTTTAGCGATTTCAGAATCAGAAAAAGACTTAGCAACACATTCTTCAAGATGTGTTTTCAAAATATTACTTTCAACATGCTTAATTGCAGAACGTACAGCCTTGAGTTGTACAATAATATCAGGACAATATCGTTGTTCTTCAATCATTTTTTTGATACCTTCCAACTGACCTATTGCTCTGTTTAAACGAGGTATTTCATGTTTATGATTCGGATTTTCTGATTTTTTGTTGTTCATATCTTTTTTAGACTCTTTTTTCATATTTTCATTATACATAAAAAGGGACAGAAAAACTGTCCCTTAACCCTAAAATAATATTCTATTTTTTAGGAGGTTCATTGCACTCAGGCGGACAATTACATTTGTCCTCAGTACAAGTACAATGGTCACCGCAAGTACAATTAACGCATTTGCAATGTGGATTTGAACATTTAGCCATATAAGCCTCCTTTTTTATTATACCCCAGTAGGGTATCTGACAGTATATTCATGATACCCCATTGGGGTATATTTGTCAATAGGTCTTCTTTTGTTAATTGTGTATTAATCAATATCACCTTTGTAGGCACACGGTATATTTTCTTCTTGTAAATATTTCATGCCCCATTTGTTTAATTCAATAATAGCTGGAATCAGCGTTTCACCTCTTTTTGTGAGAGAATATTCTGTTTTAGGCGGTACTACAGGATAAAGTTTTCGCTCAATTATTCCGTCTGCTTCAAGTTCTTTTAACTGTTGAATGAGCATTTTGGGAGTAGCGTGTGATATTAACTTTTGAAGTTCGTTATACCTCAATGTTTTGCCTATGAGATGTCCGATTATAACCCCTTTGTATTTTCCGCCGATTATCTCCATGGTTACTTCCAACGGGCATTGATATTCCTCTTTTCTCTGTTTTATCATATAAAAATCCTTATTTACTTTTTAGTAAGTATTATACAAAAAAGTGCATTCTTGTCAAAATGATAATAACTATATAAAATTGCTTTATTATAAGGAGGATATCCAAATGAAAATTACACAAGTAAGAAATGCAACAATTATAGTGGAATACAATAATACAAAATTCCTAATTGACCCGTGGCTTATGCCTAAAGATTATATGCCGGGATTTGATACAGCGATAAATTCCGAAATTCGCCAACCAAGAGTGGAGCTGCCATTTGAAATTGAAAAAATTGTTGATGTTGACGCTGTTATCATTACTCATATTCATCCAGACCACTGGGATGAATTCGCTGAAAGTGTATTAGATAAAAATATAAAAGTTTTTGTACAGTCAATTATTGATAGAGATTACGTTATCTCAAAAGGTTTTACAAATGCTGAAATTATACAGGAATCAGGAACGGAATATAATGGCATAACTCTATACAAGACAGGTACCCAGCATGGCAAAAGAGAAATAATTAAACCGTTATGCGATTCTATCGGCTTGCCTTATGATGCGATGGGCGTTGTTTTTAAATCAAATGATGAAAAGACCTTGTATATAGCAGGCGATACTATTTGGTGTGAAGAAGTTAAGGCAGCATTAGAAAAGTATTCTCCGGATGTTATCGTTGTAAATGCTTGTGCTGCAACGGTTTTAAACGGTGAACGGCTAATTATGAATATTGATGATGTAAAAGAAGTTTTGCAAAATGCTCCAAACGCAACAGTAATTGCAAGCCACATGGATACAGTCAGCCATCTTTCGGTTACAAGAAATGATTTAAAAGAATTTAAAAATAAAAACAATATTGATAATTTATTAATTCCTGAGGATGGTGAGGTCATTGATTTTGCAAGAAATAGTTAAATTTTTATATTGAGTATTATTTAAAAATTCGATTTATGAGTTCAATGCTTGCGAATAATGGATATTGCTAATTTTCCACTCATTGTTGCGCAAAACAAGAAGCTGTGTTTCACGCCCCTGAGTATGGATTTGCTCCCCGTTTTCTTTTTGTACGGCATAAAAATCCCAGCTAAATTCTAAAAAAGCAGCTTTGTCATAAAATTTTGCCGAAACATTTTTTATCTTTAAATCTCTCTTTGAAAACAAATTTCCCATTGTACCGAGATAAAAATGCTCTTTAATTTCTTCAAAAGAATGTTCATAGCCCAGCGGATGAATAAATGAAATTGAATCTTCGCTATCCCATATTTCTCTTGCTAATTCTAGATTACATTCATTAATTGATTGTATGTATTTATTTAATAAACTATAAATTTTTTCCATATATCTATACTATCATAAAAATTATACATAATGATTTTTACAAGTGTTGACTCTCATAAGTTTTGAGAAAAATTATCAACAGTTTAGCAATAAAAAATATAAGAAATACAAATATTATTGTGTTTTGATTTTAGTTTTAGTTCAGCAAGTTCCGATTAATTGGTTCCGCAGATACAAGTTTCGAAAAAATCAAACATATATAATTTCTGCTGCCAACTTATCCTGCATAAAATTCCGACCTGTATGTTTGTATTCATTTTATATGTTATTTTACACGGGCTGTCCAAAATAATCAAAGTATCCGTACAAATAAAACCGGTCGTTAAATTACAGTCGGTGAGGTTCTCATCCCTCTTTCGTTTTATAAACACACAAAAAATCCGGAGAAGGAGGGATTCGTCTCTTGCTCGCTCGCATTTAACGGCAATTCCGCATTTTGCCACAATGCCTGCGGCATTATGGCAAAATGCTCCAGCCTCAGCTCGCTCGCGCAACTGTAAATTAACAGTTGGCTTGAGAAAAATTAACACACGGTTTGAGAATTTTACAAAATTATTTTGAGTTTATAATTTCTTTTAATTTTGGTATTAATGAAAGTTTGTCGACATAAATTTCATTTTCATTTAACAAATGATGAGCCAATGAATGACAATTAGGGCATAGGGTTATTAAATTTTCTATTTTAATTTCATACTCGTTGCTTTTATTTGATATTGGAATTAAATGATGAGCTTCAACTATTTTCTTTTGATATGAAAAACCGCAAACTCTACAAGTATAATTATCTCTTTGTTTTGCTAATTTTACTATTTCTTGATTTCTTTTTCTTTGTAGGATAGTTCTTTCTTTTGTTTGACCTTCTAAAAATTCTACTTCATTATAATCTTCTTTACTACTTTTTTGTTCTGTCATATTTGCACTTGATTTTAATGTAGCATTACTATCATCTTTAGATATATTAACCAATTTTGAATTTTGCTCAATCATATCATTGGTGCTAGATACGCCATTTAAATAATCAATTAATTTGTCATATAATCCATCTTCAAGAGCTTCTGTAACTTCAGATTTTATTTGTTTTACAATATCTTTATTTAGTATTCCTTGTTTTTGCATTTCTTGACACTGAGGAAAACCAAAAAATCCTTTATTTGGCATATCGTTTTCAGAATTGATTTTTACAGAAATCAACGGAAGTTCTAGTTTTACACAAAGCCAAGAAAGCTCTCCAGCATAGTATCCTACATCTTTCGGGGCAACATTATTTTTAATATTTATATTTTTATCAAAACGCATGTGATAGCGAATATAAGCATTATACTTATTATAGATATCATTTGATACATCTTTGTACTGATATATTTGATAAGGAGAGCCCGACAATAATAAATTCGCAATCATTTTTGATTGAATAGGTAATATATTATCATTCTCACATTTTATTATATCTTTTATTTCCACAAATATATTATACACAAAAAAATCATAATTAGTTCCGCAAAAAGTTCCGTTAAAGTTCCGTTTATGAACAGAAAAATTTTTTTCTGGAACTTCTGTTAATTTTTTATAGCTAATGTCTTATCACTTTCCTTATCTGTTCTCTTACGGAAATAACCCTTTGGGGAATATCAATTAAATTTTTTCGGTATTTTTAGACATATAAAGGACAGTAATTAGACATTTTGGACTTTTCTGAAACCCTAAATTTATTTAAAATTATTTACCAACAGCGACTTTAAGGCAGATTCCCCTTTTCTATACTGTACTGTTTCTTTACACCTTGCACAACTGGACTATACCAAAATAATCAAACTATCCGTACACCTTAAAAACGGTGCTAAACCCAGCTATATTAAGAAAAAATCAAACTATCCGTACAGTCCGAAAAAAGTCCATTTCGGCAGTTTGATTTTTGCGGGTTATCGTAATTTTCCGACCTGAAAACGCCCTCGCAGAGCGACCTAAGCCAAAATAATCAAAGTATCCGTACAAATAAAACCGGTCGTTAAATTACAATAAAACAGGCTCAATATTTGTAATCTTTCATTTTATGTTATACTTTTCTTAAAGAGGAATTGTTGTGGGCGAAAGAAATAAAATACTTTTTTTGAATAAATCAAACGAACAGTTTGACTTTATCCTGAAATATCCTGAAAGAATTTTACCTGTAACCTTCTTTTTATTGTGTCTGGCAGGCGGGATTTTATTATATCTTCCCTTTTCATCGCCTCATGGGGTGAACTTTATTGATGCTCTTTTTACTGCCGTGAGTGCAGTATGCGTAACCGGACTTTCTGTAGTGGATTTCGGGAGTAAATTTACGGGCTTAGGGCAGTTCATTGTTATGCTGCTTATTCAGGTAGGCGGACTCGGTATAATGAGTATAAGCTCGATTGTATTTATTCTTCTGGGCAAAAGAATGTCGCTTACGCACGAGAGAAGCGCGCGGTATATTTTTGAGGCGGAAAGCAAGGAGGATATTAAAAACTCGCTTATTTTGATTTTTAAATATACTTTCCTTGTGGAACTAATCGGAGCGGTTATTCTGACGGGCGCATTTTCTTTTATTGAACATAACGTTCTAACAGGGCTAAAGTACGGAATCTTTTCTGCAGTTTCTGCTTTTTGTAATGCAGGATTCTTTTTTACGGGGGATAATCTTGTAAGTTATAATCATTATCCAATTATAACTTATACAATATCATTTCTGATAATTTTAGGCGGAATCTCTCCGGCAATTTGCGTTACATTGATGAATTTGTTTAAGAGAAAGAAGCTTCCGCCGGTTTCGGTAATTGTTCTTACTGTAACATGCGCCCTGTTGTTTTTCGGAACCCTTTTCTTCTTTATATCCGAATACAACGGTGTTTTGAGCGGAATGACCATTGCGGATAAAATAAATAATGCGTGGTTTCAATCAGTAACTGCAAGGACAGCAGGATTTAATTCCGTAGATTTAAGTAATATCAATATGGGAACATTTCTTCTTATGGTCGGGCTGATGATTGCGGGCGGCTCTCCCGGAAGTACGGCGGGCGGGCTTAAGACCACAACTGTCGGAATATTTTTCCTGACCTTCTGGAATACGATAAGAGGAAAGGATAATATCATAAGAAACAGGGCAATAAGGATTGATACAATACAAAAAGCCGTTACACTTACTGCAGCATACTTTTTTATACTTGGTATTTCAATACTTATGCTTTTGACTACCCAGAGCGCAAATCCTCTGAAACTTATTTTTGAAGCGGTATCCGCGCTGGGTACCGTAGGGCTTACAATGGGCGCAACAACCGCTCTTGACGGTGTCGGAAAAATTATTATAATAGCAACGATGTTTCTGGGAAGGGTAGCTCCTGCAACACTTGTTTGCTATTTGAATACAAGAATAACGGATTCACAAATCGGTTATCCTGATGCAAAAATTTCACTAACATAGGAGATAAAATAATGTCTACACAAGTGTTAATAATAGGTTTGGGACAATTTGGAATGTCGCTTGCAAGAACTTTATCCGAAAAAGGGGCAGAAGTTATTGCGGCTGATTCTGATAAGGAACTTGTAGAAGAAGCTGCCAGTTTTTTAGACGATGCAATTTGTCTTGATGCGACTGACGAAACTGCTATGGCAAGGCTTTGTCCGAAGGAGAGAGATGTTGTTATTTGTGCAATCGGAGCAAGAGAACCTTCTATTTTAACTACTGCCATTCTGAAACAAATGGGGTGTGAAAATATTATTGCACGGGCGACTGATAAAATTCACGAGAGAATTCTTAAGGCAGTCGGCGCAAAGAACGTTATCAATCCGGATGCGGAGTACGGAAAAAAGTTTGCGTATAAAATTCTTTTCCAGAATATTATCAACGATGAAACCTCTGAAAATATTCAGCTTTTGGAAATTAACGTGCAGCCGTTTATGGAAGGTAAAAATTTAATAGAACTGGCTCTTCCGAACAAATACGGAATTATTGTCGCTGCAATCAAAAAAGGAAACAAACTTACAAGACCTTTTCCAAACGAAATTTTGGATACAAAAGATAAGCTTCTTCTTGTATGCACGGAGGATGCTATTGCAAAAATGATTGAGGAGAATAAATAATGAACTTTTCAAAATCTTTTTACTCTTCTTTTATTTTGATATTAATTTTTTCAACAATTCTGGCTATAGCAGGGATTAGAGGGTTTTTTAGGCTGGCACCTGCAATTGAACAAATAAACAAACATAATACACGCTCTCTTTATATAACCGAGCAAATGATGTCCGCGCTTACTATCAAAAAAGATATAAAGCTTTTTGAACAGGCACTTAGAGACGGAGAGGCAAATATTACGGAAAAAGGCGAAGCAGAGGCTATTAAAAAAATTGAAAAGAACTACAAAAAGGGATTTAAGAATGCTGAGTATAAAGAAATTACCGTAGATAATATAATTGAACTTTCGCGTCTTAACAGGCTTGCTATGAAAGACGCGGCATTAAGTGCAAAAAGGCTGAGCTCGGCTGCCGCGTGGGTTATAACCTTCCTTGCAATTATGACCTGGGCTTTGGGGATTCTGCTTATGAGAACGCTTGCCAAAAATATAATTAAGCCGCTTGCGGAACTGACAGATGTTTTAAGCTCATATACAAAAGGAAATACAATGCGAAGATGTCCGAAGCTTGCGCCTAATCAAACTTTTCAAAAAATCTATGATTCCGTTAATACCCTGCTTGACAGGGGATAAAGACATTCTGCTCAAGCGCGCAATAACTTTAAAACGGATTTTGTTTCCTGTATAATACGAGAAAAAGAATCGGGGGAGTTTGTAGGTTGGGCTTATAGCCCAACAATTAATAGGACTTTAACTGGATTACTAAAATTCTTTGATTTTTTTGGATAATAAGCTGGTTTCTAGGTATTCTTTGTGAATTAAAGCCCTAATAAAGTCCAGTTCCGACCTATTAAAAAATTGACATCACACAACTTCCGACGGTTATAATTTAGTATTGTTGGGCAGGTATGCCCAACCGACAGTTAATAGCATATATTCAAATCTGACATTAAAATACAGCAACCCTCAAAAAAAGTTTCCTCATCCTCTCGCACAAAATAAAAACGGATATGACTAAAGCCATATCCGTTTTTATTCGGAGAAGGAGGGATTCGAACCCTCGGTGCAGGTTGCCCCACACAACACCTTAGCAGGGTGCCGCCTTAAGCCTACTCGGCCACTTCTCCAGACGCAACTCAATCATATCATAAACATCTTTATTTTTCAAAGTCTTTTTTAGTTGTATAATCTTCTTATCAAGGAGGGTATTTATTATGGGTATTAAAATTGCAGATAAAGAATTTTCATCCAGATTAATGATTGGTTCCGGCAAATACAGTTCTTACGAGATTATGGAACAAGCTCTGAAAGCTTCCAGCGCCGATATTATTACGGTAGCTATAAGAAGAGTCGATATGAAAGCCCCGGGGCACGAAAATATCCTGGAACATATTGATACATCCAAATATTGGATTCTTCCTAATACAGCCGGCTGTGCTACCGTTGATGAAGCTTTGCGAGTAGCGCGACTTTCCCGCGCGATGGGTATTAATAACTGGATTAAGCTTGAGGTTATTCCTGACCCTAAATACCTCATGCCTGACCCAATCGCAACTCTTGAAGCTGCTAAAATCTTAATTGACGAAGGGTTTGTTGTTTTACCTTACATAAATCCGGATCCAGTATTGGCTAAAAGACTTGAAGAAATAGGCTGCGCTACTGTTATGCCGCTTGCTTCTCCAATCGGTACAGGGCAAGGGGTTAAAACTCTTGAAAATATTAAAATAATTATTGAACAAGCTCAAGTTCCAGTTGTCGTCGATGCGGGACTAGGAGTCCCATCCGAAGCCTCTCTTGTTATGGAACAAGGAGCTGACTTCTGTCTTGTTAATACTGCAATAGCTCAAGCTCAAGACCCTGTTAAAATGGCAGAAGCATTTAAACTCGGTGTGCAAGCGGGGCGTACTGCTTATGAAGCCGGAAGAATACCTGTGAAAGCATTTGCCAGTGCTTCATCTCCTCTTGTTAATATTGTAGGTAAGAATTAAAGTTAATAAAATAATGGGCGCGTGTTTTGGTATCAAAACACGCGCCCATTCATACTCTCAACCATCTTACTTAATCGTCAGGTCCCATTACTTCACAGCTTGCAGTTTGATTTGAATTCCGGTTTCATTATTTACCGTAACTGCATTAGAAATAGCCATGGCTCTTCGTTTTTTGGCTCCTCTTAATATAAATTCAACGCCACTGAAGGTGTTATTTGTGGGGTTAGCAATCTTTTTTAACATATCCTGCTTAATCCTTTCTGGTAAATGTATCGTCCGTAATATACTTATCGGCAAATTTTTGAAAAACTTTAGGATTTTTACAGAAATGTTTACAAAGTTTTACAAATCCAAACTCTTTTTATAAACCTCATTCTTATTCAGCCCGAAAAGAGTGGATAATATAACGGAAATCTCTTTATCCTTGAACCCTTTCGACTTTAATTCCTGTATTTTATGTATTACTTGAGTATCCTCAAAAGATTGTTCGGCAAATATCATACAAACAATTTCCCCTTTTATTCCTGATTTAAAATACTCAATAATTTCACTTACCGGTCCTGTCTTAATTTCTTCAAAAAGCTTAGACAATTCTCTTCCCAAAGCAGCTATGGCATTAGGTCTTGCAGATTCAATAAATTCTAAGGTTTTAATTATTCTCTCCGGTGAATCGTAGAACACGAGATTCCTGTCAGAATATTTAACCGCAAGTTCTTTAATCTGCTTTTCAGTTCTCGGGATAAATCCTATAAAAGTAAACTCTTCACCTTCTCTTGGAACCTGTGAAAGAAACGTGGTAACAGCACATGCCCCGGGAAGAGATGTAAAAGTTATATTATTTTTTAGAAGTTCTTGTATCAAAACCCCTCCGGGGTCACAAATCATTGGAGTCCCTGCATCTGATACAAGGGCAATTTTTTTCCCGTCCCGGAGTTCTTTTAAAAAGAAGTCAACCCGCTCACGTTCATTATACTTATGATATGAAATGCATTTTGTCCTAATATCATAATGATATAGCAGCTTTTGGGTAACTCGTGTGTCTTCGCATGCAATTAAATCAACAGATTTCAAGATTTCTACAGCTCTATAAGTAATATCCTGAATATTTCCTATTGGAGTAGGTACTATATAAAACTGAAACTCTCTTGTCATATATACTCCTGTGTGTTACTGTTCCCAGTCAGTTTTTTCAAGAAATGTCTTAACAGCACCTTCCAGGTTATTCGGAGTTTCAAGCGATGTCTCTCCTTCCGGTGTTTTAATCTGATTTAATATCTTTTCTCTAATCCT
The DNA here is from genome assembly GCA_944326455.1 of Candidatus Gastranaerophilales bacterium. Lineage (GTDB taxonomy): Bacteria > Cyanobacteriota > Vampirovibrionia > Gastranaerophilales > Gastranaerophilaceae > CAG-196. The sequence continues at coordinate 22,063 of CALVEA010000001.1, read as the reverse complement.
GTTATACAGACTCAAGATAAAAAAGATTAAAAGCGAAGAGATAACTACACCGCCCATAGCAGCAAGAAATTTTTTAGCAATTTTTCTTCTGCTTATCGGCTGCTTAAAGGTTTCTGCCTCAGCAGACGGGTTTTGTACAGCTTGTGTATTGTTTTTAACTGCAGATTCTGACGGCTGTGCTGCAGGAACAGTTTGTTCAACCTGAGATTCTGCTTGTTGCGGCTGATTGAGGATATTTGAATAAATATCCTCAGCCATAACGCTTGCCGGCATTATTAAACATAATGCCAAAACTATAGAAAAAATCTTATTCTTCTGCATTTTTAGCACTCTTTTTTGTAGTTCTTGATTTTCTTTGAGTATTCCTGTTAGGTCTTCTTGAACGTGTTTTTTTAGGTTTTTCTTCTGTTGTTTCTTCAACAGTTGATTCTTCCGGAACTTCTGCCTTAACCTCTTCTTGTTCAGCAGGAGTCGGGATTACAGGTTCTATTTCCGCCCCTTCAGTAATAACTGTTTGAGCTAAATCAGGTGAAGAAACTTCTTCTTTGACTTTTCTTTTATCAAACTTAGGTTTTCTTGAGTTTTTCTTTCTTGTTTCTTTTTCCTGTTTAATTTCGTTTACAGCTTCCTGAGCCTCAACAGAAGGGTTAGACGTTTGTTCAAGTTTTTCTTCCTGAACCGGTGTTTCAATCGGTGTTACCTCTTCCGGCTTGTTCTGATTATTGAACTTGTTAAATTTGTTATTCTTTCTGTTGCTTACAGGAAGCTTAAGCTTAGCGGCTTTTGCTCTGTATTCGCCTTCAGATGTTGCTGATGCAAACTTAATATCTTCCATAATATATCCGTTCCCCTGGCAGTGAGGGCATCTTTTTGCAAATATTTCGCTGATTGCCTGTCCCTGACGGTGACGGGTCATTTCAACAAGACCCAAGTCAGAAAGCTGCCCGACTTGAGGTTTAGCTTTGTCTTGCTCCATTGCCATTTCAAGCTCTTCCATCATTGTGAGCTTATCAACACGGGAGGTCATATCAATAAAGTCGATAATAATCATACCGCCGATATTTCTTAACTTTAACTGTCTTGCAATTTCGTGAACCGCTTCAATATTAGTTTTAAGTATAGTTTCATCTTGAGTTGCAGAGTTTGTAAATTTACCGCTGTTAACATCAATAACTGTCAGAGCTTCTGTTGTCTGTATAAAGAGATATCCGCCGGACGGAAGGTTAACTTTCATCTGCAGGGCTGCTTTAATCTCTTTATGAATATCCATTGCAACCAGAAGAGGTTCAGAGCCTTTATATAAGGTTACATTAATGTTTTTATTCATGTGCCAGTTCTGGAGCAGGTTTTGTACTCTGTTCATTGCAAAAGCCGTGTCTACAATAATTTCCTGAGTATCTTCATTGCAGGCTTCACGGATAACTCTGTATAATAAGTCCTGATCTCTGTAAAGAAGGCTTGGCGGAGTAAGGCTTTCAGCCGAAGTTACAATATTATTCCACTTTTCAAGAAGGATTTCCAAATCTTCCTGAATGTCAGCTTCTGTCTGTCCTTCAGCTTCTGTTCTTACAATAATTCCGACTCCTACGGGTTTTAGGAGATTAACTACGGATTTTAATCTTGCCCTTTCTTTAGCGGAAGTAATTTTTTTACTAACATTAATCCCGGTTTCGTTCGGCATAAGAACCAAAAATCTGCCCGGAAGTGATATTTCTGTAGTAACTCTGGGACCTTTATGTCCTGTAGGCTCTTTTACAACCTGAACAACAATTTTCTGTTTAGGTTTTAGTTTGTCTTGCAAAGCTCCTTTCCCGGAGACATCTTGTGCGTGCAGGAATCCCATTTTATCAGAGCCTACATTGACAAAAGCCGCTTCAATACTCGGCAGTATGTTTTCAACCTGCGCGAGGTAAACATCGCCTAAAATTATTTCGCCTCTGTGTACAAAAAATTCTGAAACTTTTCCGTTTTCCATAACTGCAGCAATATTATCACGCTCAGCTATGACAATTTTGTTAGCTAAAGTTGTTTCTTTCATTTGTCTTAAATCCTTTACCAAACTATAATTCTCTCAATTTTTCGTCAAGGAATCGAATTCTTGTTACTTCAAATAGTTGTTCTTTGTTAACAAGCTCCATTAAACTATCTGCCCTCAAGGCAGGAATGTCGGAACCTTGACCGGTTTTAAGATATATGAACAGACTTTCATTTTCAAACCTATATAAACCTATAGATTTCTTAATATCTGTTGTTTTTTCTAAACCTTTTTTGTTTTTCTTCGTGATTAAAATTTCAGAGGAAGATAAAACCTTTTCTACATCATAGCGGAATTTTTCAAAATTGTAAAGAGAATCTTGATTTGATTTATTATAAGGAGTAATTCTATATTCTGCCCAGAAAGCGGTTATATCAATAGCCGGGGAGCTTTTATCAATAGCTTTAACATCTATGACTTTTGCGCCGTCCGGGAGTTTTGGATTGATTATATTCTCAATTTCTTTCGGGGATAAATTGTCATAGAGTTCAATATCAACAAGTTCTCCTTCACTTTCTGCAAACAGCGGAAGCGCAATTCCCATAGAGACTTTCATTGTAGGGTTGAAACCAAGGGAATACACAACATTCAAGCCCGTTCTTGCTAAGACTTTATGGAAAGTATTCTGCCAATCAAGATGGGAAAAATACTTTAGGATTCCTTTTTTAGTGATTTTGAGCCTGTATTTATAAATTGGTATATTAGGGTCAGGGTGCGCCCTTGTCGGGTCAGGCTGTTCAATATTAAGAACTTTTTGCGCCTCTTCTGACGCTTTGTAAGGTTTTGCCAGCACTTTATGCGTCTTAAGATTCGGACAAACACCGCATTGCACGCATTTGTTTTCGCAAGTAGGCTGGAGGTTAAATTCTTTTGGCTGATTAAAAGCTTCGTTATATTCGTTTTGGAGCCATTCTTTTGAAAGCCCTGTATTAATAAAATCCCAAGGAAGAACCTTATTAAGTTCATACGATTTTTCAGCAAGTTCTTTTAAAGATAATCCGCATTCTTCTGCGGTTTCTGCCCAAACATTTTTATCAAAATGTTCTCCCCAGGCATCCAGATAGCATCCTTTATTATAAAGAGCTTCTATATATTTACAGAGAGAAGAATCCCCTCTTGTAAGCACGGCTTCTATTTGAGATACAAATTTTTCATGATAGTTTATTTTTACCCCTTTTAAGTGTTTAGTTTTTTCTTTGAGGTAATGAATATGTGCTGTTACTTCGTCTAAATCCATTTGCGGGCACCACTGGAAAGGGGTAAATGGTTTAGGTACGAATATCGAAAGAGTACAGGTTATCTCAAACCCGTGATTAAGCCCGAGTTCTTTTTTTAAGAGTTTAGAGCGGTATTTGATTTTGGATAAGAGTTCTGCCATCTCGTCCATATCCTCCAATGTCTCTGTCGGAAGCCCCGCTATAAAATAAAATTTGATTTTTGACCAGCCGTTTTTATATAGAGTCAGGGCTGCATTTAGAATCTGTTCTTCAGAAATATTCTTTTTAATAACATTTCTGAGTCTCTGGCTGCCGGCTTCCGGCGCAAGAGTCATTGTGGATTTTCTAACTGAATGCATTAAATTTGCAAGTTCAAGATTGAATCCGTCAATCCTCTGGCTTGGAAGAGATACGGAGATTTTGCGCTTGTTAAAGTCAACTGCCAGCTCTTTAATAACTTCATTAATATTTGAATAATCGTTTGAAGAAAGTGATAAGAGCGAGTATTCATCATAGCCGGTATTATTTACAAGCTCTTTTGTAATCTTGATAATATCTTCCGCTTCCCGTTCTCTGATTGGGAGGGTAACGTGCCCGGGTTGACAGAACCTGCACATTCTTCCGCATCCGCGTCGTATTTCAACAATAGCTCTATCGTGTACAGAACTAGAAAACGGAATCGGGTAAGCGGTCGGAGTATACTCATTAATCAAGGGGGATAATCTTTTTTCGACAGGTGAAAAACCGGCTTCTGCACTGTCTTTTCCTAAAGTAGAGGAAAGGATGTTTCCATTTGTTCCTATATTTACCCCCTCCCTGCTCCAGCAGCCTTTGATTTTGCAAAGTTCTGCTATGCGTTCTTTTCTGGGTAAACCTTTTGTCTTTTCCAGAACCCGGCAGACTTCCACCATCATTTCTTCGCCGTCACCGATACAAAAAACATCTATAAATTCGCACATAGGAAGCGGGTTAAAAGTACATGGTCCGCCTGCCAGTATAATGGGGTGTTCATCAGTTCTGTTTTCGTTTCTTACAGGAATTGCGGACATATCAAGCATTTTTAGAACTGTCGGGTAAGAAAGCTCATACTGGAGAGAAAACCCGATACCGTCAAAATCCTTTAGAGGTCTTTTTGATTCTACTCCGTATAAAGATTCCGGCATGAAATCCGGCTCCGGCGCATAGACTCTGTCAGCTAGCATTCTCGGCTGAGAATTAACCCTGTCATAGATAATTCTTACACCTAGATTACTTATTCCGATTTCGTATTTGTCAGGAAATACAAATGCAAATCTAACTGTTGCAGAATCAAAATCTTTATTATATGAAAAGTACTCTCCTCCTACATATTGGTAGGGTTTTGTAGCTTTAGCCAATGCTTCATACTGGTCTCTGAAAAAACAATTCATCTCTTTCCTCCCTAATAATTTTACCATGGATTACTTAACCTTATGTTACAAACTGGCAATTATTAAGAAAAAAATGTTTTTATATATAAGTAGAATATTGATTTAAGGCAAGTGTAGCAGTGAATATATCCAATAATATGTATAGCTATGACGGGAATGTTTATGTGCCGAGAAGCGAAGGCGATGCCCTGAAAGGATTTATCCTGGCATCGGCGGCATCTTCTGCTATTATGGGAACTATGCCCTTATTTACGAAACCATTCACTAAACAAATGAAAAGAGAGCATGCTAATAATAACTTATATAGAGATACCTTGATAAAAGCACTAGATGTTTCGGGACTGAGAGAAAAAGGGGTAAGAATTCTTGATACTCAATTTACACTTTCAGACAAGCTTATTGCGGATCCAAAACAAATAATTGATAAGGATATTAAGGCAGGTGTAAATGCTTGCTATATCCCGACCAGGAAAGTTGTTAAACTTAATGCGGACAAGGCTTGTATTTCCGGGTTCCATGAACTCGGACATGCAATGAACAATTTGAAGGGTAAGCTGAGCAACCTTTTGCAAAAATGCCGCTATCCGGGGTATACCCTAGCCGGTCTTATGGGTACAGTTGCCTTATTTTCTACCCCAAAACCTAAAGATGCACCCAAGAATCTTGAAGACCATGTTCGGGATAATTGCGGGAAAATCGCTTTTATTGCAATGCTTCCTACGGTGGCGGAAGAAGCTCTTGCAAGTCACAGAGGGATAAAGCTTGCTAAAAAAAGCGGTTTGGATAAGTCTTTAATCAAAAATCTTAAAAAATTCTACACAAAAGCTCTTCTGACTTATGCAGGCAATGCCGCTGCAACAGGTCTTGCAGTATTTGCTGCCGCTAAAATTACAGAGCATTTTACCAGACCTAAAAAAGTTAACGTTCAATCTTCTTTAGAACAGCCTCGTTTTTATCAAGAAGTGTAATTGAGGTTCTTTCTCCGTTTTCGTAAGCGGCTTTTAAGATATTTACAAGTTCGTAATTACTGTTATAAACACTTTCCTTAGTCTTAACTCCGTCTGTATATTCGCTCATTACACTAATACCTTCCTGAGGGGTATAATAGGTAAATCTCGTAATATTTGCACCGTCATAGTTTATAGATACGCTCATTTTTGTGTTACCGTCCTCATCATAGAACACATGCTCTTTAAGATAATTTGTATCACTTTCCAGAGTTTCTCTAAGAACCGAAACGGTTTTACCTTTAGAATTTTTCATCTCATATTTAATATCAGCATCAGAAGAATAATCCCAAATCTCCGTAAACATAATCTTTCCGTTTTCATCACGTTTAATATGTTTTAAAGGTTTATAAGGTTCTGTAGATTTATCAAATTTCCAATCATCTTTATCTTTGGTGTCAGTGACCGCAAGAGCAGTTTCGCCATCCTCTCCGGAATATCCTGCAAAATAGTAATGAAGAGTTCCGTCCGGATTAATTTCCGCAAATTCTAAATCATGCCTGCTGTATGTGTTTTCACTATTTACAGGATTTTGAAGTATTATAAAAATTTTTCCGTCGTTCATCTTTAGAAGATAAAAACCCTGAGCTTTCTCAAGAAGCTCATCGATAGTATTTTTAATATTCTCCGGAAGTTCAGAGATTTCCATAATAGAAATCAATGGCAAATCATACGGCGTTTGCGAATATAAATCATAACTCTTCTTGATAGGGATAACAGGTTTTACAGCTTGTTTCGGCTCGGGTTTAGCTTCCTCTTTTTGTTTTACAGGTTTGGGAACTTGTTTTTCAACAACAGGCAAGGGTTTCTCTTCTTTGAAAGTATTATATTTAAAATAATACCAACTCGCCAAACCAAGTGCAATTATAATAACTAAGCTTGCTAATTTCTTACTCATAGTTACATTATAATACCTTTCTTACTTCAAGCAATACTAATGTTTACAAAGGTTAATTATTTATGATTTAAACTTCTTTTTCATGGTAAAATTTGAGACATGGATATGGATATTTTAGAAAAATTAAAGGGAGAAATTGTTGTGTCATCTCAGGCTGCACCTGATGAACCTCTTTATAAAGAAGAGTGTATGCTTGCAATGATGCAGTCCGTAGTTAACGGCGGCGCCGGAGGTTTGCGTGTTGCCGGAGCAAGAGATGTCAAAAATGCGAAAAAATATTTCCATATCCCTATTATAGGACTAACCAAACCTGAAAAACTTCCTGAAAACTGGAAAAGCTTAGTGTACATAACTCCGACACTTAAAGAAGTTAATGAACTTATTCAAGCGGGAGCTGATATTATAGCTTTTGATGCTACTTTAAGAAAAAGAGAAAATACTATCGAAGAGATGATATCAGCTATTCACCACTCTAAAAAACTTGCAATGGCTGATATTTCGACATTGGAAGAAGGAATAAATGCAGCAAATCTTGGTGCTGATATAATTTCAACCACTCTTGCCGGTTATACCGAACAATCCGGAGAACCGACAGAAGGACCTGATTTTGAGCTCCTTGAAAGGCTGGTTAAATCCGTATCCAAACCCGTTATTCTTGAAGGCAGAATATGGGAGCCGAAAGAAGTTAAAAAAGCGTTTGCACTCGGGGCATACTGTGTTGTAATAGGTTCTGCAATTACAAGACCTCAGCTTATTACAAAAAGATTTCTGGAGGGAAAATAAGAAAGATGAAAAAAGCTCTTGCATTTGACATAGGCGGAACCAAAATATACAGCACCGTAATCGATGAGAAGGGTGAAATAATATCGGAAATTGATAAATTTTCCACCCCGAAAACCCTTGACGGAATAAAAGATGTACTAAAAAAACAAGTTTCCAAATACGAAGATAAAGTTGATTTAATCACAATTGCAACAGCAGGGGCGGTAAACAATGAGAATACCGCTGTTATAGGTTCTACAGGGAACCTTGTAAAAGGGTATTTTACTCTCGATTTTCAAAAACTCAGCAGTAAAAAAGTCTTTGTAGAAAACGATGCCAATTGTGCTGCCTGGGCAGAGTATAAAATCGGAGCTTCCAGAGGTACAGCCGTTTCTGTCATGCTGACTTTAGGCACTGGAGTAGGCGGCGGAATAATTATTAATAACAAGCTTCTCAAAGGAAAATCCGGAGCCGCCGGAGAAATGCACTTTAAAATGTATCCCGACAAACGCCGTAAGTGCACATGCGGGAGTTATGACTGCTTTGAGATATACGCATCCGGTACAGCCTTAAAACTTGATGCGGAAGAAGCATTAGAAACACATGATGTAACCACTTATGACGTTATTGCCGGACTAAAAAGCGGTGATAAAAAGATGACAGAGATATTTAACCGCTGGCAAAATGATATTATTGTCGGAATTAAAGGACTTACAAATCTTTTTGACCCTGATTGTGTTGTCCTCTCAGGCTCAATGGCGCAGTTTGTCGACATTAAAAAGGTTGAAAAAGAGGTTAATGAAGATTTAGTTGTCTCTCCGACATCAATAAGACTTGCTACTGCCGGAAACTATTCCGGCATGATAGGAGCGGCACTTCTGGGTATGGAGATAAACGGGTAAATATGGGAAAAGCAAAAAGACGAAGCCTGAAACATATAGTTAATGATAAATTTCAATATATGACAAGAGAATCGGCTCTTGATTCAGTCATTAAAAACATGGATAATAAAAATGAAGTTATTGATACAATAACTCTATTCGGATTCACCGCGGAAGAAATGCTTGAAGCAGGTGCCGCTTATGAAGATGTTATGGCATTCGGCGGTTTGGTCAGTTAGGAGAGGGGGAGCAAAATGAATTTAGATAAAGTAAGAGCAGAAGATATAGAAGTTGCAGAGTGTATTGAAGAAGAACTTAAACGCCAGCAAACAACAATTGAACTTATTGCAAGTGAAAACTTTACATCAGAAGCAGTTATGCAGGCTTGCGGAACAGTGTTAACAAACAAATATGCGGAAGGTAAGCCTCACAAACGCTACTATAACGGATGTGAAGTTGTTGACAAGATTGAAGAGCTTGCTCAAAAAAGAGCCTGCAAACTTTTTGGAATGGCTCACGCTAATGTTCAGCCGCATTCAGGAGCTCAGGCAAATATGGCTGTATTTATGGCTCTTCTAAAACCGGGAGATAGAGTCCTCGGAATGGATTTATCAAATGGCGGACACTTAAGCCACGGTTCACCGGTTAATTTCTCCGGAATGTATTTTGATGTAAAAAGCTACGGTATTGACTCAGAAGGAAGAATTGATTACGAAAACGTACGGCAAATGGCTCTTGAACATAAGCCAAAACTTATTATCTGCGGTGCAAGCAACTATTCAAAGATTATTGATTTTAAAAAATTCCGTGAAATTGCAGACGAAGTCGGCGCATACTTATTAGCTGATATTGCACATATAGCAGGTCTGGTAGCAGGCGGAGTTCATCCGTCACCGGCAGGATATGCCCAGTTTGTAACCACAACCACACATAAAACCTTAAGAGGTCCGAGAGGCGGAATTATTATGTGTGACGAAGAGTTTGCACAAATGATTGATAAGGCTGTATTCCCGGGAACTCAGGGCGGACCTTTGGAGCATATTATTGCAGGTAAAGCCGTAGCACTCAAAGAAGCTCTATCAGATGAGTTTAAAGAATATGCAGCTCAAATAGTTAAGAATGCAAAAGCCATGAATCAGGGGCTTTTGGATAACGGAATGGATGTTGTAGGCGGTATGACCGAAAACCATCTTATGACTCTTGATTTAAGAAAAACCGGTAAAACCGGTAAAGATATGGCAAACGTACTTGAGAGAGTCGGAATTACGGCTAACAAAAATACAGTTCCAAACGACCCTCAGAGTCCGTTTGTTACAAGCGGTATCAGACTGGGTGCTGCCGCTGTTACAACCAGAGGCTTTAAAGAAGAAGATATGAAAGAAGTCGCAAGAATTATATCTGAAGCTATTAAAAACTCTGATAATGAGGCTGTTTTAGAAAGTTTAAGAGCTGATTCGCTTAAGCTTTGCGAGAAACATCCGTTGTACAGGGGGTAAAAGGAAAGGGACATTATATCTAAAAGAAATTACTAAAATGTCATCCCGAACTTGTTTCGGGAACTTACCAGAAAACAACTATAACGCCAAATTGGTAAGATGCTGAATCAAGTTCAGCATGACAAAGTAATCTACCATGGACAGTAATGCCTATTGAGAGGAAGATATAAAAAACAGGAGGACAAAACCATTATTATTAAATTAACACAGGCACATATATTAGGAGCTTTCATCTCGTATCTGCTCGGGGTGTTTATAGTTCCGTTTGTTATAGATTTCTCTCAAAAAGAGGGGCTGGTTGATTTGCCGAACGAAAGAAAAATCCACAAATCTCCAATCTCCCGGCTTGGCGGAATTGCTATCTGGTCAAGCACGATGCTTACATTTTTGTTTCTCGTTATACTAAGCTACTATCCTTACGGCAGTTTATTATCAGGCATTCTGCTGGGTGGCTCTTTAATGTTTTTACTGGGGCTGGTCGATGATGTATACAATCTGGATGCTAAATTTAAACTTATTATACAGTTGTCAATTGCAACCATCGTGTATCTTTTAGGGGTAAAGATTGATACAATTTTTAACCCGTTTGGCGGTGCCATTGATTTGGGAATGTTTTCTTATCCGATAACTATTCTCTGGATAGTCGGAATCTCAAATGCTGTAAACTTTATAGACGGAGTAGACGGGCTTGCAGGCTCCGTTATTACTGTTAATTCAATAACTCTGGCTTTAATTGCGGTTTCAACTACACCGGCGCAGCCTATTACAGCACTTATCGGGTTTATTTTGGCAGGTTCTATGCTTGCGTTTTTAACATTTAACTTTAATCCTGCAAAAATCTTTATGGGAGATTCTGGCGCACTGTTTTCCGGATTTTTACTTGCAACGCTTTCTATTGCCGGGGTTATGAAAGGCGCAACTCTAGCAATATTGCTTCCGTTTCTGGTACTTGCTGTCCCGATTATGGATATAACTTATTCCAGCCTGAGGAGGATTTGTAAAGGGAAATCTCCGTTTGTGGCTGATGCCGAGCATATCCACCACAAGCTTTTGAAAGCAGGATTTTCCCAGAAAAAAACCGTTGCAATACTTACATCCGTTGCTATAGCAGGAGGTGCTGCAGCTACATATTTTACAGGGACTTTAAAACATTATTTTATCTATATTGCGGTTTTAATATTAATAATGGTTATTTTAAGTATTATCAGTGTCCTTACCAAAAAAGAGGGTTAAAGGGGTAAAGAGGTAAAAAAATAAGGATAAAAAAGAGGGCTTTAGCCCTCTTTTTTATCCTTCATCCTCATCCAAATACCTGTAATCTAACATACTCCCTTCATAATCAGCACCGGTATCGTAAAACATTGACATATTGTTTACAATTCTGTTCCGGTCTGCAACTTTTTGTTTTTCGAGCTCAGAATCCACTCCATACGCTTGTATTTCCTGATTTGTAACTTTTCCATCATGGTTTTTATCAATATCGTCAAAGTGTGAAAGCACGGTTTCCTGTAAAGAACCGCTCAAACCGGAAGCCCCTCCCAGAGAAATAATCTGTTCTCTTGTAAGTCCTTGCGCTGCCATTTGTCCCATAAGATTTTGAATCTCATCTGCAGTAATTTTTCCATCTGCATTCTTATCTATGGTTCCAAAATTATTGCTTAAATATGATGAAAAAGTCGCACCGTAAGCATTGTTTACAAGATTAGGATTAGTAAATGCGCTTGCAAGGTTTTCCAGAGTTACCCCGTCTTCATACATGCCGTTTAAAAGAGTAAAAGAGTTCATTAATCCGGAATTTATACCTGTAAACATTGATGTTCCGTCTAATCGTTTGCCCATAATATATCTCCTTGTGTTAGTTACATTATTGCATGTCTAGTTTAATAATATTTTTTCAAAAATCAAACCTTTATTTGGAGGAGATTTGAAAATATTAAATTCAAGGGTAGAGCCTCTTATTTCTGAAACTTAATTACTGTCGAGCGGCTAAAATTACCTTTATCTATGATTTTTCCATTTACAATTATGCTGTCAGTGACGGCTGACGGGAGGATTAAATAATATGAACCTGGCGGCAGATTACTTATAAACTCTTTGCATGGTTCTTGCCATTTTGAAACACTGCATACATAGGGGATTTGTACCAAATCCGCATTCAGAACTTTATTTGCGGCATAGTACGTATAGGTATTAAAATCCGAGTCAATCAAAATTTTGTCAGAAGGAGTCAGATTACTTTCCAGATAGTCCAATGCCTCCCGGTGGGAAGTAGCAGTCGGTGCAGGCAGATATAAAAATGAAAATATAAAAGATATAACACAAAAAATAAGGGGAATAAGTTTAGAATACCGGCAGCAATATACGGAAATAAAAATTATAATTATTGGAAGTAAAAATAGGATTAATCTTGCACTTACGGGATAAATACGGAGAACCGACGCACCAGCTGTAAGTAAAATTGGCAAAAACAAGAAAACTTTTTTTAGTAAGCTTTTTTCAGTAACCCAAAAAACTATAATAGCTGCCGTAACCATTCCTCCCAATATTATTGAAGCAGGTTTATAATAAGTAAATAATTCTCCTAATCTTATCAAGACTCTTAAAGGATGCTGGAGTTCAAGATAACTGTACGAACCTGCCCAACTGCCGGCTAAATCAGAATAAGTTGTTGAAAACACGTTCTTTAATGAGGTATAATAGAGTAATCCGCAGCTTATTATATATGGACAAAGAACTTTCAAAAAAATATTTCTATTCTTTTTCAATAATATAATCAAACTTGATACAATAATAAAGAATGATGAGAAAGAAAACCACGGCGCCAGTGAAATTAATATAATACTGTAATTTTTGAACTTGTTTTTAAAAATAATTTTGTAAAAACAATGAAGAATCATTATCCCGAATAAAAGTTCTAATGAGTATTGTTTAAATTGAGCACAATAGTTTATTGTTAAAGGGTTAAATGTTATTAAAAAAAGTGATATTACTTGTACAAACCTATTTTTTGTTAAGTCAGAAATAAAGTAATAGAATGCAGGAAGAACGGCAATTCCCGCAATAAAAGGCAGTATTCTTAAGAATATATCGCGCAAATAACTATTGGAATTATCTGTAATCGAGAGGAAAAATTTTGATAGAACTAAAAATATCGGAGGTGCGGATTGCTCGTAATCCAGCCCCAGAAACAGCTCGGAATAGGAACGGTTAATTAAATTGAGTGCCAGCGAAGTCTCATCATAGAAAAATGAAGGATTCTTTAATAAAAGTCCTAAACGTAGAATAATTCCGAGTCCTAGAATCCCAAATAACGTATATTTGTAATAAGTGTTTATTTTTTCTGACATTTATACCTCGGGATTATTTAAGAATCGGAATTATTACAGCATTTTATAAAGACTCAATATTCAGCTCTTAAAAACCGTTTAAATCCTCTGCTTTAGTTTTGTTGAAAACGATTATTAAGAATCCCAAACATATTAAAACTGATATTAGTATGGATAAAATTGCTGAGTCAAATTTTTCATACTCCAGTATTATTTCAACCGGCTGAGACTCTCCTGTTAAATCCCAATAGTATTCAGTATCGCTGATAACTTTTGTAGCATTATGATTTGTAGCTTTTTTCGGAATTTTTATAGTTAGTTCTGAAACAGGTTTTAAGCCCGGTGTTTCTGCAAGAGCAGAGCCGAGTGCTTTCCCAAATTTTTCTTCTTGGGCAGGGTTTTTTCTGGTTGTTACGGTCATTCCGTTATCGTAAGTGGTAGTCTCTATGACGTCTCCGGTTTCTGAATCAGTCTCTGACGTTTTTGAAACAATATTAGATTCCTGTTCCTCCGTCGGTTCTGGAGTTTGCATTGCAAAACCGTCTGAGTCCTGATTGTCAGATACATTATTTAGAACTTTGTTAAAATCATAAATTAAATGTATTTTGTAGTGTTTATTAAGCCCATGTCTCTGAACTAAGAATGCATAAGCATCATTTTTAAAATCATCTTTTAAACTATCTATTGCATTTGCAAAGCTTAAATCCTTCTTTGTCAGTGTTAAGCCGGTATAGATATCATCTTTATATGCTGAAGTTTCAAAACCTTGCTCCTTAAATTTCTTTTCTGATTCAGCTATGTTTTCCTGAAACTTTTTATCGAATTGCGGGTCATAATTTTCAAAAAATTTCAGATTCATTGCCTGAGTCTTTGAAATAGCAATCTTATCATCATTGCCAACTTCTATGTTATAGGAATATTTAACGCAGCCGGTGCAGATAAATGCCAAAATAAAAATAACGCTTAGCAGCAATAACTTTTTCATATTAAAAATCTCCATTTTGCTATCTCTCCAAGTATTATATTAGTTTCTGCAGAAATCAAACTCATATAGCTAGAGTATTTTAATCAGCTTCAACCTTAACTTCGGCAGTTTTTGGATTCTTCTTTTTACCTTCATAGAGGAAATAAACAAACGGAATAATGAATACGGCAGCAACTGCAAAATATCTAAAAGTCTCAACATATCCCCATAAAGTTGCCTGCTGTCTTAATGAATTATAGAGCTGAGCTTGTCCCATATATGTTGCTGTAAATGGATCCACCTGGGTCATAAATGCTGAGGCTATTGAATTTAGTTTGCTAAGATAAATCTCGTTTGTATCAGTCAAGGACTTAATCATCATCATTTGATGAGCTTGAGAAAATCTTGAAATCATAGTAGTTGCGATAGAAGTTCCTATGGCAGCTCCTGTATTTTTCAAAAGATTTTGCAGTCCGGCTGCATTTGTTTGAGCTTCATTTGGCAAAGTCGAACACGAAATATTTGCCAGAGGAACCATAGCCATAACCATTCCAAGTCCAAATGTGAAATTCGGAAGTGCGATGCTTGAGAGTGATATTGAAGTATTTATTTCACCAAATAAAAGACCGCCGATAGCCAGAATTACTAAACCGATGACAGTAACCGGCTTGATTCCTATTTTTGTAACTAATATACCGCAAAGGATTGACGCTAAGAAGCACCCGGCCCCTCGAGGAACCATTGACAAACCGCTCAGAAATGCAGTATATCCTAAAAGTGATTGCAGCATTGAAGGCAAAATTGAAGCAGAAGCCATCATTACGCCCATCAAAATAATTTGTCCCATAGTTCCAATTAAAAAGTTATGGTTTTTGAGTATGGATAAATCTATAAGAGCTGTCTTTGTTTTTCCCTTTTTGAATTGCACATAGAAAAATGCAATGCAGCAAATAACAGAAACTGTAAACAATTTACAAATCCAAGGGGCATTGAACCAATCTGCATCATTACCTTTATCCAAAACTACCTGCAGAGTTAGGAGCCATAGTGCAAGAAACGCAAAACCGGAAACATCCATTGTGACATTCTTTTGTTTCTTTGAGTATGGAGGTTCTTCAACAAATCTATGGGTCAGGTGTAATGCAATTATACCGAACGGAATATTAATAAAATAAATAAACGGCCAAGACCAATTTTCCGTAATCCAACCGCCGAGAGCCGGACCCATGATAGGCGCCATTACAACCCCCAAACCAAAAATTGCCATTGCAGTCGGGAGTTTTTCTTTAGGGAATATTTCAAAAATCATAGCCTGTGCAATAGGCATAATCCCGCCGCCGCCAATTCCCTGTAAGGCTCTCGAAAACAACATCATTGCCATAGAGTTTGATATTCCGCACAGTATAGATGCCAGCGTAAATATAACTATACTGAGCATAAAATATTGCTTTCTGCCTATTAATTTACTGAAAAAATCTACTGCCGGTATTATAATACCGCTGGCAACCAGATAGCTGGTAATAATCCAAGTTGATTCATTATGACTGATAGAAAAGGTTCCCGCCATATAAGGGAGTGCTACGTTAGAGATTGTTTCATCTAAGGCAAACATGAATATGGAAAGCATAATAGGAATCATGGTTATCCATGGGTTAATCTTAAAATGCCACTCTTCTGTTGTATTGACCTCTGTTGTCATCAGTTCCCTTTTCTACCTGTAGAAATATCTACAAACAATTAAAACATAGTCTTATAATATTTGCAAGAGTTATAAATTATTCAAATTTTATACTGTATTTTTCTACGGCTTTTTCTCTTATGACCCTGAGCATGTCTATAACTTCCCGGACTTTTTCTATTTCATAATCGGAATTCGATTCCTGAATGTGTTCATCCAAAGATTTGCTTATTGTTTCATAGATTTCATGTCCTTTTGGAGTTACGGAGATTTTCATAACTATCTTGGAACCTTGTTTCGCCGGAGTTCGTTCTATTAGTTTTTTCTCTTCAAGCGATTTCAAGAACTTTCCGGTATGCGCACGTCCTTTGAGTATAAGTTTAGCCAATTCAATTTGAATAATATCCGGATACATATACAAACAGTCCAGTATAATAAATTCATCCTGGGATACAGGATAATTATTGCGTTCAAAGAAGCATTTTGCAACTTCGTGCAGCACTCTTGAAGTCAATTCTAATTCATACGGTAAAGACCTTGTATAATGTTCCACATTTCACCCCTTTTTTAATTTTATTTGAAATCTGTCGTTTTTGCAAATCTGACAAATAATTTTACTTTTCATATTTTGAAATATTTGATATCATATTTTTAAAGGGGATTGTATGAGAATCGGCACAATTGGTATTATATCTGCAATAAATTATGATAAATACCGGTATAAGCTACCGGAGAAGCAAGATTCCCCTTTAGTAAATCCGCAAAACACTCTTTTGTATCCAAACAATATAATCTATTCGCCAATAACATTCGGAGCAATTGCTAATTCAAAGCCGCTCCGAATATTGTTTAAATACGGGCTTCCATGTATGTATACCGGCAAAAAAATGATTGATCCAAAGTCTATTTCAAAGCTCTTTGAAACGAATAAAATGCATGCGCCTGCAATTGAGTCATTAAAACACCTGGAACCATATCAAGAAAGCCTAACCGGCATGGAAAAAAGGGTTTTTCAACTACTGAAAGAACAATCTGTTGTATATCCTGATAAATCCATAGCAGAAATTTTTCAGGAAATAGCCCCGAAATATCGGAAAAGATTGAGAAAAAAACAGGCTCCTATTTTTAAAGAACTTTTGAATACTGCACAAAAACTACCGCCTGAATATCATTACAAATTTATACAACTTATGATTAAGACTAATCAAAAATTGCAAGACAGACCGGTTTTACTGCCGTTTAATTCTACTGAGTTCAAATACAAACTCGGTAAAATTAAAGAATATATGACCAATAGAGGCGGAAAAGGAAGTAAAGCTATTCTCAGATTAACGGCAGAGGCAGAAAAGCTGCCTAAAAAAACAACACCTGAAAATATTGAAATCCATAAAGGAATTATTAATAAAATTGAACAGATAAAGAATAATACTCCGCTTCGAAACAGTGATACATTAGAAGAACTTTTACGTAATGCAAAGCAGCGGCTTAACGGTGAGAATATTGCAATACCGTTTAGCAGAAAGACATTTATTTATGATCTTGGGAAAATGTTACGAGGTCTCAATAATCAGGATTTAGAAGAACAACTTCTAAATATTGCACAAAAACTTCCAACATCAAAAGAGAATCTGTCGGCATATATTCTGAAATCTACCGGTGAAAGCTCAAATAAAATAGCTTATAGACTTCTTTGGCCGTCGTCGGCATCGGTTGAACATGTGCTGCCAAAATCTTGCGGCGGACCTGATTCTATGAAAAATTTCGGCGGGGCTTGCAATCGAGAAAATAGCGAAAGAGGGAATATAAGTTTTGTGTGTCAGATAAAAAGATTGCCCCAAACTCCCATAAATTGTCAAAAATATATTGATAAGTTAATAGAGCTTGCGAATCGCGGAATATTTAAGTCAAACAAAATCGACAAAAAATATATTTCTGATTTTAAAAGAACTATTCAAACCCAGTCTCAGGGCAGAATAGTTCTTGATATTTCAAAACTTAATACTAAATCTTGATTAAAAGAAATTTTGTGTCTTTAAGTGCAAAAACTTTGTGCTCGTGCTCTTTTTTGAACATGAGAATTTCTCCCTTTTTAACCTTGAATTTTTCAGCATCAAAATGGAATTCTGCTTCGCCGTCATATACATAAACACATGCATCGCAGACAGAAGAATGATTGTCAATTATTTCATTTTTTTTGAGTGCTACCGCTGTTAGGCAAGAGTCTCCGTTTTGCATTAAAACTTTTTTCTCAAATTTATCAGGCTCACCCTGAATAATATCTTTTAGTTCTAAAACATTATAGTACATAATAAAACCTCCTTTTAATTAATAAAAAATTAAAAGATAATTATGCACAATTCCCCTTCCCGGCAGATTATTTAGTTTCTGTCGGTTCAGCTTCTATTTGTTTTTTATAAGAGCAGGTTCTGCTTGAACAAACCTCAAAAACTCCGTTCTTAGTATTCTTTTTAACCAACAATTCGCCGCATTCAGGACATTTATTTCCGGTTGGTTCGTCCCAAAGCGCGTAAGAACAGTCAGGGTATCTGTTGCAGCCGAAAAAGATTTTTCCGTATTTTGATTTCTTTTCGATAATAGTTCCTTCTCCGCATTTAGGGCATTTTACTCCGGTAGAGCGAACGTATTTCTTTCTGTTTTTGCATTCAACACACTCAAGGTATTTTCCATACGGACCAATTTTCATTACCATACCGGCACCGCATTTTTCGCACTTTTCATCAACAGATTGAGACTTATTAGGCTCATCGTTAGCTGAATCAAGTTCTACTGAATTATTTAAAGATATAATTGTTTTACATTCAGGATATCCTGAACAGCCTAAAAATTGTGTGCCAAAGCGGCTTGTTCTTACAAGCATTTTCCTGCCGCAGTTTGGACAAACCTTATCACTTTCAATAACAACTTTTTGAGAATTTTTCATAACAGAATTAACAACTTCCATAAACGGAGTGTAAAATTCTTGCAAAACAACATTCCAAACAGCTTTTTTTTCTGCAATCTTATCAAGCTTTTCTTCCATGCCCGCAGTAAATTTATAATCCATAATCTCAGAAAATTGGCTTACAAGCTGTTTACAAACGGTTCTGCCCAAAAGGGTCGGAACAAGAGCCTTATCTTTTTTCTCTACATATTTACGAGTTTGGATAACAGTAATAATTGTTGCATAAGTTGACGGACGACCGATTCCGTGCTCTTCCAGTGCTTTAACAAGAGAGGCTTCATTATATCTGGGAGGCGGCTGAGTAAAATGCTGTTTAGGTGTAATCTCTTTGCATATTACTTTGTCACCTGCTTCAAGATCCGGTATTTTTGCATCTGCTTCTTTTTCATCATCCTCTGCTTCGTTATACAATTTTAGGAATCCGTCAAACAAAATCTTGCTGGTGCCGGCTTTTAGAGAATATTCTCCGGCAGATATGTCAATTGTTTTATTTGCAATATTTGCCGGCGCCATCTGCGAGGACATAAATTTTTCCCAGATAAGTTTGTAGAGCTTATATTGTTCAGATGTAAGATATTTTTTTATGCTTTCAGGAGTCCTTTCAGGATAAGAAGGTCTGATTGCTTCGTGCGCATCTTGCACATTTTGTTTCCCTTTTGCATAAATATTCGGGGATGACGGATAGTATTTTTCGCCGTAATTATTCAAAATAAAATCTTTTGCCATTGTCTGCGCATCATCTGAAATTCTTACACTATCCGTTCTCATATATGTGATAAGACCTATCGGAGTTCCGTCAATTTCAATACCTTCGTAGAGTTTTTGCGCTACTTGCATTGTTTTGGAGACTCCGAATCCGAGTTTGGAACTGGCGGCTCTCTGGAGAGTAGACGTTATAAACGGCGCAGTAGGTTTACGTTTGGTTTCTTTTTTAGTAACCTTTTCGACTTTAAATTCTGTATCGGAAGAAAGAAGGTATTCTTTTATTTTAAGAGCTTCTTCTTCGTTATTGATTTCAAATTTCTTTCCCTTATGTTTATTTACTTCCGCTTCGAAAGTTTTTCCGTCCTTGTCCATAAGAGCATGAATTGACCAATATTCTTTAGGAACAAAAGCTTCAATTTCCTCTTCTCTTTCGCAAATCATCCTGAGAGCAACTGACTGAACTCTTCCGGCTGAAAGGTGATAATTCCCTAATTGTTTCCAAAGAACAGGGGATAGTTTATAACCTACAAGTTTGTCCAGAATCTGTCTTGTCTGTTGAGCTTTTACTCTGTCCATATCAATTTGTCGGTAGTGTTCGACTGCATATTTAACAGCTTTTGGAGTAATTTCGTTAAATTCTATCCTAAAAACTTTACTGTCATCGACGTCCAAAAGTTCACGTACGTGCCAGGCAATAGCTTCACCCTCTCTGTCGGGGTCTGATGCCAGATATATTTTATCTGAATGTTTAGCAAGTTCATTTAGCTTGGCAACAACTTTCTTTTTTTCGGGTATAACTACATAAGTCGGTTTAAAATTGTTATGCACATCAAAGCCGAGAATGTTTTCAGGTAAATTCCTTACGTGCCCGAAGCTTGCTTCAATTTGATATCCGTCTCCAAGAATCTTTTTTATTGTTTTTGATTTTGCCGGAGACTCTACTATAACAAGCGAACGTCCTTTTTTAGATATTGGCTTTTTTTCTGCTGTTTGCGCTGTCATTTTCTTTTATATCTGTCTCCCGCTGTCTGCTCAATCAAACCTTTTAGTTCCATCCCGGTAAGACATATTAGAAGTTCATCAGATGTCATCCCGGTTACGGCAATAAGTTCATCAAAACCTTTCGGCTCGACTTTTATTATATCAAAAATTATTTTTTCATACATGTCAAGTTCAGTAACTGAATTTGAATTAGGAATTTGCGCAACACTTTTAATTTCCCATCCGAGAATATTCAGTACGTCATTACCGGAAGTGACCATGGATGCTCCGTCTTTTAAAAGCTTGTAAACACCTTCCATATTAGAATTTGAAATAGGTCCCGGTATACACATAAGCTCTCTACCCTGTTCTAATGTGAGATTTGCCGTTATTAAGGCTCCGCTTCTTGATGCCGCTTCTGCAATAACTGTGCCGAATGAGAGTCCTGATATTATTCTGTTTCTTTGAGGAAATCTGAATTTCAGCGGTTCAAAAGTCGGATAATATTCTGTAATAACTGCCCCGCCGTCATTTTCGATTTTTTCATATAAATCTTTATTAGAAGCCGGATAGGTGTAATTTAATCCGCTGGCTATTACACCAATCGTTTTAATATTGTTTGCAAGTGCTGATTCATGGGAGACGGAATCAATTCCGGCGGCGAGTCCCGATACAATACAAATATCTGTATTTTTAAAGTCTGTTATGATTCTTTTGACTCCATCTTTTCCTAAATAACTTGCTCTTCTTGAACCGACAAAAGCAACTGTTCTTTCGAGGTTGCAGCTGAATAAATCACCTTTATAATAGATACAAGCAGGAGGATCCGAAATTTGCCTCAGCATATATGGGTATTTCTCGTCGTCAAAGGTCAGAATTTTAATACCCTTGGTGTAGACATAATCCAAAGTTTTTTCTAAATCCAGAGTTTTTCGCTTTTCAATAAAAATTTCCGACTTTCGGACGCTTAGACCTTCTATTTCTCGTAATTCTGAAGCAGGAGCATTATATGCAGCTTCAATATCTCCAAAATAATTGTAGAGACGTTGGATAAATCCGGAATCCAATTGCTCAATAGAAGATAGTGCTGTCCAGTATTTTGTATTCATTCTTCAATGATAGCATAAATATTGAGATGAAAAGATTAATTATATTTTTTCTTAAGTGTTACTAATGGTGAAATAAATAAAATGACAGATGTAAAAGAACAACCAGTTCAGGAATATTTGACAGACAGTTCAGGAATTTTGGGAAAAATAAATTTAAAAAGTTGAATTAATGTTATATTTTATATAAATTTATATGTAAACTATTATTAATAGTATAACAAATTAATTTTTTACAGATTTTATATATACAGAAAAGATTAAAAATCATGATTTAAGGAGTACTTTAATGAAAACTAATAATATTCAGACGAGTAATTCATTAAGCTTTGGCGCTAAATTACAAATATCAAGAAGAACTTGTGTTAGAGGTAAAAAGTTTATAGATAAAGAACTAACAAACCAATATTTCAAAAAAGCTGAGGGAATAGGAACTTCTAAAGACTTAATTAAATTTGATATTGGACCTTTATACAAAAATGATGACAAACATATTGGAATTCGAGCTCAATTTATACATCAAGGTGGAAAAATAAAAAAACAAGCTAATTATGATTATAAAAGAATGATTTTAAGAATTTATGATTTTAACGGAATATTCTATTAAAAATAATATTAATAATTTAAAAGTAAATA